>JACZWC010000031.1 GCA_022572355.1 Bacteroidota bacterium | reverse complement strand
ATGACTATGTATACATAGACACCCGTGGCAAGGTTGGAGACATCCATCTTTGCAAAGTCGTTTTTCAGGGCAAACTCATCTATCAACGTACCAAAAGCGTTATAGATTGACAGGGTTCCCACAAGAAATTCCTCAAAATCAAAGTAAATAGTCGATTCCGCTGGATTGGGGTATACCGTAGTGTTATGACTGATTTCTATCGCCTTTGGAATACCCAAAGCACTTAGGCCCGTCGTATCCAGAACATAAAAGATGCCCATGATGAACCTTTCATCTTCAGAGGTCGCTCCCCAGGTAACAGGATTAATGTTCCCCGTATTCACATAGGATGCTTCAAAAATAAATCCTTCATTTTTTGGTATGAATATGAAGGGATCAAAAATTAACGTGGGAGGATGAGCATAGTCAAACCCGACACTGGTTCCGTTGGGAATTCCATCTATATTCGCCCCATCATACAGCATAACTCCCCTGGTGTCATCTGTGTTTCTTCTGAAAATTTGAAAGTCTGTTCCCCACTGATGCGTATGTGAGGTCATTCTCCAAACATAGATGTCATTGTTCAGGGATATTGGATAACTCCCTTGATAAAATTCGTCTTCAAATGTATACGTGTTTCCATCATTGGGAACATATAATATATTGGATGGGGGATCCAAAGCGCCGGTTTGTCCGGTTGAGTACATGATCTGTACGGCGGTTCCGGCATCTTGAGTATAAATATTGATATACACCTCAGCTTTCAATACTTGCGTGCTCGAAAAGTTGATGTAATGAGAATTGAGGTCGAACCAGGAATTAGCTGGAATATAAAAGGCTGTCTTGGCAGGCAAGATCATCGTATCCGCAAATTGGGCGGAGGTTATTCCGACGGAAGATAGGCTGGATCCATTGCGCCTGTAGCCATCAGAAAAGCTGCTCTCTTCTCCCACCTTAAACCTATTCAAAATAAAATGATGTGAAAATCCGCCCATTAGCATATCAACGCGGTAAATCTCGGTTGCCGTAGAAAGCTTTGGGTCATATTTTAAGTAATATTCCAACTCCTGTCCCTTTGCAACAAAAAATGGACCCATATGAATCTGAAAGCCATCTGCTGAATCAGGAGCCGGAGGAGCGGTGGGCATGCTCTCAACACCGCCATTTGTATAATAATCCTGAATCAATAGCGTGTCAAATGAATTGAGGCTGGTTCCATTTTGCATGGCACCATGTAGTATCCATTGCCGGATCGTCTCTTTTTCTTCGTCTGTTAAATTAATAGCGCTGGGCATGGGATCGACTTCCTGTGTATCCAATATTATATGGGCGTCAAACCCCTGGTTAATCTTTCTAAAAAGAAAACTAGTGTGTGGGTCGCCAGGGTTAATTCTGCTATAACCCATACTATCCGCATATGAATTGGTCGGAGTAACGCCTACCAAATTGTTATAGACTTCTGATTCGGTACCCTCCAGTGACATATTACCGGTTGGCGATACTTTATCGTGGCATGAGGTGTTCGTACAGTTCGTTTTGAAGATCCGGTAAACTTTTGAGTAATTACTGCTCTGTGCGAATGAGGCGAGGCCAATGAGCAGGCAGCCGGCGGTAAATAGAATTCTGCGAACGCACATCGTTTTTGGGGTTGATTACCCAAAGTTACCAATTATCTCGCTAATTGGCGAAGGGTAGGGGGCCTTTGATTGTTATTTGAGATGTTGTAATGCTGGTTTGATAGATTAGTACTTCAACACCATTTTGAATGACCTTATCAAATGTGGTACAATACACAGGGTCAATTTCGCGGGCCACATTAAAAGCTGTCACATCTGGCCGGTTGACCAGATAGAAGATCACAGCCCGAAAGCCGTTGGTGGCCATTGCTTCGAGTTCGAGCAGGTGTTTGGTACCGCGTTCTGTTACAGAATCCGGAAAATTCGCCGTATCGCCATTTTTCAGGGTTACATTTTTAATCTCCACGTAGCAATCCGGGGAAGAGGAATGGTTTTCGAGCAACAAGTCTATTCGTGATTTTTCACCGTATTTGACCTCCCTGCGAAGCTCAGAATAACCAATCAATTCAGGAATTTCTTTATTTAAAATGGCATTTTCCACAATCTTATTCGGACGATGTGTATTGATGAGAATGAAACCCCCTTCAGTTTCCGTAAGCTCCCATGTATAGTCCAGTTTTCGGGTTGGAGAGGGGTTGTGAAGCAGATAGACAGTGGCGCCCTCATCTCTGCAAGTCTTCATGCTTCCTGTATTGGGACAATGTGCAGTGACAATTTCACCATTCTCCAGCTCAACGTCTGCAAAAAAGCGCTTGTACCGGCTTATTAATGTCCCTTTTAATAGAGGTGACTGAAATTTTATCATGGTTAATTAAATGTCTAGTAAAGATAGGAACACTAACCATTTCTGTCTGTTTTTCGTAAATAGGTACATATTCAATTAATTACAGAGCCATGTTCGAAACAATTAGTCTTGCTCCCTTAAGCGCTACAGGATTGGCTGTTGCATTTTTTTGCGGTTTTATTGTCGGGCTAGAGCGGCAATGGATTGGAAAGCCAGCCGGAATCAGAACGAGTATACTGATCTGTATGGCTGTTTACACGTTTGTCTCTATCGCCTACGTTATGGTGGAGGAGGAGTACGCCGTCCGAATAATTGGCGCCGTGGTAACCGGAGTCGGTTTCCTGGGAGCTGGCGTAATCATTGGCAGGGATGGATTGGTTGCCGGTGTGACTTCAGCGGCGATAATATGGATTCTGGCCGCAACCGGCTGCCTGATCGCTTTTCAGTACACAACTGCCGCAATAACACTCGCTATTATTTGTGTAGCAGTATTAATTGGAATATCCTTTTTAGAAAGATTCTTTAGGAAACTAAAACGCGGGGTTCATAAGGACCACAGTCCCTAATTTCTAATCTTCCTCAATAACTACGACTTTATCCATCACATCTCCTTCCGTAATCTGATCTATTACCTCCAAACCTTCATACACTTTGCCAAATACAGTATGAACCCTGTCTAAGTGGGCTGTATTGGACCTGCTGTGACAGACAAAGAATTGAGATCCTCCCGTATTTTTACCAGCATGAGCCATTGACAATACGCCTCTGTCATGGTATTGGTTTTCACCGTCCGTTTCGCAGTCAATCATATAGCCAGGACCACCGGTGCCAGTGCCTTCAGGACAACCTCCCTGAATCACAAAATCTGGCAGAACGCGGTGAAATTTAAGCCCATCGTAATAACCCTTCTTTGCGAGATCTGTAAAATTCTTAACTGTCTTGGGAGCATCATCCTCGAAAAACTCAAGTTTCATTACTCCTTTTGATGTGTGTATTTCTGCTTTCATATTATAGTTTGGTGGATGTTATTTAAAAAAATGAATTGCGAATATATTGATTATGCCTTTACAATTCGTCTTTTAAGTTTAGATTCAAAGAATGCGTGAGCCGGAAATATTAGGGCTGCTATACCGGCGTTAAACAGCAGCTTTATACCAGGAGCTCCGCCAGACCAGGCATCAATATATGGATCGGCCAACACTAAAATAAACTCAAAAAGTATTAGAAAAGAAAAGAAGATAATTCCCTCTGCTACTCGCACAGGTAGAGATAATTTACCGAGCATGGCTACCAACACGCCGATTACCAATAAACAAATCAATACCACTGAATATTGCAGATTGTCGCGCCGCTCTAACTTTTCATTCAATTTTCGGCGTCTTTCATTTTCTTCCTGCTTCTTTACAAGTTGGGCTTTTTCAAATTTGTACTTGAATTCCTGGCGTATAACCTCCTTTTGGTTTTCCTTACTATTAATACTGTCTCTTGCTTCAATGTATCGCTCGTACATTTCCAATGCCTGTTTGTGCTTGCCGGTGGCTTTGTATACTTCATACAAGGCATTGGCAGCATCCCTTGTTTCCACTACAATGCCTATCTCTTGAGCTATGGTTAGTGCGCGGGTGCTGAGTTTAATGGCACCGGAATACTTGACTGCCGTAAGTGCAGCATTTCCTGCACTGTAAGCAGAATAGCCCTGTTTCTTATAAATGATTCCGATGTTGTTTAAGGAGATGGAAATTCCCTTTTTATCCCCAATTTCTTCTTTTATGGTTAAAGATCGGTTATAATAGTCCAAGGCATTGGTGTATTTGTCTGCCGAAAGCGCAGAATTTCCTGCACTGTAGGCAGAATCTCCCTGTTTCTTATAAATCACCCCAATATTAACTAAGCAACTGGCAATTCCATTTTTATTCCCAAGCTCCTCTTGTATGGTTAAAGATTGGGTATAATAGTTAATGGCTTTGAGATAATCCCCCTGTCTCGAATAAATATTCCCGATACCAACTAAGGAATTGGCAATTCCCTTTTTATTCCCAATATCTTCTTTTATGGTTAAAGATCGGGTATAATAGTCAATCGCTATGGCATAATTGCCCTGTTCGATATAAATCACTCCGATGTTGTGTAAGGAAGCGGCAATTCCCTTTTTATTCCCAATTTCTTCTTTTATGGTTAAAGATCGGATGTGATACTGAATGGCTTTGGCATAATCGCCCTGTTCCGCATAAATCATTCCGATGTTGTTTAAGGAAGCGGCAATTCCCTTTTTATTCCCAATTTCTTCTTTTATGGTTAAAGATCGGGCATGATAGTCAATGGCTTTGGGATAATCGCCCTGGTCCAAATAAATGTTCCCAATATTGTTTAAGGAAGTGGCAATTCCCTTTTTATTCCCAATTTCCTTGCTGATAGTTAAAGATTGGGTATAATAGCGAATGGCTTTGGGGTAATTGCCTTGAATCATAAATGACACTCCTTGGGTATTAAGGGCAGCTGCCATCTGTTTTTTAAGCCCCTTGCTTTTTGCAAAATCGTATTCCAATTGTGCAAAATAAAATGTGCTGTCAGGTTGAGTGAAAAGGTAGCCACCCAAGGCTATGTTGTGCATGGCTTTCAGCTTGTTGGTGTCAGATTCGTTACTATTATTCCAAATCGCCCACAAGCTATCCATGTTGGTACCTTGAGCTTCGGCCAAGGGAAAACCGACAATGCTCAAAATAAGCAGAAATAAACCCATTGAACTTTTCGAAGCTAATAACATATCCTTAACTGTCAATATTATTAACTTTCTGCTATGATTGCAAGATGCATTTATACATTCTGTTTCTTCTTCTTCTCATTTTGTCTCTCATCGGGACAAAATATTACTGGATCACTGGATCAACATATTGATACAATTATCGATAATATGCCTGGCAGTTCAGGAAATGATTTTCAAGAGCCACTTCCTGGCGAGGTCAGTACCTGGACAAACACCATTCTGTATCTATTGAACAACGATGCTATCAATGCAGGAATTAATGCTGACTCAGTTGGATATGAAGTGGTCCAATATTTTGATGTGAACAGTGCCCGGTCCTATCACATCTTAGAAGAGAAGCAGCCTCATACACGATACTGGGGTACTTATATTTTTAATCCAGCTCCATGCCGATCCACGTTGGTTATTCAGTCGCCACATCCTAAGTACGACACCAATACAGGATATGAAGGGATCTTCTGCTATACCAGGCTAAACGCAAAGGCGTTTTTCCTAAGTGGTACTCATCGTTGCAATCAAAGTACTGCATCTTCCTGTTCTGGAAGTACCGGCTCCTGCGGAACTTCTGCTCCCTTTCGAATCTCAGATAATCCTCACAATGATAATTCCGTATTCCATTTAACAACGGAGATCATGCATGATGCGAATCCCAACAGTGTTTTTGTGCAGCTTCATGGATTTGCCAAACAACCGACAGACCCTTATGTGATAATAAGCAACGGCACAAGGGATACGCCAAGTCAGGATTACGCCCTGGATTTCAGTAACAATTTATTTCAGGAAGACAATTCGCTCACTTTTAAAATTGCGCATATTGACACCACATGGACGCGCCTGATTGCTTTTACCAATGTCCAGGGCAGATACATCAATCAGAGCTCAGATGCATGCGGCACTTCCGCAACGATTTCACAGGGGCTTTTCATCCACATCGAACAAGAGAAAACAAAGCTCAGGGAAGACAGTGCTGGTTGGTATAAAGTATTTAATGCCCTGGCAAATACGTTTAGCTGTGATACACTCGTGGCCGTAGATGAGACCGAAAAGAAAAAAGATGATGTGGTGGTTTATCCGTCTCCTTCCAGCAACTTTCTGATGGTCAAAGGTAGAAATATCAGAAAAATTCAGCTCTTAGATCCCGCAGGCAGGGTTGTGCTTTCCAAAAGTATTCACGGGAATTTTATTAAATTAGAACTGAGCTCTATATCCAGCGGGGTATATTGGATAAAAGTTGATTTAGGAAAGGGCTTTGTTATGCGAAAGGTTGTTAAAATTTAAGCTTGCATGAAAAACATCCTCATTCTGATCTTTGCCGTTTCTCCCCTTATAGTGCCTGCACAGTTTGTTAAAAACGTTGGACTAAAACTGGGGGGAGCTTATGCAAGTCAATCGTGGTTGTACAAATCCATAAAGCTGGAGTACAGAGATAATTACCGATGGGGTGGATTTGCAGCATTTGGGGCAGAATTTCTTGATAAGGAGTATATCCGGGTAAATATTGATATCGGATTGATACAGAAAGGTTTGAAAGAAAAGGCTATCGTGGTTAATTCGGTCGGAAAGGTTATTGGAAATCAAGAACTGATTACGCGTTTTAATTACATGTTCATTGCCCCTACAGGTAAGCTGCAATACCAGAAAGGATCATGGATGCCGTATGTATTTATGGGGCCCAGGCTGGATTTTCAGTTGTCCTTTAAAACCAATTACGCTATAGCTGCTTTTTCAGGTAATTTTGCCAAGGTGATCTTTGGACTCAATTATGGAATGGGAGTACAATATATGATTGATCAAATCGGAATGGGTTTGGAGATTTCACGGCATCAAGACCTGACAAAAGTTTATGATGCGCCACAGAGTTCTACCAATACCGGTCTCAGGATCAAGAACAATGCTTTTACCTTCAATTTGGTGTTGAAGTACTACCTGGAAAACAAAAATGACGACGAGTAAAGGCATAAAGGATATAGTACAAGTTTCAAGGGTATATTGTTTAAAACCTCTTCGCATAATTAATATTCTCCTGCAATAGATACTGTATATTTGGTTCCATATATTTTTCTTTAATGCGATCCATAGTTCTGATTGTTTTTGCCTTGTTTGCTTCGTTGCAATTGTGTGCACAATCCACTGCGGCAGAGTATTACAAGCTCGGTGAAGCCAAGTACCTGGAAGGAGACTATAAAGGTGCAATTATCGAATTTTCAAAGGCGACCAACCTCGCCCACGGACACCCTGCGTCATTTTCCATGATGGGTAAGTGTAAGGTGAAGATAGGCGATCTGGCAGGCGCCAAAGCGGATTACACCTTTCTGATAGGCCTTAATAAAAAAGATTATTATGCATGGGCAGCCAGGGGGAGCACAAAAGTATTGATGGGCGATCATATTGGAGCATACAAAGATTTGAAGAGGGCTATTAAGATAAATTCAAATTTGCCGTTGGCTCACCTGGAAATGGGCAAGGCCTGTTTTAGATTTGGAAAATATGAAGATGCTTTCGAGTATTTGGATAGAGCAATAGCCCTGGACAGTTTAAACAAGGAATCTTACTGCTACAGGGGAAGGAACAAAGCCAAACAAAAGGAGTATATAGGAGGTATTGTAGACCTGGATAAGGCGTTGGCGTTGGATAGCAAATATGAGGATGCTTACCTTGCCCGTGGAAAGGCCAAGTCTAAAATGGGTGATCATAAAGGTGCTGCGGAAGACTTTACAAAGTTGATCGAGGTAAACCCAAAAAACAAGGAAGGGTATTTCGAAAGAGCGATAACCAGGAAAAAGCTGAAGGAATTGAATGCAGCCATTGTGGATTTTGAGAAGGTTATAGAATTGGATTCGAGTGATTATGACGCGGTAAATAATCTTGGATTTTTAAAAATTGATGCTGGTGATTTTTCTGGGGCAATCGCCGTATTTGACGGGCTTGTTCAGAAAGACCCTGAAAATGCTTTTGCTTATAATAACCGTGGATTTGCAAAGTACAAGAACAATGACATAGCCGGGGCAATGGCTGATATCGACAAGTCAATTAGTATAGAGCAGAACAATTCTTATGCCTACCGAAACCGTGCCTTGGTTAACCTGGCAGACAAAAGCCCTATGTCAGCGTGTAGAGATATGAAGAAGGCAATCAAGTTGGGTTTTACAGAATTCTACGGCGACGAGGTGGAAAAGCTGATGCTAAAACATTGTCAATAATACAATGGGAAGACATTGGTTAAACAGTAGTTAAACAATTGTCTCACCACCGTCTTCCAACTGTCTCACCACCGTCTTCCAATCGTCTTTCAATTGTTTTACCTGCCTTTCACGTTAATGCAACAGTTGGACTGAGCGCCTCCCGTATAAGGGTGTTTACCTCATCATATCGATTGGCGATCATAAAGTGGTTTCCGCCTTTAATCCTTATGGTATTATCAAAAGAGCGCATGGGAAATACGGCATCGCTGTCTCCATGAATGTGAATGACGTTATCAAATTCCTCGGTGTTATCCCAAACAATCAGCCTTATTAACGCCCATCTCATAAAACCAGGATCCGCATCCTTGAGCATGGTCTTAAACAGATCCGAGTGCTCTTTCTTCATCAGTCCGAATAGGGACACCACCACATAGGTGATTGCTTTAAATGCGAAGCCAGAGATAAATGGATATAAATGCAAGGCCTTGGCAATCTTGGAGGTCCATGGCCTCTCGTTTTTATTCTTAATAATCGAGATAAGAATAACCTTTTCCGGTTTAATTATTTTGTTGAGCTCAATTGCAAGAATTCCACCCATCGACACACCTAATATTGAGAAGGGTTGACTGGTATCTATCAGCTCACTGAATCGCTTGGCATAGGAGGCCATTGTTTCTCCCTTCTCATGTTCTATCCAATCCATGGGAATGAAGTCATCCCCAAGGTCGGCCTGATATTTAAACATTCTGCTATCGGCGCCAAGGCCGGGGATCAAATAAACTTTATGACTCATTTGAAAAGTTCTTCAAATCGGAAAGCAATATCCGAATTAAATCTCGCTTATGGGCTTTGATATGTTCCATTTCTCCGTTTCATATTTGTTTTCAGACAATCCTTCAATTATCCAGGGAGTATAAGGCGGGGTGTCTTTATTATGCTGGTTTTTGGTTCGAGATAGCACACTCTCATGAATTAACGGCTTTTCTTCTCTTTTTACACCGTTTTGCTTCCATTCTCTTCGTGCCCTGCGGTAAATTTTACCAAGCCAGCCAGTCTGCTCGTCATGCATCATATCGTTTGAATTATCTGTCTTCTCTCCAATAAATTTTGCATATTTATCTGATTTGTTGTAAATAATCAATCCTTTCTCGGTAGCCTCGTCAATCATCCAGTTCAGTGATATATCAGATAAGCCTTGCTCTGGATATCCACCACCAATGTCTGTGTGAACTCCGGCAAACCACACTTGTTTAATTCTCTTTTGTGTGTCGTTGTTTATTTTACTCCAAAGAATGGGGTGAAAGGTCTTTCGTTCATCATCTATAGCCAATGCCTGCCTCGCGAATTCTACGTTCTCGCTGAGGTCGAAATTGTGAAAATCATGTTTGAATAATCTGTCTAGCAACACATCGGGCCCTTTGTGCGGAAACCCCAGTGCGGCCACGGTATCCCAAACACCAAGGAATGCAATTTTAGATTTCATCGAGTTGTGTTTCTCACGGAAAGCTTCAATTTTCATCTCTCCATGATTGGTCGCGCGATTCTTATATAATCGATATGCTTCCTTTATCAGATCCGGCCTGGATTTGGGCAGTATTCCAAATCTGTTGATGAAGCTCGCTAAGCTGCGTACCGTCGCTGCACCACGACTGAATCCAAAGAGATAAATTTGATCTCCCGATTCAAAATTGTCAAATATGAATTGGTAACACTGTTTTAGATTGCGCGAAAACCCCAATCCGAAGGCATTGCCTGTAATCTTCTTCCAATCCGTTCCCAGGCCCGGATCATAAAAAGCTATTTGCCTGGGTGTTCGGTCCTCAACAAAAGTAAATAGCTGATAAACATTGGTACTGACACCCTCCCCGCCTTTTTGGCCCGTTCCATCCGAGAATACGACAATATTCTTACCCATCTTCAGAGTTATCTTTTTTCATTATGGAATTTGATTGCATACTATCTAAACTACAAAAAAGCACTGATTCTTTAAAATGGATAGCATATTGCTCATTTCTTAAAGTAATTCCGCAAGCTTGCTAATGCTCAGGCTCCAGGATTTTCTGGCGTCACCTGTGCCCAAACGAAGAATAATGAGCTGCTTTTTCACATCAATAAATAGTATCTGCCCTCGATAACCCCCGCCAAAAAGCTGATTTTCATCATTGCAGTTTTTACTTCGTTCAGGCCATTTTAATGTTTCAATCTCCTCCTTCTTAAGGCAGCTATAGCAGTCAAGCCAGAATCCTCTGCTATATCTCCAGGTTTTGCCATTCTCTTCTGATTTGCTCCTACAACCATCTATGTAATCCGATGGCACTATCTGATCTCCGTTCCAATTTCCACCTTTTGCTACAAGTCTTCCAAATTTTACCAAATCAACGGGGTAGGAGGCCAGGCCACCAAAGGCCATTGGCGTATTGTCTTCATACACGCCTATGCTCGCGTCGAAGGAGGTGCCAATCCTGGTCCATATTTTATCCTGTATCAGCGTATTCAAAGGTTGTCCGAAGGCTTTCTCCAGGCACATGCCTAACAAGATGCTGTTAAAGGAGGAGTATGCGAACTTATTTCCAGGTGAGTATCTCAATTTGCGTTTCGATATGAACTTAATAGGATCATCCGCATAATACACCCGAATGAACCTCAACTGGTCATCGTAATCGTTGCAGTCAAAACCCGCGGTCATGTTTAATAGTTGGCCGATGGTCACTTTGCCTCGATCGTCAGATGCATACATCGGTATATAATTGGATATAGGTTGATCTAATCCAGATATTTTCCCTTCTCCAATAGCGATGCCTGTCAACAGAGATATTACGGCCTTGGTTAAAGAGAAGTGTTGTGAAGTCGTACTTCTATCAAAACCGTTGAAATAATTTTCATATATGAGGGAATCTCCTCTTACGATTAACAGAGAGGTCGTTTTAGTTTCCTCCAGGAACTGTTCAACAGATTTTGAATACGGTGATGCCTCCTTGCCCGTTTTCGTGATCACCCAATCTTTAACCGGTGGCAAAAGAATATTTTCATTGCGTTTATGGAACTCATATGGTGTTGAAGCATGCCTTATTATAACTTGTGTAAATATCTTATAATCAGAAATGTCTGGGAAATTTCGGTGAATTATATGGATGAGATTACAAGAAGAGAAGAGAAGCAATATCCCGAGCCCAACGTACTTTATCATGCTCGTTTTATATGGCTAAAATTGAATACCTATTACACACACATCATCCACCTGAGGTTCGGAACCTTTCCAGCGAATGAATTCTATTTCTAAATCAATTTTTTGCTGTTTAATGCCAGATTTGGTCACTTTTTTTAAGAGATCGGAGAAGCGTTTCTCGCCGAGCTTCCTCGCCGTCACTTTACCAAATTGGTCTTGATATCCATCTGACGAAAGATAGAGCAAATCAGATTTCTGCAGTTGAATTGTCTGATTCGTAAATACCGGCTTTTTCTTATCACTGACCAATCCGATTGACCTCCTGTCAGCTTTGTATTTATAAATCCGGTTTTTTCGAATTAGGTGAATAGGGCTGTGTGCACCTGAAAACTCCAATGTTCTATTCTCCCTATCAAAGCAACACAAGGCAATATCCAGTCCATCCATCCTGCGTATGCCCTTCTTCTGATTGAGTTGCCAGGTTTTGTTGATTTTTGCTTCCAGGAAATCTAATATCTCTGATGGTTTGCGCAGACGTTTGCCAAATAATGCCTGATTTAAGATATTCAGGGACACAATGGTCATGAACGCTCCTGATACCCCATGTCCTGTACAATCTCCCAAGGCAAAGAATATTTTGTGGCCGACCTCTTCAAACCAATAGAAATCCCCGCTTACAATGTCCTTTGGAAGATAGAGAATAAAGTGTTTCTGCAACATTCTCCGGACGACATTATCCGATGGAAGCAGTGACTGCTGAATAAGCCTGGCGTAGGCGATATTATCAGTAATATCCCTGTTTCTCTCTGCCAATTCTTCGCTTTGGATTACCACCTCTTTTGTTCTCTCCTTCACCTTTTCCTCCAGGTTCTCATACAGCTTCGCATTGGCCAGGGCAATTCCCGTATAAGATGCAAGTGTTTTTAATATATCGAGCTCATAATTCCCATATGCATTGAACTTAAAGCTTTGTACAGTGACAACACCAATGACCTCTTTCCCAATTATCATCGGATAGAAGATCAGGGAATTTGGCATCTTTCCGGCTACCACTTTAATTTCTTTCACATACTTTCGGTACTCCTTTTTATTGTCGTTTAGGATAATTTCCTTTTTGTTTTTAATGCACCACACGGAATAATTATCATCATCTTCGAAAGGAATAAACTGAATTTCATGTCTTTTGCCGCTCTCTATTTCATATTTGTATTCAATAACGTTGTCTTCCTCATGAAAAATACGAACTCCGAATATTTCAGCATCCATCATCTTGTTTACGTTGTCGTGTAACTTTCTAAAAATGGATTCAAAATCCAATGAGGAAGTTATTTGAAGCCCGATCTCACTGAGCAGCCTTGTGTTTGCATAGTTCTTCTCCAACTCTTCCTTTTGCCTGAGGATTTCTGCAGTTCTTTTCTTTACCTCTTCTTCAAGGCCCTCATATAATCTTGCATTTTCCAGAGCCAGGGCCACGTACTGCGCCAGGTTTCTGATGATAAACAAGTGATTTTGGGTGTAGGCATGTTTTACAAAACTTTGAACAGAAATAACACCGATAGCCTTGTCATCAATTACCAATGGATGATAAATCAAAGATTCCGGTAGCTCTCCGGCTTTTGCCTCATAAGTTTTAGAAACATATTTCTTGTGCTCTCTACCCCAGTCTTTTATCTCAATTTCCTCAATATTTTTAAAGCAGCGAATGGCCATTCTGTCTTCACTCAATGCTATGTGATATTCATCCAGCACCTTGCCATTCTCATATACTCCCCGAAAAACCAGCGCCTGCTTTTCTTCGTCCAGCAAACCCACACCAAACATATCCGCATCCATGAGCTGATTGAGCTCCTGATATAGGTTCTCCGCTATTAGATCCACTGACAAATGTTTAGAAATCTTCTTGCCTACTAAACTGAGAAATTCAGTATCGACTAGATTTTGGTCCACAACTGGTTTGGCCATCGTATTGAAATTATGGTAGAATCTGCAATATAATTGATAAAATGATGTGAAGAATAATTTTCTCAGATATTAACAGAGGCAAAAAGTAGGTTATCATTACATGAATGCTCCCTAATTAGGCTACAATGGTGCTGCTTAAGTAAGGTATTGTTACTTTCGCACCTCAATTAATTTAAAAGACAAATCAAAAAATCAGAAGTAATGAAGAAGAACATATTTTTATTGGCGGCCTTGTCAGGGATGTTTTTATTGGCATCATGTGGTAGCGGGACAGAATCAGCCGAAGTAACTGAAGCTACTGAAAGTACTGAAGAAACGGCAGTTGTTGAAGAAGCAGTTGAAGCTACTTATACTGTGGATGCAGCGAATAGTAAGATTACCTGGACAGGTACAGCCATTGGCGTATATTCTCATACCGGAACTATAAATATCTCAGAAGGCAGCGTAACAGTATCAGGTGGTCAACTTACAGGTGGGAGTTTTACTGTTGACATGAGCAGTATAGTTCCAACCAAAGACGCAACATTCAATGAGGAGAATACACCGGAGAAATTGGTGGGACATCTTAACTCGGCGGATTTCTTTGATATTGAGAATAACCCTTCTGCAACATTGGCTATTAAGAGCGTCGACGGTGCTTCTGCTACCGCTGACCTCACTTTGAGAGGAAAGACGGGTGAAGTTACAGTTACGGATATTACTGTGACTACAGATGTAGATGGCGTTTCCGTTACAGGTAGCCTGACATTTAATCGCCAGGAATATGATGTAAAATGGGCTTACCCGGAAGGTGACATGGTATTATCTGATGATATTGAATTAAATTTTGAGATCAGCGCCAACAGGTAGTATAGGAGATTTTTCAGACTCTAATAATTAACCCCGTACTTAAATCTTAAGTGCGGGGTTTTTATTCGTTATATTTACTCAGTAACTTCGAAAATCATGCCCTACAATGAATTTCTCGCTGAGCGGGTTAATCAGGCCTTAAAGCAAAGAAGCGTTCCCTTTTTTGAAAAGAAAATGTTTGGAGGACTGGCCTTTATGGTCGATAATAAGATGTGTCTCGGCGTGAATAAAGATCAGCTGATGGCGAGAACGGATCCAGAGTTGTATGACGAAATGTTGAAGAAGCCCGGCGCACAAACTATGGAGTTTACAGGCAGGCCCATGAAGGGATTCATCTTCGTAAATCCAGAAGGGATAGATACCGATGAACAATTGGGCGATTGGATTGAATATTGCCTTGAGTACAATCCCCGTGCAAAGGCTAGCCCTAGGAAGAAAAAGATACAATGAAAAAACTAATTCTTACAGCAGATGATTTTGGAGTAGTTCCAAGTATAGATGCAGGGATTATGAAAGGTGTAATAAAAGGAAAGATTAACTCCGTTGCAGCTTTTGCCAACTATGGAGAAAACGGTGAAACTTCCGTAAGTAATGTCAAAGAGCTTATTGAGAAGAGCAAAGAACACGGTGTTAGCCCTCAGATTGGTGTTCACCTTACTATTTCCTCAGGAAATCCAATTCTTGAAAGAGATGCTGTTCCAAGCCTTTGTAAATCAGATGAAGATCTGGATGAAGCCTTTAACGAGAATCCGGATGAAGCCAATGAATTCAATGCCCATACGGATTTGTCAAGAGATGCCATTGTGGAAAGTGAGCTAAGGGATGAACTCCAGGCGCAAATAGATGTTTTTAAGGACAATGATATTCCCATTGCTCATTTGTCGAGTCATCACAACACCCTCACTTTTTTTGAGAAGTTTTTTAAGGTGTTTATGGACCTCGCAGCAGACAACAATATTCCAATAAGAAGCGCCCGAACCGAGCCCAAGCTGAAAAATGATCTGTATCTAAAGCTGTATATGTATCTCAAACTCTGGGACAACATAGACCTGGATGAAGCGGATGAATTGGTCACCTTCATGAACAGGATCCAGAAAATTCAGCGAGAATATCGAAGAGGTGAGATACGTTCCCCCAGTTTCTTAGAAACCAGTCATTACGGCCCGTTGCCATTTCATAAGATGAAAGATAAAAAGATGGGCAAGTATTTGAAGAAGAAGAAAAAAGCCATTAAAAAAATGATTGAGCGCTTTGTGGAGGGGGATGATAGCGTCATGGAAGTGGTACTGCATGTGAGAGACAATGTAATAACCAATCATATTGTGTATGAGGACGAAGTTAAGCTGGCAAACTACGCCGGTATTGATCCGAGATACTTTGATAGCAGGGTAGTGGAGTTGAATTCAGTCCTGAATACAGATTGGGATCAGATCTTTGAAGAAAATGACATGGGCTGGGGGAGTTGGTAGAACAACGCATTAACAAAAGGGATAAACACAACCTGCGCACCGGCTCAGGGTTACAAGAAGTTGTAAGGAATAGCGGCCGGAGACTTTTGTGGTAAAAACAAAAGCCAGAAATTTTGCTCAGCCTGAACGGCAAGTAGTAACCTGAAAAGCAAGTGTGGTTCAAGTACGGTTTCGGCGGACTTTAATATAACGGGCCAGCACCCTGAAAGCTCAGTAACGGTTGACAAGACCGTAGCTCTCTGAATGGTGGGAAACAATTATAAGACTTCTTCGCTCCGTAGACAATTATGTGGATGATACTCGATCCGATAGCTATCGGATTAGTTTTTTTGCCATCCCGCGATACTACGTGTTAGGCATCCACACGTCAAGCACCTGCTGCACATAAGCATCCTGCTATACAAAATTGTTTCCGAAACCGTCCAAATGTTTTTTCACAAGAACACATGTTACTCAATTCTTATGTGCAGCAAGAGCTTTACTTGCCTTACGCTCAGACTGTTTCTTGCATCTATACAATGTATGACCAACTCCTATATCAGTATATTCCTGATCAACGTACAACTTTGTTTTCTCTAATAGCTTTTTCATGTCATCTGTATGGTACATCTGGCTGTGGCCATTAGCCATGCAAGTGAAATATAAGGAGGTTGCATGCAGGCTATAAGTCGAAGCTTCAAACCGCTGATTGTTCCAGTAGGGCTCTAAAATGTATAATTCGCTGTCAGTGTTCATTGCATTATAGGCTCGTTTCAGCAAATGGCTTATTTCTTGCTGTGAGAAGCAGTCAAGGAACTGGCTCATCCAAATAATCTTATAATTCTTAGGGAATGCTACAGATGGATCAAGCAAATTGCATGGTATTCCTGATATGCGATCAGCAAACCCTTTTTCCTCTGCATTCTTTTTTGCAACTTTCAAATTACCTGGAAGATCCAGTATGGTTACTTTAACCTTTTTTGAAAATTCAGCACATTTGATAGCAAATTTTCCTGTGTTGCCACCGATATCCAGGATTCTGTCGGAGCCATTTTTAAAAATTAAGGGCAACACTTGGGGGAAAGCAATGTCAGAGTAAAAATGATCGAACCTGAACCAGCTCTCCAATACTTTTTCAGGCAGTTCAGCATTGGCCAAGGCTTCATAAATGGTTTCCCATTCTCCAAAAACCTGCAATCCTCTTGGTTTACCTGTTTTGATTGCATCCTGAAGATGAAACATGCCCTGGTAGTTCACATCGTTTACAAAGTCCATATTAACCCTTGTAAGCTCATCACTAATAATAAAGTAACCTGTTTTAGTAAGGATAAATTTCTTGTCCTTTAATATTACAACTTCCAGGCTGATGCCGGCTTCAAGCAATACTTTGACTCCATATACCGATAGGTTAAGTTCCTTGGCAATGGCTTCAATACCAATACCAATACCGTCATTACCTTTTTTTCTAAGTAATTCCAATATCCCCAAATCCCTCAGCGCTTTGGCCGCCTGGAACATCACAGGGCCAAAGGCAATCTTTTGGGCGTCAAATTTTGCCTGCAAAACGGATTTAGAATCTGCACCAAATTTTTTTTTCATTTTTTGATAATTTACAGTATTGTCTTTTTTGCCCTGTGAGTTTGATTATTAACAGCCATGATCTCTTTTATACAAGTTTAAAAATAATTTATCGCTATCCTTAACATCATATACCTATCACAAAATCCGGCAACTACTTCCGCTACATACTTTGCTTCCTTGTATGAAGGATAAGAACGCCTGGAAAACGGTTCGGTGTATTGTTGAATAGTAACTATCTCATCATTTTCATTTATATAAATCATGTCCAGAGAGATGTAAGTGTTCTTCACCCAGAACGACTGCGGCTCTTGCCCCTCAAAAACAAACAGCATCCCGACACTATCCGGCATTGAACGCCTGTACATTAATCCCTGCGCTCTGTCATAACTACCATCGGCAATTTCAATGTCTATTATTTATTATTATCGTATCACTGTTTGTACCATTCAAGAAAACCAGTTGACCCTCTTTTTGAAATGGCGATTCATAGGGTTTAAGGGCAGTGTTTTTATCTCTTTTCCCAGCTTCTTTGCCGGTAAGGTAATAAATCAGGATAAAAGCAATAATCAGCAGTAACAGCCCAAAATTACCCGCTTATTCTTTTTGGTTCTTTCAACGGCGTTTGCATGTTTTTATTCTAATGTTTTTTCCTTATCCCGGAGCTTTTGGCTCATTCATTAATTATTTATTTTTTTCAATATAATCCATTGCTTCTCCTACTGTTTTGATGTTTTTTGCTTTATTATCCGGAATGACTATATTAAATTCATTCTCAAATTCCAATATTAGCTCGGCAATATCAAGGCTATCCGCTCCTAAATCATCATAGAACTTTGCATCGAGAGTTATTGTAGCTTCGTCAACCCCTAATTTATCTGTAATAATTGTCTTTACCTTTGTTCTGATATCTGTCATAAATTGGTTGTTAATTCATTGTGTCAAATTCCACCCTTCCAGTCTCCACATAGTACATCGCACCTACAATTTCTATTTGCCCTATCTTGGCCATTTTCTTTAGCACCTCACTCTCTTCCGGAATTGCTTCGATTACATATGCTACATTCTTTTTGGCTACCGCCTCTAAAAACTCAGAATTGTAAGAATTACCATAATACGCTTCCTCATCTCGTATTGCCTTAATTACAGCAGGTTTTATCTTATCCACAAGCCCTGTCAGCTTACCCAGTTGCACATCATCACAAGCTCCTTTAACTGCACCGCACCGTGTATGGCCCAATACAACTACCAGTTTTGCACCTGCCACTTTACAAGCAAATTCCATACTACCAATCACATCATTGTTCAGCACATTGCCAGCAACCCGTATGCTGAAAATATTCCCGATCCCCTGATCGAATACAATCTCAGCAGGAACCCGTGAATCAATACATCCCAACACGACTGCACACGGAAATTGCCCGGAAGCAGTTTCTTCTATTTCCTTTTTGTAATCCCTCCGAATCATCTCTTTCGTTCCGGTGAAGCGAAGATTCCCCTTCATCAATCGCTTTTGCACATCAGAGGGTGAAAGTTTATCCCTTTCCTTTTTTGTCAATGTTTTTGTTTCCATAACTATCTGTTCTACATCCGGGAGGCCACTTTTGCCTTTTTTACTTCATGTAGTTCCGCAACAATCCTGGCAAACCCCCCATTCTCGTTTTTTAAATTCTGTTTAAGCCAGATTTCGCAATCCTCAAATTCCGCAAACACGTGCATTTCGGGTATTAGCGCAGGTATTATATCTATCTTTTTCAGCATGTCTAACGGTTGCGGCTGTCCACCTGTAAGCAACACAACTACATCCCTGTTTTGCAGATCAGTAATGGCTTCTTCCATGGCATATACTCCTGATTGGTCTATGTGCGGAACCTTGTTCATCCTTATTATCAGCACTTTAACACCATCATCCAGTTCCCTGATCAGTTGCTGAAACCGGAAAGTAAAGCCAAAGAACAACGATCCATACAAGTGCTTGATGTAAATCTTACCCTTGTATTCTTTGTACACACTATTCTCATCATCCCAAGGCTGCTCACCGTCAAAACCCGCAAAAGCCTTTACTGATGTTCCGCTTTCCGCCAGGTCACTCGAGTTCTTCATGAACAATACACACGCCAGCACAACGCCAACACCTACTGCATGCAACAGGTTTCCAAACACGGTGATCAGCAGCACAACTATCAGGATAAGAGCATCCGCTCTCGGCACTCTCCTGAGATGGCGCAGTCCCTTGTAATCAATTATTCCAATGCCGACTGTAATAAGAATACCTGCCAATACGCTTAGCGGTATGTAAGAAGCGTATTTCCCAAAGCCAAATAATATACCCGCCAGCAACAGCCCGTGTATAAGCCCTGAAAGGCGGGTTTTGCCACCTGCATTTATATTCACAACTGTGCGCATGGTAGCGCCCGCACCGGGCAATCCCCCGATAAGTGCCGCCGCTACGTTTCCAATACCCTGCCCGATCAACTCACGGTTGCTGTTATGTTGTGTCTTGGTAATGTTATCGGCAATTACCGATGTGAGCAGCGAATCAATGGTCCCAAGCGCTGCAAGCATCACTGCAAACTCAATAATGGTCCAGTACATGCCGGGGTCAATACTCAGGATCGTCCCGATTTTCAATTCGGGAATGCCCGAGGGAATATCACCGATAAGCGGCACATCCAGCTTCATGAAAAATGCCGCCAATGTTGCAACCACCAAAGCCACCAGCGCACTTGGCACGGCTGGAGTGATTTTAGGGAACAGGTAAATTATCCCCACAGTTAATCCCCCCAGGCCAATAGCACTCCAGTTCAGGGCCGAAAGTGGTTCGCCAATGTTCAGGAAAATATCAAAAGTGCTTTTAGCAGAACCATGCCCCATAAATGGATATACCTGGTATAGAATAATTATCACACCAATACCCGTCATAAAACCCGAAAGCACCGGGTAGGGCAGGTATTTGATATACTTCCCTATTTTAAAAAGGCCGAAAAGTATTTGGAAGCCACCTGCCAGCAAAAAAGAGGCTATGATAATTCCCATGCCTGCCTGTAAACTGCCCGAAACCTCAATGGCAGCAGCAATTATCATGGCCGAAATCACCGTCATAGGGCCCGTGGGACCACTTACCTGTGTGGCTGTTCCGCCAAAAACTGCGGCAACCATACCCAACACCATAGCTCCATACAGTCCTGCAATGGCACCCATGCCGCTCTGCACACCAAAAGCTAGCGCCAATGGCAGGGCCACAATGCCCGCCGTGATGCCACCAAATAAATCTCCCTTTATATTTTTAAAATCAAATAGTTTCTTCATTTCTTGCACTTATATGCTCAGAATTCACTCTTCCAGGGAAATTCTGATCTTTCACCTCAGCCTTTCCGAAAAACACCTTTAGAATCGTTTGACAGATCAATTCCTATCAATTTTTGGATTTATTTGAATTTACAGCAGGCTGTAAAACTTCTTCTAGTTTTGCTGATGCTTTTGCTATATCGAATTGTACGGTCGTATAATTGAAGTTGTATTTATCGTATATTAATGAAACCTTCTCTTC
Organism: Bacteroidota bacterium; assembly: GCA_022572355.1. Classification (GTDB taxonomy): domain Bacteria; phylum Bacteroidota; class Bacteroidia; order NORP154; family NORP154; genus NORP154. The sequence continues at coordinate 28,826 of JACZWC010000031.1, read as the reverse complement.
AAAGTTATCATCTAATCTATTACCATGAATCAATACTGAATAAGCAGAATCCAGGATAGCCTTATCTTTCTTTAGTACTTCGAAATCTATATTTTTCTTATCTAATTCGTTATTCTTTACACAAGAAAACAGTATTACAATAAATGCCAGAGAATGATAATATTTCATATCAAATATTTTATTTTTTATTAGTGATTTTAATAGTATTGAGCAACAATGTATCACAAGCACATTATGCTCGACAGGCGGTAAAGCACCGAATACTGGACGTAATTAGATAAACTCAGGAGGAGGGGTCAAAACATCGTTGCCGAGACTGACAAATTCTTTGTTTTTCCAAAGAGATTCAGAACTTTTATCCCCCAAGGTTGCCAAGTCATGCCAGTTATGAGATATAAATTCTTCAAGATCACCCTTTCCTTCTTTTTCCCCAGATTCCCGATCACTCTTTCGTTCTTCTTCCGGGAAGTTTTCGCACAAATTATACTTATCACCGGCATCGCCCAACTTGATAATTGAGGTAAATACTAATGGCGCCATTATAACAAATACCAAAAAAACTGCTTGTATTTTTAATACTTTCACGATGGCAAATATATCTATTTTTAGGAAATTACATTCGTATAAATTCAATCTTTAAATCAAATAGCCCGGCCTCGTTTGCAAATACATTTGGCACTGGTTTAATGCCACCGCAAAGAGAAATTTTGGTCATTTCCCCACTTAAAAACCTAAATCTGTCTTGCGCTCCGTAGAGAGTATTGCATTCTGGTGACAAGAACTTTAGAATTGGCTACTACTGCTTACAAGAATCTGTTACGCACAATACCGCAGAATCGGGGTTTACGTAACTGGGTAGCAAATTTTACGTAAGGTAGGTATCCGAACGTAAGGAGGCACTGTGGTAACACGAGTCGTTAGTCAGAATTGAAAAATGGGGCATTGGATTACGATAATACTTCTTTTGTCATTCTCGCTAAACTCTTATTCACAAGGGATAGAATCGGACGGCTATGCGAGATATACAGACTGGAATATTCCAAGTTTAGCCAGGAAAGTATTCAATGACAGCGGACTGTACAATAAATATGAATTTACATATCATTTGAACCCTTTTTATTTACGCGGAGACTTCAATGGTGATTCAAAACCGGACATTGCAATTCTAATAAAAGAGACAAAGACCAAGAAAATTGGGATACTGGTAATCCATTCTGACAGCCGCCACTTTTTTATATTAGGGGCAGGTAGCAAAATTGGAAATGGAGGAGACGACTTTAGATGGTTAGGAGTATGGACAATAAGAACCAACATAGAAGAAAAAAATCAAAAGGGAGAGGGAATCTACGTTGAAAAGCCGGAATCGGCAGGTGGACTAATTTATTGGACTGGCGACCAATACGTGTGGAGGCAAAGAGGGGATTGAAGAGAATCAGAATGCTAATATCAATAAAATTTAAGCTGATAAGGATTTCAGTTAACTTCGTGCTCTCACCAAACTCTTATCGCGGAAGTCAAGAGCTCATTTGAAAACCATGCCTTTCAAAACCAGGCCGTTAAGCATGATTAACCAATGAATACTCTAATTATGAATTCAACAGTAAAAAATATTTTAGCAGTCGTTGCGGGCTTTATTGGGGGAAGTGCAGTGAATATGGGAATCATCATGATCAGTGGTTCTGTTATTCCTCCTCCTGAAGGAGCTGACGTTACCACCATGGAAGGTTTAGTGGCATCTATGCATTTGTTTGAGCCCAAACATTTTATTATGCCATTTTTAGCCCATGGCCTTGGGACTTTTGCAGGCGCTTTCCTGGCATTCTGGATTGCCGCAAGCCATAAACTTAAATTTGCCCTAACTATTGGATTGTTCTTTTTACTAGGAGGAACCGCCAATGCTTTCATGCTGCCCGCCCCAACATGGTATAATATCTTGGATTTAACCATGGCTTATTTTCCAATGGCCTGCTGGGGGGAAAGCTAGCGGAAAGGGTTACCAGGAAGTAAAACCGGGATTCGGTAGGTAACATTGCCAAACCCGAACATGAAAATATTTAGACAACAACCAGGTTGGGAGCTACTTTTTCGGCGCTATGGAGGAACTTGATGGTTTTGAAAAACTTGTAGTACATCCTTCTCATAAATTCAGATTTATTCACACCTCCTGCCTTTAATGCTGTTCCATGTCCAAACCAAATGGCGTGAATGGTGCCAAAGAACAGGATGGAATACCAACCCAGCGAAAAGGCTTTATTGTAGAATCCTTTGTTCTGAAAGATAATGAACATTCGCTCATTTTGAAATTTGATATGATGGGCCTCATCAATGATAATATCCCTACAGATGGACTGAAGTAGTTCGCAGTCTGTGGCGTCGTGAAGAGCCTCATAGAAAACCTGGGCAGCACTCTCTACAATTATTACGGCGATCGTCCACAGTTCCATACTCTTGTTCATATAACGAATCTTACGGAATAGGGTATCTCCCCAGTCTTTCTTAAGACGCTTCTCTCCAATCAGGTCAATGTATTTCCCCAGATTGTTCCCATGCTTCTGTTCTTCCTTTATGAAGAGCTTCACTGCATCTACATAGTTCTTATCTCCAATTTTGTTGGCGTATTTATTTGCTGCAACCAACAAATGGCTGCCATCACTGGTTTCGCCCAACTGCCAGGCTTTTAGAGAATACAATATATCGTTGCGTTCAACGTGCATGAGATTGGGCTCAATGCTCCAGTCTACGCGTTGTTCGGTTAAATTCTGCTCAAAGTGCTGTTGCCAGTAGGAAGAGGTGTGGATCATAACAAAAGATATTTAGGAGTTGCAGTTTAAACTCCTATTGTCCTTCATTATTATTTATGTCCAATGCTTTAACATTATTTAACAGATTTTAGGCCTGCTAATCTTCGCATATTATCTGAAGTTTTGTCTGGCCCATCATGACTCCATCCGGGAGGTTTGAAGATGTACTTCAACTTGTCAGACAGCTTTTTGGCGCGTTTTAAATCCTTCCACAAGTTAACGTATTCGTGGGATTCAATAACCAATGGATTGAAAGAATCTATGTTGTTGGTAATCCCATAAACGCAAGGTTCTTCGTCCAGTTCCTTTTGGAAGGTCCCAAACATTCTGTCCCAAATAATTAAAATACCCGCGTGGTTGCGATCTAGATACACCACGTTAGAAGAATGATGTACCCGATGGTGTGAAGGGGTGTTAAATATCCATTCCAGGAGGCCGATATTTTTGATAAGTTGTGTGTGAGGCCAAAATTGGAAAATGGCATTGAACGACATAAATAAAAATATATGAAGGGGATGAAAGCCGACCAGCGGTAGCCAGGTCCAGAATATGTATTTGTAATAAATTTCAACCCAGCTTTGGCGCAATGCTACAGAATAGTTGAGTTTTTGAGAAGAATGATGGGCCACATGCGCCGCCCACAGAACCCTGATATGGTGACTGAATCTATGGTGCCAGTAAAAGGAGAAGTCCTCAGCAAAAAACAGGACCACCCAATACCACCAGATACTTATGTCAAAATCAAATAACCTGAACTTATAAACCCACATTAGCCACAGGTAAGCCAGGATTTTAGATCCAGCGCCTACTACAATTACCCCCAATGCCGTAGATATGCTGGCGGCAGAATCTTTGGCCAGATACAAATCCATCTCTTTGCGGCGAACAATCAATATCTCGACAAGGATGATGAATAGATAAACGGGAGCTGCGAATACAGTTGGGTCGTTGAACAACTCATCTGGAAGAGAATTGTAAAAATCTTGTATTCGTTCTATCATGGCTCAAATATACGCGACTTGTAATTCTGAATGAAGTGAAGAATCTTTAGTCATCTGGAAACGAATTTGCAAGATTCGTCGCAATGCTCATAATTACAATATAAGGAAACAAAAAAGGCACCCTCTTGACGAGAATGCCTTCTCGATACAATAAACATAGAAGGATTATTTAACCAATATCTTTTTGGTTAGTACACGATCTCCATCTTCAATTCTAACCAGATAAATACCACCGGTTGCATCACTCAGGTTCAGGCCTGTATGGCCCTTCAAAGATTCCTGGATTACCAGTCGACCTAAGTTATCATATACAGAAACTGTTGCAGATGAGTTTTCTGGCTTGTACTGAATCGTAAACTCACCCGAACTTGGATTCGGATAAACTACAAGCTCATTATTTGCAATATTCTCGTAGATACCAATAGTTGGATTGGCCTTTAGCCATTCAACAGGCCCAATATTGTCGCCCGTTCCGTTGTCGTAGTTAAAAGAGACAAGGGGAAAACCTACGGCTGGATCATTGCTCCACCAATCTATCGAGTATGTTATATAAGTTGATACAGAATCTACATTTGGAAATGCGGCAAATTCGGGGCTGATTTCCTTCCACGTTCCGTTCGTCTTCATAAATAAACTGTCTACAATTGTTTCATTCGTATTCTGCCTCAGCACCTCGAATGAGCCCAAGGGAGTGGTCAACGTACCCCATGCATCGATTTCACTGATCATTGAAGTGGATCTGATTATCTTGATTGAATCAATAGTGGGGTGAGGCCCCGTATTGTCAGGGTCTATATTGAGCGTGTCTTTATATGCCAACCCAGTATAACTCGAATTAAATGAAGTTCCCATGTTAGACGGAAATGTCAAAAAATCCAAAATAAAGCTTGTGGTTATGGTATCACCATTATTTTCAATATTGGCTATTCCGAGAAAAGTTAGTACCGCCGATGTTTTCAAGAGAAAAAAAGAAGAGCTGTCCTTATCCGGATCATCCGAAGTAAAGGCTAAGTTGGCGGTTGGAAATGCTGATGCACCCGCAAGGCCGGCAGGACTGGTGAAGGTTGAGGTTGAGATTTTGTGCTGTGCAAGACCCGTGTAAATCCATGTTTTATTGGCGCCTGCCGTTCCTTTAGTGTAAGTATTTACTGTATCCTCTGCAATTAATATTGTATAACCAGCCCCAACAATATCCGAGCTGTTTACGGTTATAGCCGTTTGTGCGTGCACTGCGAGGCCTGATAATAATAATGCCGTAACTAAAAGTAAAGTTCTTTTCATGAGTGGAATTTATTGGTGAATCTGAAGTGCTTTGTATTTAAACTTATATATAAAATTACGTAAATATTGAATTCAAAAACAACTCAACAAGGTAAGTTCTACACTTCTTTCTCAATTCCCTTTAGATACTTATCGAGGAATAGCAAGATCTTCGTCCATGCTTCTTTTTCGTTGGCCTTCTTTCTAAATCCGTGCCCCTCATCGGGGAAGAGTACGTATTCTACAGGAACGCCATTGGCCCTCGCGGCGGCTACAATTTCATCTGATTCAGCTTGAATTACGCGAACATCATTGCCTCCTTGTAGTACCATCAGGGGTACTGCAATATTTTCAGCATGAAACAAGGGAGATATTCTCCTCAATCTAACCGAATCATCAGAATCTGGGTCACCCAATTCTCTGTACAGGCTTTTTCGATATGTTGCCCAATGGGCTGGAATTCCCTTGAGCGTTCGCAACCAATTCGTAACGCCAAAGATGTTAACGCCAACCTTAAATTCTTTAGGAGCAAAAGTTAGAGCTGCCATAGTCATGTATCCACCATAGGAGCCTCCCATGATTCCCACCTTATCCATATCTATTGTTCCCAGTGAGGCGAGATACTTTTTAGATTCAATACAGTCCTGAAGGTCATCTTCTCCATGTTTTCTGTCATCGAGTGCGTAGAACTTTTTGCCATAACCACTACTCCCACGGTTATTTACTGACAGGATAGCATAGCCATGGTTCACAACATATTGGATTACCTGTGAATATCTGATGGTAGATTGTCCGCCAGGGCCGCCGTGTATAAACAACATACAGGGTACTTTGTTTTCGGTGGTAGCGCCTTTTGGCATATAGAGAATTGCGGGTATTTCCAGGCCATCAAAGGACTTATACCTGATTACCTGCCCGGCAACCAGATGTGATTCATCAATTGCCGGATTCAATGTATTCGTCAAACGAACGAGCTTCTCACTGTCCATATCAAATGTATAAATGTTGACCGGCGCAGAAGAGGAATTGGTAATGAACCGCATTTTTGTCTCAGATTTTGACAAATGCACATGTACTATGTCTTGCCCATCAATCTCCGGTAATATCAACTGCGAGTTCTTCTTCACATCGAACATGTAAACTATGCGGCGGCCATCTTCATTGACAGAAGCGCTCCAGTAGTCTTCGGAATGTGCCCAGTGAATTCTGCTCACGTCCCAATTCGTTTTATAAAATTCTTCAGTTTCCCCAGTTGCCACGTCGTAACTCACTATGTAATCAAAATCTGCGTTTTTATCCGTTATCATGTACAGATATTTCCCGTTGTGACTAAATTGCCGTGGATTGTATTTTATCTCCCCATCATGTTCTGTGATCAATAATTTTTCCCCGGATTTAACATTTATAAGGTATACGTTGGAGTTCAATCTCGACTCCTGAACGGTGACGGCTATAATTTGCTCGTCGTCGGTAATGGGCCCCAATACATAACCATCTGCATTTTCATATACCAGCACAGGTTCGTAATTACCAGCATCTATTGAACTGACCCTCATTTTATACAAATCAAAATATTGAGGATCCCTTTTATTACATTCAAAATAGAATGCGGTCTGATTGGCATTCCATGAGCCGAATACATTCTTAGATCCTTCGAAAGGCGTCAAGTCTATCTCATCTCCATTTTCAAGCCTTAGGTAAATGTGGTTGTTTTCATCCCCCTCATTGTCATGAGAAAATAATATTCGGCCATCATGGGGAAAGCAGGCTTTCAAACTATAGGATTCAGAAGTTGATCGGGTGAGCTGGGTCGCTGTACCGCCGTCAGATGGAATAGAAAACAAATTGAATATTCCTGTCTCATTACTCGCGTAAATTATGTGTTGCTCGTCGTGGGTAAAGATGCCACCAGATATACTTATGTTCTTGTCAAACTCTTCGTAATCATACTGCTTCATTTCAATTGCAACCTCTTCAGTGACGTTGTCACGCGTATTTGATCCGCACCCCGCTAACAAGAGAAAGGAGGCGATAATAATGTAATTCTTAGCCATGGTTTAATTATTTAAGAGGCCCGAATTTAACAAGAATCACATGGAATTAATGTTTTCTAAGCCAAATTCGATTATTAATGTCATTGGCCTCTCCTCATCTGTTAATAAAAGATATGTATACACCCTGGCTGCCGCCTTCAACAATATGGGGTATACTAATATGAATCAGTGAAACATTCTAGCGGGATTGGATTACTATCACAAGGGCTTAAAGATATGGGAAGAGATTGGTAGCTCTCCTGACGAAGCAACAGCCAGTGATGGGGAAGAGGGCGCTGCCAGCGCTTTGAACAACTTAGGTTATATATATGAGGAACAAGGAGATATTGAAAGCGCGTATTTCTCACGAATAAGGGGTTGCCTCCAATCTTGTAGGACAAACACCTATTTTTCGCGCTTGAGCAATACCTCCCTGTCTAATGCAGTTTTATTCAGCATACAATTGAATGGGAACTTTTTAAAACACTGGGGTATGGAAACAAAGCAGTACGCATCAGCTATCAGCGACTCACCAAGGGTGGGGCATCGTAAATTGAAAGGAAAGCAATTGGTAATCATCATATTTCATCTTGTTGAATACTACGGATGGAAACAGCTGGAGAGCATGACGAGCATCAAAAGCTTTGGGATAAAACCATCCTACCAAACCGTTCTCAAGTACCTTAAGAAAACGCCTTCTGCAAGGAGAAAAGTCGAGAGGTTGTATCTGAACACAGTCCGCTAAAACACCCACCCTTATTTTATGTATATTTCATACATCATTTTAAGGAAAAAGGGTGTCCAGGAATTTGATCTTCATATTGATCCTCTTGTTACAGATATCTGCCTCAAATGCGCAAGATGCTGCCCTCGATTGGGCGATTGGGCTGGAAGGGGCTGGCAATGAATATGGAGAGTCTATCGCAACGGATGATGCAGGGAATGTCATCGTCGCAGGTTACTTTCAAAATACGGTAGATTTTGATCCCTCTGTTGCCGTTGCCAATGTGACTTCCGTTGGCGGTACAGATATTTACCTTGCGAAGTATGATTCATCCGGAAATTATATGTGGGCTATCGGAGTGGGCTCGTCTGGCGACGATCGTGGACTTTCCGTTTCAGTGGATAGCTCTTCCAATATCTACATCACCGGTAGATTTGCAGGACTAGCCGACTTTGATCCGTCAGCTGATACAGCAAATCTCAATCCAACAGGATTCTGGGATATCTTTTTAGCGAAGTATGACGCCAATGGAAATTACAAATGGGCTTTTAATGTGGGCAGTAATTCAGCAGACGAGGGAACTGAATTGGCGATAGATGCTGAGGCAAATGTCTATGTTACGGGTTGGTTCACGGATTCTGCTGACTTTGACCCTTCTGGATCTGCAGCTTATATCTATTCAGCTGGTTCAGCTGATATATTCCTGGCTAAATATGACAGTGCCGGAAACTACGTCTGGGCATACAACATGGGTGGGAGCAGTAACGATTACGGTTACAGTGTAACAATCAATAATCTAAACAGCATATACTTAACCGGGCTCTTTTGGGGTACAGCGGATTTGGATCCAAGCGGATCAACGGCGAATCTCAATGCCGTGGGCCAATATGACATCTTTATTGCGAGCTATGACGCTAACGGCAACTACCAGTGGGCAAAGGGAATAGGCGATGTAAATTCCGATTATCCGCAATCTATCGTGAGCGATGCAGATGGGAATGCCTATATAACAGGATATTTCAGCGGAACGGTTGATTTTGATCCAGGGCCATCCATTGCCAATCTAACTACAATTGGATTCTTTGATGTATTTGTTGCGAAATACGATCCTTTAGGCAATTATCGCTGGGCATTTAACGTGGGCAGTATTTTTGATGATCGCGCTTATGGCATTGACATAGATCAGGCTGGAGATCTGTATGTAACCGGCTTTTTCCAGGATATCGCCGACTTTGATCCTTCCGGCGGATTGGATGAATTGGAATCGGCTGGTGCGACCGATGTATTTATTGCAAAATATGATACGGCAGGCGGATATATTTGGTCAGCAGGGGTGGGAGGTACTGCCACTGATCAGGGCCAGGCTGTGACGATTGATGGGAATGGGAAGGTTCTGATAACAGGTATTTATCAGGTTACAGCGGATTTTGATCCCGGGCCTGATACTGTTAATCTGAGTACTGCAGGCGGCTTTGACCCATTTGTACTCAAGTTGGGCGAGTGTGGCAACACATTCAGCAATCCATTGATCACGGCGTGTGATAGTTTTACTGTTCCCAGTGGTGATGAAACACATCTAACGGGTGGAAACTACAACGATACCATTCCCAACTCGCTGGGTTGCGACAGTATTATCACTTTCAATTTGACGATAATCAGCACTGTAATAAACAACAGCAATCCCATTCTCTGCGCAGGCGATAGCATCATTGTTGGGGGTAGTACATATGATTCAACTGGAATTTATCAGGATGTATTTGTCGCAGCAAATGGTTGCGACAGCATTGTGAATACGAATCTCGTGGTTTTGACGCCGATTGGCTCTTCTCAAAATATTGCCATTTGCGCCGGTGACAGTCTGCTTGTGGGAAGCAGCGTGTACGACTCTTCCGGAACCTACTATGACACATTGGTCGCGGTGAGTTCATGCGACAGTGTTGTTCAGACTATCCTCACAGTCAATCCGGTTTCGAGCTCAATGAGTTTTGAGAACATCTGTTTGGGCGATAGCTTTTTATGGGGAGTTTATCTGGATACAACAGGATTTTATAGCGACACGCTGGTCAATTCATTTGGCTGTGACAGTATTGCAACTTTGTATTTATATGTGGCTGAGATCACTCTAAATGTTTCAGCGGATTCAGTATGCCTGGGAGACGCAGTTACTTTTACTGCCCTCCCAGACGATTTCAGCAACTACAACTTTTATATCAACGGCACGCTTATGCAAAGTGATACGAGCAATGTTTTTAACAGCAACTCCCTGTTGGATGGCGACTCCATCTCTGTGCTTACGAGTATTACAGGATGCTCAGCTATATTGGATTCCCACTATCCATTTACCGTAATCACCGTACCAATATCCATCACAAGTTCTGATACGGACAGCACAATATGTGCCGGGGATCTAGTTACCTTTACTGCCACTCCAGCAAGCTATTCCAACTATGAATTTTTTATCAACGGTTTTTCCGCACAATCAGGAGTGGCCAATTCTTTTGTAACTGTTTCCATGAATAATGGAGATATCATTTATGTGGTTGTTCCAGCCGATTCCGTGTGTTTCTCAACGAGCGACTCCATAACCATGACAGTCAATCCGCTACCATCAGGAAGCAATACGAGTTATATCATTTGCAGCGGAAGCTATACCGTACCGAGTGGGGATGAAACCTATACCGTCAGTGGGACTTATACAGACACTTTGCCAGGAGTTTTTGGATGCGATAGTTTTCTCACCATTAATCTGACTTTCAACAACAACAGCAGTATCACCATTAACCCGGTGACGTGTGACCCAAGTTACCAGGTTCCAAGTGGAGATGAGACGTACACGGTCAGCGGATTGTATATGGATACCCTGCCCAATGTTTCCGGTTGCGACAGTCTCATCACTATCAACCTAACCATTGGTTACATTGATAACTCAGTTACGCTTTCCGGGGATACACTCTTTAGTAATCAGGCTGGAGCGAACTACCAATGGCTGGATTGTGGCAATGGTAAGGCCCTTATTTCTGGTGCGACCGGTCAAAGCTATGCTCCAACGTCTTCCGGAAGTTATGCTGTGGCTCTCGATCAATCGATGTGCATTGATACATCCTCCTGCTATACTGTTAACCTGGTTGGAATTATAGAAAATAGCTTTGAGATTATGCCGCGTATATATCCTAATCCTACCTCAGGTAGTCTGACAATTGTACTGGATAAGGAGTATTCTGCACTTGTATTGGAGTTATCCAATATGCTGGGACAGGTAACCCAAGTGGAGGCATTCAGTAATACCAACTCTATATCTATTGATATTAAAGGGGCAAAGGGTTTGTATTTAGCGCATCTTTCAAGCAACTCAGGGCAACACGCAACCATAAGGGTACTAAAAGAATAAACTGAAAATGATCAAAACAGATAGAAGGTGCATCAATTGTGTGAGTTATAAAAAACTATCTAAAAGGAGGGGGCTGTGCAAGTTGATGATGCACATGAGTGCTGAGGACAATCACTTTATCGATTCCAGAACAGGTGAGCCGCCCATAACCAGTGAGCTCCGAGCTATTGTTCCGTCGTTCTGTTGCTGTATGCATTTTCAGGCTGCCAATTAACAGGCTATGAAATTTTTTAATCGCATTGTGATGACCGGAATTGGATTACTCCCAGTGATTAACACAGCTGCAGAAAGCTCTGTTGATTCACTAAAATCAGTAATCGAAACAGCGATGCACCTTCGTAACAGTCCGGCTCGTGACACATCAATTTGCAGGGCCTATTTGGATTGGGGTGAGCAAGTTTATCTGAGCAACCCCGACACTGCACTGATTCTCTGGCAAAGAGCGAAAGTCATTGCCAGGAAAAACTTGAAAGCTAACCAACTGACCGTGATCCTCAAAAAAAAGTACTTGTCATCTCTGGCTGACGCCTTGAACAATATTGGCGCTATCTACAACTATAAGGGCAACATTGCCAAGGGATTGGAATACTATTTCAGTAGTTTAAAAATTCAAAAAGAACTAGGTATACAAGAAGAAATAGCTACCTGTTTAAACAATATTGGATTTACCTATAATAGTTTTGGCAACATTGCCAAAGGATTGGAATATTACCACAAGAGTTTAAAGCTATATGAAGAAGCAGGAGATAAAAGTGGGGAAGCCACCTCTTTGAACAATATAGGATACGTTTATAAAAGCCAGGGCGACATTGCTAAAGGGTTGGAATACTATCAAAAGAGTCTGAAGATAAGCGAAGAGATAGGAGATAAGGAAGGGGTAGCTACTTGCTTGAACAATATTGGAGTTACGTACAATAATCAAGGCGATGAGAAGAAAGGGCTGGAATATTACCAAAAGAGTTTGAAGTTATATGAAGAAATAGGACATAAATATGGAGCAGCTAGTGCAATGAACAATATTGGATCAATCTATAGAGATCAAGGCAACACCCAAAAAGCATTGGAATACTACCAGAAGAGTTTGAAGATAGAAGAAGAGCTTGAAGATATAATCGGAGTGGCTAGTTCTTTTCATAATATAGGAGCCATCTTTCTGTATATGGGTGATATTGCATTGGCCAAAAAATATGCACAGAAAAGCATGAAACTAGCTGCAGAGTTGGGTTTCCCAGATGACATAAAAAGACCGGCAAATCTTCTCTCCGAGATTTACAGAAAGGAGGGCAATTACAAGCAAGCCCTTGAGATGTATGAGCTGTTTATTCAAATGCGCGACAGCATCAATAACGAGCAAACTCAAAAGGCCACTATTCGTCAGCAGACTAAATACGAATTTGAAAAGGCCCAGCTTGTAAAAGAGCAAGAAGAGAGGGAGCTTGCCCGAATAGAGTCTGAAAAGACTTCCAGGCGCGATAACCTACAATATTCAGTCATAGTCATTGTCATAGTCATTGTGTTCTCCTTGATTTTGTTTCTTACCCGTGTCAATATATCCGTACGTCTTCTGGAGGGCCTTATTTTCTTCTCCTTCCTGATCTTCTTTGAATTCCTTCTTGTGCTGGCTGATCCCTACATTGATAACTGGTCAGGTGGAGCACCGGGAATTAAATTGTTATTTAACGCAGCTGTAGCTGCTTTGATATTTCCATTGCACTCACTCTTTGAATCAAAACTGAAAAACCGACTCATCAAGGCAAAACATAAATCATAAATCGATGTTCCTCTTTCGATATTCCATAATGCTCCTTCTCTTTTTGTCGACCGCAGTAAATCCTGTTGCCGTCGCTCAGAATACGGACGTAGTTTCCACGAAACTGGACTCCCTCTACCGCGCATATGAAAGCGCCACTCAAGATAGCATTAGGGTTTACCGGCTCATAGAGATTATCAAAATTGTTTGCCTCTCAAACCGTGATACGGCGATTGTTTTGTGCAAAAAGGCGCTCAAAATAGCCGTGGAAGGCAACCTGGCCGGAGAAACAGCGAGCTGTTACGGAGCTCTCGGGTACCAGGTGCGCCAGCGTGGAGAAAATCAGTTTGCCCTGGAGTGCTTCCAACATGCAGTTAAAATTCGGGAGAAAATACTTCGCGACAAAACTGCTGACGGTATAACTATGTTGAATGATTTTCAGATAAGTTTATTCAAAAAACAACTGGCTACTTCTTTTAATAATATTGGGTTCATCTATAATGATCAGGGCGACATTGCCAAAGGCCTGGAATACCTGCACCTGGGATTGAAGCTGAGGGAGGAAATAGGCGATAAAAAAGACGTGGCTGTTTCTTTGAATATTATTGGCATGGTTTATAAAAATCAAGGCGACTTTGACAAAGGGCTGGAATATTACTACAAGAGTTTGAAGATCAGAGAAGAGGTAGGTGATAAAAGAGGGGTGGCCCTTTCCCTAAACAATATTGGTGTCATATTTAAAAAACAGGGTGACCTCCATAAGGCAATAGACTATTACCACAAAAGTTTGGAGATGCATGAAGAGATGGGTTATAAAAAAGGAGTGGCGTATTCTCTGCACAACATCGGGCATATATATCTTCGTCAAGGGAGACTATCTCAAGACAGCGTTTTAAGCCTGGCGAGTTGTGAAAGAGCGTTGGATTTCTTTCAAAAAAGTTTAAAAATAAAGGAGGAAATAGGAGACAAAAAAGGAATTGCAGGCTCACTGTATATTATAGGGGATTTCTATTTTGAAAATGGTGATTTTGACATTGCCAAAAGATATGCTCAAAAATGCATGAGCGTGGCAGAAGAAACAGGATTTCCAAAGCCAATCAGAAATGCTGCAAGATTGTCTTCGAAAATCCATAAGGTAGAAGGCAACTATCAAGGGGCGCTTGAAATGTATGAGCTATATATCAAAATGCGTGACAGTATCAAAAACGAAAAAACGCTGAAGGCTGCCATCCGTCAACAGACCAAATATGAGTTTGAGAAAGCGATGCTGTTGAAAGAGCAGAAACAAAAGGAAGCTGCACGTTTGGAAGCCGAAATCCGTTCGCGACGAGACAACTTGCAATACAGCATCGTGTTAATTGGTTTACTTGTAATTTGTGTATTGGTTGCTATGCTTGGGAGGCTCTCCTTACCAGAGCGTGTTGCCGAAGGCATCATCTTCTTTGCCTTCTTGATCTTCTTTGAGTTTTTGTTGGTCTTGGCAGACCCATATATTGATAACTGGTCTGGTGGGGCTCCCGGGTTTAAACTCCTGTTTAATGCAGGAATTGCGGCTTGCATTTTCCCGCTTCACGCTTTTTTTGAAACAAAGCTGAAAGGCAGGCTGGTCAAGTAAGATGAGATAAATAATTTCTACATTTATTGCCAATCAAACTCACATCCATGAAAAACCTAACCCTGATCATCCTGGTCATTTTGAGTGTTATATCATTCAAAGCAACTGCCCAAAAGAAAAAAGCTCTGGAGAAAATTGATATTCCCGAGATGGCTGTTGATGAAGAGACCAATTACATCATCTACAAAGAAGTAGTGCAGCAGGAAGGCTCAAAAACCGTGCTTTATGATAAAGCTATAGCCTGGGCCACGAAATTTTACAAGAGCCCTTCTAATGTGCTTCGGGAAAAAGACAAAGAAGGTGGGAAGCTAATGGCCAGACATCGTTTCTATATATTTGATAAAGATTCAAAATCAGGGGTCAAGAGTCGTGCAGATATGATAGAATATACATTAACCTTTCTATTTAAAGATGGAAGGTATAAATACGAAATCACGAAAATCAATCGGAAGTCAACTTCCTATCAGGGAATTGAGAGGTGGTACACAGACAATAAGAAGCAGTACAACCATCGATCTGCAGGATACCTGGTTCAGGTGAATGATAAAATCACCGAACTCATCAAAAGCTTCAAGGTGGGGATTGCGAAAAAGGATAAAGTAGAGGAGGAGTGGTAGTAGATACGATGACTAAACAAAAAACAAAACCTACCAATGCAGATGTTCTTAAAGAGATTATTGAAAATGCCTTTAATCACATGAATAGTGTTCATTCATCTAGTAACTAATCATAGTTCAGATAGTTCAAGTTGAGATTCGCTGCACGCTTCATCCTTATTTTTATAAGCCTTCTGGTGTTGAAAGGCACCACAACTGCTTCCCTTGATTCTCTGGAGAATCTTCTTAATTCAGAGCTTACCGATAGTTTCAGGGTAAGTATCCTACACAGGCTTTGTATGGCCAACGAATTTAAAAATCCGGAAAAAGCGGCTGAGTATCTCAGTCGCGCCATGGAGGTAAATGACTATTCGAATTGGGAGAAGTTGGAAAAAGGAAAGAGAGAAAACCTCGCACTGTCATATCTCTACCGAGGCTATCTCGATGACGATGTTGGTGATTATACGGATGCGTACAGTAATTTCTTGATTTCATTGGATATCAGCGAGTCTATACCTGATAGTTTAGGAATATCGAAGGCGCTGAACAATCTTGGTATTATCTGCAGAAAACGCGGAAGCAATAGTTTGGCGCTGGAGCATTACCAACGATCGCTGATCATTGCAGAGAGCATGCAAAACTATAAAGGAATGGCCAGCTGTTACAACAACATTGGTAACGTACACAGATTCATTGGGAATTATAATGAAGCCCTAAAGAGTTTCTTTAAGTCGCTACAGCTAAGGGGGGAAACAGGGAACGAAGAAGGAATTGGCATCTGCTATACGAATATTGGAATTGTTTACGGTGCGCTAAGAAACAAGGACAAGGCATTAGAATACTACAAAAAAGCACTGGTAATCTTGGAAGGTGTCGGGAAACAACAAAACATTGCAATTACTATGAATAACATTGGAAACTTATTGCAGGCTCTGGGAGACAAGGAAGAGGCAATAGACTATCACTTCAAGGCATTAGAAATTCAGCAGAAACTTGGCAATCAGGAGCGGATAGCCACTAGCTATAACAACATTGGTAATTTTTATTTTGCAGCTGAAAACTTTGATCAATCGCTTAATTATTATCAAAAATCCCTGAGGATAAAAGAAGAATTAGGCATAGTGACGGCAATACCACAATCTTTAACAAATATTGGGCTTGTGTATATAGAGAAAAACAAACTGGGCAAGACACTTGAATATCTACAGAGAAGCCTTGAAATATCAGAAGATCTCGGTTCACTATTCCTAGCCAAACAGACTTATAACGTGTTCACCAAGGCGTACGTAAAATTGGCTAAGCAGGCCACCAGTCGTTCCGAAAGAAAGGAAAACTTTAAGCAGGCATGGCAATATCTTGTTTTGTTCAATAACACAAATGATTCTTTGGTTAACGAGAATAAATCTAAAGAACTTGGAAGGCTGGAGGGCCGCTTTGAGTTTGAAAGAGAAATTACGCGGAACACCAGGCTTGAGTTAGAAAGAGAAGTGAGAATGATAGTTGAGCGGCAAAGGCGTGATAACCTTCAGTATTCAGGCATTGCAATATTTATGGCATTGCTATTTGGAGGAATGGCAGCCGCGAGAAGGCTCACTGTACCTGTAAGAATAGTTGAGGGCATCGTATTTTTCTCATTTCTTTTGTTTTTTGAATTTACTCTTGTTTTGCTCGATCCCTTTATAGAAGAATACAGTGCTGGAGCACCAGCTGGGAAGCTGGCGTTTAACGCAGTATTGGCTGCATTGATTTTCCCGTTGCATTCTTATTTTGAATCCTCGTTAAAAAAACGTTTGTCAAATTAGTTGTAATTGGGCAGGAAAATAAACCTGGATATTTAGTCCTCCAGTGAGTCGGGCGTAGCCCTGCCTACCGGTCAGGCAGGTTTAGCGAAGTCGGAAGCTGAAAGCACCGGAGGGCGCTCATTTTTTGAGTTCAGGATGAAAAGCAGAATTGCAAGCAGACAATTGCAGTGATGAACTCACATTACCGTATATTTGAACAACTCAAATTAAATAAATTATGAAAAGGATCATTTTACCACTTCTGCTCTTTGCGCTGACAAGCGCAACTTGTTTCGCACAAGAAAAAGCAACAAAAGAATCAAAATCTAAAATTGTCGAAGCATCCTGCGGGCTGTGTAACTTCGGATTATCCGGTAAGGGGTGCAGTCTTGCTGTCAGGATAGATGATAAAGCCTATTTAGTGAAAGGTAGTTCTCTCGATGACCACGGTGACGCACATGGCAAAGATGGATTTTGCTCTGTGGTTAGAAAGGCAAAGGTTGAGGGAGAAATAAAAGGCGATAAGTTTGTGGCTACGAGCTTTGAATTGTTGCCACTTGAAGAGAAGAAGAACTAGCCTAATATTCTATACGTTTTTATAGAACCTTGCGGGGTCCTCTTTGAACTTATCCGCACATCCTGCGCAGCAGGAATAAAAGGTGTCTCCGTTGTGCTTCAGCACAGGACTTGATTCCTTTACCATGTAGATGGCGCCACTTACCGGGCACATGGTAATGTCTCCGACTTTCGCCTCTGCGATTCCTACAATATCTGAGTCGTCGTAATCACTTACGCCACAGGAGGCCTGGCAAACACTGCTCATGGCGAAGTCGAATTTGTCGTTTTCCTCCCTATCCGCTTTGGATGAGCAGGATGTCACGCATTTTGCAGTACAACTGTGCCCTTCATTATTGGCTTGCATTTCGCCTTGTGAATTACAGGCCATCAGGAACAGGCAGCACAATGCGCAGTAGAGTAATGTTTTCAAGGTTTCAGGTTATGGGTTGGTTAACAATCGCTGATGTTTTGATTTCACTATCCAGAACGCAATCTTGAATTGTTTAGTATAGCATTGGTTAATAACTTCTGCAACTATGACTTACCAGATAACCTGCACGTAGCTTCCTGATAAGCGCCTGGCGCTTTGACCAGCACCTTAAATTTGCTATCTTTGAAAGACAGTTGTACAATTCAGTCCTTATGAAGAACAACGTATATCTTGCCGGTATTGCCTGTTTGATCTGGGTTATGTGCGGTGTTTCTTGTTCCAAAAAGAAAGATGCCGATGTTCCCAGAACTACCTTGGATCTTCCCGATATTCCTTATGATTATGAAGGAATCCTACCGGGAATCGGGCAGCTGGGACGGGTTCTTTTTTATGACAAAACACTTTCGGTTAACAACGCTATTTCATGTGGTACTTGTCATAAACAAGCTTTTGCTTTCTCCGACAACACTGCGTTGAGTACAGGGTTTGAGAATATGAAGACATCTAGAAATGCCCCTCCAATACAAAATCTTGCGCCAGGTATCTTTATCATTCCATTTCCCATTCCTCCAGGGTTTTCTTTCAATACTCCACTATTGTTCTGGGATGGCAGGGAATCGGTATTGAAAACCATGGTATTGAGGCCGGTATTTAATCACGTGGAGATGGGTGCCAGAACAACTACTGAAATCGTTAGCAAGCTGAAAGAAAGGCCCTATTATGCGAATCTCTTTGCACAGGCCTTTGGGGATAACGAAATCACATTCGACCGGGTGGCTGTGGCTTTGAGTAGTTTTACTGGAAGCATTACTTCAAACAGCTCAAAATTTGATCTGGTTGGAATTAATGGATTGAATACTCTTGAGACACAAGGGTTGGATTTATTCTTTGGGAAATACGATTGTGGGAGCTGCCACAGCTTATCTACTCCAAATGGATATAGCGTATCTACTGGAAGTACCTTATTGAACATTGGCCTCAATGCTGATTATTCAGACAACGGGCTCGGAGCGCTGAACGGCAATCCGGCAGATAATGGCAAGTTTAAAATTCCAAGCCTTCGAAATGTGGTGCTTACCGGGCCCTATATGCACGACGGCAGGTTTGCATCTCTTGATGAAGTGCTTGAGCACTACAGTAGTGGTATTAAAAATCATCCCAACCTCGACGATCGGTTAAAGGATCAAAATGGCAACGCCAAGGCTATGAATATTAAGCAGACCGATAAGAACGCGCTCATAGCCTTTCTCAATTCTCTTACCGATAACAAGCTGACTACTGAGCCCAAGTTTTCAGATCCATTTAAGGTTAACTAAAGCAGGCTTCAATGAGAAACCCGATCACCATAATAACAATGGCCTTGTTGTGGAGCGGTATGTCATTTGCCCAGGAAACAGAGCCGCAAATTACAACAGAGCAAGAAGTGAAGGTTGGGCCTGCCATTCCGGGAGGCGGCGAGGAGAAGAAAAAAGAGAAGAAATGGGATCATTACATAGGAATTCAGGCGAATTTACTGCTCAAGCAAATTATTAGCCTCGACAATACTGCTGAAGTTAACAATCCCTATTTCTTGAAACATTCATTTAGTCATGTAAATATGAAAGGAATGTTCAATGTTGCTTTTGGTTATGCCTATTCGCGGGATGAAGATAAGGATGGCTTTGTATCCAATCTTTCAGATCTATCTGTAAAAACCGGGTTTGGGTTTGCCAAGGCGCTGGGAAAGAAATTCCAATTGGGTTATGGGCTGGATGTGGTTTTTGGATCAAAAAGTATTCAAACTATTACAATTGTTGCTTTTGACTTCTTTGGCGGAGGCACAGATTCAACCATCACCACTACACGTTCATCTGATCTCAGCTATGGTGGTGGCTTGCAGGCCAGCTTTACTTTTAATATTGCCAGGAATGTATTGGTCGGTACAGAAGCCTCCTATTATTTTATATTCACAGATTCAAAGTTAAATGTGGAAACCGAACGCTATTTCGATGATGGGTTTAGCCCTGTTGCGATAACCACCACAACATTGAATGAGCAGACAAAAAGAGGAGCGTTGTCACTTACTTTACCGGTGTCAATATTTCTGATATTCCACTTTTAGATATTCTGAAATGAATAAGCTGGCCCTGATAATCTGTGT
Organism: Bacteroidota bacterium; assembly: GCA_022572355.1. Lineage (GTDB taxonomy): Bacteria > Bacteroidota > Bacteroidia > NORP154 > NORP154 > NORP154. Next base: position 8,749 of record JACZWC010000031.1, on the reverse strand, counting down.
GTTTTGTACTGTATCAATTGTTTCTTGTAAAAAGAAAGGCTGCACAGATAAATTTGCGATCAATTACAATATAGTGGCTGACAAAGATGATGGCTCATGCGAATATTGCCAGGAAATGCTCTTTGACCGGGGGCAGATCACTCATTATATTATTGATGACAATTCAACCAGTGAGTTTTATAATCAGCAGGTGGTAAGGGTTAACGCAACACAATCTGAGCTAAGTTTTAACGATCGGTCTTGCGATGACAAGGTTTTTAGGGAATGCTCGGTGGATTTGACTTTTACAAATTTAACTTCCAAGGATATCACTTTTATTGACTTTGCCATGGTTGTTACTTCAGTTGCAGGTCCGGGGTGGATTTACTACTATAGTTTTTTAGGCCTTCCAATTTCGGCAGGTAGCCAGGTTGTCCACAGTAATTGGGACTATCCCAAAGAAGATGCTTGCAATTCAATTCAGGACGCATCATTAGATCACTATGTGTACAGCATTAGTTACAACTAAGTTATGAGCGATGCAGGTGTTTTTAAATCGATTAGACCTAATAGTTTGAATTATAATTCCTCTTATAATGAATAAATTGATCTTTTCAGGTTGCCTGGCGCTGTTAATGATTGTTGGCCAGTCTTGTAAAAAGAAAGGCTGCACAGATAAATTTGCCATCAACTACAATATAGTGGCTGACAAAGACGATGGCTCCTGTAAATACTGCGTAGAAACGCAAGTTGACAAGGGGCAATTAACTTTTTATTTTAAAGACGACATAACCGGTAGCCAATATTATAATCAGGAAATATTGAGGATTGATATAAATGGGGTAGAAAAGAGCTACAACGACCAGTCTTGTGGAGGCGTGGTCTGCTACGCAAACATTACGCTCACTAATCTCATACCCAGTAACATTGCATACATTGACTTTCGAATAACTGTTTACCCGCTATTTGGCGGATCCTGGTATTATAATCATTTAGATTATGGCGGAGGTTCTATTCCACAGGGAAGCCAATTTATAATTACTGATTTCCCCTCGAGCTCTTCCTGTGGTTCGTTGGATGGCGCAGGCGTCTATGACTACTTATATGATGTTAACTATAACTAGTGAGAAAACGTGGCTTTCCTATGGCGATCCGGGCATAGGGTCAGCATAATCATCTCCGTAATATTTACTGGTAATTTTGGTGTGAAACTCCTCCGCCCTGATTGGTGCGTATTTTGGATTATCTAAACCAGGTAATACCTCCAATATCTCATCTTCCCAAACATATACGGCCATTGGAAAGCTGATTCTGGGCTTGTCGTACAGCACGGAGTTCTGTGGTTTGCTAACCCTGTGGGTGGTGGAAGGAAGCCTGTCATTGGTGATGCGTTGCATATAATCACCGGTATTGATGATTATGCTGCCAGCGGGCGCATCGACCCGAACCCATTTCATATTTCCCCTATGCAAAGCCTGCAGGCCCTCTATGCTTGCAGCCGGCAAAATAGTGAACAGATCTACATCTTCATGGCCGAGCATTCTTCCCCCTTCAAAGGATTCGTTTTTAGGGATAGGGGGGTAGTAGTTTAGCCGAAAACCGAAGTTGGTTTTGGTGAGCTTTTTATCATATAAGGTGGAATCCACTTTGAGATATCTCAATATGCTTTGCATGAGCGGTAAAAAGAGCTGTTCATGTGCCAAAACGAGTTTTCTGAAGGATGCTTCAAATTTAGGGTCGGGCCAATAATCATTGACGTTATAATCGGGATTTTCACCTAGGTCAAATGCACGCCTGCAGAAGACCCATCCTTCCACCATGTCGGGATGTATAATTGTAGTTTCCTTTATTGGAAAGTACCCTTGATTTACCGATCCCTGTCTCTGAGCCCTGAATTTCATCCTCGATTCAAGGGAGTAATCCTCAAATATTTCCCTGATGAGTTCATTGGCTTCGTCATATAAACCCGTATCTATGCCATGGTTGCTGAGAATGGCAAAGCCTATATCTTCCAATGACCGGCCAAAATCTTCCGTGAAGCGTTTTATCCCACTCTCGCCACCATTGTGAAGATCATTGTAATCGCAGGTCTTTATCTGGTAATCCTCGTCGAATTGATCCTGTTCTCCTTCCGATAAACGGTAGCGCTGTAGCTTATCCACCTGGTCGTAGCGACTGAAGTCCTGGTTGTAGGCGCGGGTGCCATCTTCTAATTTTGAGTCCATAATAAATCTTAGAGTCCTGAAATGCTATCGTAAATATATAATATTAAGGTCGCTATCAATGCTGCTGGCACTATCCATTTCAACCACTGAAAATACACCTGCTGAAACCGTTCCTGTTTGCCTGGAAATATTTGCTTGAGTGCAATACCTTTCCCAAGACCCCAACAGATGGCTATTATTGCCAGGCAACTGCCCAGCATCTGCATTCCTGAACCGAATATGAGATCCATAATAGAAATAATTGATGGATTAAACGCTGAGGGAATGATGAGTATAGCCTCGGCTACACCAACCAATATCAACGATTGTAAAAAGCTAAGGCGGGTGTTGTCAAAGAACATGCGCACATACAGTTGTAGTACCGCCAGGCTGGAGAGAAAGGAGATCAGGAGTAGGGCAACCAGAAAAAGCGTACCCAGCATCCGGCCATTCGGCATCTGGCCAAAGACGTGGGGTAGGGTGGAAAACAGCAGGGTAGGGCCTTGTTCCATGTCCAGCTGATACACCAATATTGTTGGTACAATAAACAAGGCAGCCAACAGGGCGGCTGCGAGATCTCCAAGGCCCGTAGAAACAGCCAGTGCCGGCAGGCTGGTTTCTTCTTTGATATAGCTCCCGTATGCGATCATCAAAGTGCCTCCAAGGCTGAGGGTGAAAAATGCTTGTCCCATGGCAGCAAATACATATTTGGGCGTAAGAGCGGCAAAATCAGGTTGTAAGAATTCCAAGAGATAAGACGTTGCCCCGGGAAGGTTCAATACATGATAGAGCAAATAGATCATCACCAAACCGAAAAAAGGTACGATTGCAGTACTTATGCGTTCGATACCTTTGCGCAAACCCTGATAAATAACGCCCAAACAGGATGTGAGGAGTGTCAACGCAATTAGATATTGCAATATATGGTTGTCTAATCCAGCGCTAACGTCTGGCAAAGGTGTTTCAAACCCATAGAACCCGGAGTGAAAGGCCAGGTAGGCGATATTGGCAATAACCACTAAATAATAGGAATTGGCGATAAAAATCGTGGTGGCAATGAAGTAAGCAAAGGGTTTTCCAAATTTGGCTCCGAAAGCGGCGGTAAAAGCACCAACGGGCCCGCTTCTTGTGTGGCGTCCCAGTGCAAATTCACCGGTGAGGGCAGGAATACCAAACAGGAAGATGAAGATCAGGTAAATAAACAGAAAAGCACTGCCACCGTACTGTCCCATCATATAGGGAAAGCGCCAGACGTTTCCCAGGCCTACCGCAACACCAATAATGGTTAGGAGCGAGGCCGTTTTAGAGGAAAAGGTTAGTTTGCTCATGTTTCAGGGAACTTATAAAACTAGGAGTACCGGATTAATAATCCTAAATAAAATCAATCTAACTGATTTGAAATAAAAAATTTATAAATTGTATATCCAATTAACAAATGTGTTATGAGAAAATTAATCTTAATTATAGGTGTGGTTCTAATGTTTGGAGTCTCAGCATGCAGAAAGGAGCGGACCTGTACATGCACTTATTCATATGCTGGCAGTGGGACATACACGGACACATATGATTTGGGAACCCTCACAAAGGCACAGGCTAAAACCAGATGTAACAGATACGAGAAGACCCTCGAATTAAGCGGCTACAGTGCGGATTGTTCTCTTTAGCCTTTGAAGAGCAACCTATGTTTTGTCAGCAAAATTTAGGAGTCGGCATTATCCATTATAATTTCAAGGTAATTCTGAACTAAACATTAATAAATGAAAAAACTGATTTTAGTATTTGGCATTATTTCAATAGTCGGTATCACTTCTTGTAAAAAGGACTATAACTGCACGTGTTCGTATACGATTGGTTCGATCACGGCCAGCCAAACTTATAATTAGGGAAGGTCGACTAAGAAGGATGCCCAGGCATCATGTGATGAGCAGGAGCAATCGCTCACATCTACTTTTGGCGCAAGGGGTGTTTCTTGTGATATTTCTTCTTAGTATTTAAATTATTTAAGCTAAGAGGGGGTTGTAGATCGAACTCCGCCTGAAATGAACAGCGCTTTTCACAATCTTATGCAATAACCCTGTATCTCGGTCGTAAAGAGTTATATTTGATTGTACCATTACAGAAAATCATGAAAAGTTCAGTCCTCGTTGCCTTTTTGTTTTCTATTATCCTAACTGTAAACTGCTGCAAGAAAAAGGTAGATGAACCAGCTTCTTCCTCTTCTCAAACCACAACTGTTGAGTCTTGCAGTGATGGAATTCAAAATCAAGACGAAACGGGGGTTGACTGCGGCGGAGTTTGTCCCGCATGCCCGCAGGTTACAGCACCATGTTCTCAATCTGCGAACACCTCTGATTTTCCCGTGGGAATGCAAGATGATAGTTATACTGTGTATTGCAGCATCGAAATGATATATGATAACTATGAAATGAAAGGAAATGGTTCAGCCAGCGATATGACTATTTGGTTTCGGGCTCTACCTACAAGTAATATGGTGTATACGACAACCAATTCTACCAATGCCGGTAGCCTCAGTGCAAGCCAGGCAATAATATCCACGGTTGCGGGAGGTACGTTTAGTTATTTGTACTACGCAAATGCCTTCCAGGATTTGTACGTCAACGTGAATGGCAATGTGATAACGGCCGAATTTTGCTCGTTGACATTCAACTCTGCGTCATCCGGGGCGACAACTGATCTGATCGTTTCCGGGTTTTTGCAGTGTAACTAATATTGACCCCTAAAAGTTGTGGGCTGATACTTTACCGCTAGGAGCACAGAGGATAGATAGATTACAGAGGAGATTACTTGCTTAGATAACAGTGCCACGATACAGATAAGGTGTTTTGTCTTATAACCTGCCTGCCGGCAGGCAGGTGGTTTGCGTTATCCGCCAGTCTCCAAAGGCGGCCATGAAGGCGGGCTTTTCCCAACTGATAATTCAAATGTACATATAACCAACGCAATACTACCAAGCGATAGTTAACCTTATACATAACCATATCCAATAGCTTATTATCCTACCTTGCGTAAGTGAAGAGACATATATACATCCTAACATTATGCTTGACTTTTACTTGTGGTTTCGCACAAAAACAAGAGACAATTGATAGTCTTTTGACCGTATTAAAAGTATCTCAACAAGACACCAATAAGGTCATAATTTTAAATCTGCTATCACGACAACTTGTTAATAGAGATTTGGATTTGTCCTTAAAGCACGCAAGGGAAGCCATGAATTTAGCGCTAACCTTAGAGTACAACAAAGGATTGGCGATCTCATACAGGTGTATGGGAAACTGCAAGAAGGGCAAAGGAGACAATGATGAAGCCCTTGAGCTTTATCAAAAATCTTTGACGCTTTCCGAGAATGCAGGCGACCAAAAAAATATTTCTACAGTTTACAATAGCATTGGACACCTCTATTGGAACTGGGGGAAATACCCTAAAGCACTTCAATACTACTATAGGTCTTTAGAAATCAAAGAAAGAATTTATGATAGCATTGGAATTGCCATTGCTTACCACAGTATTGGAAATGTGCACTTGATGCAAAAGAATGACTCTCTTGCATTGCATAATCTTCTATTATCTCTAGAGTTTAAGAAAAAACTTGGTTCTGAAAGAAGGATGATCTCCACATACAACAGCATTGGAATCATATATTACAATAGGGGCGATTATAACGCCGCTATAAGTGTTTATTCAAAATGCCTGGAGATCAGAAAAGAGCTGGGAGACAAACTCGGTATGGCGGAATCCTATAACAATTTAGGAACGGTATTCTACAAACAGAAATCTCACGACCAGGCACTGGTGCAATATTTTAATGCTAAGATTCTTTTGGAGGAATTGGGGGCGACAGAGCAAATAATGCACGTATTTTTTAACATAGGAATGATATACACGATACAGCGCAAATTTGAGGAGGCAATTAAAGTTACTAAAATGGCTTTGGTTATAGCTAATGAGGCGCATTCAAAGAGGGGTATCAAAGAGGCTAACGCGGGATTATCAGACATTTATTTAGAGATGGGCAACTACCAGAAGGCTTATGAGCATTTGTCTGACTATATGATTATGAAGGATAGCTTATCCGGAGCTGAAAGCAAAAAACAAGTAGCCGAAATTGAAGCGCAATTCAAGGTTAAAAAAGCAGAAAATGAGGTCAAATTGCTAGCCAAACAGAATGAAGTACAGGTACTTGAGATCAACCAGCGGAATTACCTGATCTACGGCTTAACCGGATTTCTACTCTTTATAGTAATTATAGCCTGGCTGCTGTTCCAGCAAAACAAATTACATGCACGGCAAAAGACGATTGAACTTGAACAACGCATACTGCGTACTCAGATGAACCCCCACTTTGTTTTCAACTTGCTTAATTCTGTTCAAAAGTTCATTACGGAAAACAAACAGGACAAAGCCAGTGAATACCTTGGTGATTTCGGAGAATTACTAAGGAATATATTGGACAATTCATCTAAACAGAAAATAACTATAGCAAATGAGATCAACACCTTGAGGTTATACCTTTCCCTGGAAAAAGTGAGACTGAAGGATAAACTTACGTATGAAATAACAGTAGACGAGACAATAGACGAGCATTATACATTGATGCCCCCACTGGTTATACAACCTTTTGTTGAAAATGCAATTTGGCACGGTATTGTCCCAAAAAAATCACCGGGAAACGTAAGCATTTCCTTGAAAATCGATGATAATCTTTTGATCTGTACGGTTGAAGATGATGGAATTGGGATAGAAAAATCCAACGAGATGAAACTTGAGAGTGACCAAAAACATGAACGAATGGGCATGAAAGTAACAGCGGGGCGGGTGAAGAGCGTGGAAGTACAAGCGTTGGAGCGCGGAACCCAAATAACAATCCATATACCAATAACATGATAAGAGCAGTAATTATTGATGATGAGGAAGATGCCAGGGATGTACTGGCGAATATACTTACAGAGCATTTTGCCTCGATAAAACTAGTTGGGCAGGCAGATGATATTGAATCTGGTGTGCAGGTAATACAAAAATCCAATCCTCAATTAGTGTTCCTGGATATTAAAATGCCAGGAGGAACGGGTTTCGACCTACTAGAGAGAATCCCTGAAAAGGATTTTGAAGTTGTGTTCATTACCGCCTATGATACATTCACAATGAAGGCGTTTGAATTTTCCGCAATTGGCTATTTGTTAAAACCTATCAGGGTCAAAGACCTTAAGAAAACCGTGGAGCGGTTGGAAAAGTTCTTATTAAAAGACACTGACAAACGCCTCAAAGTGTTAATTGAGAACTACGGTATCGGGGAAGGAAAAATTAAAAAGCTGGTTATACCCAACATTGAGGGATTTGAGGTCTTGGAGATCGAAGATATCATTCGCTGTGAAGGCGAGCGGAACTACACAAATTTTGTACTGACCAATGGAAAGAAAATATTAGTGAGTAAAACATTAAAGGAATATGACGAACTTCTATCAGAACACGGGTTTTTCAGGATACATCAATCTTCACTTGTTAATTTGCATCATGTAAAAAAATATATCAAAAGCGGAGGCGGCAAAGTGGAAATGAGTGATGGTACTAAAATGCAAGTGGCCCGCCAACGAAAAGTAGCATTTGTCAAGAGATTCTTATAGCTACCAACTGATAACTCAAAGTGACCACATGGTAATTAAAGTAACGAAATACCCTAATTCTAAGTCGTTTATTGGCTAATAGTGGTTATCTTCAACAAGATTCATCAGTCGCATTTCGGATAACAGCAATCTTAACAAATACCCTAAAAATATAAAGCCATGAGAAATATAATTGTCTTTTTAGCAATAATAATTTCTACGGGAACCAACGCCCAACCTGCCATCGAATGGCAAAACACCATTGGAGGAGACACAACTGATTTTTTTACCTCTATTCAGCAAACCGGAGATGGAGGGTATATCTTAAGCGGACGCTCCTTCTCAAACATTTCGGGGGACAAAACCGAAAACAGCCTAGGAGGTTGGGATTATTGGGTGGTGAAATTAGACTCTTCGGGAGCGATCCAATGGCAAAATACCATTGGAGGAAACGATGAAGATATTCTTCAATCCATTCAGCAAACCAGCGATGGTGGCTATGTTTTGGGCGGATACTCCCTCTCAGACATTTCGGGGGATAAAACCGAAAATAGCATTGGAGGAAGCTATGACTATTGGGTGGTGAAATTAGACGCTTCGGGCGTCATCCAATGGCAAAATACCATTGGAGGAAGCTTAAATGATCATCTTTATTCCATTCAGCAAACCAGCGATAGTGGCTATGTTTTGGGCGGATACTCCAATTCAAACATTTCAGGGGATAAAACCGAAAACAGCCAGGGAAGCTATGACTATTGGGTGGTGAAATTAGACGCTTCGGGCGTCATCCAATGGCAAAATACCATTGGAGGAAGTTTAAATGATTGGCTTTATTCCATTCAGCAAACCAGCGATGGTGGCTATGTTTTGGGCGGATACTCCAATTCAAACATTTCAGGGGATAAAACCGAAAACAGCCAGGGATTACGTGACTATTGGGTGGTG
>JACZWC010000078.1 GCA_022572355.1 Bacteroidota bacterium | reverse complement strand
AGTAGATACAACCGATGGTACTGTTTATGATACCGGAATGGTTCAGCTATTTATCTGTGAGAATTCGCCCTGAGAACATTTCCACCACCATTGACTTTGTTGGAAAAAAATGGCATGAATTCGACCCGAACCGTCCATTCGATTATTTTTTTCTCGATGAGATTTTTGACCAAATGTATCGCGCCGAGCAGCGGTTCGGAAACACATTCGTGGCCTTCTCCGTGATCGCCGTCGTTATCGCTTGTCTCGGATTGTTCGGATTAGCATCTTTTATGGCGGAGCGCCGCACCAAAGAAATTGGTATCCGCAAAGTCCAGGGTGCTTCGATTATAAATATTGTTTCCCAGCTGTCGAAGGATTTTACCAAGTGGGTGATTTTCGCCAATCTCATTGCCTGGCCCGTCGCGTTTTTTGTAATGACTAAGTGGCTACAGAATTTCGCTTACCAGGTCGGTATGAGTTTAGATACCTTCCTCCTTGCTGGTGTTCTGGCTTTGTTGATAGCTCTTCTGACAGTTAGTTTTCATGCGATTAAAGCCGCCATTAGTAACCCGGTTGACGCTCTGCGGCATGAGTAGTGCCCTTACTATGAAACACCTCAAGCCGGCAAACAAACTTTTGCCGGCTTTGTATTTCCTCTAAGCTTTATTGAATTATGTTTCAAAAATTTAAAATTTTATTTTTCTGCGAAAACTGCCGATTGAAATTAATGTAAGTCATTATTCAGGGGATAAAGGTCTATCATGCAGCTGTTTTTAAAATCCAGATTCCAACTTCTTCAAAAAACCTCACCGAAATCGGCAACGAAACTTGCGCTTAAACTCTGGTCTACCGTACCGAAATATAAGCCGTCGTTTCAAGAAAAAATTCTGATTGAATCTGCCGGGAGAAAGAGAATTCCTTTTCAGGAAAGCAAATATCAACCTTCACGAAACACATATTACACTTTGTACAGTTGGGGCAAGGGTCCGAGTGTGCTTCTTGTGCACGACTGGGGTGGCTGCGGCGCACAGATGGCTTCGTTGGCCCAGCCATTGGTTAAAGCCGGTTATCAGGTCATCACTTTTGATGCTTTCGCACATGGCAACTCTCCCGGAAAACAGACGGACCTTTCGGAAATAGTGGGTATCATAAAAAATATTGAGAAAAAATTCAATGGATTTCACGCCATCATTGCCCATTCTTTCGGCGCCCTTGCTGCAGGGATTGCATTGCAAGATGGTGTAAAAGCTAACAAGCTTGTTGTCTGCTCCGCCGCGACTGCTTTAGATTTTTATTTGAGAAAATTCTCTAAAAAACTAAATGCTTCCAGAGAAATGCACGGCAGGATAATAGTCAATGTTACAAATCGTTTGGGGATGAGTATCGAAAAGCTTTCCCTGGTTCATATCGCAGCCCGCCTCAATCGCCCTGTTTTGATTCTCCACGATCAAAATGATGAAGTCGTCGACCACCGGGAAGCTTTGGCTTTGTCCAAGTGCTGGCCGGGCAGCGAACTGGTTATGACCAGCGGGCTGGGACATTTTGGAATTTTAAAAGATTCAAAAACCATTCAAAAAATTCAGCAATATATTAGTGTGCCTGAGAAAGTTTTAGTTGAATCTGCTGTTTAGCTAACCTCCCTCCCGTTACTTTATATCATTATATCATTGTCAGTAAACGCTTGCACTCTTTTGCAATCCCCGACTTTCCTTTTTGTTTATGCTTGGATTATGATTGTCGGGGCAAGAAAACGGCTAAATGACGCGAGGTGAATGACAATATCTGTCATTAAGTCATTAGGTCATTTGCCATCGGCGTCATTTTAGATAGCAGCAAAAAATTCACCTCTATCAATGACAGCGAAGCGTTAATGACCGCTGATATTAGCACCTAGTTTGGCCACGACAGGTCATTTAAACATTTTGCGGCTTCGCCACGCTAGGAATAATCTACTTGCTTCGCAGGCCTGAAAACGGACTAATTTTCACTTGCTTTTTTGACTCATCCAACCTAACTTTAAGCCATAAAGTCACCTCACCAATAAATTTATGCTTTTGAAGGTTTGTTGATTATGTCGACACGAACTGCCAGTGGCGCCAAAACTTTGCCCGGTAAATACTACACTTCCGAAGAAATCTTCCAATTAGAAAGCAAAAACATTTTTAGCAAGCAGTGGCTTTATGCCGGCCGGATATGCCAACTAAAAAACGCGGGCAGTTATTTTTTGTTCAACATCGACCATGAGAGTATTATCATTCTGCGTGATCAAAATGAGGGAGTCAAGGCTTTCTACAATGTCTGCCGCCACCGCGGAACGCGACTGTGCTCAGAAGCCGAGGGTAAGTTTTCGAAAACGATCCAGTGTCCTTACCATGCCTGGACTTACGATTTGCAAGGCAATTTATTGGCCGCGCCAAACATGAACGAAGTCACGGGTTTTGACAACGCTGATTATCCTCTTCACGAGGTTGAATTGGCTGTTTGGGAGGGCGGCATTTTTATCAACTTGGCCGAAGAACCTGAACCATTTGAGAAAGCATTTAAACCCTTAATCGGCAAGTTTGAGCAATGGAACATGCCCGAATTGGCCATCGCACATCACCTGGTTTATGAGATGGAGGCCAACTGGAAGCTGATCTTTCAGAATTACTCAGAATGTTATCACTGTCCGAACTTGCATCCGCAATTGAACCGGCTGACGCCATTTCGAAACAGCGCCAACGATCTGGAGGAAGGCCCTTTTCTCGGCGGCCCAATGAAATTTACACAGGATTTCGAAAGCATGACCATGAGCGGCAGACGCTGCGCTGCACCGCTGGGCGGCATTTCAGGAGAAGATTTGCGTCTTGTTTACTATTACACAATTTTCCCAAACATGCTTTTGAGCTTGCACCCGGATTATGTTCTGATTCATCAAATTCACAGGCAAAGCCCGACTCATACCCGGATTGTCTGTGATTGGCTCTTTCATCCGGATGTGATCGCTGATAAGAATGCCCAGGATAGAATAAAATCTGCGGTTGATTTTTGGGATATGACCAATCTTCAGGACTGGACCGTTTGTGAGCAGATGCAAAAGGGTACTGGATCCAGGCGATTCACACACGGATATTACTCAGGTCAAGAAGGTATTTTGCTAGCTTTGGATAAGGAATTACTTAAAGCCCTGGGGCATGATGAACCTATCTAAGTGGAAAGTCCGAAGGGTAATGTAAGTCGGCCGGCGATAAATTTGAAGGCAGTTTAGGGTAGCAATTGAACGGTAGCTAGTGCTGCAACGGTTTGAACAGCACGCCCCATTGCCGAACCGTAAGATGTAAGCGGCTCAAAAGCTGGAACAAAAGGATTGCAAATTGCGTATAGACGGTAGTAGAAATAATTCAAGCAATGAAAACACTTACATTAAATATTCCAGACAGCGTAGATATGAGCGAGAAAGAAATATCTATAATGCTTGCCGTTCAACTCTATGACAAAAGTAAGCTCTCACTCGGGCAGGCTGCAGATCTTGTAGCACTCACAAAAAGAGAGTTCATGGATGAATTAGGAGCCCATGGAGTCTCAATATTTGGAGAAACCCTGGATGATATAGATCGAGACCTCCAGAATGCTTAAATACATTATCTCCGACACAAGCTGTCTAATCCTTTTTGATAAAATCGGTGAACTAGGCCTTCTACAAAAAATTTACGGAGAAATTACAACTACTCCTGAAGTTATTCGAGAATATGGTAAAACGATGCCGAGTTGGATAAAAACGGAAAGTGTTAAAAACAAAGATAAACAGGCGGAATTAGAAAAATCAGTTGACAATGGTGAAGCGAGTACTATTGCTTTGGCATTAGAATTAAAGGACTGTATATTAATCATTGATGATAAAAAGGGGAGACGATTGGCTCTTGAACTAAACATAGAAATAACGGGAACTCTGGGGACCCTTCTTAAAGCGAAACGAATGGGAATAATTCCTCAGTTGAGGCCTCTTTTGGAAAAACTCAAAGCTATTGACTATAGAATTTCCACCGAGTTGGTAGAAGGTGTACTAAAAAGAGCAGGTGAATAAACAACTTTCCCAGATGAGCCAGGCACAAGAGCAGGAAGTTCGTGCTATAGCGGCTGATACCAGCAAGCGTGAATGTCACCAGGCCAGGGCCATACTGAGAGCTGCTTATGGAGAAAATGACAGGGAGATAATAATATCACGATTTGGTCAAAGGATTTACCAAATTCCGGAATCTATCTTATCACCATTCAGTTAGAAGGAGAAATGCTCCAAAGTCGAAGAATAGTACTTCTTAAGTAAGTGCATATCTTTATACCACGAAAATGAACCTCGCAATGACTCTCAAATTCTATCCCTGGATTATCATCCCTGGCCTGTAACTTCTTCTTCGCGTTACTGGATTCATCCAAATTGTTACTTTTATATTCTTTGAATTTTTCCTTTTTATTTCAAGTCTACAATGCCATTGCCATCGCCATTTTTTGAGAGAACATCTGCGCTCTGCAAAAGTATGAGCTACAAAGAGTGGTCCGGGTATTACGCGGTAAAAGCCTATGAAACCGTTTATGTTCCGGAATACTTCGCGTTCAGGCATTCCGCCGGATTGTTGGACGTTACGCCCCTTTTCAAGTATGCTGTTACAGGAAAAGACGCTGCCTCTTTTCTTGCCAGAGTGATGGTGAGGAACATTCACAAACTCAAGGTTGGCCGCGTCTCCTATTTGTGTTGGTGCGATGATGAGGGAAAAGTAATTGATGACGGAACTGTCATGCATATCTCTGAAGAGGAATTCTTTGTCACCTCGGCAGATCCCAGCTATTTATGGCTCAAACGATTTACGCGAGGCTATGATGTAGAAGTAGTAGATGTAACTGACACCATCTGCGGATTGGCATTGCAAGGGCCAATGTCCAGGGAGATATTGAGGAAATGCACCGACTACGACATGGATCAGCTTAAGTTTTTCGGGATCACTGAGGCCAAAATAGGCAATTTTGATGTGCGCATTTCCAGAACGGGTTATACCGGCGATCTGGGCTACGAAATTTGGACAGAGAACAAAAATGCCCTGAAGCTCTGGGATATCATCATGGACGCGGGTAAAGATTACGATATTCTGCCTGCCGGCCTGGATGCCCTGGACATTACAAGAATAGAAGCCGGACTCATTCTCAAGGGCGCCGACTACTACAATGCATCCCATGTACTGATAGAAGATCGCAAAGTGTCGCCATATGAGTTGGGCCTTGGCTGGACAGTAAACCTGGATCGGGAGCCTTTCAATGGACAAGCAGCATTAATGAAGGAAAAGGAAGAAGGATCGACATGGGGAACAGTTGGTTTGGATATCAGCTGGCCTGAGTTGGAGACTGTATATGCTAAGTACGGACTGCCTCCAGAAGTATTGGGTGAGGCATGGAGGACATCAATACCGGTTTATGCAAATGATGACCATTACAAACAAATAGGTTACGCAACGAGCGGCACCTGGTCACCCACGCTTAAGAAAAACATAGCCATTGCGATTCTCAAAACGCCTCACAATGAGATTGGCTCTCAGCTGCAATTCGAAATAACGGTAGAGCATACAAGACACCTGGTTAGTGCTGAAGTTTGCAAGACTCAGTTTTTCAATCCGGAGAGAAAGCGATCGAATCCGGGATTAGAAGAGAAATGAAAATATTTAAGGTAAAAACGTAAATTCCTAACTATCATATCTAAACCCGATACCCGAAACCCGAAACCCGATACCCGATACCTGAAACCCGAAACCCGAATTTCAATCAAAAGCCTAATCTCTAATCCTCAATGATCTATGACTAAATATGATGCCATAATAGTAGGAGGCGGGCACAACGGCCTGGTATGCGCTGCTTATCTTGCAAAAGCTGGGAAAAGTGTACTCGTATTGGAAAAGCGCCATGTGCTCGGCGGCGCCGCGGTTTCAGAGGAGTTATACCCTGGATTCACATTCTCGGTGGCTTCTTATGTGGTGAGCTTATTTCGCCCTCATATCATTCGCGAACTGGAATTGGCAAAGCATGGCTATGAAGTGATTCCCATGGATTGCACGTTTACTCCATCTCTTAACGGCGATCCCGGATTGGCGAGGTGGGCAGATGCAAGTCTTACAAGAAGAGAAGTATCAAGATTTAGCAGGAAAGACGCAGAAGTATATGGCGAATTTGCAATTGCCATGACGGCCATTTCAAAGTTTACCAAGGACGTGATTGATTATCCGGCACCGGATATTACTTCCTACCACCCCCGGGAATTAAAGAACCTAATGCGATTAGGAGAAGCGGTGAAAAAACTGGGCCCCGAAATGATGCACCTCAACACCAAACTACTCACCATGAGCGCTGTGGATTTTTTGAGCATGTGGTTTGAAAGTGAGCGTTTGCTAGCGCCAATGTCGGTAAGCGGTATTATCGGAACATTTCAGGGTGTGCGCTCACCGGGGACTGCTTATGTGTTGTTGCATCATTACATGGGAGAGTTGGATGGAGCGTATCGATCATGGGGCTTCTCGAAGGGAGGAACCGGTGGTATTAGCATGGCTTGCGCTCGTGCAGCGGAGAGTTTTGGAGCGGAGATCAGAACGGAAGCGGGTGTAGAATCTATCAAAATGAAGAACGGAAGAGCGATAGGAGTGGTACTCGAAAATGGGGATGAGATTGAGGCGAAAATCGTTGTTTCCAATGCAGATCCTAACAGAACAATGCTCGGAATGGTAGGTGAGAGAAATCTGCCTGAAGACTATGTGATTGGATTAAAGAGATTTAAATACAGGGGCAGCTCGGGAAAGGTGAACCTGGCGCTGGATGGATTGCCGGATTTTGCCTGCAGGCCAGGGTTCGGAGGTCACTTGAAAGGTGATATAACAATAGCTCCCAGTATCAATTACCTGGAGAAAGCCTATGATGACGCCAAGTATGGCAACTTCTCAGAGCACCCGTTCATCGATTGTGTTATTCCTACCCTGACTGATCCCAGCCTGGCGCCCCCGGGCAAGCACATTATGTCCTGCTTTGTGCAATATGCACCCTACCACCTGAAAGAAGGTGCCGATACCTGGCCAGGCCGAAGAGAGGAATTTGGTGACACTGTAGTGAACACCCTGGCTGAGTACATGCCCAACTTAAAGGATTTGATACTGTACAGGCAAGTACTGACACCCTGGGACTTAGAAAAGACCTTTGGCCTCACAGAAGGAAATATCTTCCAGGGAGAACTGTCACTTGAGCAGTTGCTCTTCCAGCGCCCTGTAGCGGGTTGGTCCAGTTACCAGACTCCAATCAAAGACCTGTGGCTCTGTGGTTCTGGAACGCATCCAGGTGGGGGAATAATAGGATCTGGCGGAGAATTATCCGCTCGGACAATACTGAGGTCCAGGGCTATATAACTTCCTTATAGTAGATTAATAGATACATTTGCAATTCTCAAATAAAACAGAATTATGAAACAAATTGTCTATCTATTTTCAATGTTGTTACTGTTTGCTTGTAGCAATTCTCCAGACCCGATAGCTATAGACCCGATAGCTATCGGGTCCGCTGAGGGCGAAGAAGCGACTACTAAAACAACTGAAACAGCTGAAGGCATCAATTATTATGGCGATGAAATTTCGGAGGAAGGTGCTGTACCTGCAGAAGGCCTGATCGCCCAGTTGGGTGAAAACGAAAGTGTTCAAATAAAGCTCCAAACTACAATTCTCGAAACGTGTACCAAAAAGGGATGTTGGATGAATGTAGATATTGGCAACGGTGAGGAGATGATGGTGCGTTTTAAAGACTATGGATTTTTTGTTCCAATATCAGGTGTTGATGGGAAAACTACGATAATTGAAGGTACTTTGTTTAATGACATGGTTGATGTGGAGACCCTTCGTCACTATGCGGAGGATGCTGGAAAAGACAGTACTGAGATCATGGCGATTACTGAACCAAGCACCGAACTTGCCTTTGAAGCCACCGGCGTCATCATAAAGGATTGAAAACCCAGCTTTTTCTATTGTTGATAGTTGGAATTGCATATTCCTGCTCTCAGCAACCAGCAACAGAAGAGGCCACCTCCAAGGAATCATCTCCGGTGGAGAGGGAGCCGAGCGAAATGGTTATCCTTATGCACCAAATGGAAGCACACATTCTCTCCTTGAAAGACAGGCAGAGTAGGGGAGATTCTATTTCATCATCTGATCTCATCGACTATTCGGGTATGTTAACTTTGTCCATGACAAAAGGCATGAACAGGGATGCAGCCTTCGAGGTTAACGCAAATGATTGGATGGAGAAACTTAAGGAGTTGACGGAAGCATCCAGCTCAGGCCAGAAGGATATCTATAATGGATTGATTGGTTCATGCGTTGCATGTCATAAGAATTATTGTCCTGGGCCTATTAAGCGCATAGAGAAGCTTCATCTTTAGTTCACTTCAGCGTGCACCCTGAGCGGAGCCGAAGGGTGAGGCTCAATATCTGGGTTGTATCTAGATCGGAGGAGCTAGTTCTTTCGGAATCCTTTTGTACTTGCAAGGGACACCGTGATATTGTGTTCCTTTCCCCACTTGATTGTAAAACCGTTAATGATAGCGTCTTTGTATCCGACACTTGATATTGTAATCTTATAGGTACCTGTATCCAATTCCATTTCAAAGTTTCCCTTCGTGTCTGCTTGAATTCGTTTAGTGCCTTCTACATCAATAAAAGCAAGTGGAACAACAGTTTTCTCATTTCGAATATACACGGTGCCCTTCAATGTGCCCGCTCCTGGCAACAAGTTCTTGACCGGATTTACCTTTCCTACAGTATATGTGCTTTTTGTAGAATCGTTATCCTGGCTGAAACCTATGGTTGTTACCAATACTAAAGACAAAACTAGGAGAATATCTTTCATAGCAATTAATTGTTGTATTCTGATATCTAACGATTCAAAGTTAATCGAAATTGCTGCTAATCCGGAGTTGCATAAACTATATTTTCAACAATGGAAAACTAGAGTGTATTTAAAATGGCTTCTGCGAGAAAGTCAGCCGCTGCGGGGTGAAAGCGAAACCATAACTCAGGCTCTATCAATTCTAATTCTGTAACGGCAAGCTTATTGTCATTGTCGATAATTACGTCTACTCTTGCATAAACCGGAATTGGCTCACACGCCAATACGGCCTTCTCAACGAATTCGATCTCTTCTACTGAAGGATGGTATTCTTCAACCGTTCCCCCGAAATCATCCTGAACCCTGAAATCTCCTTTTTTGGCAATTTTTAAAACCGCATGGCTGTATTTTCCGGCAAACAACATGTACGCCACTTCACCATTTTTAACAACGCTTTTTTGAAATGGTTGAATGAGCATGGACTCCGTAGCCAGGAGTTCGCGGTAGGTTTCTTCATGTTCTGATACTGTATTTAAATTCAGTAAGTAGGTATGGCGAGCAGCTCCGGAAATAGCCGGCTTGATCACTACTTTATCCCATCCCAATCCCTCTATTACATCCTTTAATTTGCAAGAATCCCCGGATTCAATGATTTCAGTTGGGGGAATGTTGATTCCGTTATTTTCCAGTTCTTTCAAATAGTGTTTATCGAGATTCCACATTATTTGTTCCAGTGGATTGATCAGCCTGGTTATTTTACCAACATCTTTCAACCACTTGGTGAATTCATCTATACGGTGAAAATAATCCCATGTTGATCTGAAAATCACTGCGCCGGTTTCAGCCCAGTCAAATGTTGAGTTGTCCCAATTGGTTCGATGCACTGTGAGTCCCTTCTTCTCAAGTGCTTCCCTGACCAGATTGTCTTCCTTGAGAAGATTCTCTACGTACCAATCCGGATCTGTTGGATCCACATATCGGGAGTCAGTTAAGATGGTAATGTCGTATTTACTCATCGCCCTTTCTTATAGGAGATTACAACGCGAAATCCGTCAGGGTCTTGATAAGTGGTGGCATTCTCATTCCAATAGGAATTCTTAGGATTTACGGGCTCAATGCCTTCTGCCGCAAATCTCTGTACCAATTTGTGATACTGAGCTTCTGTATCTGTATAAAAGACAAGTAAATCGTCTTCATCTGGCTTGTGATCAGGTACCTTGTCGGACACGGTAAATTCCAGGTGCCAGCTTTGATCTTTCAATCCTAAAAAGAGGCCGCTGTAGCTTCCGTGGCTTTCAAATGTGCCTATAATTTCCAGACCCAAGATACCTTGATAGAATTTCCTGATCGCGTCGAGGTTGGTTGTATGTCGAGCTACACGTAGTTTCAAGATATGATGTTATAGCGCTTACCTAAGTATCTCGCGGCCGTCAGAATGAGTAGCAAATCGGCCCTTGTTTCTTGGATGTACCGGATCAATTGTGGACATCGGCCACCCACCGAACTGTGTCTTTTGAAAATCTTTGAATGCCTGGTTAATTTCTTCTTTTGTGTTCATCACAAACGGGCCATGCTGCACAACAGGTTCTCCGATGGGCTTGCCCTGTAGCATCAAGAGGCTACTCTTGGTAGATCCATTTTTCAAACTTAATTTCTGATCCGCTTTAAGCTCCGCCGCGTGATATGCAGGTATATCGGTTCCGTTGATCTCGAACGTCGATCCCTTAAAAAAGTACAGTGTTCTGTTTACTCCGGTACCCGCAGCAGGTATTTCCCATTCCGCATTGGCATCCATATCAATGGTCCAAATGGCGACGGAATTTTTAACGTCGTTTGCCCAAGAATCAGGTGGCGGTGGAGGAGGTTTGAATTTTCCAATGTTCCCCGCAGAGATATTTACTTCTATTGCCCTTCCTTTACTGTCTTTGGTTCTGTAAGTTGGAATGTTTTCTCTCCACAGCATTTTATAACTGGGCTCAGCGAATTTCTTTGCGCTTGGCAGATTGAGCCAAATCTGGAATAACTCGAGTTCGTTGCTACCATTTTTGTTGATTAATGGAAACATTTCCGCATGTTGCATTCCTTTTCCTGCTGTCATCCACTGCACGTCGCCACCGCCATAACGGCCCGAAGCACCCAAAGAGTCCGTGTGATCTACAATTCCCTTGTGAACCATGGTTATCGTTTCGAAACCACGGTGCGGATGACGGGGGAATCCGGGTACTACACTTCCATGGTACATGCGCCAGCCGTCTTTCAGCAAAAAGTCCTGGCCTATGTCACGTCCCTTTAATGATGCGGCAGGCCCCATATTTTCATTACCCGCCGGATAATGATCTTCGTGATGCACACAGAATAGAAATGGATCAGAAGTCTCCCATTGAAAGCCAAGAGGCTTAATCTTTAAAATAGCATCCGAATTACTTTCACCCTTTTTCCCGATGGCTTTATTGATTTTTCTGGCTGATTCTGTAAAGCCCAGCGCTAGCATGGATGCTGCACCTACGAAGAGTGTATGAAAAAATCCTTTTCTCGAATATCCTTTACTCATAACAATTGATTTTAGTTATCTAATGTAAAAAATATCTCGGAATTCTCTTCGTTTTTTGGTGTGAGATACCCGGGAGTTAGCCGGCATTCTTCACCAACCGGCCTTTCATTATAGATTCAAAAAATGCGTGCAAGGGGAATATCATAGCTGCAATTCCAGCGTTAAATAAGAGCTTAAATCCCGGCGCTCCCCCGGACCATTGGTCAATATATGGGTCTGCAAGCACTAATATAAACTCAAATAAGATCAAAAATGAAAAGAAAATGATTCCTTCAGCCATTTTAATTGGCAACGAAAGTCTGCCTAGCATGGCCACCACCACACCAATTACCAGTAGACAAATCAACACCACTGAGTATTGTAGATTGTCTCTTCGACTTCTAGCTTCCTGTAACAAGCGGCTGCCTTCTTTTTCTTCTTGCTCCTTAAGCAGTTCTGCCTTCTCATATTCGTATTTCATTTCGGTACGCGTTTGAGCTTTGATATTTTCTTCATTGGCTATACTATCACGATAAATGATATATAGCTTGTAGGCTTCAAAAGCTTTAGCAGATTTTGCAATAGTATCGTATAGATTCGAGAGGTAATTATATTGGTCTTTTAAATATTCTTTTGCTCCAATTTCTTTAGAAAGGGTAAGCGCTTTTTGTAAGGTTATTTCAGCCTTTTCAAATTCACCCATAGCGGTGTACAGAGCTCCAACGTTACCAAGGTTTGCTGCAATGCCAGATTTCTTGTCCAGTTCTTCATCGATTTTAAGAGCCTTGAAGTAATACTCCAATGCCTTCGCATAATGTGCTTCGGCAGGCAATGCCAGCGCTTTGGGGTACTTGTCAGCAATAGCTAAGTCCCACCCTATGCGGGACGCAGCTACGGCAGAATCACCTTGTTCTTTGTAGACATTTCCAATGTTGCCAAGGTTAATAGCAATGCCGTTTTTGTTACCCAGTTCTATATCTATTTTTAACGCTTTGAAATAATATTCCAGGGCTTTGCGGTAATTGCCTTGTTCCATGTAAGCAACTCC
Organism: Bacteroidota bacterium; assembly: GCA_022572355.1. Lineage (GTDB taxonomy): Bacteria > Bacteroidota > Bacteroidia > NORP154 > NORP154 > NORP154. Next base: position 1,708 of record JACZWC010000078.1, on the reverse strand, counting down.
GATGTTGCCTAGTCTGATTGCAATGCCAGTTTTTCTGTCCAGTTCTTCATTCATTTTAAGCGATTTGAAGTAATATTCCAGGGCTTGGGGATAATCGCCTTTCAGCCTATTGAAGGAGCCTAGCTGACCGACACTATTAACAATCCCTGATTGCCACTCGTATGCTTCAGAAATTGATAACGCTTCTGAAGATAAGATGATAGCAGTATCCGGGTTAGTGTACATCAACTCCCAGGCGAGATCGTTAAGGGTTTTTACCCGGTCGGTGTCGTGGAGGTTTTCTTGGAGGCGGTTCGTTAAAGAATCGAGTGTCGCTTGTTCAGCAAGGGAAGGGGAAGTAACTGAACAATTGAACAAAAGAACAACGAACAGTGAACGGCGAAGTAACCTGCCGTAACTTCTTTTTCTATCATTCAAATGCCTGCCTACGTGCCGTCGCCAAAGGCTTTGGCCGTCGGAGACCAGATAGGAAGGCTCGCTTGTTCGCTTGTTCATTTCATTTTATTCTTTACTAAACGCTCTTTCAACAATTTCTCAAATAATTTATGCAATGGGAAGATCAGTGCAGCCAATACTGCATTGAAGCCCAATTTAATAGCCGGTGCGCCCGAACTATATTGTTCAATATATGGGTCGAGTAGCACCAATGTAAACTCAAAGAAGAGCAGGAAGGAGAAGAAGATCATTCCCTCAGCTAATCTGATGGGGATTGAAAATCTACCCAGGGCAAACACTCCTGCAAATACGAGTACCAAAAAGATAAGTATGCCCGAGTATTGCAGATTGTCTCGCCTACGCTGGGCTTCAGCGAGCAGGCTCTCCTGTTCTTCTGCAAGGCGTTTTTGTTCTCTCTCTGCAATTTCCATTTCGTATGTGGCTTCCAGTTTTCCGATTTCCTTGCTTTTTTCTTCGTTGAACATTGAATCCTTATATGCTAACTTTACTTTAGAATATGCGAGAGCCTGTTTATAATTATTCTCCCTTTTGTACAGATGGTCTATGAACTCTGCCATCTTTCGGATGTACCATTTTGCATTAATCTCTTTTGCTAAATCGTAAGCTTTGATCGCCATAGGCAATACTTCATTATTTATGTCAGAACCCAGATTGAGTTTCAACCTGGAAATATTCAGATATATGGTTATAATTTTTCTTTTGTCTCCCAAGATTTGCTGGATTCTCAGGGCCTTCTTGAAATAAGTTATTGCTTCTTCATAGTTCTTTAAATCAGCATATAAAGCTCCAATGTTATTGTAGGATCCCGATAGTAAGGGTTGGCCGTCTAGTTGTTCTCTAATCGATAAACTTTTTAAGTAATAGGCCATTGCAGTATCATACCGATTATCTGGCGCTTGTTTTATACCCTTATAAGTAGAATCAGCCAGCCACTTAAAAATAATTGCAATGTTATCGTAGGACACAGCCAGGTCTCCTTGATTACCTAATTTTTCCCGGATAGCCATGCTTTGTTTATTGTAATAAAGAGCTTTGGATAACTCTTTTTGCTCGGAATATATCAGCGCAATATTATTGTATGCACTCGCAACACCCTTTTTATCATCGATTTCCTTTCTTATTTTTAAACCTTGGAACATATGCTTCAGGGCTTTTGGGTAATTACCTTGAATTAATTAGACAATTCCGATGTTGCCTAGGTTTTTAGCAATACCGGGTTTTCTGCCCAATTCTTCATTCATTTTAAGTGCTT
>JACZWC010000077.1 GCA_022572355.1 Bacteroidota bacterium | reverse complement strand
GGTCGCAACCCAATTTGCAGACTTGTATCATTCGGGCAATTACATCGTTCAGTATATTGCTGTCAGGTATACATAAGGCCAGTTTAGCCTTCCAGAATACAGCGTATCCCGAACATGTAATGTCACATTCTGCATTAAATATCCCCATTATCGTATCGCAGCTATATAAGCCCGAGTCCTGCAGCATGGCATAAGGATTTTGAAACAAACAAGGGGGGCGGGCGGGAATTCCTGACGTAGCATAAGAGCCTTGACAAGCCGTAAGCAAAGTCGACACTTGCAGGTCTGTCAGGTTGGTATTGTACAAGGTGTCAAAATACTGAGTAAACCCAGCTAAATCATTGGGATCATCAAATTGTTCATAAGCATCTAAAATAGTGGTGCAAAAGCACCTATGGGGAGGATGTGCAAAGGGCCACAAGCCACTGCCATGCACAAGCGTTGTATAGTTTTCTGTTGTATTGTGAAATACGTTTACAAAACCATCCTTGCCTGTGTTGACATAATAACATGCTGTATCCGATCTAAATAGGCTGTCGAAAACTGTCAAAACCGGCGTACCTGGAGCAGGAGAGATCAGGTTGATAAAATCATTTAGTATCACAGTTGTATTGTTTGGAATATTGATTATGTCCCCCGGATCAAGATCATCGGGCTCATTATCATCCGGTCCAACTTGAGTACCTGCAATGGATTCAGCAAATGCTGCATCGTAGCACTCGTTAAAGCAGTTATTGTCTTGCTGCCACTCAGACTGAATTCTCAAGAGTAACTTCTGCCTCAGCGATAGATAAAGCGAACGGAACATCATCCACTGCTCATCCAATGTCGCTTTATTGAGCAGCACAACATCTCCAAAAGGAAGGGTGTCGCAGGGAGAGGCGCACACCGAGCATCCGGAACCGATGGCTACCAACTCCCAAAGTGAAACCCCCGTGTTGTTGTAATCAGACATCCACGCGATCATCGTATCGATATACGGAACCCCAAGTCCATGGTTTGTGAAGAGCGGATCGATGTACTGAGATGGCCCAATGGTGGGCGGTATGGGCGTTGGGTTAAGCGGTCCAAGAGGATTCATCCAGCCTTCGGCAAGCGCTTCCACAAAATTGGAAGTTGCCAGCATCATGAATTGCTCTTTTTCCGCAGCTTCCTGCTCTTTACACCATTGATAAAAACAATATTCAGGATGATACGGGAGCAGTGAGTTTGCCCATGAATCTTTCCAGTTTTCCAAAAAGTCGACAAAGGTGGGTAGGTCTTGAGGCAGATAATGGAGACCACTATCCAGGGTCACCGTATCAATATTTCCATATTCGTCGAGGTAAGGAGTTGCAGGATGTTGCCAGTTTTGCAAGCTATCTCCCAGCGTATTGTTTACATTATACAATGAATGTGGAAAAAGCCAAGGATAAATCTTGCCTGCTTTTGTTATATATTGGCCGTAGTAGCCTCCCGGGGTTACATCCATAAGCATCATACTCAGGTAGCCGGAGCAAGATGATGGCGTATCGCAGAGAGATGCACATATTCCGGCCATTTCTTCCCATTCTTCTACAGAGCCTCCATATAACAAAAAGCTGTCCTGTTCGCCGAGGGCAATCAGGCACGTTGAACAATCAATAAAGCAGTCAATATCAACAGAATCGATGAACTCAGTTACCGGCAAGCCACAATTTTCAATATACATTTCGGCGTATTGATCAAAATAGGATGGGTCTATCCATAAAACTTTTGAGATAGTATATTGTCCGACAGGCAGCGAAACAGAAAAAGAAATGGATGTGTCGATAACGTGAGCACAGTTATTATTCACAAGGGTATCTCCTAAAGTAAAGGTTATTGTTCCTCCGGAGATCATTTCATTGCCTTCCGCATCTTTCACGCTTATTGTCAATTCACATAAATACTCAAAACAAAAGGTGTGATCAGGGCATGAATCTGTTTTATGGGGAAGTTCAACGGTGTATTGAAATGAATAGGAACCGGAGTCATCAGCGAAAAACAATTGAGATGATTGCGCCTGGTCACCTGTGGAATTCCAGTGGTTGTTATTCATTACATTGGCTTTTATTGTATCTGGGATGATACCCAGAGATAGTAGATTTTCTGGCGTGGCTCCTGATATTGCAGTTGCAATTGTCTTACCGGCTTGATTGCTATAGGTAACAGATGACACACCATTGGGATCTTTGATGATAGTCTTATAATAGAAATTGGCAAAGCCTACCTCGTTACCAAACAACCGATCGAGCTCTTCTTGTAGCGGTTTTACATAGAACATTTTTGTCTCACGGCCCGTTCCAGGTTGAAATCCAGATCCAATATTTCCAATTGATGAAGTTCTCCCGGAATTGTCGGGCGTATATTGGGTAGCCATAAAGGGATACCCTTCCGCATCGGGAAGGTAACCGTCATGTCCCAGTTGAGTCTGGTTAGCGGGAGAGTAGTACCTGGAAGCGCCGGATATTGTATTCATTGAAGAAAAAGGTGTATTTCCGTATAGCGTATCTCTGTCAAAGTCAAACGCACTATAAGATATTCCGTTCATATTTCTATTCAGGTTTTTGTAAAAAGCTATCCGGTTACCTACAGGAACAGGGGAGGTGTTTAATGCGGGCCTGCCTTGATAGTCATAAATCACCTCTGACACTATCGCCAAATTATCTGTTGCATTGGAAACTACGTTCTGTCGGTTCATTAAGAGTCCATCAAAATATTTGAGCTTATCATTTCTTACACCATTTTCGGCATAAATGCTAGTCCGCCTCCAGTTCAAAGAAATATCGTGACCGTCAACTACTTTGTATTTATGAGGGTAATTCGATAAATAGAATGGCTCATTTTGCACTTCGGTTTTCCATTTTCCATGCAGGGGCTGTTCAAAATTATTCCATTCAACTCCTACCGGCCGCACACGGTAATAAATATATCCTCTATCATAGATTATAGGAATTATATAACTAGGTTCAGAAACAGTGACCCGGGTAGCATTATGCTTAAAGCTTCCTTTCAGATTGGTATAAAGAATAGAAGTTCCGTCTGCAGCATAGTCGTCCACCCATGCCCACTCCAGATCGTACTTTTCAGCGCCAAATACAGGCGTCCAATTAATGCCCAGCTTGTATGCACTTATCCCATTATATGATAACTGTGCAACCTGTTGATTTGGATTAAAAAGATAGTAGTTGTCTGAGTACAGCTCCACACCAATTCGAACATGTGATAACAAAGAAGTGTCAGAAATACTCACAATAACAAGTGAAGCATCATAAGCGCCGGGCATTTCAAAAATGTCTTTTCTACGATAGTGCGTGATAAGATTATCATTGTAGTCAATCGACAACTCTATTGGTAAATTACTATGCAATTGACCGGAGGTGTCTATATAACTAACGGTTGCATTCGCTGTGAACTCCCAACTTGAGTCCATATGGATTCCGTCCATTTCTTTGACTTCGAGAAACACTCTTGCAAAAATTGCCTTATAATATGCGGAGTCATTCACATAAAGTGTGAATTGAGGGTCTGTAATAGTCAAGGTATCTCCGGAGAGAATACCAATGCCGGTGGTATCTGTGATGTATTTATGGTCTCCAGCTTGAGCGAGCAATGGCAAGAGCAAAACAAATAGTAGTGCTCTAAACTTTAGGCATATCACACTTTGCATTTTACCTTTTACCTTTTGCATTTTGACTTTTATTCTCCCCACCCATTGACGAATTCATATTGTTCATAAGAGGGAGCGGGCGTAAACACACCTTTGTTCCATATTATATATTCAGACAGTTGACTTTTCCCTGTCAGCTCCGTGGGAAGTTCTTTTACTTCATAAGAAACCTTCAGGTTGAGGCCATTGCCTTTGGAGTAAGTGGTGCTGATGGACTCCACCGTGTAGGTAGCCGTCCGGAAGACAATATCTACAGCCACTTCTACTTCTTTTCTCATCCAAAACCGATATCCCCGGAGTCCATCCTTCAAATCAGGCAGCAATTTAACAGAGTCGGCCTGTTTAATGGATGCTTGAATCTTTTCCAGGGTAGAAGAGGTGGCTATTTGCTTGTAGTTGGGCAGCACCAAAAGTGATTTGGATGTGTCATCTATCATTACAGTCAGGCTATCGTTATGTATTATGGTGGTGCCTCCTTCGAGGAAAGTATAGGTATTCCCTTTACTGGTTACTACCCAGCCTCTCTTGCTGCTATTCGTGTCATCTCCCCCCGGCTTGCTTTCAAATGAGTAAGTTACTCTCTGGACAATGGTATTTTTCTCATATGCCTTGCCAAGGGCCAACATATCTTCCTCTACACTCTGTGATACACCCAGGCTTGCATAGAATAGAAGGCACAATAAAACGTGTAGTAATAGGGGGTAATTCATGATTTGAAATGGGAGGGCGAAGGTAGAAATTTCCGAACAATGAGTTGATATAACTCATTAATTTATTGGAAACTTGAGATGTTACTTAAACCTTCGTAAATATTGGTGTGCAAGGGCTCAGTATTTGTCGATCTAGACAAAGAATTATTGTTTAAAGCCGATTTTCTTCCTTGGGGTTTGTTGCTCCGTGATGAACTGTTTGAGGTAATTAAATATGAGTTCTATCTTCTCATCCTGGCCTGATACTTTCTTTCGGATTGCTTCAATCTCCAATAACAGGTCTTTATGGGATAGCAGTAATTCGCGCAACTTCACAAAAGTATCGACGATAAGAAGACTTACTTTTTCCGCTCTTTCACTTTTCAAAACGTTTGACAACATCAAAACACCATGTTCCGTAAATGCGTAGGGAGGGTATTTGGAGTGTTCCCCTCTCTTCAAGGTCGCATTTTGCGATCTTAAAGATTTGTGTTCTTCCGCAGTTAAACGGAAAGCATACCGTTCTGGGAAACGGCCAATATTTCTTTTTACCTGCTCATTCAAGCGCCTTACCTCTACCTGATAGAGTTCCGCTAAGGCAAATTATTAGTTTGCAATTATTTCCAAATCAATTCTCCTGTTCGCTTTTCTTCCATCTTCCGTATCATTGGATGCTATAGGTCGAGATTCCCCCAATCCTTTATAAGTCAGACGTTCTGTATTTACCCCGAAAGAAATCAAGTAATCAATCACGCTCTTTGCCCTTTGCTCAGAGAGTCTTAGGTTATATGCGTCGGTGCCAACATCGTCGGTATGGCCGGTGACTTTGATTCTCAGCTTCGGCGATTGTTGCATCAATTTAACAATACGCTCCAATTCTGGTTTTGACTTTGGGTTCAGTTTTTCGCTATTCTTTTCAAAAAAGATATTACCCAAACCAACTTTCTTTCCAGGTTCAATTCTCTGTAATTTCACTTCTATTGTTTTTACAGTGTATCCAGATTCGTTTCGCAGATCAATATTCTCGGAATGAAATAAAAAATTGTCTTTGCTTATGGAAATGCCATAATTTTTTCCGGCAGGCAGAGGAAAAATGAACTTACCGGTGTGGCTGTTTGAATGATACTCCGCAATCACATCATCTCTCATTTCACTCAGAAACAGCTCCAACTCTGGGTTAGGCTCCTTCAGCTTAACCATGAAATATTCAGAAGCGGGCAGGTCGCTAAAAACAAACTCTCCATTTTCATCCGTTTTGGTTTCTCTCACAACCTCTCCTTTCAAATTAACCAGCAATACAGGCATTTCCTGTGAGAGCGTTCTCCTTCGCTTTCTTAATCTATAACTGCCATAATACACTTTACTCGTTCCCGGGTCTTTATCCAGGTCGATAATTTGAATCGTTGCGCTAGTTGGCAATGAATCATCTGAATTAGTGACAATGCCACTGACAAGTGTCAGATTCGGTTGCAGAAAATCCGGGGGGAAAGTGATTTCATAGATATCTTTCTTCCCATAGCCACCTTTCCTGTCACTCGCAAAATATCCATGCTCGCCATTGGCTGAGATAACCAGAAAAACATCATCTTTTTTGGTATTGATTGGAGAGCCCAGATTCTCAGGTTTTGACCATGCGCCATTTTCAAATACTGATTTAAAGATGTCATAATTATCCTTGGCACCGTGGCCTTTTGAGCTAAAAAACAATGTTTTGCCATCAGCACATATAAATGGAGCCAGTTCATCGTAAAATGTGTTAATAGCAGGTCCTAGATTCTTTGGTTTACTCCAGTTAGACAATCCGCCAGGAAGTTTGGTGGAGTAGTAAATGTCCTTGCGTCCATAACCACCGGGCCTCTCACTGGCAAAGTAAAAAGTTTTATTATCGGCGGATAAAGTAGCGGTGCCCTCCCAATACTTCGAATTTAAGTTCAATAATCTCAAGGCAGGAGACCATACTTTGCCCGATAAATAGCTAATGTAAATATCACCCGCTGCACCTTTGGTGTCTTTGTAAATAAACAGCTTCTGTCCATCTGGTGATAGTGTTATTGCAGCCTCATGTCCTTTAGTATTAATATTTGAGCTGATCAATCTCGGTGTTAACCATTTATTATTCCTGCCCTTCTTGGATATCATGATGTCTTCGTTATATACTCCCTCTTCAGCGGATTTTGAGTAATCATATTGTTTGCCTCCGATACTTCTTACGCCTCTATATGTATAGATTAGGATAGACTCATCAAGAGAGATTAAGGGAACATACTCCTCATCCTTTGTATTAACCGGTGCGCCGATGTTTTCAATAATTATGTTTTGGCCCAGGATTGAAGCTGTACTTAGATAGGAAAGTAAGAATACAAGGAAGGAGTAGTATTTCATAAAGCGGAGCCGGACTGTCTAGAGCAAAAATAGTAATATCCTCTGCCTGGAATGGTGAGAGATATGAATAAAGGAATTCAGCTCGCGGATTTGAATGGGAGGGCGAAGGTAGAAGTATCCTTTGATAATTGGCATTCCTAAACCGATTGCGGGCTTACTTTTTAATTACTACAGCAGTTGGCTTGTTGGTCATACTGCTATCCTTCAGGTAGTTTTTCCAATCAGATTCTGATATGCTCTGTAGTTTGTCTTCTACCATTACAAAAAAGTAAGACTCTCCGGGCCCCGCCGTTATGGCAGTGATATTGGCCTTCATGAGACCTGGTTTTGGCCCCAACCACTTATTAATCTTGGCAGGAGGGTAGGTAAAACCATTAAAGTCAGTGTCAAATGTTATCCATTTCGTTTCACCCATTTTCGATAACTCCACCTTGTAGACCTGGCCTCTATTCATCAAATGTTTTTGCGTATCAGCAAAGTAGAACTTACCGATCTGATATTTGCCAATATTGTTCAGTGGAAACAGAATATACACGTTTGTCTTTCCCGACCCACTGGCAGATTTGCTCACCTGTTTGGCCCCCTTTAATGCTTTCATTCTCAATTTGGTGGCAATGTAATTTCTGCCAATCGTGGTTCTGGGCACCAGTTTATCTTTATCCATCCAATACTGCCCGCTAACCGGGTTGAGAAAAGCAGTAAACCTCTTTGTATAGCTCATTTTAGCGGCTAATTTCTGAACTGCGAATTTGTTCTTTTTGGCCAGGTAAATCTGCTGAATGTGTGAATTGGAAATAGTTACCTCAGCAAAGGGTACGTTGTTATTCGTGATGAGGTCCTGAGCTATTAAGTTAGTCACTCTATATTCCATGCCCCCGGTATTGTTGAGAGTTGCAAGCTCTATTCGCAGGGAGTTGTCCTCATATATGGTGGTGTAATTTCCGTTTGTTTTGAACTTCGCGAGAGAAATAATATTTGGATAAGCCGCCGTAAGATAGACTCTCCTTTTTGGTAGCTTTAAGGAAGCACTGCGATAACTGCCTTCTGAACGATATTCAACAGCGGAAATTGAACTGGTTTCCTTGTAGGCAATTAAATCATTCATGCCACCTATGGCATCCTTTTTAGCGCTGGGAATGGTAGTCGATACTTTAAGGGGCCTGAATCTTCTCTGAATCATGGCTTCAACATAACTTTCTGCGCTGCGATTAATAACGTAATCCCATGCATATTCTTCACCCTTTTCCATCACATATTTCCCGTCTTTCTTGTCCTCCAGCATCCAAGCGTAAAAAGTACAGTGACCTCCCCATACCTTTATCTCCTTGTTGTTGAGGTCGTCATAGAAAGTTTTATATCCGGGCATTTCAATCGAGGCAACAACATCATTGGCATTATCATAAAATATATCTTGTTTCGTTGTGTTTTCAAGAATCATATATATATACCAATCCTCATCCTTATCAGTAGAGGTCAATCCTTGATTTTCCCATTTATCATACTCAACGACATAGCTAACCTTAATGCCTTGAAGTTTGATTAGCTCAATAACCGTCTCACCTTCATCCAGGGCCATTCGTGGATACTCTTGATTGGGATCATCGGATTCTTTAAAGGGAAACTCAACTTCCTTAGAAAAATCCTTTAACATTGACTTGGTCCTTAGCTGTGCTTCTGCAGAAATACACAGCATTAAAGCCAGGGCTATGAGGCAATATTTATTCATGATCCATGATATTGATTTATCCAAATATAAGAATTGTTAGTTGCCTCTTGGTCAGAGCGCAAGGCCTGTCCTACTGCCATAGCGGGTCTTTGCTGATCGGAGGATTAACGCATTATTGAAACTCCCTTTCTATTGAACGAGAATCTTCCCCATTTCAATAATTTCAGCGCCACTGATAATATGATAAACATACATCGGGCTATCCCAGCCATTGGTATTCAGCTTGAGTGAGGCGTCGGCAATATTTTCAATTCGCAGCACCTCTCTTCCCATTATGTCGTAAATAACCACCGTTAATGGAACATTGGGCGACAACAACTCCTGTGAGAAGTCTATAGAAACGTATTCAGCGGCGGGCACCGGATAAACAGTTGAGATTCCAGATGATAGCGAATTATCATCAATGCTGTTGGGATCTACAACAGTTATGGCACCTACCATTCCACCAAGCACGTGTTGATCGCATTGGTAGGCATAAGTGCCTGCGATGGTAAATCCGTAGATGAACACCCATGATGAACCTAAAGCATTTCCAAACGATTCGGGATTTGATGGAAAGGTCGTGGTTGTTCCATTTACATTATGGAACCCTGATGAATTGCTCCACTTTACCGAGTCTCCTACATTGATGGAGATGGTGGCATTGGTAAATGAGCCAGCATTGACTGAAACATTAAATGTTGTTTGTGCAGTGGTTGTGTTGCTGAGAACAAAGAACAGCACAGTTAAAAGGCTCAATGTGATTTTTGTAATAGTTGATTTCATAGGTTTTGATTTTAGTTTTACATGAGGTAAACAAAAGGCAGAGCAGACGTACTCAATTGCATTGCTAAGGTAAGGATAAACCAATAAAAACACACTGGCAATAAATATCGTAACTTAGTAGCATCCGACCATTCAAATTCATTTTATCAATCCAAAAACCAATGTTATGAAAAAATTACTACTTAGAATTACCATTGTTGGCCTCTTCCTGATTGGCTATGGAAAGCAAGCTCAATCCTGTATCAGTGATACGATTACCTCGATAACGGTAACGATCAATTACGAAACTTTTTTTCAAACGCCATGCACGTATGTAGCTAATATAGAAATAAGGTTGGGCAACTTAAGTTTGATGACTGAATCACCTGGCAAGGTATGTGCTTGTGCGCTTGCTTTCGGCAATTTTTATGATAGTGTTATTTTCATTGCGTTTGTGGATGCTGGAACCAATAATCCCTATCAGGGTTTTGCAGCCTTCAACGAAGAACTGGCATCTAATACAGCGTGGGATAGCGATCAGCCCGGGTTTGGTGGATGGTCCGGCTATGTTGCCAGTGTGGTCAACGCGGGGTTGGTAGCTACCGATCCTGTCGAGATGGTGATTCGTGCTGCTGCTTCGTCCTCAAACTTACTCGCGTGGCAGGATTCGTCTAATTGTGTTACGTCTGCCATTTATGATATAGTACCCCAAACCAGCGTGGCCACAGATGAGTGGATTCCTGCTTCAAGTTCGCTTGGGAATACGCATCAAAAAGTAAGAACACTAAATACAAGCGTAACTTATCAAACAAAAACCGCTTCTTACTTTACAGCACTAGACAACGATATACTTCCTAATATACCGTTAGTTGGAATAGCGATTCGGCCAAAGCCCATCGAGTTTAGTGTTGTGCCAAATCCATTTTCAAATAGCATGACTGTAACGGTTTCGACTGGACAACAAATCAGTGGATACCAAATTCATGATTTGGGAGGCAAAGTGGTCAGATCTGAAAGCGGCCTGAATGAGAATGTGCTTACGATAGAACGAGGCGCTTTACCCGTGGGTATGTACTTTTTGGAGTTGAGTTCTGATGAGACTGTGCTTGGCAGGCAGAAGATTGTGATTCAGTAGAAAACTCCACTATTAACCATAAAAAGGGGAGTCCCGCACATAAATTATGTGGCGGGAGCTCCCCTTTCTGTTTTGAGATGTAAGTGTACTTACTTCTTCACTGTCGCCGCAGTCTTAGGGCTCAGCATCAAAAATTCATTAACCAAAATCTCGGTAACGTAACGCTTCACGCCTTTCTTATCTTCATAAGAACGGTTGATGATCATAGCCTTGACTTAGTTGAATAGGAGAAAATTATCGTTTGTACCCGATTTTTTTTCGCGGGGCATCTTGTTCTTCTATAAATTTCTTAAGGTAATTAAAGATCATTATTACTTTTTCATCCTGCCCTGCTACTTTTTTTTCCAGTTCTTCAAGCTTCAATAGGATGTCTTTATGCGTCAAAAGCATATCTTCCATTTTCCAGAAGGCGCGCATAATTTGTATATTAACTGTTATGGCCAGATCGCTGTTGAGTATCCCCGAAAGCATGGAGATTCCCTCTCGTGTAAAAGCTCTAGGTAGGTATTTGGCATGTTGCCCTCTCTTTAAGATTCCAAATTGGAATCTTAGAGCGTAGTATTCCTTTTTTGTAAGTTGAAACATAAAATCATCTGGAAAGCGTCTTGCATGACGACCCACTGCCTTATTCAGGTTTCCCGTTGTTACTCCATATAAATTGGCCAGATCTTTGTCAAACATGACTTTTTTACCTCTGAGCAGGTAAATTTTGTTCATTACCACTTCTTCCGGGATGGTTACTTGTTCATTCATTTTCTTTTGTAAATGTATTATTCATAAAAAAGGCCCCGACACGTATTGTGTGGGGCCCTTCTCCTTATCTGAGGTAAGTGAATTTACTTCTTTGCTGTGGCCTCGGTCTTGGGGCTCAACATCAAAAATTCATTAACCAGAATCTCGGTAACGTAACGCTTCACGCCTTTCTTATCTTCATAAGAACGGTTGATGAGCTTGCCTTCAACAGCGATGCGCTGTCCCTTGCTGAGATATTTCTCGGCAATCTCGGCAGTTTTGCCCCAGGCAATTAAATTGTGCCATTGGGTATCCGTTACTTTTTCACCATTCGCTTTTACATAGGTGTCTGACGTGGCCAATGACATCTTTGCGAGCACTTTGTCTCCGTTGAGTTTCTTGATCTCCGGATCAACACCCAGGTTTCCGATTAATTGAACTTTGTTTCTTAAAGTATTCATGATTTTTGTTTTTGAATTGTTTTTAATAAATAAAATTGATTTTAATTCGTCGTTTAATTTGCTGGTTTTCGGTGAGCTCTTTCCGGACTGCCGGCATTTTTTTGACGACACAAAAGTAGGCTGGGGGCTTGGGCTGAGAAAACGGATTATCGAAACTCTCCAGATGAACATTTGCAATAATTGAAAAAACAGCAGGCAAATTGAAATTTTCACATCGCATTTAGCTGTAATCATTTTTTGGCGAGTACTTTACTTGCATAAATTTCAAATCCAGTCCGAATCAAATGCACGTTTTGCAGATTATGCCAAAAGTTTTAGTCTAAGGAGTTGATAGCGCGCTGTACAGGCCAACGCGTTTGACTAAAACTTTGACGTATCCCAAGATTCTTATCTTTGTTAGCCCATGAAAACCAGCTTCAATTTTCCATATCCATTAGTAATTCTGTTAGTATGTCTTGTAACGGCTTTTTTTGGCTGTGATAAGGATCCGGAACTGCCCGCGGATACTCCACCTGACACGTCCGGCACTCCTACTGTGTCGATTGAAGATATCAGGATGAACGAACTGCAAACCATAGGAAGCCACAACTCGTACCGGCTTAAAACCTACGAACCGATCTTTGTGTTGTTAACGGGTGGAACGCCACCTCCCGGCCTCAATCCACAAGAATGGGACTACACCCACGAAACCTTACCCACACAGTTTGGTACACATAGGGTAAGAAGTATAGAGTTGGATATACATTATGATCCCGGCGGGGGATTGTTCGCAAACCGGGAGGGAAATGCCTTTGTTGGTGATTCTACTGCTTCCAATATACCTGCCTTGGACTATCCCGGCATGAAAGTGATACATGTACCCGATCTGGATTACAACACCAATTACTACACCTTTGTAGAAGCGCTCTCGGCTGTTAAGGCCTGGTCGGATGCCAATCCTACACACCTTCCCCTAATAGTCATGGTGGAGTTGAAAACCAACATAATCTCCCTTCCCAATTTTGCTGCCGTTCTGCCCTTTACCGTAACAGCATTGGATGAGGTCGATATGGAGATAGAATCGATTTTCGAATCTACATTGAATAATATTATTACCCCTGAGATATTGAGAGGTACATACGCAAGCGTTAATGAAGCTGTGCTTGCCGGGGCCTGGCCTACGTTGGCAGAGGCGAGAGGGAAAATATTCTTTGTTGCGATGGCGTCAAGTACTGAGATATCCGATTATATGCAGGGATACCCTGGAATGATAGGTAGAAATATGTTTATGTTCTCCGAGGCGGGTTTGGGGGAAACAGCTTTTATTATCAAGAATGATCCGGTTGCGAATCAGGATACTATACGGGCGCTCGTACAAGCGGGATACATGGTAAGAACGCGCGCTGATGCAGGCACCTGGGAGGCTCGAAGTGGTGATTACTCAAGGATGAATATGGCCTTAGCGAGCGGAGCCCAAATTATATCAACTGACTATTATCGGCCTGACCCTCGGGCTGACACAAGCTCCATATGGACGAATTATTCAGTAAATTTTCCAAATTTAGAAACAGCAATCCTCAATCCTATTAACGGACCAGCTAAATTCGCGGGATTGGCAATAACAGAATAGTATGAGTTTAAAAGATAAGATATACGAGGACTTCCTCGCCGCATTCAAAGCGCGAGAAACAGATAAAAAGAACTTCTTAAGTGTGATCAAAGGTGAGATCATGAACGACATTGGCCGTGGCAAAGACCCCAATGATGAGAATGTGATGAAGATCCTGAAATCCATTGAAAAAGGACTTAAGGAGATGGGTACCGATCAGGCCAAAAAGGAGCTGGAATACATGGCGCCTTATATGCCTGAGCTTATGAGCGAGGGGGAGGTAACCAAAATTGTGGAAGGATTAATCGCTGATGGTAAATCTGATATTGGCGCTATCATGAAAGAGTTTAATACTACTTATCGTGGAAAGGCGGATAACGGAATGGTATCCAATATCACGAGACAAAAATTGGGATAGCTTAGATACAACGCATGGCCCCCCCCTGTAGGCGTTTCCTATTTATGATTACTATCGTGAATATTGCAATGCACACTGGACATTTGTCCTCTTCCTGTTACGCTCGTTATTTGAAGAGAACCCAAAAAGTAAAGCCCATCAAGTGAGATGAGAAGACTTCTTTTGATTACATCAACTGTTCTTTTGAGAATTGCTAGTCATGCAGCGGGTATTGTCCAAGATCAACATGCAATAGATTCATTGCAGTCTCTTCTGCAAAACAATATACACGACACCGTTCAGATTGACGTTCTTCTCAAGCTTGCAAATAAATACTCCAGCCGAAGCCCTGACACGGCAATATTTTACTCAAATCAGGCAAAAGCAATGGCGGAAAAGATAAATGACAGAGGAAGCGTTGCAGATGCTCTCGGGGAGCTGGGTTGGGGAAGCTACGTGCAGGGTGATTATGAGGCGGCATTAACTTTTTATGAAGAGGCATTGAAGATAGACGAAAAGATCGGTCGTGAAAAGGAGCAGGCGGTCATTTTGGGTAATATAGGCAGTATACACAAAGACCAGGGTGACTATTCCAAGGCATTTGACTACTATTTCAAAGCTATGGACATGGCCGAAGAATTGAATGATACGGTACAGATTGCAGGTCATCTCGTCAATATAGGA
>JACZWC010000076.1 GCA_022572355.1 Bacteroidota bacterium | reverse complement strand
GTTTCGCCGTCGTATTTATTGACCCCGCCCCCCCATGTGCCGAACCACAAGTTGCCTCTGCTGTCCTGGTAAATTGCCCCCACTTGTGAATGCGCAAGCCCTTCTTTTACGCTGTAATTTGTAAAAGTGTAGAGGATACCGGCAGGGGTGGGCTTGGGTTTGCCTGCTTTAACAATTTTAGGAGTTCCTGCCTTTACTACTTTGGGTTCAGATAGGGTATCCTTTGCTGTTTGGGCGCCAAGTAAAAGAGGGGTTGAGCACAGTATAAGCAATGCCGCCAATAAGCATAATGCACGGGTTTCCAAGAAGTTACCCGCCTTCGATACGCTTCCTCCTTCGCTGTCGCTACGGGGGACACGTCGGCGGGCAGGCAAAAAAAAGGAGAATTTCACTGCCATAGGTTAAGTATGAACCTCTGTTTTTTAACAGTTGTTGTAGAATCTTAGTTCCTTGTTATTCTATTCACGTGGAACCCTCCACCTTAAATCCAAGTCTGTTTTTAAAGCATTTGTTTATGAGGGTTTCAAGACTGTTGATTTTCTCAAATATACAATTTATGCATTCCGGGCGTAGAAAATCCCATTGTAAAACTCAATTCCGAAGGGCAATTGCATCTAAATTTTGAATATTGTGACTATACTAAAAACCGATTGAATTTTCGTATTCCCATATATTGACTCATGAACAATAGAACATTTGAACAATAGAACTCAGAACAGCGAAGTAAAAGACATTTCATTATTCATTATTCAAATGTTCTATTGTTCTACGGGCGCATGACAAAAGTCCCTTTTCTTGATCATGCCCGTAATTTTACCCCATCCCTAAAGGGTGGCCAAGTGGGTTCATTCACCCTTTAGGGTCGGGGAACAAGTGAATTGCGAAAAAAGGGACTTTTGTCATGCGCCCTGTTCTACTGTTCAAAATGAATTGCCGAGTTTTTTGCCATTCAACGTATAATTTAAGCTAATACTCCGCAATTAATGTAGAGGCAGGGATGTTTAATTTTTCGTGTAACTTCCTGATCATGCTAATACTGAGTTTTCTTTTGCCATTCAAAATATCTGAAACACGGCTTCTCGACCCCAGATAATCTTTAAGGTCAGACTTTTTGATCCCCATTTGATCCAATCTAAACTTTATCGCTTCAATAGGATGAGGAGGAGGAATAGAATGATTTTTTTCTTCATAAGCCTCTACCAGAATAAATAAGATTTCAAATTCTTCGCCTTCAGCGGTATTCTCAGCTACTCCCCAAAGCTCTTCAACCCTGGTTAATGCTTTTTGGTAGTCCTTTTCAGTTCTGATAGGTTTAATTTTCATGTGTCTATAATTGATTTTTTAATGGTCACATGCCTGCGTGCTGAAATACCGCACTCTGGTATGCAGGCATGGGAACTCGCCAACAGTCATCCCCCTGCCTGCGGGCTGAAGCGCCCTTCGGCACGCAATAGTTACGGTAATTAACTAAGTTAAGTAATCTATGTTGAGAAAAGCAACTTTCGAGCTATACCCCAACCTCGCTATTCACCTTCATATTACCGATCACATCATCGGCAAACTCAGAGCATTTTAGAAGTGTTGCTCCGTCCATGAGCCTTTCAAAGTCATAAGTAACTCGCTTGTTGCTGATAGATTCTTCAATGCCTTTGATAATCAGATCAGCGGCCTCTTGCCAACCCAAGTGCTCGAGCATCATAACGCCGGAAACAATTACAGAACTTGGATTCACTTTGTCCAATCCTGCGTATTTAGGAGCCGTACCATGGGTTGCTTCAAAGATGGCGAGGCCAGTAGCGAAGTTGATATTGGCTCCAGGAGCAATACCAATTCCTCCCACAGACGCTGCCAATGCATCCGAGATGTAGTCACCATTGAGGTTGAGCGTGGCAATTACTGAATACTCAGCAGGCCTCAACAATATTTGCTGAAGAAAAGCATCTGCGATCACATCCTTGATAAGAACTTTGCCGGCATTCAATGCCTGGTCTTGGGCATCATTGGCTGCGTCAGTTCCCTTCTTCTCCGCAATTCTATCATATTCTGTCCAGGTAAAGACCTTGTCACCAAACTCTCTCTCCGCCAATTCATATCCCCATATCTTGAATTGCCCCTCGGTAAATTTCATGATGTTTCCCTTGTGTACTAATGTCACAGAAGGCTTCTTTCTATCAATCGCATACTCTATAGCCGCCCTTACCAGGCGTTCTGTTCCCTCTTTTGAAACCGGCTTAATTCCAATCGAGGATGATTCCGGGAATCTAATGTTAGTTACACCCATTTCTTCCATCAGGAACTTCTTTACCTTGTCAACCTCTGGTGTTCCTGCCAGCCACTCTATACCTGCATAAATATCTTCCGTGTTCTCCCTGAAGATTATCATGTCCACCAACTGTGGGTTCTTAACCGGTGAAGGCACACCTTTAAACCACCTAACAGGGCGTACACATGCGTATAAGTCCAAAATTTGCCTGAGCGCCACGTTGAGGGATCTCATCCCACCTCCAACAGGTGTTGTTAATGGGCCCTTAATCGCAACAAGATGCTCACGAATTGCCTCTGTTGTGTCGTCTGGCAACCATTCATTGGTTAGCTTAAAAGCTTTTTCTCCTGCGAAAATCTCCTTCCAAACTATCTTCTTCTCTCCATTGTACGCCACTTCGACTGCGGTATCGAGTACACGTACCGCTGCAGCCCAAATATCGGGTCCTGTACCATCGCCCTCAATAAATGGTATGATAGGATCATTAGGCACGTTTAATTTCCCGTTATCAGATGTAATCTTCGTTCCTGCCATTTCTTATTTTTTAGTCTTTTTTTAATGGGATAGCAAAAGTAGGGTGTTTATGCTTACTATCCATCACCCAGACAACAATTCATCGCTTACAATGATAGATTGGTCTAATTATATTATGTATTTTAGGTAAGCGAAATACTTCCGTTTATTAACGAATAGCTGTTTTGAATTCCAACGTTTATCATAACAGCTATTCGCATATTCGCCTCTATTCGCGATTCGTTGATCTTAGTAGCCGAATATTTCCTCCAGTGTTAGTTCTTTAACCTCTCCAAATTTCCCAATGTCTTCAAAATCAATATTGTCTTTATTAGCAATTAACAGATAAGTGTAATTTTCCTTCCGTATGTGTGTATTAAAAAAGGCCTTGAAGTCCTTCATACTCATGTTCTCTACCTTTTCATAAATATCCTTTCTATAATCATAATCAATTCCCCGTTCTTTGTTGTTGAGATATGTCCAGAATATTGACCTCTTGGTAATTCTCTCAGATTCAATGATCTTGAGTATTGCTTCTTTCGCTCCATTGAATTGCAACTGAGCCTCAGGCATATTTTGCATTAGCTCAATCAACGCGGGCACCGCTTCCATGATCTTATCAGCTTGAGTACCTACATATGCCGCAACATAATGGGATCTATCAGGTAAACTGGGGCTTGAAAAGTATGAATAGGCTGAATAAGCCAATCCCTTCGCTTCACGAATTTCCTGAAAAACTATGGAGGACAAACCGCTACCAAAATACTCTCCGAATACTCTGCCATATGGCAACAGATCTTTATTGAAAATTTCGTCCTTAGTGATCATCAGCATTTCTGCCTGCACCATATCATAATTCACAAAATATACCTTGTTCTCTGTAAAATCCAGTTCCAGGTAAATTTTCTTTTCAGGATAATCCAGCAAATCAGTGTTAACGGTATGATACTCATTTATCAGTTTTCCTACTTCACTCATTTTCTTTTGGCCATAATAGAATACGTAATGCTTGAAATCACAAATCCCCTTGATCAATTCAACCTGTTCATTGGGATCAATAGCCCTTAATTCCTCTTCAGATAAGTTATCTGTAAAAGCGGAGGTGGACCCATATATCGCATAATTTCTCATGCCGCCATTAAGAATCCTTCTTTTATTGAGTTTGTTGTCAGCTCGCTTTTTAATGATGCCATCAATGTAATCATCGAAGGCCGTTTG
This sequence comes from Bacteroidota bacterium, assembly GCA_022572355.1. Lineage (GTDB taxonomy): Bacteria > Bacteroidota > Bacteroidia > NORP154 > NORP154 > NORP154. Next base: position 10,304 of record JACZWC010000076.1, on the reverse strand, counting down.
ATCGGCTTTTACTTCCGCCAATACGTGCTCGAGTAATTTCATTCCTTCTACCATCGTTCTTTCCAAGCCACTAATGTAGACATACGAGCGCCTGCTCCCGGTACTTACACCCATCGTAATACCCAACTTATAAAACTCCTCCTGCAACTCAGCTGGACTGTATTTGCTGGTACCCAGGTAAGGAAGATAGTTTACGGCCAAGCCCAGTTTTTTATTGTGGGCACTCCCCATATCTATAATATAGTACAGGCCGAAAAGCTCATTTGTGGTGTTTTCAATGTAGTTAAGGTCAATACCGGAACTGAGCGCTTCTCTTTTTATGCTCTCCTCAAAGTTCAGGTAAACCGGTGTTAATCTCTTTGGCTGCATCTTGGCAAATTCCTTTAGGAATTCAGATTCATCTACCCGATTCAGTTCCAATGGTGTTATGGCCGGCTTGTATACCTTAGCAATTGTACTGTCCTTTCCCGTTCTTTTGTAAACAACCAAATAATTATCCTTGTAGTGTTCATTGGCAAATTTTACGATCTCTTCTTTGGTTATAGATCTGATATCATCCATTCTTCTAACCTGATCTATCCATGGAATAGAGTGTATGAATGCGTCAACATATCTGAATAATACCCAATTTGACTCCCCACCCTCAATTAAACTCAGCTCCAGATCGTTTATTACTGCCGGAATCAACCAATCTCCAAAGTCACCTTTCTTAATCTTTTCAATTGAACCTAACAAAAGCTCCTTAAGCTCCTCCAGTGATTGTCCATCTCTCGGTTCTGCATAGAAATAGTGCATACCATAGTCTTTCAGGAATTCCGGGGATGAGCCACCACGCAATATTTTCTGCTTTTGAACAAGATCCAAATCGATAACCCCTGCACGACGATTGCTAAGCAACATGTCGATCAGGGTTACCATTTTATCTTCCTGGCTGTTCTTACCATCAAACCTATATACCAGGCGAATGCTCTCTTTGTCCGGCCCAATTACCTCCCGAACGACTTCTCCATTTATCGGGCCTGCTTCAATACTTTTATAAGGGGGAACTTCCTTTCTTTGCCAGTCACCAAAATATTGGTCAATCAGTTTTATAGTTTCTGATGGGTTCATATCTCCCGCAAGGCAGATTGCAATATTATTGGGCACATAGTAAGTATCAAAATACTCATTGATCTTCACCATAGATGGATTTTTCAGATGTTCTGAAACTCCAATTGTCGTTTGTGTTCCATATGGGTGATTGGGGAAAAGCCCTTCTAAGATCGCCTTCCAAACTTTTCTTCCATCACTATCCTGCCCTGCGTTAAATTCTTCGTAAACAGTTTCCAATTCAGTGTGAAACAGTCGCAGCACTAACTTCCCAAAACGCTCGCGTTCAATTTTAAGCCATTTCTCCAACTCGTTTGTTGGTATATTGTTTATATAAACAGTCTGTTCATTACTCGTGAAGGCATTGGTATTTTTCCCTCCTAACTGAGTGATCATTTTGTCGTATTCGTTGGATATGGCAAATTTGGAAGCAAGCGTAGAAACACTATCGATTTTCTTATAAATCACTGATTTTTCTGTGCTATCATCAGTTGAACGGTGCAATTCATATAATCTTGATATCTCTGCGATCAAAGGTTCCTCTTTCTCCCAGTCAATTGTTCCAATTCTATCAGTACCCTTAAATACCATGTGCTCCAGATAATGCGCCAGCCCTGTTGTTTCTGGCGGGTCATATGTAGAACCTGCCTTAACCGCTATCGCTGTTTGTATCCTTGGTTCATCCTTGTTTACGGACATATACACTTTAAGTCCATTCTCTAAGGTGTAAATCCTAACCTTCAGATCATCGTTAGTCACGTACTCGTAGGTATATCCATCTTCTGTCGCCGTTTTAACCACGTATTTTTCTTCCTCGGTGGTTGAACATGACGCGACAAATGTGAGTGTTGCTAATAGTAATACAGGTAATTTGAACTTTCTCATTCTATAACTTTATTGATTCATAAATGGGTTTGGTAAAATAGGTCTCCTCCTTAGAAGTCGATATCGAGGTCTAATTGCTCTTTAAGCTTCGAGATTGAAGGATTTTTTTCGGCCATTCTCTTGAACTTCTCAATAGAAGTATATGGCTTTTTCACTTCATCCGCCTGGGCTATAATTGTAGATATCCTTATTTGAGTTAAGCCTAAATGCTCCTTTAAATACGAACAGAGATTCTGTTTTTCTTCATGGATATCCTTCTCCTGAACTTTACTGGATATGGTCAGTTCAAGTTCATGCTTATCTATGATCTTCGGAGTTTTCTTTAATGCGCTGTATAACGAATGCTTTCCTTGCTTCTGAATTTCTTCAGCATATCCCCTCCATACTCTTTTAAATTCTTCTTCATCAATACTCTTCAAATCAACGCCCGCTTCTCCCTCTGTTGGCGGATCCTCTCCATCTTGAGGTGTATCACTATTTTCTGTTCCAATTGATTTCGGAGCTTCATCCTTCTTCACACTTTTACTCAAACCACTCAAGGAGACCGTCCGGGAACCCTTCAATTCGTCCGATTGTGAAGATGCTTCCTTTGATCCAATGGTTATCGCATCTCCCTTTTCTATAACTTCAGGCCCGGAATGCTGTTCCGGATCCTGATTCTCTTTAGTATTTGATGTGATAGATTTCTCTTCTCCGCCAACTGCTGGGTCTGTTGTCCCAGTTTCATTCTTATCTTCTCCTCCGCCAGCAGGTAGATTGGTTTCAGCTATCACCTCCTTTTCAGCATCAATCTTTTGCTCTTCTGGCTTGCTTGTTGATTTGACAACTATCGGATCGTATGAAGCCTTTGGTTCAGCTAATGCCTTTTTTTGAGCTGTTTCATCAGGGCTATTAATCAAATATTCCCGCTCTTCCTCTTCTTTGCGTTCATTTATAGAACATAGCTGCATCAAGGCGAGTTCAACAGTAAGCCGCTGGTTGATTGTATTGTTATAAGTGATATCCGCTTTATTGGTAATATTCAAGGCATCTAACAGGAATTCAGTCGAGGAAGATTTTGCCTGCTCCTCATACTTTTTCCCGATACTTGAGCCCACCTGCAGTAGTTGCACGGTCTCGCTGTCCTTACAAACCAACAGGTTTCTGAAATGCTCTGCCAGTCCAGTTATGAAATTGTGCCCATCAAATCCATTATTCAATATCTCATCAAAAATCAAAAGTGATGATGGAATATTATTGGCCTGGACAGCGTCATCTATCTTAAAATAGTAATCGTAATCGAGAATATTCAGATTTTCAATAACCGTATCATAGTCAATCTTACCACTTCCCGAACTCACCATTTGGTCAAAGATGGACAGTGCATCACGTAAGGACCCGTCAGCCTTTTGAGCTATCACATGCAAAGCATCCTGCCCGGCTTCTATCTCCTCGCTTTTCGCAACAAATTCCAGATGCAGAGCAATATCGCTAACGCGGATTCTATTGAAGTCAAATATCTGGCACCTCGATAAAATGGTAGGGATAATCTTCTGTTTGGAAGTGGTGGCCAATATAAATATGGCATAGGGTGGCGGCTCCTCAAGTGTTTTCAAAAAGGCATTAAATGCATTTAATGTCAGCATGTGAACCTCATCAATAATATAGATGCTGTATTTACCAACCTGCGGGGCAATCCTCACTTGGTCAATCAGGTTTCTGATATCTTCAACATGGTTATTGGACGCAGCATCCAACTCATGAATATTGAAGGAATGTGATTCATTAAAGGAAGTGCACGATTCACATTTGTCGCAGGCCTCAATTTTATCCGAGATATTTTCACAGTTAATCGTCTTTGCCAAAATGCGGGCGCAAGTGGTTTTTCCAACTCCTCTGGGGCCACAGAACAAAAATGCCTGTGCGAGATGATTGTTTTTGATGGCATTGATAAGGGTCGACGTAATGGTATCCTGGCCTACCACACTGTCAAATGTTACGGGCCGGTATTTTCTTGCTGAAACAACGAAATTCTCCATGAATTACCTCTTAAAATCAACGGATTACAAAGATAGGATTAATTTGTATTTGCCCAATTAATAAGTAACTTCGCAATCCGAATAAAAAATAAATTAAGATGAAGAAAGAAATACATCCAGAGAATTACAGATTGGTAGTTTTTAAAGATGTTTCATGTGATTATTCATTTTTAACCAAATCTACGATTGCTTCAAAAGAAACTGTTCAATGGGAAGATGGAAATGAATATCCACTGATCAAAATTGAAGTTTCCGACCAGTCGCACCCATTCTACACCGGTAAAATGAAGTTGGTAGATACTGCGGGTAGGGTTGACAAGTTCAGAAGCCGATACGAAAAACTGGCACAAAAAAGAGAGGCTGAGTTGAAAGCAGATCAGGAAGCCAAAGCAAAATTGGTGGCGGAAAATAAGGCCGCAGAAGAAGCAGGTGTAGATCCTGCATCAGCAAAAGACATAGAGCAGGCAGAAGCTACTGATCAAGTTTTGGAAAGTAATAACAAAGAAGCTGATTCAGGTACGGAAGCGGAAGATTCTCAGAATGATGAGGAGAATGATGCAAAAGAAGAGAGCAGCGAACAACAAGATGATTCACCAGGTGATGGTGAGGAGCCGGCAAAAGATAGTCAAGGTGATGATGAAACCGATTCTGGTGACGAAAATACAGAGACAGAAGGCGGCTCCGATGAGGCCCCTGCCGAGGAATCTGATGAAAGTGAGGACAACTCAGAAGAAGCTACAGACCAACCAGCAGAAGAAGCTGAAAGTGATTCCAGTGAAGGTGACGATACTGCCCAGGAATCTACGGAAGAAGAAGTTGTAGAAGAAGCTACAGAGGAAGCAGCTGAGGAATCAACCGAGGATTCAACTGAAGAAGCAGCTGAGGAATCAACCGAGGAATCAACCGAGGATTCAACAGAAGAATCAGAAAAAGAACAGAGCTAAGAAGTTAGCAAAACAATTTCTGATCCCCCGCTCATACGAAATGTTCGGGGGATTTTTTTATATGCTAATTTGTATATTTTTACGTTACTCCAAATCACCCAGTAAGTAACAAGCATGAACTACGTACTTTTCGACGATAAAACCAGGGAGAATCTGCTGCCACTCACCTTTACCAGGCCCACTGCCGAACTTCGATTTGGAATTCTCAGCATAAGAGAAAAATGGGGGAAACATTTAAACAAGAAATTGTCATATCTGACTGAGGATTATCTTGGAGAGAAGTATTCCACGCAAATTGAGAGCGAAAATATATTGATTAACGGCTCCGTTTGCCCTTCACCCGAACTTGTGTCTGCAATTTCTAATCTCGATCCTGATGAAGCACTCATAGCCGGACCTACCATAATAGCCTGTCATCTAGACAAAGACGGAGTACGTGCTTTCGATGGACAAAATACCACCAACTTCCAAAGTGTGGAATATAAATCCGAGGTCTTAAAAATAGATCAGTTATGGGATCTATTTCAGAAGAATGGGGACGCAATAGAACAGGATTTTGAATTGATCACCAATGGCCGAAACTCGGCTTCAATAAGTGATACCAACAAAGTGCTTGGTGAGAATCTCTTTGTGGAAGAGGGCGTATCCATGGAACACGTGATCATAAATTCTACCATGGGACCCGTTTATATTGGAGCGAACGTAGAAATAATGGAGGGCAGCATGATCAGAGGGCCTTTTGCAATTTGCAACGACAGCACGATAAAGCTTGGAACGAAAATATACGGACCTACAACAATAGGGCCTCACTCCAAGGTAGGAGGAGAAATCAGCAATTCTATCATCATGGGATATTCCAATAAAGCACATGATGGATTTATGGGCAACTCCCTGGTTGGTGAGTGGTGTAACATAGGTGCAGGCACCAATACATCCAATCTCAAGAACAATTATAGTGAGGTGAAGATCTGGAGCTATTCTTCTAATTCATTTGAATCGACTGGTTTGCAGTTTTGCGGATTGATCATGGGTGACCACTCAAAATGCAGTATAAACACTATGTTCAACACAGGAACGGTGGTAGGTGTAAATGCGAATATATTCGGCACAGGATTTCCTCCAAAACAAATCCCATCCTTTTCCTGGGGTGGGCCTGATGAAATGGAGACCTTTGACTTTGACAAGGCCGTTGAACTCGTGAAATTGGTTATGAAAAGACGGAATATTGAATTTGGGGCATCTGAAGAGAAGATTCTCCGCGAAATCTATAACCGCACACTAACTAATCACTGACAAATGCAGGTACTTGTCTTCTCATAGAAAACATACGTGTCATATTGTCTCTAAATTCTTTTGGCACATCTATTGAACTATAAGCTAGATCGGATTATACAGAAGATTTTGAATGATTATAATGGCGTTCTGCCAGATTGACTGAAATTATGTACACATTTGAAGAGATTGTATTTGCAGATTTAGAAGAAGACACCGATTTTATCCCCATATTATCTTCAGAGGACGAGGAAAAAATTTCATCTGAAGATCTACCCGAAGAATTGCCCATTTTGCCACTCCGGAATACCGTATTGTTTCCCGGAGTAGTCATACCAATTACTGTTGGAAGAGAGAAATCGGTTAAGTTGGTTAATGATGCCAACGATACAAACAAGATCATCGGGGTGGTCTCCCAAAAAAAGGGAAAAGTAGAAAATCCAGCATTTGATCAGTTAAACACTATTGGAACTGTAGCATATATCATCAAGATTCTTAAAATGCCCGATGGAAATACTACGGTAATCATACAGGGAAAGCGGAGATTTGAAATAGAGGAGTTAAAACAAACCGACCCCTACTTTAAGGCGAAGGTGAAACCTTACGGCTTGTATGAACCCTTTCCAGATGATAAAAAATTCGAAGCATTGGTTGGATCTTTAAAGGATATGGCCCTACATATCATTAAACTCTCTCCAAACATTCCATCTGAGGCAGCATTCGCTATCAGGAATATAGACAACCCTTCGTTTCTGATCAATTTTGTTTCGTCCAATCTAAATGCCGAAATGATTGAAAAACAAAAGCTTTTGGAGATTATAGAGCTTAGGGACAGAGGTAATATATTGTTGGGGCATTTAACGAAGGAGCTCCAGATGCTAGAATTGAAGAATGACATTCAATCAAAAGTCAAAACTGATATTGATAAGCAACAAAAGGAGTTTTTTCTTCACCAGCAACTCAAGCAAATTCAGGAAGAACTGGGCGGGAACCCCGTGGAGCAGGAAATGGCGGAGATCAGAAAAAGAGCTGATGGGAAGAAATGGAACAAGGAAGTAGAGAAGGCCTTTGAAAAAGAAATGGATAAGCTAGAGCGCATGAATCCAGCAGTTGCGGAATATGGAGTGCAGATGAATTATTTGGATGTATTGCTGGAACTGCCTTGGAATGAGTACACGAAGGATAGTTTTGATGTTAAAGGAGCTGAGAAAGTTCTGAATGAGGATCATCACGGACTGGAGAAGATCAAAGAACGAATTCTCGAGCATCTGGCAGTGTTGAAATTGAAAGGCGATATGAAAGCACCTATCATCTGCTTTGTGGGCCCTCCGGGAGTGGGAAAAACTTCCCTGGGTAAGTCAATTGCAAGGGCATTGGGAAGAAAATATGTGAGAATGTCGTTGGGAGGTTTACGTGACGAAGCCGAAATTCGTGGGCATAGAAAAACCTATATCGGCGCACTCCCTGGCAGAATACTACAAAACATCAAAAAAGCAAAGTCTTCAAATCCGGTTTTTGTATTGGATGAGATCGACAAAATTGGATTGGATTATCACGGCGATCCTTCATCGGCTTTACTCGAAGTATTGGATCCAGAACAAAATGGTGCGTTTTATGATAATTATGTAGAGTTGGATTATGACCTCTCAAAAGTGATGTTCATCGCGACGGCAAATACGCTGGGTACAATTCAACCGGCACTGAGAGATCGAATGGAAATCATCAATCTGTCGGGATATATTGTGGAAGAGAAGATTGAGATAGCCAAAAACTTCCTCGTCCCAAAACAATATAAAGAGAACGGCCTCAAAAAATCCCAACTTAAACTCACGAATAAGGTGCTTGAGAGGATTATTGAAGACCATACACGAGAATCCGGAGTTCGTGAGTTAGAACAGAAGATTGCCAAGATTATCAGGTATACAGCCAAGAAAATCACTACCAAAAAGAAATACAATCCAAAAATTACTGAGAAACAGCTGGAAACTATTCTTGGCCCTGCAATGTCTAGAGACAAATATCAAGACAACAGTGTGGCCGGTGTTGTGACAGGGCTCGCCTGGACAGCCGTTGGTGGTGATATACTTTTCATCGAGGTCAGCTTGAGTAAAGGGAAAGGGAAATTGACATTGACCGGCAACCTGGGAGATGTGATGAAAGAATCAGCAACCATAGCCCTTGAATATCTAAAGTCTCACTGTGATCAACTCAACATAGACCCAACTGTATTCGATAAATGGAACGTTCATGTACACGTACCGGAAGGCGCTACTCCAAAGGATGGTCCTTCGGCGGGAATTACTATGTTCACAGCGCTGGCATCAGCCTTTACGCAAAGAAAAGTCAAATCAGGTCTGGCAATGACAGGTGAGATAACCCTGAGGGGAAAGGTATTGCCCGTTGGTGGAATTAAAGAAAAGATACTAGCGGCAAAAAGAGCCGGACTCACAACAATTCTGTTATCAGAAGAAAACAAGAAAGACATCAAAGAGATCAAGCCGATATACCTCAAAGGCCTGAATTTTCTCTATGTTAAGGATATGATAGATGTAACAAAAGGAGCTCTGTTGCAAGAAAAAGTGCGAAATCCCGTTAAGGTTTGATGCATTTAAAAAAGCAGTTCTTTTTCCTTCTATTATTCTCTTGTTCGCTGCAGATTTTACCGGCTTTTGCTCAGGATGGTAGCACCTCGGATCAAGATCCGGAACTGATTCAATTCTCAGGTGTCATCGTAACGGGTGATAGTTTGAAACCCGTACCATATGTCAATATCATTATCAAAAACTCTTTTAGAGGAACAATTAGCGACTTTTATGGCTACTTCTCATTTGTAGCGCAGGAACTGGACACTATTGTATATTCCTGCATTGGTTTTGAGAAGTCTGAGTATGTCATCCCTGACAGCTTAACCACGAATCGGTATTCTCTGATAAAGATCATGATCACGGATACTATAGAGCTCCCCGAAGCGTTTATATATCCCTGGCCTACCAGGGACCAATTCAAACAAGCTTTTCTGAACCTCAAAATTCCCGACGACGACCTGGAAAAGGCTAAAAAGAATCTTGCATTGGCAGATATGCGAGAACGGTTTAGAGGAACAGGAATGGATGGCAGCATGAATTACACCAACTTCATGCAGGAGCAAACGAATAAATTATACTATGCCGGCCAATATCCTCCAACCAACCTGCTGAACCCTATTGCATGGATGAAGTTCATAAGGGCCTGGAAAAATGGGGAACTTAAAATTGAGAAGTAACTTTTCTGTGAATTAGCCCCTTACTTTACCAAATAAGTTAAGCGAAACAAAAACAGACAGAAATCCGTTAACTTTGTAAAAGCACAATTTTAAAAATACAGCAATGAAAGGGATTAACTTTTTAACAAACGACCAAGATCAAAAAGTAGCTGTCCAGATTGATTTGGAAAAATATGGAGAGTTATGGGAAGACTTCTATGATGTTCTCGTAGCGGAAAGCAGAAAAGACGAAGAATCTGTACCCTTAGACGACGTTAATGAAGAGCTAAAGGAAGATGGCAAGCTTGATGAAGACGTTTAAAGTTGAAGTAAAGAAGTCAGCGAATAAAGAGCTTGCGAAGCTGCCCAAACCTATATTAAAGAAGGTAGTACTTAAATTAAAGACATAAGAACAAAAACCTCGTCCATCAGGATGCAAGAAATTAAAAAGCAACGAAGAATTATGGAGATTTCGGGTAGGGGATTATCGAGTGGTTTACACTATTGATGAAGCGTTATTGAAAATAGACGTACAAAAAATCCGACACAGAAAAGACATTTATAAAATTTAAGTCCCAGGCATCCCGATCCCTTCGCTTCACTCAGAAACAGACGGGCAGATTGCATTATGCCGGCCAATATCCTCCAACCAACCTGCTGAACCCCATTGCATGGGTGAAGTTCATAAGGGCCTGGAAAAATGGCGAACTCAAAATCGAGAAGTAACTCCTACGCTGCTAACACGCTTCTCCTTTTGTTTACTAATATAGTTGTCACAATTGTCCTCACTTGATTCTACTGCTTAATGACCTTTTTTCTGAAGGTATTTTGACCCTGTTGTAAATGAACTAGGTA
>JACZWC010000030.1 GCA_022572355.1 Bacteroidota bacterium | reverse complement strand
GCAACTGTTCTCATAGCGGGATTAGGGTTCTTTGGTGTGGTTGTGTAGACCCTCACACACACACCGCGTCTTTGCGGATTTGAGCCCAACGCAATTGACTTGCTTTTCTTGGTTATTTTAACACGTCCTTTTCGAACTAGCTGCTGAATAGTAGGCATATTGATAAAATTATTTTTACGATATCCCCAATCTGGTAAAATCCACCTGATTATTTTAAGGGGGGGCAAAGATACAATAATTTATCATTTTTCAAGGCCGTTCGTCGAAATTATTCCCCAGAATAAAAGCTAGTGGATTGGCGCCTGAAACAAGGACGAAAAAGCGATAGCCAAAACCGCAACTGCGCGCGGTTAAAAACAAGGCCAAAAACGCCTAAAAAATAATAGAAACAGAAGTTGGGGTAAAAAAGACTTACCGAAGAATATAAATCCAGGAATCCGTAGCTGTTTTTCTCGCTTTGTCCAAAAGAAGTTGTTTCGAGTCCTCATATGTATCGAGTCTTTTCAAGTATACATAGTGGAAACCGCGAACTTTGTTGAACAATCTTCTGTATCCTTTTTTAGCCACCAATCTGTCTGCGTTTTCCTGACTTTTGAACGCAGCCATTACAACATAAAATCCTTTTGCAGCCGGGTTTCCAAACTCATCTAAGAAGTCTTTACTATCTGTCATCCGAATCTCCCCGCCAGTTTTATTGCTTTTGATCATTTGAATCATGTCTTTCGCATACCTGGAGCTAGGATCAAATTTGAGTGCTTCTTCATATTTTTCACGGGCCAGCTTGTATTTTTTCTGCATAAACAATTCGTCCGCTGCTTTAATAATCATGTTATACCGTTTCTCAAAAAGCTCAAGAATCTTATTGATTTTTGTTATTCGATCTTTGGCATAAGCATCATTAGGATTGTATTTGAGGGCTTCCTCATACATTTTTCTCGCTCCTTTATAATCTCTCCCTTTAAACAGTTCATCTGCTTTAGCGATTGCTCTTTGATAATTATCACCCATCAAACTGGCAATCTCGGCAAGTTTGTCTTTTGGATGTTGCTCGTCAGGTTTTAGCTCTAGCGCCTTTTCGTAGATTTCCTTGGCTTCCAGATATTTGCCAGCTTCAAATAGGCTGTCAGCTACATTAATTAGCAAATTGTATCTTTCTGTAATTTCTTGCTGTCGTTGAAGTTCTGCCGCATCTTGTGCCTCCAATGCCGCTTGTAAACTATCTATTTGATCTTCGTATTTCTTCTTCAATTCTTCATCCATTTCCTTAGTTCCACCAAATGAATAGCCTAGTAAGAATTCGTGGCTCATACCACTGTAAGCCTTAATTGAGCTGGTGATTATATCATATGTATATCCTACACTGATGCTCTTAGCTACTTTGAGCTTCAGATTCACACCTATCGCGTAATCACTGCGGTACGAAACCGCGAGCCAGGCAAAATCTTTGTATTCAAATATTGCATTGATATCATACTGGATCGGCGCCTCAGGCATGAAGCGGGTCATTATCAGAGGTGTAATCGAGATGTCTTTACTACTATTAACAAAGATTTGATACTGCAGAGAGGCCAGATAGTGTCTAGACAAATCATAATATGTCCGCGTATTTGAGCCCTCATATTTAAAAGAAGTTCCAATAATCTGCGGTACCGAAATTCCAATCTTCAAACTCTTCCAGTGGTAAGCTATTCCAAAATTCCCGTCTATCGACGTACTCTTTTGGTAGCCACCAATCAATGCCGGATCATCCAAATCGCGGGCGACTGCTTTGTTAAAATCTACACGATTTTGTAAGCCACCTAGGGACAAGCCAAACAAGAGATTGTGAGATTCTTTGATTTGAAGATTGTAAGCGAAGGAACCATAAACACCTATTCGATCGGTAAAATCTGTTTTGTCGCTGTAAATGCTCACACCAACGCCAATTTTCTTCGGTTTTATTGCACCGTCCAGGGTTAAAGCCGTCGATACAGGATGGCCAGGCATATCTAACCACTGAGCGCGATGAATGAGGAAAACATTGGTAACGTTATCGCTGCCTGTAAAAGCTGGGTTGTAAATAAAAGGATTGTAAAAATATTGACCGTAGAGCGGCACCTGTTGAGCGTAGGAAGCGGAGATCAACACCATGATTAGCATCGCTGTAGCAACAGTGCGCCAAATAGTATTATGTGATGATATTGTCTTCAAAACAATCACAGTAAAATTATTTCCTTCTGAATATGGTTATACCACCTTTGAAGATATCACTGGTACCGGGGCACTTTAGTACATAATAATAGGTTCCGTCAGGTAAATCGTTTCCATTATACTTGCCATCCCAGTCATTTTTGTAGGGCATGGCGGTATATAGCTGATTTCCATACCTGTTGTATATAGCCACATCACATTCCGGGTAAAATTCAATATTATCTATGTACCAAATATCATTAAATCCATCTCCATTGGGAGTCATAATATTGGACACTATGAAATTGTAGTCTACAAGCACCTCAACAACAACCGTGTCTACATCAGTACAATTATTTGCATCGGTGATGGTCATGTAGTAAGTCGTACTTACTACGGGGCTGGCTACAGGATCTGGTATATTTATATTGTTGAGCGAGGAATCATCAGGAAGCCAGGTATACACGAACCCTCCCTGGCCGTCGAGTATAACGCTATTTCCCAGGCTAACGGATGTGTCTGGTCCAGCATTAGCTGTGTTCAGAAGGCTGTAAATCACGGTAATGTCAGCGAAGTCAAGACACACGCCGCTTCCTTCAGTCCATCTATAAGTATAAGTTCCTTGCTGGCTTACAACAACTGTACTGGTCGCGCTCATAGAATCGGCGAAAGTACTGGTTCCTGGTCCTGTAAGTTGAGACCAATAACCTCCGGTAATACTCGGGTTGGCGTTAAGTGTGAAGTCCAGATCGCATTCGATGCCTCCAATTCCGGCATCAGCCACGGGTAATACGCTATAGGTAACCGTAACGGTAGCAAAATCTGAACAGATCCCATTGTTTTCTGACCATTGGTAAACGTATGTTCCATAGGCGGTTACAGAAGCAACCGAAATCGGGCTTCCCGATGGGGAAAAAGTCGTTGCTACAGGGCCGGATACCTGAGTCCAAATACCTGTGCCGACACTGGCCAGCGCAACCAGCGTAAAAACCTGATCACATACATTACCTCCAGAACCGGCATTGGCAATAGGCTGTTGAAAGAAAGATACAATAACACTGTCATTATCCGTACAGGACCCATTTACTTCTGACCACATGAAAATATATGTGCCGTATGAAGAAACAGTAACAGTGTCATTTGGGCTAACAGTATCATTGAATATAGCAGTTCCCGGCCCGGTTACCAATGACCATTGCCCTGTACCTACGCTAGGCGTTGCGCTAAATATATAATTGAGGTCGCATTCGGAACCACCAATACCAGCATCAGCAACTGGTGGTGGCCCATCTACAGTGACGGTAATGCTATCACAATTGACAGACCAAAGGCCAGACTCTGTATTGTAAGCGCGGATATAATAGGTTCCCGTAGCATATACGGTAAAATTAGTATCAAAGCCACCTATGATATTCGTATCAGTTCCGCAAACTGTATCTTGCCAATACCAAACAACATTGGAAGGTGAAGGGGGTAAGCCGCCCCAGCTTAACTCAACGGAGTCACACCCCAGGGGTACACTGCTCACCGGAGTGGCAGGATCCGGAGGTACCATCTGTTCAGCCATTATATTAATATTATCTATAACAAATCCAGGAAAACCACCTGCCGATGCATCATCGATCCACTCAAATCCTATGAATGCAGAGGGGTCGTCATCCAGGGCAGAAGGTATTGATAAGTTAGCTTCCGTCAGTGATCCTACAGAGCCTTGATATTGAACGAGTGAAACATCGGTCCAACTCACTCCGTCATTAGAATAAACCACTTTACCATAATCTACTCCGGTTTGTCCTAAGCATCTCCAGTCAAAGGTTATGTCCAACAGATGAAATCCGGCAGTTGAGAATTGATAATAAGCAATTCGATCCGAAGACCCAAAATCTATATTGTATTCACAAAAATTAGCGTCGCTTCCTACTGATAAACTGTAAAGCCCCGTAATCACACAAAGATTACTTGTAGTGGTCCACCTGCTTCCGGTACCTGTTTCATTCCAGCTGCATATGGGAAGCGTTCCAACAGCACAACCTTCAAAATCTTCAGTAAGAATGGACGAAAACTGCGCATTGGCTCGAGGAGCCATATAATACAGACTCAAAAAGCAGAGAGCGTAGACAATTATCGTATGTAATTTTTTCAACACTATCAATCAGATAAATACCGTATTTGTACGGTTATTTTGCCTTTTAGTTGCAAATCAGGGAGTTAAGGTAAATATAAAATCACAAAATTAATTACTTATTAAATGGTTGTCATTTATAAAGTCATACAGTACAGAGCCAATTTGTTTGTTCGAAATGACACTTAAATGGGCATCACGGTTACTCACTACTCTCTCTTCAATAGGAATTTGTTTAAGAAGGATATATAAGTCAAGAACGGGTATTCCACGCTGCGAAAAAAACCGGCCAAGGGGCTTATTTATGTACTCACCGGAGTAATCAATGGTTTCATCCCAGGTTTCCGGGATAAGCATTATCATTAGAGGGATTCCTTCTCTCTCTGTAATGGCAATAAAGCGATTAAGATTTTGGAGATGCTCCCTGAACATTCCTTCCCGTAGGTAAAAAGACTGGTAATTATTTCTGTTATGGTCTTCCAACATATGGTCTTTCGTTGTTTTACCCCTATGAGTATTGGGGAAAATTTTTACTGCGGACTCAAATTTGTAATAGAAATAATTTAGTAAATAAGAGTATTGAATAATACCTTTTGACAGTGATAGGTTCAGCAACTGAGCGTACACTAGATTTATGTTGTCGTCCGCACAAGAAGATTCAGCACTGCGGTCTGGAACCCTTTGAATATCGTTTGGATAATGCACCAGGACAATCAGGTTTGGCTTGATCGGGAAAGTAACCAGCTTGTCAAATTCTGCCTGCGTGTCAGCCCCGTTAAGCCCCATATTATAAACGCGATAATTCGATCCCAACTGGTTTCCCAAAATATTTGAGAATCGGTCGTTTACATCTTCAATCCCATGTCCGGCGACAAATGAATCACCTAAGATGGCTATTTTGAACTTATCTTGATCTGATTCAGGATTTAGTTCCGTGTCCCTGTAGCCCAATTGGTTGACTTGCCAGTATTTTGAGAACCACAATCTCTCCGCGAGGTTATTGGGGTCACCTTTACCATAACTTTTTGGTACAAACATGAATACACCCTCTAAAACAAAGAGAATAAAAAGGACTGAAAGAGCAGAAACTAAAATGTTTCTTCTTTTTGCCAATGCACGGTTATTGATTAAGAATCCCATAAATCTCACGATGATGATCAGATTAAAGACGATCAAGGACAAGCGAAAGTTGTCTACCAGGCTATATTGGGGATGGTTAAAACCGGAATATTTTGTGCTGAAACCGATACCAAACGTAATAACAGCAAAAGCCAACAGATACATTACAACAGACACCTTATTTGAAGGGCCCTTCATATTGTCCTATTTGATTAATTGTAATTCAATCAATTTTCTCTCAACTCCCTCAGCATATACTTTGTATCCTAATTCTGTGTGATGCCGGTCAATAGGCCAATAGTAATCGTAAACATTGCTTTGGTCCATTTTAACATCTTCAACAAAGTACTCCAATAAATCTAAGACCGCCACAGAGCAGGAACTTTTTATTCTTTGAGCTAATTCCTCCATGCCTGATTGATTTGTTGCTACTTCTTCCATTGTAGGATGTATGATAAGAGCCATTTTAAAGTTGTGAGATGTGGCGTATTTTTCAAAATCTGTGATACAGTCGACTATGCTTCCCATGGCTTTGTCATCTTCTAGCTTCCTTTCCGCAGGGCTTAGGAGCCGGTAATCATATTGCAGTACTTTAAAAACAAAAAGACGGCACAAAAAGCTAGACCCGAACAGAGGTTCAAACCAGGGGGCGTTTCTTAGAGTTACCGTACCATCCGGGTTAAACCGTTCATTTCCACCATTTATGATGACATCGTCTATATCTGATAAATTTATATTCAGGAGCACCAAATCAGGTTGATACTCAATGAGTTTCTCCTTCAATAGTACAAATTCGTAGAGCGGATCGCTGCCGGCAACACCTCCATTGATAATTGTTGTTATTTGAGAGTTTTCTCGTTTGTTAAGTGAGCGTTCTAATATCTTAACCCACGTAGATTCGATTGACTCTACACCTGCGCCCTCCGTAAAAGAATCTCCCAATGCGATAATTCGAAATTCTCCCGGCTTTTTGGTTTTGGAGTGCTCAATGTCACGCAGTCCTTCAGAATTGGTAATTATCGAGTGCTGATATTCTTCACGTGTTTCAGTTTTAGAGATACTGGGAGTACGTATATGTAACCAGGATCTGGTTGGCCGAAAGTTATTTTGATAGGCAGAGCGGTAAAAAATCGAGCCCATACTCTCCGAATAAGATTGAAGTCCCGGATAGGTTCTTAAAACCAACTCTGCTATAAAGAAAATTAAACATAGCGCAGAAATCGTAACTCGAAGGTTGAGTAATGTGGGTGGATTTATGTTTAAAGTTTCAAAAAGCCTTTCTGAGATACCTAACAAGGCAAACAACAGTACGACAAACATCATTACACTATAGATACCCATCAGCGCCAGAAAAATATTTACACTGATAAACAGCCAAAAGGTAACTGTATATGCTCTATTCATCAGTACGGAAGATTAATGTCATGCCTATGACTAGCCGGACAGCCTGGATTTAACCTTGCTTAGCTTTGTATAAAAATTGGAGAGAGTAATTTCCTGAAATAAGGTATCTGATAGGCTGAGTTTTTTATGGTTCAATCCATGCTTTTCCAATAGCATGGAAATTGTCGACTTCTTTTTGAAAACATCTTTTTTGACCCCATTGGCCCGCCAGTTCTCATTGGCCCAGTGGATAGCAAACCATTCTGGATTGGGAACGGATTTTTTGTATACCAGTGACTTAATATCACCCCATTGGTCCTGATTCGATATTTCGGTTATGAATATTTCGAGCCCAAACTTTTGAATATTGTCATTAAGGATCTCCAGCGGTTTATGCCAGTTCGTATTGTTTTCATCGACGGATACCAACGCTTCTTCATAACATCGTTTCATCATTTGATTTCCTTTTGGGCATTTCATCATATTCCCCACAGCTGGTAAGTGATGATGTGTGCGAAAGACGTAAGGATTGGTAAAGTCAAAAGGCTTAAGGCAACAAACATCCATGTCCACCCACCAACCGCCATTTTCATGAAGCAACTTGTATCTGAATAAATCGGAAAAGCCCGCATAACTACCCTTTCCATGTCCGAATTGATTGGTTTTTTTGTACTTGAAAACTTGATTTTCCGGAATAATCTGATTGGCATCTCGAATAATCACCTCAACGGGAAGTTCCGTTTCGAGTTCTTGGTATGTCCATAAATGGAACTCATGGCCATGATCGATGAAGGAGCAAACGGTAAGCTGCTCTATCATCGACAATGTATTACCTATCCAAAGGCCATTAACTATGACATTGTCGTTTTGCATGGTGATTAAGTTACGGCCTCCTCAATTTGATTAGCCTGTTTGGCCGAGTCAATAAAGTCCCAAACATCCCAACCGCTCGCACCAAAATCGTGATAAACATGGATGAACGATGGTATGATGCTGGTTACAAAATCGTCAAAACTAAAACCTTTACTCACATCAAATTTTAAATGCAGGTTTTTTCTGTCTGCTAAAAAATTAAACTCTGAAGGTAGTGTCACTGCGTCTTGCAATCCCATTTCCCATACAGTTGCAATAAGGGTGCCCTGGTCGCGGGTCTTCCATTTATCGTCCTTAAAAATTGCCATTGTTTTGTCGAACCACTTATCCATGAAATCAACTGATTCTGAATTGAACAAGAATACACCCCCGTTCCAATGTTGCCATCCGTCATCGCCAACCAGCACATCGAATTTTTCACGAATAGATTCCTTCAAATGATTGCATTGGGCGATGTAAGCATTTTTGCCATTTTCAAACCATGAATTTTGATCTTCTCGCCACTCATATCCAGTTCGATCTGCGATATAGGAATAGTAATTTACTGCATCGTAGTCAAATCTGTCATAGTCAAATTTGTCATGATCATCAAAGATCAAGTTGCCCTCATTGTCAAATATTTTTCTCTGTTTTCTATCCCATCGAAACTTGCCGGAGTTTTGCAATACCCGCTCAAAATTGTATTTGTCTTCATTCAAGTGAGATAATAAAAACACAAGAAAAGGCCGGTTGGTAAAACTGTTGAACTCTTTTCCAAATGATTCGCATATACCAATCACCTCGTTGTACTTCGCAAGTAATTGTTTGTCAGTAAATCCATATTTATCCACAAACTTTTTCCATTCTCTCTGAAAAGCGTCATCCACTTGTTTGAATAATACCAACTGCTCCTCTTCGAGTTTTTGCAATCGGTTAACTCTTTCATTGCGGTCCTGAATACAATCACAGTTAATCGCGTTTGGGCTGAACTGTTCGATGCTACAATGATCTTTTGCAAATACAATAGGTGATTCAAACTGAGAGAATATTTCGTTCACTTTATGATTCACCGCCACCACATCACTGTCCAGATAGCAATAATTTTGGCCCATGTCCAAAAACTTATGCAGTCCAACTTTTAAGTAAATACTAGCCTGGTGATGATCAAATTCTTGGGGAGTTGAAACGTTTAGAATATTATCGTGATCAATTTGGAGGCTGTTGCGTTCCGGGTCTGTTACTATCAGGATTTCGTAATCCGAAAAGTGCTTTAGATTGGAAAGTGAATAGTTCAAAGTGTTGATGTGCTCATCTTCACCGCAAACTACGAATACGAATATATTTTTTCGCATTTCTCTAAATACCATTTAACTGTTTTTTCAATTCCCGTTTTGAGATTTGTATCAGGTATATAATTGATTTCCTTGTACAATTTACTTGTGTTTGCCAAGGTCTTTATCATGTCTCCAGCTTGTATTGGTCGTTCTTCTATAATCGCCTTTTTACCCAACGCTTCCTCAATTGTAGTTATCAAATCCATGATCTTTATCGGATGCTCATGGCCCACATTGAATATTTTATAAGGCACACCGATTTCCTCTTGTTGACTATCTTCATGCATCTTGAGCATCAGCAGTTTAATCGCCTTGGCCACATCTCCTACATAGGTGAAGTCACGGTACATTTCACCATTATTAAAAAGCTTAATAGAAGTTCCATCGTTAATTGCTTTAATAAATAGATATACAGCCATGTCGATGCGTGTCCAGGGGCCGTAAACCGTAAAAAAGCGCAATCCTGTTGTTGGAAGAGCATAAAGGGATGAGTAGGAATGAGCAAGCAACTCATCAGCTTTCTTAGTAACGGCGTATACGGATAGCGGATGGTGCGTTGGCGCATCTTCTTCAAAGGGATAGCTATTGCTCAGGCCATACACTGATGAGCTCGAGGAATACAAAACATTCTTAACTGATGATTCTTTACAACACTCGAGCAATGAACAAAAGGCCCTGATATTATTGTCAATATAGGCCAGTGGTTGTTCCACGGAGTATCGCACTCCGGTTTGAGCTGCAAGATGAAGGACAAAATCAAATTCATGATTATCGAAAAAATTGCGCAATTTTTTTTCGTCATTCAGGTCGAGATTAATAAACGTGCTTTGATCTGCATGAAGAGGTACATTATATTCAATCTTGTCCACGTCAAAATTTAATGAGGAAAGCCGGTGCAGCTTAAAGTCATGCTTGGGGAGTGGAGATAAGTTATCAAGGCCGACCACCTCGATACTCTGATCTCGCAAAAACCGCATCATATAAGAGCCGATAAATCCTGCAGCTCCAGTTATCAAAACTTTTATCATGGCATAAACATATAGTATTTATAGCTACTCCTCTGCAATTTTTTCAGCATATTCGATAGCGGTTTTCAACAATGCCGGCCTATCGTTTTTTTCCAATTCTCTGGCAACATTTTCTATTGGCCTTCTTACCAATAGCGATTCAAAAACACTTTCTGAATCAAGCTCATTCGGTAGCTGACCCGACAGCCAATTCAGCTGCTCATGGTAGTCATTGAGTAAATTTCTTTGCTTGTCTTGAGACGAAATTTCCTGTGAAGCCAAATATCTCTTAAGCTCCGTCATTAAAACCTCCTTCGCGCCATTTGAGGTTACCTTCGGTGCAAAATAAGCCTCTTTTTCGGAGATGAGTTTTTGATTTTTAAGGGACTCTCTTTCCCGTTTTATTTTCTCTTGTTCCTGCTCCAATGCCAATTGATCTTCTCTCTCTCTCGAATCTGTTTCCCATTTCTTTATCAGGTTGAGATAATCCATGTATTTTTTATAATTCCGTTTTTCGGTAGTGCTTCTTTTTGGGATCTCAGCTTTAGATAGCTCAGCAACCATATTCTGCAGGGAGTTAGAATCAAGGTTCCACAGCGATTGATGTTCGGGGTTCCATACCATGTGAAAAAATACGCTCGCATCATTTTTGTTAGCAAAGCGTACAAACTCCGGCAGTTCCTTCCAATTTGCCCGCATCGGGCACATGGACATTGTTATTCGCGTTCCTTTCTGATTTTTGTAGTTCACAAAATAATCTACGTTACTCATCACTTTTTCAAAGTTCGCGTTGACGCGTATCTTCTCATAAGTAGATTTCTCAAGTGAATCCAGGGAAATATTCAGATTGATATTCAACTTATCCAGCACGTCCTTCACCCGGTTGTTTAATATCGTTGCGTTTGTTTGCACTTCAATTTTTATTGACGGATTAAGCTCATGCATTAGTTCCCAGATCTTATAATAATGGTCAATAAGAAAAGGCTCACCACCATAAAATTTTGAATAGGACAGGTGGGGTATAAATTCACGCAATTGCTCTATAAATTCATCATTATAGGCACATGGTATTTCAGGCAATCCTTCTCGATTCTTTCTGATTAGCGATGAAAATTCACCGCTGCACATATCACATTCGAGGTTGCACAAATTGGACATCTCGAACTGCATTACCGAAGGATACTCATTCCTATTTACGGGATAATGATCAAAATACATGGCTTGTGTTCCTGTATAGTTTCCAGCTTCCAGCTGATATTGGCATCCATCACAACCTAGAGACAGATCATTGCATTTCATATAATCACCAAGCTTTTTTGCCTTCTCTCCAAACCACATTTCGTGTATTGAATGCTCAGGGAATTTTCCGAAAACATGGGTGCGATTATAGCAACAAGCAGTCGCTGAGCCGTCTATACCAAAGTACATGTTTTTAAAGGGGGCATAACACAACAGCTTTTGCTTCCTGGGCCTGGCCCTGTTGTAGCCTTTAATTGTTTCCCTTTTGATTGGGGTATAATCGGGGTTGTTGTTTGAAGGGTGTTTTAGCAATGCCCTTTCTGAAGCTTTGACCTTTATCCGGGCATTTCCTACCCGGCTCACTATATTTTCCCTTATTTCTTCAAAAAACTCCAAGTACTTTAGTTTTTATTATTGGCTTCTACCAAGGTAGCTACCCTGTTGAATATTTGCTCTTCATTCTCATTTTTCAACACCTCCAAAATCTCATCAAAGGAATCGCGTTCGGTTAACGCATAGATGGCCTTTTTCAGGGAAAGATCCTGATTAAAACGATCGAATACCTTGTTGGTTTTGGTAAAATATTCCTTCAAAACCCGGTCTCTATCCACATTGTTTGAATTAGATCCCCTATATGATCGTTCAATTTTTTGATAAAAGACATTTTTGAGCTGAGCCGTGTCTAAAGCATCCAAATGCCGGGTTAATTCACCGTTACTTACAAAGTTATTTTGCTGCTCTTTTTCTGTAATGAGGGCTAATTTGTACCAAGCACGCACCTGTTTTAAAAAGTCAAAATAATGCTGCCGGTTACTGTTTTCCAGGACCGAATCTGTGGGGAAATCATACTTTTCTAAGAAATTGATGATCTCATTCAGGTCACCGGAATTTAACTTTCCTATACTCAGGTGTTCAGGAAAGGTGACAATATTAAAATAGATGTATGCATCCATTTCATTGCTGTAATTTATGAATGCCGGAAGCTCCTTCCAATTGGTTGTCATGGGGCAGACGGACAGGCCGATGGTTCTCCCTCTTTTTATGGAATAATCATGAAAGTATGCAATATTGCTCATCACCTTATCAAAGGATGCGTTCACCCGAATGGCTTCGTATGATTCCTTTTCCAACGAATCTATAGAGATGTTGATTTTGAATTTGCCTTTTGACAACAATTCTTCAACCCTGCTGTTTAAGATGGTAGCATTGGTTTGTACAACTATTTCACAACCCGGGTTTAGATCAACTATCCGATCCCAAATCTTGTAATAAATGTCAATTAAGAAAGGCTCACCGCCAAAAAATCGGGTACTGTGAAGGTCCGGAATAAATTCTTCGAGCTGATCTACAAAGGCATCGTCATAAGGACTTGTAAGTAACGGCTTTTTCTCCCGGTTTTTTCTGATGGATGAAGAGAACTCACCAAAACACATTGTGCATTCCAGATTGCATGTGTTATCGAGCTCAAATTCTAATTTGGTAGGGTAATCTTTAGAATATGGGAGCAGATCATAATTTTTGGCAATTACCGCCTCGAAGTTTTTGCTTAACAACAGCTTCTCGCAGGATTCACAACCAGATGACAGGTCGTTATTGGATAATAAAGCTCTTAGCTCCTCCGCTTTCGCGCTGGTCCAGGTCTCCTTGACAGTTTGGTTCGGGTACGTACCCAATTCGTGAGTTCGGTTGTAGCAGCAAGCAGTTACACTTCCATTATGCCCGAAGTACATATTTGAAAATGGGGCATTGCATAAGGACTGATGCGGATGGTTAATTCTGCTCTCATTATAGGCCTCGATGATCTCCTCAGTCAAAGGTTGGTTGGCATGTGCTGGGTTGCTTACCTGGCCTTTAATCCAGCTGGGGAAATTGTCGATTATTCGGGATATCATACAGATGGACTATGAGTTGTAAAGATAGTGAAACCGGAGAGATTAATTGACATCTACGGAATGACGAGTTTGTAAGTAATTGTAGAGCTTCTTATAGATCAACTGGTGACCTGCAATGTTGGGATGGGGGTCTTGAGAAGAAACCCATGCCTTTTGAGGCTCGGATCCAAATGCTGTTCCAAATGCAGGTAGCAGATCGAGGTACTCTATGTTGCTGTTGTCCAGAAATTTTGAAATAATATCATGGCATTTGGCCTGCTTACTGTCTTCAGATACATTGTGCAAGTCTGGCTGCAGAACAAATAGAAGAGGTATTGCAGCTGATGAACAAATTTTCCGGATCGACAGTATCGCACTTTGCGCATCTTTCCATCCTTGGGCGTTCTCTTCGTACAACGCAGCATAGTAGTCGCCAAGTTCAGCGTGTTGTTTCTGAAAGTCTGAATATTGCGATCTATTGTGCATCAATGCCGCCAAGTAGGAATGTTGCACCATGAATCCTGGGTTGTAATGTTCGACAATCTCCGCATCGTTGATGTAGTAATGGACGATAACCATGTCCGGGTCAACAGGGCTAAACTTTTGTTTGAGCTGCAGATGCTCCATAACTGTGTTGTAATTGCCAACCCCCGCATTAACCACCGAATAACGTAACTTATTCTGTTCTCTATTAAGGCTTGATTCCAGCAATTCAGTAAATACGGAATCAATTGGTACACCCCATCCCACACCATTGGAGCAGCCAAGTGTCATAATTCGGTATTCATCATCTTCCTTATTGGTTGATATTTCTGAGTCCCTGAACCCCAAACTGTTGATCTTGAAATCTACTCCCATCAGTTCAGCCTGGCTATTTGGAATATGTTCATGGCTCAATCCCGGAATGGTCGACTCACGCTTTAGTTCGATTGCGTATTTGTGCATTTCCAGATCATAAAGAGGGACGAAGCTGGAATATATTCTCAATCCAACTTCAAGTACCAGGAGGATAACGCCTATATTGGCTACTCCAAGAACCACTATGTGCAGCGTCTTTTTGTTCAATATGACAGGGTTAAAAAATAGAGTAGATGAATGGCGCAATAGCGCTGCCAGTTTCCATGAAAACCAATAAACCCAGTAATACCAAACCAATGATAATGGGCATAAGCCACCATTTTTTGCGCTCTTTAATAAATTGCCAAATGTCTTTGAACATATCAAACATATAGCTCAATTTACCAATTCGATGCTCGTAATTGTTTCAAATAGCCTGGCCGCCACTATATCATGTACCAATTTGTTTGGGTGAGCGTCGTTTGAGTTGACAACACGATCACTGGGATCAATGTCTTTGACGAGGTCATAAACATCTACCACGGGGACTTTCCGTTCTTCAAAGAATCGTTTTATGGGATCGGTTACTATAGTTTTGGTAAAACCGATACTGCTATTCATAGCTGGGAAAACTACTACGATCAGCGGGATATCATTGTTATTACTCTTGTCTACGAATTTTTGAAGATTCGTCATATGCTCATCGAACTTTGCTCTTTGTAAATATAGGAATATAGGGTTGTTGGCGACGTCTTCCAGATATATGTCTTGCAGCACAAACGGAGCGTATACCTTCCAAAATACGTAGTTGAGCAAGTAAGAATTAGCTACCAGAAAATTACTTGTAGTACCGAGCTGGGCAAGAAGATTGAACTTGTTTTCTTCACCCGAGCCCTTGTTGTTCACTATCCCCTTGATAGTCTTTGTGGTGTGACTGAAGACAATTATATCAGGGCTGATGGGATATTCATTCAACCGGCTGAATGCATCGATGGCTTCTGAGCCGCAATCTCCCAAATTATGAACCACATAATTATCCGGCAGCATCGCATCGAGTTTATTGGAAAATCTATCCTCTATGTTGTCTATACCATCCCCGGCCGTGTAAGAGGATCCAACAACCAGAATGTTGATTTTATCCTGACATGCTTTTTTATCTATTTCAGCAGCCCTGTAACCCAAACTGTTAATGGGTTGCCAATATTTCCTGGTCCAGTTTTGATCAGCCAATGGATAGCTGGACGAAAAGCTTCTGGATACGAACATGAAAGTGACCTCAGCAACCCAGAAAATTAAGCAAAGCGTCACAAGCAGAATAAGGTACTTTTTGGCTGTCTCGCCAACCGGGCTAATAATTACCAGGTGAGTCAGCACAATTGATAGCATTGCTGTGATGATGCCTAAAAACAGGCGCAGGCCAAAAAAGAAATGATTGAATGCATGGGCATCGCCTATCATTCCTGTAAGCGCTAACGTGATGAGTCCGCTTACCAGGAATAAAGTTATGTAGGTTAATGTGCGTTTGATTGTTTGAAAATTGAACTAGGCTTCCTGAAGGAAGCGCGCATTGAGCATTTCAATATTTCCCCTTTCCATTTCGGCGATGATAAATTCGGTGGGAAGATTTGCAAAGCGTGACAGTGCCCTTTCCCGCTTATCGGAATCTCCAATGGATTGGATCATTTGCTTCCCAATTTTTCGGCAACGTATTGATTTTGCCTCCTTTTCTTCGAAGTTTAGTGTGTGATCAATTTCTATTTCATAATCTATTCTATTAAATAGAGAATCGACTAGCTCAGCTACTGAATGTTGACCTTCCTCGAGTTCTTTCTTATCGTTTTTCCATTTTTCGAGCTGAGTAATTAGTTCTCGGTATCGGCTGTTATTAAGCCGCTGAAAATGCGTTTCCACATTAAATGAATATGAACGCAAATTTGCAATTATGGCTTCCATCTCTTTTTGCTCTAAATCTCTCAACGAATAATCAGTAGGCATCAGTACCGGCTTTAGTTGTACAGAGATATCCTGATCATTGAAAAAAGTTAGATAATCTGGTATTTCACCAATATTGCTCTTCATCACACAGGTTTTAACATGGAAACTGGCCTTATTATTTATACTGTATTCGTGAAAATACTTTATGTTCTCCAAGACGGTTTCCAACCTGGCATTTTGTCTTATATTCTCATAAGTCTCTTTGACTATTGAGTCAATGGATATGGTAAAATTGAAGTTCAGCTTGTCGAGATACCGTTTAACCTTGTTGTTTAATATCGTCCCATTGGAGTGTATATAAATTTGCATTTCAGGATTCAGCTCAATTATTCTATCCATTATCTCGTAATAGATTCCAATTAAGAATGGCTCACCCCCGGTGAAGTTGATGCCCGATAAATGAGGGATAAACTCCTCCAACTGCTTTACAAACCCATCATCATAGGGATTAATGTAGGCAGGTTTTTGCTCTCGATTCTTTCTAATTAATGATGAATATTCACCACTACACATTACACATTCCAGGTTACAGGTATTGTCAATTTGAAGATCGATAAGAACCGGGTATCCAGTTGTTGACGTTTCGAGGTAATCGTGACGCCAACAGCCTGCTGTGTGGTATTGCTCGGCATTTAACGCTGATTTGCAGCTTTGACAGCCGTATGATAAATCCTTATTATCTATGAAAGTTCTCAATCGTTCAATCTTTTCACCAAACCAGATATCCCTGATAGAATTCTTCGGATAATTGCCCAATACAAGCCCCCTGTTGTAATGGCAGGCCATCGCATTACCCGACGGGGTGAACAAAAGAGACTTGAAAGGAGCGTGGCATATCTTATCCTGCCGATCCTGTGGCCTCGTAGCGTTGTAGGCCCTTATCGTTGAATCCTCGATCTGATCATACTTCTGGATCATGAAGTTTTCCATGCTTCTTTAAATTGCCACTTGAGTTAATAATTGCGATCAGTTCTTTCTCGGGGATGTATTCTATCAAAGATATGAAAACGGCGAAATATGTATCATCGTTTAATGCCTTATAAAGTTCATTGAGATTGATACTGGGTTTCACGCTTGTTAATACGGATTCAATTCGATTAGAGAACAACTCATATCGGCTTGTCATTTCCGCACTAGACAAATTGCGGTTGCTGGTAATCAACAGCATCAGTTTCTTGTAAATATCGGCCTTGCGTTCTATTTGGATCATTCCGTATTTGGGTAACCTTCTCATATAAGCTTCTATGTCATATATTTCTTCCGGAAAGTTAAATTGAGCCGGTGTAGAAACAAATTCTGGTTCTGGTAACTCAACAATTTGTGCTGTTATATTAGAGATGTTGAGCCCTTCAATCGCTATTGTGTTCTCATCAGTCAGTTGAGTTAACAATGGATTTATTAAATAAATAATCTCAATTGGACTTGAAACATCGCGCAGGTCGAATTCATAGATGAAGAATTCTCTGGAATTTATAAGATCACTTAGCTCACCTGATCCTAGGGAATATTCCTTTTCATCAATAACTATCGTTCCGCTGCCCTTTATCGCGTGTAGAACCAGAGGAATATTTATCTTCCCTGAGAATCCTTTGGGAAGAGTTAACCGGGCATTGGCGTACATAGCAATGGTATCGCCTATGTAATTTAGCAAGAAAGGCACATATTTTCCGGGGAACTCTAATATAGCCTGGGGAGGCAATGTTACTAATAGTTGATATTCCGCAATCGGCTCTGAATACCAATCAGAAATGGTATTATCATCCGCAGTACCATAAGCCCTGGCTGTCTTCAACGAAAAGCGATTCCAAAGCGAATGGATATTTGTGCACGGCTGTTTGTACTTAAATCCAAACCGAACCAAATATGGATCCAGCATGAGGTCATTTACGCTGGCAATTGTCGAATCCTTATTGAAGTAGAATACCTCATATTCAGGGTCATACATTTTCCAGGTATCTCCCTCAAAAACTTCAGGCACCACATGTCCCGACAGATTCCATACCCTTGAAAAATAACCCATGGACTCCCACAAATAAGATAACGTTGACGCTTTATCATCGCAATAGCCAAAGCCCAATGAATTAATCAGAATTTCCGGAGAGTGGATCCAATTTTTATCAGTAAGTGGCTGGTCAAAATAAGTGTAGTCTTTCACAAATCTCCACGCAGCCATCCGGGGCCCTGTATCTGCAGGATAGATTTCAGAAATTGATGATATCATACCTTTTAAATCGGAAAACTTGTATTTATTTATACAGAGGGTAAAACTGGAAGTGCGGGTTCCTTCATTAACCAGTTTTATAGCGCTCCTTAAAGGAACGCTGGTATTTAGATTAAATGAGCGCACACCATTGTCGGATGCTTGGTGATTACAACCTAGCCAGATTAGCGAGACAAAGGCGGTGAGAATAACAGAGAGCAGTAGCTTATGAGATCGATTCACTTTGTAGAATTTCATCACAGAATTTATTCATCTTTTCGTAGTTGAGAATGTAATCCTCAGGTGGTGGTGCAACCTTCTTTGAATCCAACCAGGTAACTTTTAGATCAGATATTTCCAGGAACTTAAATAAGGGACTAAAGTCAGGACCTTCGGCAGAAAGAAGTTGTTCTTCGAAATTAAACTCCAGCACATCATGAGTATTCTTCAATGCTCTTAATTCTTTGAGTTTCGCAATGCTCCTTTTCACGTATTTTCCGAATTCCCGTTTAGACAGCTTAACTTTTTGGTTCTGAAATCTTCCTGACTTTCTCCAGGAGTGCCATTCACCAGTAATTCTGGCTCGTTGCATAGAGCCATATTGAGCGGTTAAGTCATCCCTGATCACTAATATGATCTTCATTTCTTTGTAATACTTTGATAAGGCCTGCACGAGTTCACGGGTCACTTCGACAGATTCAGTAATACACTTCAATCCTAATGCTTGAGTATTATCATCTGCAAAAACACCGGCAATGGTGTCGAAAAGGGGAATGGCGCTTACCTTTTTTTCCAGCGTATTGTCGTCACGCATGGTCATTATACTGATACCTTCGGTGAAGAAAGCTACCTTAACCTCATCGTTTAGTGCGGCAACATTGGGGTGGCCCTTTAAGGCAAAATGTACGACGGTGGTTCCGCTGCGGGCTAAACCTAATATCACATATCGTTTTAACGATCCAAGATCATTGTTCATAGCAGATCTGTTTTTTCGGCGATGCTTAAGGTATCAGAATTTTCCATTGACAACAGAGGTTCCAATGCTGTTGCTATGATATTGGCAACGTATTCCGAACCTTGGTTATTATAATGATACAGATCGTAAATATACGTATGGTTACGGCTGGGAACTTCTTTCTTCAAATCAATTAAAACCACATGTTTCACTTCGCAAACCTCTCGTATTGTCTCATTGAAAAGATGATGAAACGAATACAATACATTCAGCATAATAGAATCCTTGAGAGGATCTTTGGGCATAGGAAAGCTAAAAGATTCTGGTATCGGATCGCTGACCATTCTCTGATCATCATCAATAATTGCTTGCGTCATTAACACGGGTTCGATATTCCATGAGCGGCAGATAGCAATAAAAGTATACAGGGAATTTCTGAATTGAGTTAGCACCAAATCTCTATCAACATTAACCATTTCGCCTTCTTTCTTCGAGTATTTTTGAAAATTATCCGGAACAGGTGAGGAGGACATTTTATTAAGCGCCCTGCGAGCGAAAGTTCTGATGACAGGAAATGTGAAAATACTATTCTGTGATTTTTCACTCGATATTTGCGATTGAACTACAAGTGTTTTCCCGGGAGCCTTGTCCCAATAACTCCCATAAGGAATTAGCAGTATATCATTGGAGTTATGCTTGAGTATTACAATATCCGGCGAATATGGGAGAACCTTGTTGATCAGTGTGTTAATAGAATGAAATGAGTGATTCCCGCTAACACCGCCATTGTAGGAATTCACTTTCATTCCCGATCTTTTTTCGAGAATACGCCCTGCCAGATATGGAAACCGTTGCAGAGGATCAACAGCTCTGCACTCTGTCGTGGATCCTCCGAGAAAGAATAGTGTAACATCCGGCTCAATATGCATTTCAGATGGGAGAATAAATCCGTCTTTATCAGTCTTAAGAATGTAACTGTCTTGTGATAAATTGATAATGTTATTTCTATCCTTGGCCTCTTCTGAGATTTCTTCCACGAGATGCAAATTAGGTGGAATTTCGCGTAGTCTAATGGAGCGCTCTTGTGAATTTACCATGGCTGAGATTCTCAATTTGTATGAGGAATAGCCTAGAATAAGCTCGACGAGCAGCAATAACATCCAAAATACTACAGCCAGTACTATAATTAAGAGCACATTCGCTTTTTTCGTATTTTGAGATGACCAGCCCATATGCGATTAAAACATGGCATATATCAATTGGCTAACAGTTGAGCCCGTGCCGCTTCCAATAATCAAAAACCCGCACAATATCAGAATGAGTATAACGGGAATGAGAAACCACTTCCTTCGTGATACAGTATAATTCCAAAAATCAAGTAGAAATTCCATGTGGTTCTCCGTTCATTTCAAATTTACCTTAATTATCTTCATAATTTTCGGCCAATCATCAAGAAAAATCCTCCTTCGTTATCCGGTTCTAGCATAATACCAAGTTGCTGAGTCAATCGGGTTAGCCAGTTTCCTTCACTTTGCTTATCAAACAAAGACCCTTTTTGCTGCTGAACACTTGCAGAGGGAATGCTAGAAATAAATTCAAAGCCGCTCTCTTTGAACCATAGGATTACTTCATCCATCGAATGCTTTGATTCATGTGGATTGTGGTACTGATCTGATAGCCAACTGCGCAATTTGTCTCCCGACATTCCGCTTCTCCTTATTCGGGGATCCAATATTTTTGGACGATCTCCGAGAGTTCGGAAAACCAACCTTCTCAAATCATTTGCTATTCGCCCGTATGTATTGTACAATCCAATTATAATGTATCCGCCCTTTGTTACCAACTTTGAAATTGACTGAAAGCCGGCCAATGGATCGGGTGTATGGTGTAGTACTCCATTGCAGATCACAATGGGGAAGCTGTCTTCTTTGAAGCCGAGGTTAAACAGGTCCATTTGATAAAACCCAACGCGCTGTAATTCATTTTCAGTTCTAAATTTTTCAGCCAGTTTCAACGCACTGAGAGACATATCCACGGCGAACACATTTCTTTGTCCGATGCTGAGAAAGTTGCTCAATTGCCCGGTTCCGCAGCCTACCTCGAGAACATTGATCTTAAAAGGTATTTCGCGATCCAGAGTTGCGGCGAAACCGCCTTTATTTGCTTTATCAATCAGGCTGGCAGCGTTGTCTGTAGCCTGATAATCGGGGAAAGGATTGGATTCATAAAACGCTTTTATCTTGTTTGATATAGGATGATCCGCATATTGGGAGTTGCTGGGCGAGAGAAAGCTAATAATCCCTGAATCTGAACCATACTCTACATCGCAATTTCCACAGAAAATGCGATCATCGGAAAGCCTGAGAGATGATTTGCATGCAGGACAGATAAAAAGATCGATGTGTTCAGCGAATAGTTTCATTGGATCCTAATTCCATCTGGTGTACCAAAATTCAAGAATAGCCAATTTCCATAGTCGCCAATGGTCCTTTTGCTCAAGCCATTTTTCGGTTGTTTCCCTTCTGATTATCCTGTCAGCGATCAATTTTCCGTCCAGGAGCACCTCTTTGTACCAGTTGTAGTCCTGATAGTAATGATCCGGCCCAACAAAACCTTGCTTTTCCCTGCTCAATATAGAATCTGGCAGGTCATTTTTGATGTTTTCGTAGAGCAAGTACTTTTTAACATTGGGTTTGTAATAGGCGCTTTCTTTTAAATTAAACATGTACTGTACCAGACGGTGATCGAGAAATGGAACACGTACCTCCAGAGAATTGGCCATGCTGGCCCGATCTATTTTTGTTAGAACTAATTCGCTCATAAAACATTTGATATCCAGGGCCTGTAATGATTTAACAGGTGACAATCCTCCGGAAAATTGAGAATTATAGAACCACTGAGGGTCTTCTGGAATGAATGAATGCAAGTCCCCATTAAGAATATCGGTCAATTCTCTCCTGTCGTATCCACCCATTTCCATGGCCGAGGCATAATGCTCCAACGTAAATGCTTTATTTGCCCCTGGCAAGATTCGGGATAACTTAGAAAAGAAGCCGGCATCTGAACTGGTTTCTGCCATCGATTTGTACCATGTGTAACCGCCGAATATTTCGTCGGCACCTTCGCCAGATAAAACTGCTTTAACGCTCTTTGAGGCAAGGCAACTCACTTCGTAAGTGGGAACGATGGAAATGTCTGCAATGGGTTCGTCGTAATAAAAAGCCAGCTTTTCAACCAGATCCAGGCCACTTCTATTTAGAATTATTGATTCATGTTCAGCTTCAAATTTATTTGCCACAATTTCAGCGAATTTGTGTTCACTGTTGCTCCAATTTTCAAATCCAATGGAAAATGATTGAATGGGGTGGTTTATTTTATTCAAGTAGCTCACAAGTGCACTGGAGTCATAACCACCGCTTAGAAACGATCCAATGCTCACATCGCTCATGGTATGACTGCTCACAGATGCAAGGAGCAATTCGTCTATATCCGATATCAGTTCATTTGGGTCACCATCATTGTCTCCATACTCCAGCGACCAATATTTTTTAATCTGTATGTTGCCTTGCTCGTCTATGAGCAGGTAATGACCGGGCTGCACCTTCTTCACATCTTTCCAGATTGTGCCGGGGCAGGGGATATATCGGTATGTCAAATAATCACAGATGGATTTATGATCTAAATTTCGCGGAACTTGAGGGTCTTCTATTATGGCTTTGATTTCAGAAGCGAAAATGAATGTACTGGAATCTTGAAAATAATAGAGTGGTTTTATACCAAATCTATCTCGAACCAGCATAAGCATCTTTTTATTATCATCCCATATTCCAAAAGCGAACATCCCATTCAGATGAGAGGCCAAGTCTTCGCCCCATTCTTCATAGGCATGGACCACTACCTCTGAATCAGATTTTGATGCAAAATGGTGTCCTTTGGCCTGAAGTTCCTTTTTTAGTTCAGGGTAATTATAGATCTCCCCATTTACCGTTGCCCAAATCGTTTTATTTTCATTAGTCATCGGTTGAGCGCCTTTGTCAGAGAGATCCATCAGAGATAATCTTCGATGGCCCAACCCTACCAGTTTATCATGGGAAATGTATATGCCTTTCCCATCGGGGCCTCGGTGGGTCAAAGTGTCCCTCATTTCAAGAAGTAATTTTTCGTCAACAGGCCTTACTTTGTTTACTCTTCCAACTATTCCGCACATAACAGTTTTTATTCTTAAGCCACCTAATTAATCAAATCTGAAGATATCATGTAGTTCTTGACTCCTTTAGCAAAAAGACGGTATCCTTTTTCATTGTGATGACGATCTATAGGCCAGTAAAAATCTTCGGGAGAATTCTGTTGTTTATGTTCATTAAAGTAGTCCAGTAAGTTGAGTATCAGTGAATTCGAAGAGGCTTTCATCTTAGTAATCATTGGCTCAAGCTCAAGTCGCCCGCCTTGCATTTCTTCCAGCGTTGGGTGAAAAACGAACAACAGTTCAAATTGCTTTGAATTGGCGAATGATTCGAATTTCTCAAGGGTTAGAAGCATTTGATCCATTGCTTTCTTTTCACGCTGTTCCATTTCGTTCTCTTTGATCAACAACCAGTTGTAATCCAATACATCGTGAGCAAAGTGCCGAACCAGGAAACTATTTGCATAGAAGCCGATCCACCATGGGCTATCGGCATAATTCAAAACTCCGTCCATATCATATCTATCCAGCCCTCCTCTCACAATGATATCATCGATGTCTGACTTATTAATAGCGACGATCACTATATCAGGATTATATTTCTCAACAGATTTTTCTAAAAGAGATAATTCAAATATTGGATCACTTCCACTGATTCCGGCATTTATCACATAGCACTTTCTTTGCAATTCAGCTGCGCTGAGCTCTTTCGCCAATAGCTGCGGCCATGACAGATCCATGGCAACACCTTTCCCTTCGGTGAAGGAATCACCTAATACGAAGACAATGTATTTCTCCAGCCCGTGTTCGGAATTGTATTCCTTATCCCTAAATCCATCTGAGTTCGTAACCAATTGATAAGAGTGTTCTTTAAAATTGAAAAAGGCTTTGTAATTCGGTTTGTATACATGTTCGCCACTCCGCCACACCGAAGACCAACTACTCTCTTTAACCAGGTATGGAGAAATATAGAATAACCCTCCATTCTTTTCTGAATAGTTAGAATAAGTCGCAATGCCATAACGAAGAATGAGTTCAGCAATTAACCAGGCCAACAGCACTGAGGTTACCCCAAGATTGAGCTTGTATGCCAGATGGTTGCTCACGTTGAACTTTTTGCTTAAAAGTTTAATTAGTGATAGGAATATCCAGCCAACACCTACAATCAGAACTACAGTGCCAATAACAGAACCTACGCCTAATACAAGAGTAATCGTTAGAACAGTTAGTAGCATGGCAAGGATAATCCGTACTGCCGCTCCTTTCTTACTCATTTCCTGCAGGAATGCTTGAAACAGCAGCGCTTCTCTCACATGCTTGAAGATAACTGTCCCGGATGTCATTGATAAACTGTTCAGATTCAGACTGCGTATCAGGGTTGAGAAGAATCTGCAAGTATTCATGAGCCATCGATTCATTGATATCTCGATCCAGGCCGCTGTAATAATCATCTTCCAACAATCGCTTTAAGATGTGGATATTGGCAATCTTAAAATCGTTCAGGGCTGTTTTTTTACTTATACCTTGCGGATGATCGTTATAGACAGTCCATGGCTCGTTGAAATACTTGAACTTTCCATCTTTTATAATTTCCAGTTGTATTGCCCAGTTGAGAGAAAGTGAATTAGCATCTTTTCCGAGAAGATTATCGAGGTTAATTTGATTCCGGAATAGCAGCGAAGCTGTCGGAATAATATTTCGCTTCAATAGATGCCAGGGGTAAAAATCTGATCTGTATTCATTGAATTGCGAGTAGTATTTAAAGTCTCCCTGAGCTTGATTGGCGATGCTTGTTGTTGGGCCAGGTTCATGAACGATTCGCGCGTCATTAAAGCAACCGATGTAATCTTCATTGGCTTCAAGAAAGTCCACCTGTTTTTGCAACTTGTGAGGGTAATCCCAATAATCATCAGCATCCAGCCAGGTAATGTATTTACCCACACCCTTTTTGTATCCCCGCAAACCATTTTCATAAGGCCCCCCATTTCGACTGGAGAGCGATAATTGAATTAAGCCCGCGTGTTTTGTCTGATATGATTCCAGTATTGAAACGGTATCATCAGTTGATGCATCGTCAGTGACAATTATTTCGTATTTGAAATTTACATCTTGCAAGAGTATTCCATCTATTGCCTGGGCAATGAACTTCTCCTGGTTGTAAGCAACCACAATAATGCTAACCATTGGGTTTTTATCTTGCATCTGACGATGGGTTACAGTTATTCACTACCAGGTTTTTCATTTTTACCGGAGTTAAGACTTCTAATTCACGCTGGTAACGAATTAATTTTTCGGCTGCGGGTACAAAATGTCCTATCAGTGATGTTCTTGATCTACTCGTTCCCATTTCCGGAAATTCTCCACTATGTAAGGTTTTAGAAGAGAAAAACAACACGTCGCCTTTATTCACTGCGGGCGTAACAGGTTCAATTCCCTGTTCCTTCAGGATGTGCCTTATCATTTTCAAGCGAGCTTTAAAGTCAGCCATCGACGGGGTTCGATCCGATTCTTTGTAGTCGCGTATCACATTCAAAGAGAGCTTTTCATAATCTGCGTATGCCTTGTTCACATGTTCCGGGAAAGCAGTGGGGTCACCTAAAAGATGCGTTTTCGGATAAACGCAAAATCGGCCGGCTTCCTGCGTAATGTCTTGCAAGGCAATCCAACATCCGAACATTCTGGAATTCTGAGAATCAAAATAATGACTGTCCTCATGGGGTGAAGTCCCCATGCTACTCTCATAATAAACACTTTGCACCATCACGGCGCTCTCGCCTAAAATACTTTGAATAGAACGCTGAAGGTTTTCATCTGCCAAAAGACGGAGGCATGCACTGTGAAATTCCGGGAACAAGCTCTCATTCAATTCATGGATGTTCAACAAGGGATTTGTCATTAAGCCGGTTTCGGAGAAATGATGAACTTCTCTCTTAGCGGTGGTAGATCTGAGCAAGGTCCCGGAATATGGCTTGACCTCATCTTCAAAAACAGCGATGACCGCATCACACAATAGAGGATTTATCAGCCTCTTTTTCAGCAAGTATCCTTCTGAGAAAAATGAATCAACAGAGAGGTTTTGTATGGTGGTCGTCGCTTCCAGCATTTGCTTTGGTCAAAATTATCCAGTACTCCTATCTTCTCAAAAGATCGAGCAGCCTTTCAGCATAAACTAAATGTGCAGCCCCGTTCGGGTGACTGTCAGATTCGTGAATTCGGTATTTGCTTCCTCTCTCAAGGTTTACTGAAATGTCAAGGTTGAGGATATTGTTTTCTGAACAGAAAGTTAACATTTCTTGTGTTAATTGATGGTTGGTGATAGCAGCTACGGCAAAGCTTATATTATTTTCTTTGCACAGCTTAGCGATCTTTAATATTACGCCTTTTGAAACAGTATGGCTGTTGTGGGCCTTTTCGTCCATTTGGTTGTATTTAACCTCGAGAAAATTCACAAGAGCTGAGGATCGCCTCAGAGGCCATTCTGAATAGAAGGAATCGTACCGAATATACTTAAGAAGAAGGCTGTCTCCGTCTGTTTCAAAATAGGGAACATTGGATTTTGCAATGAATTCTTTGTTGTCCAGATTGGAAAATCTCACGATAGATTCCCTGCTTATTCTCGGCAGGGTATTGGTATTGTCATGGAAGAAAGAATAGTTGAGAATGACAAAGGCAGGGCGATTATTTTTTCGAATCAGGCTTCTAAGCCTGAGATAAGCATGAATTGGCCCATAGCCTGGTACGCCATAATTTATCACTTTCAGATCTGGCCGGTTTTTCTGCATTCTCCATCCGAAGGTCAAGCTATCTTCCACGCCAACCCCATATGTATATGATGCTCCGAAAAGACATATAAAAGGACGATGATCATTGCTGGATAAATCCTCTGAAGTGGCTCTTGTTGAATCAATTGTATGGGTTGGAAGAAAGGACAAGTTATCCAACTCTCCTAAAGTAAAACGAAATATACCGGGCTTTAAGGAGTATCCGTAGGTATTACTCGGAGTGAAAATGAAGGACGGTTCAAACGTCACATGAAGTACCTGTGAAACATATGGTTTCTCACCTCTTAGGCGCAGAATGCCTTCAGCCAGCAAAACGAAGATGATTAGAATCACAACGTAGATCCCGATACGCGCCAGTGGTTTTATTGTAGATAACAGCATGGATAGAATTCAGAATAATTAGTGAACTGCGCAAGCAAAAGAGAGCCAACCGCAATCGTGGCTGATGCTAATATCAAATCCTCTATTGTCAATTGGTGAA
The DNA here is from genome assembly GCA_022572355.1 of Bacteroidota bacterium. GTDB lineage: Bacteria > Bacteroidota > Bacteroidia > NORP154 > NORP154 > NORP154. Next base: position 25,207 of record JACZWC010000030.1, on the reverse strand, counting down.
GATAAAGATGGAATTCCGGTGGAAGTGTTAATGTTATAAACGAGAAGATTCCTACCGCAGTTAATAGCATCACTTATCTGAGTTATGGCAAAGTCCCGCGCAGATCGGGACTCTTGATACGGATGTTGTACTTGTGTTTTCTTGACACCAAAGCAGATGTTGTCTCCTGAAAATAACTTGATTTTTCCTCTTTGATTGATATGAAAATTGGAAGTGCTTGAAATGGTATGTACATAATCACTTTGAATGATAGATACCGAAAACACGGTTTGGTAGCCATATAGTACCTGGCTTTTAATCATCTCTGTACCGGAGAGCACATTGACTTCCATTTTGCCGCAAGATACCTCATACAATCCTGGAGAAAACGAATTCCTCAATCCATTTTTCACCAGTACTTTATAGGCGCTTTCTTTACAGGACCAGAAGTATTCGGCAATTGGAATATCCGGTTGCTGGTATATCCTTCGAATCTCCTCAGCAGTAAACACATGTTGCAAGTACCTAGGATTACTAAAGCTCTTTCTGTTTGCATCTGAAGAGAGAGAGATAATATCGTTGCCAAGTTTATTCACGATTATCTTATTTGTTCTCAATAATATTAACGAGATCTCCGATGGTATTGATACTCTCCAGCATCTTGTTTGTTATTTCAACACTAAATTCCTCTTCAATATCCAACACAATGTCGACAATCCTGGCCGAATTGATCTTCAGATCTTTAATAATATGTGATTCTTCATTTGCATCTTCCAGCAACGTTTTATTGTATGTGTATTTCTGTAAAATACTGAGAACACGTGTTTGGGATTTGCTCATATTTACTCTTTATGATTCAATTGCTTTTATAATAAGGCATGAATTTACATCTCCAAAACCAAAACTCGCCTTGGCAATACAATTTATTTCCACGTTCTCTATTAACGTGTGTGGAATTGTACGCTCATCTAGCAGAGTGCTTATATCCGGATTCAGATCGGCGCAATTGATCGAAGGATGCACGAAATTCTCTGTTATTTCCAAAACAGCTGCAATGGTCTCTATAGCTCCGGAAGCACCTAGAGAATGACCTAGAATAGATTTTAAAGAGTTAATGAATGGGAAGCTGGAACGATTTAGCCTCAATACCGATATCCAGTTCTTCACTTCCATTGCATCTGCTTTGGTAGAAGTGAGATGGCCGGCAATTATGTCGATTTCTTGTGGTTTAATTCCAGAGTTAGAAATAGCTGCCGCGATACATTGTTCTACTCCTTCCGAGCTTGGAGCAGTCATAGATCCTCCATTTCTCTGGCCACCACTGTTGTAACTAGCCCCGATTATTTCTGCATAAATTTTAGCACCTCTTTCATTTGCTGACTCCAGATTTTCGAGCAAGAGCATGCCGGCGCCTGCACTGGGCACAAAACCTGAAGAACTAGCGCTCATGGGCCGGCTTGCAGACTGTGGCTGATCGTTAAAATCACGTGTGAGGAGTCTCATATTGTCAAAAAAACTCCAGTAATAAGGTGAGTAGCCATCCGTTCCACCAACCAACATTTTATACGCGCCTCCTGATTTAATTCTCTCATAGCCCATAATAATTGCATCGGTTCCGGTCGAGCATGCGTTGGAATTGCTCATACACAGGTTACCAAGGGCCAACATACCCGATAATTGAGAGCTCGTACCACTTATCATCAGTTGCTCGACAATAGTACTTCTCAGCTTATTCACCGATCCACTATCTATATTCGGAATCAACACCTTACCGGTTAGGTCCATGCTTCCAATGCCGGTTCCCGCAATAACACCGGTTTCGTAATCCACTTCAGTGGAGTCGTAGTCAGGTATCTTCAGTGCAGCATCTTCCCATGCTTCCAGGCCGGCCATGCACCCGAACTGAATGCTTTGGCTCTCACCGGTGAGTCCATAATAAGCCAGTAACTCATTGTATTTAGAATCAGTTATATCCGGTATTCCACCGACATGACATCCAAAATTGAGCTCTTTCAATTCAGGTATGAATTCAATACCTGATATGCCTTCTTTAAGGACTTTGAGGAATTTTTCTTTTCCTGTAGCTTTCGGTGCAACAACCCCCATGCCTGTAATCACGACCCTTGAATTCATTTATTTCAATATTATCTTAACGAGCATGTTACTATCAGCGATAATATCACCATTTGGATTAATCATCTGGACAGTTGAGCGAAGTAAATTATTTCTCAGGTAAATCTTCTTTCCGGTAACGGTTAACTTTTCCTCCGGTTTTACAGGCAAGAAAAAGTCGACTTCAATATTCGAGATTATAGGCATAATCACTTTTTTCAATTCATAGAGTTTCAAAAGAAATATGGCATGACTCACCATACCAATCTGTCCCATCACTTCCAGTAAGATTACTCCAGGAGTAACCGGCTTATTCTTAAAGTGTCCCCTGTAGAAATCCTGTTCCTTGTTAAATGTATAGAACCCTGAAATCTCATCATTATCCACAAAAGTCAATCCGTCAACAAAGAGAAAAGGATCGTCGTAAGGAAGATTGTTAAGGATATTGTTTTCGAGAATCGGATCCATCATTTTCAGCTTCTCCTGTTAACAAAGGTTTCATGATCTTTTATTATGCCTTCAACTAGTGAGCCGGCTCCAATTATAACATTGTCACCTATCCTGGAACCAGGCAATACAATAACCTGTGCACCAATCGTACAATAACTGCCAATTTGCGCAGGACCAATAATACTGACATTGGGGCCGATTGTAACGAATTCGCCAATTGTTACATCGTGGCCGATTATAGAATTAATGTGCAGGCTGCATGACTTACCTAAGATGGTGCTGTGAGAGATACCCGACCCTGGTTGGGCAATCAAGCCTTCGTATTCTATTTGAATAGAAAATACTGAAGCTGTGTTCGCGATGAAATTGACCAACTTACCCCCTGAATTTTCAAGTTGGTCAGTTAGCTTCTTTCTCATTCGCGGCTGTCCTACGGCAACGATAAATGACGCTGAATTTTCCTGAAAGAAAGTTTTAACCTCCTCTAATTCAGATAGCACAGGATATTTATCGTAGAGAAGGCTTGGAATATCTTCTCCCTGATCGAAAAAAGAAACAGTTTCTTCCCTATCCTGATTTACTATCAGTCCAAGCATTTCTAAACCCAGTCCTCCCGCTCCTGCAATTAGCATGAAATGAAAACGTGTTAAACGAATTAATGACCTCTTCTAAATTAAGAACTTTAAGGAGAATTTTGACGCATCAGGTCTTTAGCCCTTCTTTCAATGATGTATTTCGCTCCAGCATAAAATTGCTGGTTGATGGTTGTGGTCTCCCCATCGGCCCATTTCACCATTATCGAATTTATCTGATCATGCTCGCCCAGGCCGAAGTGCGCTATTGGAATTTGATAACTCATGAATCCACCACCTAAGTTTAATTCTCTCATCTGGGCAAGTTCGCTTTTATCCCCATAAACAATATATATCTTGGCTCCAACTGCATTTCTGTTACCAATCATATCAACCAGTTGAATACTTATAGATTTATTGATTGATGTATTGTTTTGATAAACGTATATCTGTCCAACAGCGGATCTCGTAATGATGTCCAGGTCGCCATCCTGATCAATATCTATATACAAAAATGAATGGGTGATCCCAACATCATCTAGGCCTGCTTCAATTTGAGCGCGCGCAAACCCCTTGCCTTCTTGATTCTTGAAAAAATAATTCATGTTGTATATTTTTTTATCCCACCAGCATCCGTTAACCGCGAAAAGATCCTGCCATTGGTCGTTATCTAAATCGGCAAATTTTGCATTCCAGGTCCAGCCTGTATTGCTTAATATATTTCCCATTGTAACATCGGTTAAAGAATGATCGTTTGTGCCTAGATGCAACGCGTTTTGCCCTTTTACTTGTGGTATGTCTTCTCCATCGTTGGTATAATCTTTCCACCTCACTTTTTCCTGTTTCTCCTTATTTAAGTACCTAAAATAATTTTCGCACAATCGTCGTTGAACATTTTGATCGGGGCCTATCTTCTCACAGAGTGTGGGATCGTTGGTTTTGATCGCCTCAAACACCATGCTTAGCGCCAATGCTTCTTTAAAGGCGAGAACATCATTCCTCAACAATTCGCAATTTTCAATATTTACGAGCCGCGGGTCACGCCTTGGTAGAATATTTCTTGCGTTCAAAAGGCCTAAACACAAATCATAATTTTCTGTTCCAGTATAATTTTCACAAAACTTTTCAAACTGTTCGTTATTGAATTCTTCTCCGTTGAGATAGCTCTTCTCTGCACCGTTCATTTTGGGGCCGTCAAAATTAAGTCCGGCAACATAGGTGTCTAGTAACAAATCATTATTTACATCTGCAGTGGTAACGCTCATGGTATAATAAGGGCTGACCCGGAACAGGCTGTCACTAGCTTTTGTGAGGGCGAAATCATTTTGAGTCCCCAGAAAATATTTATCGGCGGGTTTAAAATCATTGCCAATTAGAAGATCTATAGTGTTATCATTATTAAAGTCAGAAAACAGGACGGATAATGTTTCGCCGGCATTTTTTTCTATTTGGGTTGGTTCAAATCTCATTTGGTTGTTATAAACCAATATATTATGGGTGTAATTTGGAGGGATCTGGTATCTTGTAAATGAACCAAATCCCCAATTGCCCAAATAGAAATCGAGTGTTCCGTCCAAATTGACGTCAGCAAAGGAAACAGCCATGGTAACTGCTTTTTCCGGTCCGGGAGCTTTTACTATATGGTCTCTACTGAAACGCCCATCTTTGTTCATCAGGAAGTAATTTCCACCATCATAAGTGCTGATAAACAGATCGTTCCAACCATCGTTGTCGATGTCGGCAAAAGCGGTTACCAATACACTTAACGTGTCTATTTTACCAAGATCATAATGAATTCTGACAAAATGGTTGTTCGTGTTCTTATAAAACGCAAGCCCTTTTCTCAGTCCAACTACAAGGTCAGTCCGGCCATCGTTATCAAAATCACCAGAAGTAATTCCACGGCCATAGAAGAATGGTTCCCAAAGTTCATCATGCCGTATAAATTCTTCTTCTATTCCAAATTCTTCTGCGCTGAATTTTGTGAACAGTTTTTTGTCGTTTGGTTTTCTGATTGAAAAAACTTGTTGAAGGATGCTAAGGTTTTCTGATACGTAAAATAAAGATGTTGATAAGGATGATAAAGTTTCACTCGAGTCATTATTCATACTGGCATTGATATTCGATGGGATAGCAGGTAGATTTTCGTTTATATAAACCAGGGCCTCATCATAATATTCGATCGATGCGTTGTTTTTCTTTAGAAAATAATACTGTGCCAGATACCCATTACCAATGCTGAGTACCAATAAGACGCCCGCAATCATCATCGCGAGAAGTTTCGAGAAATATTTCCAGACGATGAAAAACGAATAGATGCTATAAATGCCCAAGGAAAAGAGGCAGATGGAAACATATCCGGCAGGGCTGCCGACGCCAGACAACATTTCAGCTAAAAGTATATCAACCCCTATTGGCATTGGAAGGAAAAGCGCTATGGCACTGATCAAAATTGCCTTCCACAGGGAAATACCTTCACCGATAAACAAATCGAAGGAGAACAAATGAGATACGGTGGCCCCGAGTATTGCAGCCAGGAACATAAAAGGAACAACTCGCACTATGATATACCACAGATTCTTGGCCAGGGTAATCAATGCCATTTTCACTGCATTATTCCAGTCGATATTAACATCATGGGATTCAATGCTTAGCACGGTGGATTCCATTTTACTGTCGGTGTCATCCAGATAAAGATGGGTGAGAAGTGGTAAAACCAAAAAAATAAAGATCAATGTAAAAGCATACTTTATGGCAACGAGGTAAAGCGGAAATAACGCCAACATCATGGCAAAAACTACGATATTGAACTTTGGCGAACTGAACATTACCGACAACGCAAAGTTGCCGCTAACCCCTCCTTTGAACAAGCCCTTGGCTACAGGTGCGGCGCAGTTAACGCACAGGCCCATAGGTGAGCCCGCAATAGAACCGAATAATGTGTTTAAAAAGGCATTTTTGAAGCGAGGAATTTTAACGAATCCCAATATAGATAGCAGGATGGCTGCAAGAAATATCCCGAACAACATTCCAATGGTGTTGGTTTCGAGCCAGTTGACGGTTGAATAAGCTATTTTTATCCACAATGCGTCATCTATGTTTAGTGCTAAAACAGGCCTTTCTGTAAGCTTGTCTAACAATAATTCCTGTCCTGCCCCCGCTCCTTTTTCGTTGAGACGAGGGTACCTCAATTCTGACCAGAAATAAGCAGATACGCCAATGAGAATAATGACGAGAATTATGCCTTCTTTACTTGTCAACACTATGTTTTTGATTTTCTTCATGGAATCACATCCAATATTAGAAAATATAAATTTATATTTTTGATTATGGCCATGTGTTTTTTATCTGAAAGCCGAGTTGTGCTACGCTTTAATATTTGCCGTATGTGGAATGGGCATTGGGTCCTTATTTTTTGTCTCGTTGCCTGTTGGTCATGCAAACAGGAAACCGTACAGGAGAAAACACCTTCGGTTGTGGATATGCTTGAGGCGATCTCTGAAGATTCTTCCTTTATTCATAATAATTATCTAAATGCTGCAAGAGCTGAATACTATTTGGAATTACTCAATGAAAACAAGCATCACGACGCGTACCTGGAAGCTGCGCAAGAGTTGCTGAACGCAGGGAAGAGTAAAGAGGCAATTGACTTAATTGCCAAACTGTTAAAAGAGCTCAAAAATTTTCAGGTAGATGAAGATGAGAAATTGAATCAAAAAATCCAGCAGCTACTATCAGTTTCTTTTCTGCGCCAGGGTGAACAGGAAAACTGCATCCATCACCACAATGGAGAGTCATGTATTATCCCACTTAGTGGAGGAGGGATTTATACAATTACTGAAGCTACCGAAAGCGCCATAAATGAGTACATCAAGATACTCGATCAATATCCCGATCATCTTTTATCAAAATGGCTTTTGAACATCGCTTATATGGCCCTTGGCCATTATCCTGATTCGGTGCCACAGCCATATCTAATCAATACACTCGCAATCAAATCAGATTATGATATTAAAAAGTTCAATAATATTGGCATCGATTTACCAATAGGATCAACAGGCCTTGCAGGCGGTTGCTGTGTTGAAGATTTTGATAATGATGGTTTTTTAGACGTGATCGTTTCGAGCATGGATCTAAAGGACAATCTTCAGTTTTTTAGAAATGATGGCAAGGGATCCTTTGACAATATTACAGTGGCAGCAGGGCTTCAGGGCCAATTGGGCGGACTTAACATTATTCATGCAGATTATGATAACGATGGATATGCAGACCTGCTTGTTCTGCGGGGCGGCTGGTTTCGCAAAGGTACGGGTGAACATCCGAACTCATTACTAAGAAACAATGGTGACAACACATTTACAGATGTGACCATTGAAGCGGGGCTTCTATCATTTTGCCCTACTCAAACGGCTGTATGGAGCGATTTTAACAACGATGGCTGGCTGGATCTCTTCATAGGAAACGAAACCTGGGCCGGCGATTCAACAACCTACCCAAATCAATTGTACCTGAATCAAAAGGATGGAACATTTGTTGATATTACGGAAAAGGCCGGCATAGATGCATTGGGATACGTAAAAGGAGTAACCGCCGGTGATTATAACAATGATAATTTACCGGATCTATATATCTCTCGTTTTGGCGAATTGAATGTGCTGTACAGAAATGATGGACCGGATGAGAACGGCATCTGTACATTTACCGATGTGACTGAAAGTGCAGGCGTGGGAGATCCTATCTTCAGTTTTCCCGTATGGTTTTGGGATTACAACAATGATGGATGGGAAGACTTGTTTGTTTCAACATATGATTATAATGGCGCCCCTGATGAGATAATTAGAGAATATTTAGATCTTACCATTAAGCCATCGTCCTATTCTTGCCTATATAAAAATAATGGGGATGGAACGTTTACAAATGTTTCAGAGAAGGTAGGATTGAATAAAGTACTCTTTACCATGGGCTGCAATTTCGGTGACCTGGATAACGATGGTTTTTTAGATTTTTTCGTAGGAACAGGAGCGCCGGATTTGAGATATGTTTTTCCTAACAGAATGTTTAGGAATGACGGTGGAATTGCGTTTCTGGAGGTGACCGAATCAGGTGGATTTGGCCATTTGCAGAAGGGGCACGGTATTGCGTTCTGTGATATTGACAATGATGGAGACCAGGATGTTTACGCAGTTATGGGAGGTGCATATACAGGAGATTTTTTTCAAAATGCATTATTCCAAAATCCTGGACACGGAAATAATTGGATAACCATAAAACTAGTTGGCACCAAATCAAACAAAATGGCAGTTGGCACAAAAGTCAAAGTGGTTTTGAATTCTAATGATGAAATTCGAGAAATATACAGGACTGTATCGACTGGCGGTTCATTTGGCAGTACGAGCCTGCAACTGGAAATTGGACTGGGACAAGCGGCGGAAATCAATGAGCTATTGATAGATTGGCCTGCTTCGGGGGTACGACAATCATTTAAAGGAATAAAAGCCAACCAATTCATCAGGATCAAAGAAGATTCGAATCAAATAATTTTTGAAGAACGGGAAACCATTATTTTTCAAAAAACGCTCTAATAGCGCTACAAATAGACCCTGCTTCTTCGTTTGAAAGTTGAGGATAAATAGGCAGCGAGAGTACTTCATTTTTAGTCTTGAGAGCGACAGTTAATTGTTCTTTGTTCTGGTCCGTTGATTTGAATAACGGCTGTTCGGGGATAACGTGCCCATAATGCACCAATGTTTGTATACCTATATCAGATAAGTGTTGCTTAAGTTCATCTCTATTCTCAGTTCTGATGACATATTTATGAAAAGTATGAATGTTGCCGGAGCGAATTTTCGGAGTTATAATCTGTTCAATATCTGATAGCTTTTCATTATAAAGCTTGGCAATCTCGTTGCTTCTTGCAATCCAGCTATCGAGTTTGCCCAGTTGAAAGCTCAACAAGGCAGCTTGCGCCGAAGCCATCCGGCTGTTATAACCGAGTATTTCAAACTCCCCCTCATTATTCTTTCCATGGTTCCGCAATTTTCTGATATGATCACGGGTTTCGAGTTTATCGCATAGGACAGCGCCCCCATTGCCAAAAGCACCAATGATTTTGGTTGGGTCAAAACTCAAACAACTGGATATTCCCACCGACCCTGAGGGGCGACCATGGTATTCGCTGCCCAGTGACTGAGCAGCATCTTCAATTAATATAAGTCCATGTGAATCGGCGAGTTCAATGATCTTCTCCGGATCTAGCATCTCCCCGAATAGATTTACATTGATTATTGCTTTTGTTTTAGCGGTTACCTTGCTTGTGAGATCATCGAGGTTCATCTGAAAATTATCGGAGTTGATGTCGACAAAAACGGGTATTGCACCTGCACGCAGGATGGGTGTGGCCGAAGCTATGTAGGAAAATCCCGTGACCAGGACTTCGTCACCAACGTTTATTCCGGCAGCTTTCAAAGAGAAATACAGAGCATCGGTACAGCTTCCCACAGCCACAGCATACTTCCGATCACAATGGTCGCTTATGGCGGTTTCGAACAGCTCAATTTCGGGACCCATTAACATTTTCCCTCCGCGGTAAATCCCGTCAATAATCTCACTTATCTCGGAGGAATTGTCTTTATACATCCGGTCAATACCGTAAAAAGGGATAAATGCTTTATTTTTCATAATATTACTTTCCTGAGATAAAGCAGAAAATTTGAGACCCATAAATCTAATTTATTAAGATCAGAATTTATAAAACTATAGGAAATAAAAAATTCAGGTTATTGCTTTTTGTGATCACAGCGATAGTCTATTGGGCCTTATCTGCAAGTTTATCAAACTTTACCGACACAGCTAACCTGTCCAGGGATATATGGTCGTACCATTCCATTGGGGTTAATTTCGCAATTCACGATGAGTTCCACACTGCCGGATGTCTTGGGGATATAGAGGATTACAAATTCAGTAGGGGATACAACAAAAGATATTTCAACAAATTCAATACGTATTCCGGCGCAGTAGATATTCAGCGGAATCTGGGTTATCCACTTTTCTTAAGTTCTGTATACAAACTTTTTGGAGTCCATCCGATGATTGCCAAGCAACTACAACTGTTGATGTTGGTCATTGTGGCTGCAGGATTACCTCTGTTCGCATTTCGGTTTTGGGGAGCACAAGGCTTTCTAACAGGTTTGATCGCTGGTCCTGTTTTCCTATTTTATAATTATGAAATAGCCAATCTGATTATGAGCGAGTCACTGATCGTCTTCGTTTTGTTCCTGATCTTGTGTGCAATCTCCTTGTTTGAAGACAAAAAGAGACTCTCGTTTTCTGTGTTGCTCGGAATTTCTTTCGGGGTGGGTTTGTTGGTTAAAGGAAGCCTTCTATTTATTCCTGTATTCTACTTTGCACTATTACTATGGCGAAAGATGAAAGGGATGTCTCCTGTGAGTACTCAGAATCTGGTTGCAATGGTCATATCAGCTTGTATTGTGGTGTTACCATGGTCTGTATTCATAAGTGCCAAACACGCGACGATAAAATTACAGCTGACAGAGGTGAAGTCGATTATTCTGGACAATGAAACATCTATTATTGATAAAGAAAAACAGCTAAAAGGAATTTCGACTTATCTCGGTAAAGGATTTTTGCCGAAAAGAAACTTCACTAATGAAGAACTAAATGCCATGAGAGACAGTTTGTTTCCCCTGGTTAAGCGCAATGGATTTATGCTAACGGATACAATGATTTCCGATATGGACAGGATGGCTATGCTCGAGCAATTTCTGAACACACCTTCCTATGCTATGCTCCGATTTTTATTGCCACAAAAGGGTTTTCTGGATACACACAATGAACTTGCAATCAATGGTGACTGGCGTCCCGAATGGAGAAATGACCCAAACAGTTTTTATTATAACGACGAAATGGCTGAGGCCCCTGCGCTACTGAGGATAGCGAATTTTTATGTTCATAACCCCGGCAAAATATTGGTGATGGCCTTCAATAAGATCAACCGGGGATTTAATAATTTTAAGTTTTTGCGGGTAGCTCTCATCTTTTTGTTGCTGAGAGGAATTTGGAGTATGATCAAGGGTAGGGTGTCTATTAAAGTCGAAATAGCCATAATGCTGATCTGTTTACCTTTTGTGTTGGCACCCTTTTATGAGCCCTTGTCCCAAACGCTTGTGCTTTCTGCTGCTACGCTAATGATACTTGTGATTCCACTGACAATTTATTTTCGGAAGAGATTAAGTATGTTCCAGTATCCGGCCATTTTCAATGTCGTTTTTTTCAACTTTTTAGTTATAACGGTATTGGCCATGGGAATGACCCGATGGATTCAAGTCATGGATTTCATATTCATTCTCGTAGCAATTCATTTCTTTCGGCAGTATTTCAATTACATTATGCAATCCCTCAAAGAGATAAAAGGTGAAAATGCTTGACAAAACCTGTTTGATTACAGGGGGTACCTCCGGAATAGGGAAGGAGACAGCCATGGGCTTGGCGCGAATGAATGCTACAGTCATATTTACAGCTATTGACAAGGAATCCGGAGAAGAAACGAAAAGAGAGATTGTAAATCAGACAGGAAATAATAAGATCGACTTTTTTGTTTGTGACTTAGCATCATTTGATTCGATCAGAAGGTTTTGTGTTGAATTCAGTGATAGATATGAGCAGCTTCATGTACTGATAAATAATGCTGCTGTTTTGCAGCTGAAAAGGAACAAGTCAAAGGATGGGATTGAGATGACATTTGCCGTGAATTATCTGGCGCCTTTTCTGCTTATCAGGCTTTTGGAATCTAAGCTACAGAAAAGTGCTCCGTCCAGGATTATAAATGTTGCTTCAAGAGCCCATTTGTTTGTAAAGTACAATTTCGATGACATTGAAGGAACCACCGGCTATCGTGGGATGAGAGCCTATGCCCAGTCTAAGTTGGCATTGGTATCCCTGTCAAAATACATGGCTGATAAACTCGAATGTTCAGGTGTGACCGTGAACTGTGTTCATCCAGGAAGAGTAAATACGCCAATGATCAATCCTCTTCACCCAATTCTTAGAGGATTGGTAAAACTTACTATGGTCAGTTCTTCAAAGGGAGCGGAGCCCGTTATCTATTTAGCATCTTCTGAAGAGGTGTCTGATGTTACAGGAGCATATTTTCACAAACAGAAGTTGGCCCAACCTTCGAAAATAGCTGTAGAATCCAACAACATAACACGGCTCATTGAACTTAGCGAAGAGTACATTTTGAAGTCGGCGCCACAATGACTCAGTTGGGCTTCGTGTTTAACTGATTGATGTATTGAGTGAGATGGTCAGCAACCAGTTGATGAACTAACTCACTTGGGTGATTATCGTAATGGCCCACGATTCTATCTTCCTCACCAATTCCTTCGAGGATGCTATGAAGGTTAATGACACGTGTCTTATTTTTATTCAGGTAGCGCTCCAGGTGAGCATTCATATATTCATTGGAAATATCAAAATTGTTTTTATTTAACCATGGGAAGAGCAAAACAATTAGCGTCTTGTCCTTATTCCTGGTGTATTGAATAAATTCGTTTACGTGCGCTAAATGTATCTTTAACACGCTCTCGTTATTGTAATATGAAACCAGATGAGACTTCGATATGTCGGATTTCAAGAACTGCTCAAAGGATTGAAAGGAATCCCTAAGCCGCTCAGAGGTTAGCGTTTGCCGGTAATTCGAGTAGTTAAGCCATATGAAATTGACCAGAAACGAGCGCTCCTTTATAAAAGATCGATTGATGTCGGAATCCGGTATAACATCTGAGATTTTTTTAAATCCCAGCAAGCTCTGAGCCATTTCGTTACTTACTGCACTTCTGATATCATTGGGCGTATGAACCAGGATCAAAATATCGGGCTCAATGGGGTATTTGAGCATTCTTTCATATTCTTCCTGTGTGTCTATGCCGCAAACGCCTAGATTGAATGTATTCATCGTTTCCTTTAATCTATCGCCTAAGATATCTGAAAATCTATCGCTGGGATTGTCAATTCCATGGCCGGCCACATAAGAATCACCGATAATCAATAAGTTTTTCTTCGCATTGTCAGGGGGGACGAGAACCTCTCCATCCCTGTACCCCAGTTCATTCTCCCGCCAATGGTATTGAAACCAGTTTTTGGAGCATAGAGAATCGGCTCCTCCCGTACTAATCGGTATGAACATAAAAATGAGCTCCAGAACATAAAATGCGAGAAGGATTGAACCAAGAAGAAGAATAATATTTTTAAGCTTTTTAGGTATGACCTGACGTACTGTTAATTGAATGAATATAATCAGAATCAATGCGGATGCTGAAATCAATAATGCGCGAAAAAGGTATTTATAAAGGTGAAATGTCTCATCTGAAAATAACCAAGGAGTAATCGCTAAAGAGGAGTAAGACAGCAGGAACAATCCAAGGACAAGTAGAATACTTGTGAATCTCGGTTTAATATTGGAAATCATACGGTATCTGAAATCCTCGATTCGCTTTTGAGAAAATAAAATAGGCCCGTGATTAAAAAGAGTGTTGCAATTATAAGTCCGTATAAATAATGAAATGATGGTAATTCGCCTCCAAATAGACTCCATCTCAAGGCTTCTACCACACCTGCAACAGGATTCAAGTAGAGCAGGAAATGATATTTTACCGGTATCAGTGTTGCCGGATAAAAAATAGGGGTTACAAAAATTCCAAAATTCACGAGGTAGGGAATGATGTGATGAAAATCCCGATACCTCACGGTCAACGCACTCAGCCATATTCCAAGAGACAATGCCACAATGATATTTACCAAGAGTACCAGAGGAATAACAATGAGATTTAGCTGAAAAGGAAAATGGTAGTATAACATGATAGCTGCCAAAATCAAAACAGTCACCATAAGATCAACTGATATCACCAATACTTTTGATAAGGGAAGTATAAGCTTAGGGAAATAGGTCTTGTTAATAATATTCTGAGATTCAATTAATGACCTTCCCGACTGCGAAATGAGATTGGAGAAGGCATACCAGCAAATCATACCGCTAAAGGCAAATAGCGGATAGGGGATATTGCCCGTATCTACTTTTAAAATGAAACCAAAGAACACCGTGTAAATCAACAATCCTGATAAGGGCCTTACAACACTCCAAAGAATTCCTAAAAAGGTTTGTGCGTACTGGATTTTAATATCCCGTCTGGCAAAGGTGAGTATTAAAGATCTGTATTGATACAATCGAACAAATTGATTGATCATAGACCCTCCATCCGCGGTTATTATCTTTCTCTCCAATCGACTAATTCTTTAGTGATACACTCCTGTAAATACCCTGAAATCCGCCGTTAATATAGACAGCATAGACATTACTCTCTTCCAAAATAGATTCTAAATTATTCATGTCCCTTTCGATGAACTCGGACGTCTTTAATATAAGTTCCAGCCCAAAACCCTGATACTTGGGTTTGTTCTCACTTTTAAAAATAGGATAATCGAAGTATCGCGTGGCATATTTTTTTCTCGAACTTAACATAAGCGAACCCATTTTGATCTCTTTAGTTGAATCGGCAAGAATTTGAAGCCCGGCATCCTGAGATATGCCTACCACTCCGTTGTTTTCGACGAGTGTCACGTGAACTCTTATTTCGGCAGTGCCTGGTGCGAGGAGAACCTCAGGCTCCATAACCAGAGAAAGAACGGGGTAGGGGTATTTTGAAAATATCAGTGAGTCAATAAAGAAAACGCCAGTTTTCACTTCTGAGACAGGATCTTTATCGCTATACGCTATGCACCTGATCACGGATGTTTGATGCTCGCGAGGCCGTACTTCCAATGTATGAGGATTGCTAAAATCTATCTGGATAGGACTGTTGTATTTCAATGAGTTGTTAGTTGGGATGCTGCAATCGAGCGTATAGAAAATCGTACAAGAGCTGTCTTTTGGATTCGTGATTTCAAGATGGATGGCCTCTGTATAAAATCCGCTTTTAAAAGAGAAATGAAGCTTGTCCTTTGGATTGAAACTATCTGCAATTTCAGTCTTTTCAAGAATTAATGTTGAATCGCTGAAAAAGTAATACCCCAGCGCCACAGAAATAAAGATTAAACTTAGAACTTGTATGATTTGTAACGCGCGATTCATCAGGGTAACGAAATTAACGCTTTAAGATTCTGCATAAAAATTATATTGGTTATTTTTGTTTAAAGCCACCAAGCAATAATTGTATGTTGTCAAACACGCAGGTAAATCCAGGTTTGAATCACAACGGTGATGTCAAAATAACTGTCGGAAGAGAAATGTCAACTGGATATAGATTGGATTGCCTTCTGATCAATCCACCTTTCAAGTTTAAAGTTGACAGCGTTTGGAGGGGACAGCGATCTGAAGATCCTCCATTGCCATTGATGGCCCTGGCTGCCTATATCAGAACAAAAAACTTCACAACAAAAATATTGGATTGTGATCTGGTTACACCGGATATCGATGAGGAGTTTGAAGCTTATTTTGTAGCCGAATTTGTTAATGCAGGGATTGAAATCGGAACATTCGGACTTACTACAACTACTTTAACTATCTATTCTTCTTTTAAGATTGCAAGAATCTGTAAGAAGTATTACCCTGATTCGGTTATGGTTTTTGGAGGCGCCCACGCTTCCTTTATTCCAGATGAGTCCATGGACGATGAAAATGTAGACATTGTTGTAATTGGCGAGGGTGAAACAACGCTGGAAGAGATCCTTGAAGGCCGCGATTTAAATGATATTGAAGGAATTGTGTTTAAACAAAAAAGTCCTAACGGAGATAAGGAAGTTATCAAGACGGGCCTGAGAAAAAGAAACAAAGCCTTGGACGAGCTGCCTATGCCAGCTTATGATTTGATAGATTTCAAAAGATATAGGCCAATCTTAGGATCTTTTAAAAGATTGCCTGCTATGATGATGGTTTCATCACGTGGGTGCCCTTGGGATTGTAGCTTTTGCCGACGGCCAGTTGGTAATATGCTCGTCGTCAGATCAGCTCAGAATATTTTTGAGGAGATAAAATATTTATCCGAAGAATACGGTGTAAAGGATATCATGTTTATGGATGACACATTCACAGTTGTGAAAAAAAATGTTTTGAACTTGTGTGAATTGCTAATTGAAAGCAAGTTGGATGTTCGTTGGTTGTGTTTTGCACGTGTAGATGTTGTGGATGTTGAACTGCTTCAAAAAATGAAGAAAGCCGGTTGTTGGCAAATCATGTACGGAGTCGAAAACTTTAACCACGGTGTGCTCGAAAATATTCAAAAGGGTATTGATGTTGATCAGGTGTTTGAAGCTGTAAGCTGGACCAAGAAAGCTGGAATAGAGTGCAGGATATGCATGATGGTTGGTAATCCTGGAGATACAGAAGAAATTATAAATGAGAATATCCGGCTTGTTAAAAAGCTGGATCCTGACTTGCTGGTGGTGAATATCTTAACTCCTTTTCCTGGCCATGACATCTTTAATTGGGCAAAGTCAAAGGACCTTATCACATCATATAATTGGGACGATTACTACGGAGCGCAACCTCTCATGAAGCTGGATACGCTAACGCCAGAGGATATTAAACGGTTGTATGTGAAGATGATAACCAGCTTTTACTTCAGGCCCAAATACATATTCAAGAAGCTAATCGGAATTAGAAGCGTGCTAGAAGTAAAATTACTAATGGCTGGGTTTTTAGGGATTGTGGGTTTTGCCATGGAGAGAGTGAGGAGGATGTTTGTCGCTAAAAAGGAGAAATTGGTTGAACCGGAATTCGAGGATTTGAAGGAGAAGGCTCTGCGGCTTACCACGCCCACAGCTAGAACCGCAATAAGTTAATGGAGGAAACAAAGAGAAATCGTCGGGTTATTCTTGTTGCAACCGTGGTAGCCCTTTTGCTTTTAGCTGTGGTGTATGTGGATCAGGTTGATAAGATGTACTCTTCGGAGAAATGGCAGAAGAATCCTGCAGATAGATGGGCGATGGCTGACGATATTGTAAGAACGGATGTAATGATGAACAACACTTTAGCCGAAATCGTTGATAAGTTGGGAGAACCTACGGGTACGGGCAAGCCGGACTCATCTGTCTCACCCTTTACAACGATCAATTATTTCCTTGGCGTTGACGATATTAGCGGAATGAGCAGATATCTGTGCCTGGACCTGAAACACGATAA
The DNA here is from genome assembly GCA_022572355.1 of Bacteroidota bacterium. GTDB lineage: Bacteria > Bacteroidota > Bacteroidia > NORP154 > NORP154 > NORP154. The sequence continues at coordinate 7,900 of JACZWC010000030.1, read as the reverse complement.
TGTTGTACTGGTATATACGTTCTTTAATAAGTGAATTGAGTAACATGTGGTGAGATGATAGAGGAAAAAGTAGTTGAATTAGGTACAACAGAACAAGTAGAAGATTACTATGCCGAGTGTTGGACAAATAGAATAGAAGCGGGGCATAACAATGAGTCATTGGCCATTCACCAGGGCCTCTATACAAATGGGGATGAAAATTTTGAAAACGCCAAGCTAAACCTGAATAATTTACTTGCGAAAGAATTCGAATTGGACAAAGAACCCGGGAAATTGATTCTGGATGCAGGATGCGGGGTGGGCGGGTCCGCAATATATCTGGCCAACATGTATCCTGAACTAAGGGTTATAGGTGTTAATATTTCCAAGCCTCAAGTTGAAAGCGCCAGGATCTTCGCGGAAAAGAGGTTAAACCAGGCTTCCGTAGAGTTTTACCATAAGGACTATACTCATTTGCAAATGCCAGGCGAAATGGTTGATAGTGTATATGCTGTTGAGAGCATTTGTCATACGCCCCAAAAACAAGCGTTTTATAGAGAGGCACACAGCATATTGAAAGCACGGGGAAAGTTAGTCTTGATCGATTATTTCATGATCAATCCGCCTCTGGCTGATTCTGATCTGGAGATGCTGCACAACTTTCAGTCTGGATGGCAGATAGCAGATTGTCATGAGAATTATCTTGAAGAATTGGCGATAGCGGGCTTTGAAAACGTGCAATTGACTGACCTTAGCAAAGATGTTCAGAAGGGTATTGCGAGGTCACACAATAAAGCAATTGAAAAATTGTCCTTGAAAAATGTAAATTATTCTGGGTTAATGATGGGGCATTTGAAGGCCTGCATAGCCCTCCGACACCTTGTATCCCGTAAGATCATATCTTACTGTGTTCTCACAGCTTCCAAAGCCTGAGAACAGCAACCAGAACAAAGGCAGATAAATAAAGAAATCTATAGCCGCTTCGGTAATCAATGCGGTCTTGGTATGACCCGTTCCTATATCTGATAAAAGTCGTTGCTTGAATAAGATAGGCAACAAATAATGGAACAAATTCTTCTTTCCCTATTCTTCCTTGGTACAATGAACCAATCCAAACCACGGCCGCCAGAGTAAATAGAATCAGTGAACCGAATTCGGTTCGCGCTACTCCCCACCACACAGCAAGAGTTTTAACCGAGGATTTTAAGTCGCTTTCATAATCAATTACCTGATGATGCAGGTGTCCGCCGCTAAAAATCAATCCGAAATAACAGGAGAGGTAGAATGAATCGAGGCTAATGTCTTGGAATGCGGCATAACCGGCGTTGAATGCGGTAACAGAAAATAGAAAGTGGGCAACTGTTCCGAGCAAAGGATTGTTTTTTAAACCGAAACGGGGTAGTGAATACAGGGTTCCCACAAGAGCCAATACAGATGTCAAAAGCCCAAAGTCATAATGAAATGTAAATGAACAGGCTAGAAAAACGGGAAGGGACACAATAAAATACCAAAGAAAAAATTGGCGGGATACTTTTTTCAGGCTATCCAGCCTGGGGTTAATTTCATCCTTCACATTATCCGTATATGCGTTCAGTGAGTACAAAGAGCTGACAATTCCCGTGGAGATAAATAAAACAAGTCCAAGTTTAACGATTTCGTGGCTGTCAATAGTGTGGATCCCGAATGCGGAACCTATCATGAAAAAGCCAGATAAAATCGCAACTTCTTTTAAGCGCAGGGCCTGAATAAATTGGTTAATGGATAACGACATTGTTCTGTATTTTTTTGCTGGTGATTTTCCAATCCAGCAATGGCCTGAGTGGTCCTGGAAATCTATCTTTCCATGGTTTGTTTAACTCGTCGGGATTGTCTGAAACTTTGAACATTACAATATCGGGCAGGCTCCTGAATACTTTATCCCCATTTTCAATAACGAATACATTCATGGTAAAGGTGCCAGAATTCAGGGTGTTGGCAGGAATTGTACAGTGGGCAATATAATCACCGGCGGGCCTCTGCTCAGAAGTTGATGGTGTTAACAAAGAAGTGGAAGCAAATACATTATTGCCGGTATTGTCATAAAGTGTGAAACCCACATCAAAAATGTGATCAGAATGAGTCAACCGATATGATACTTCAATATCGATGTCTTCGTTCATATAGATGTCCTTTGAATCGGCTTTTTCTCTTCCTAAGACACAAATTTTATTGATCCTGGCAAATTGATTACCAGGCCCCAGATCATTCTCGCTCCACTCCTTGTAATTTAGCACTGGAGTATTATCATCATTCAGTTGTCCTCCTTCGCTGGAAGTTTCCGCGATGTTATGGGCAAAAACATCTTCTACATACTGTGAGATTAACAAGGAAGGATCACCAATTGACGTGATGCCACCCTGTTCCAATATCATTGCACGGTCACACAAACTAATTATTTCACCCATGTTATGAGTAACCAGAATAATTGTGGTGCCTTTTTCAGACAACTGCTTTATCTTCCTGAGTGTCTTGAGCTTAAATTCCGCATCACCAACGGATAGAACTTCGTCAAAGAGCAGAATATCAGCGGAAATATGTGTTGCCAGGGAAAAGGCCAGGCGAACGTACATTCCAGACGAGTATTTTTTGATAGGAGTATCTATAAATTTCTCAATACCGCTAAAGGAAATTATATGGGGCAATTTGTTCCTGATCTCATTTGAAGTCATTCCCAACAAACTTGCACCCAGCAATATGTTTTCTCTTCCTGTAAGGTCAGGGTGGAATCCCATTCCAATTTCCAGTACCGATGCTATTTTCCCTTCTATTTCAACGGTGCCACTGGTTGGTAATGTAATCTCACTTAGGATTTTTAAGAGCGTGCTCTTTCCAACACCGTTCTTTCCCAAAATCCCCAGCGTTTCACCCCTCTCAACATTGAAAGTCAAATCTTTGAACACCCAAAAATGCTCTTTGGAATCGGTATTCTCGTGCCGTGAAGATTTCGATTTGAATAAATCAGAAATCGATTCTTTCAGGCTTCTGCTCTTTCCTGTAAGCCGGTATGACTTGGATAGTTTTTTGACCTTTATAACAGGCTCAGGCATAATAAATAATGTGAGTTCAGTTAACGACGTAATAAGTTTTGATCTACGAATAGCGAATTTACGAACCTGCTTGCCGGTAGGCAAGTCTATACTCTGGTAAATTACGTAAACATAAATGAATCTATAATTAACCACTTTGCTTCCTAGCGCAGAGCTCAATGATGTGTTTCTCAATCCATTCAAAATGATCAGATTAAAAGTCTCATTCGTACATTCGTAGTTATTCGCCCGCCTTCCTTAGTACGAAGTTCAGCCTTCGCAGCTATGCTTCGGCGAAGTAGGCTACGGCGGACAGGTTATTAGTTGATGATCAAAAATATCCACAGCATTAGGTATTCTCTTTTCTTTTTGGGCCTGGCTTTCTTGCTTTACGGCAATACCATTCCAAATTTTTATGCAATTGACGATCCAATTGTAACCAATAATGAATTGGTTCAGCGTGGAATAAAAGGGATTCCTGAAATCTTTGCCAGCAGATATAGAATCACGGAAGAATACAACTACGGTTACCGGCCAATTGTCAAATCAACGTTCGCAATCGAATATGAATTCTTTGGTCAAAATCCTCATGTGAGTCATTTCATAAATGTATTGTTGTATGGAGTATTGCTTGCGTTTTTGTTCACGTTACTATCCAAGCTCTTCATTAAATACAATAAGATTCTTCCCCTCCTCATTACCATAATATTTGCTTGCCATCCGATTCATACAGAGGCCGTGGCAAGCCTGAAGAATCGGGAAGAACTTTTGGGTTTCCTCGGTTGTATAATCTCTTTATACCTGTTTATCAAATACATTGAAACATATAAATGGAAATATGCCGCGTTGGGAATCCTGGCTTATACTTTTGCCTTCTTTTCAAAACAAAACGCGCTGACATTTCTTGCGGTGATACCGCTCACACTTTATTTCTTTTCAGATGTATCAGTATCGTTTATTGCTGAAGGTATCAGAAACTTTTCAGACAAATACCTTGGAGTAGCGGGGAGGTATATTTCTGAAATATCACACTACGCCGCTGGAGGCTTCAAATTCATGATAGGCAACCTTGCCATGTTCGGTGCGGCGAGTTGCTATTTCATCGCTGCATGGAAGGGAAGTCAAGTGCTTTATGAGTTCACAATTATTCTATTGGTGATTCAATTTTATATGGTCGATACAAGCCGAAGAGAGAAATTCATAGGTTCTTTCCGCAGTGTATATCTGTTACTTGCAATAATGGCTTTGGTTGGTTATGGCTTAAGTGTAATATTGAGAAGCCAAGGAATAATTGCGCAACCATATTTATCGATGATACTTGCGGTAGTGTTTATTCTTCTAATAGGAAGTCATTTCTATTTCAAAACACCTCATATCATCTCGCAACTGATAAAAGCGCTCAAATCGCCATACATAATAATTTCCATTCTGTGCTTGTGGCTTGCGATCAAGGTGGGCTCCTTCAATTTTTATTATATGTGGGTTCTCATCTTGTATACTATATCAATTTTGGGCGTTATTGCCTATTTATTAAAACAGGGTACATTAATCACAATATACCATACTTATGTCAGGGTTGTGGATAGCAACAAACAAACCAGAATACCCAGTCCTCCTGTTGTCATTCCTTTGAGGGCTAAATTTGTAGTATTGGCAGCTACTTTGTTGGCCATTGCGAGCATACTTGCAATTAATGGCCCCAACCAATATTTACCTGAGGAGATTCGGGAACTCAAGGTTTATGAAAATCCATTATTCTATGAAAGTGATATATGGATGACCCTGGCTACGGGATTCTATTCATTGCTCATCTATTTGAAGTTGTTATTCTATCCTCACCCGCTCGTTTTTTACTATGGGTTTAATCATGTGCCAGTGGTTGACATAACGAACATGTGGGTAGTCTTGTCAATGACCATTCATCTCGCCTTATTAATCTATGCTTTGGCTTTCATCAAACGAAAGAGCATAATATCGTACGCCATATTATATTACTTGGCAACGATTTCAATCTTCGCCAATATGGCTTTGCCTATTCCCGGGATTATTGGAGAAAGGTTATTGTTTATGCCCTCTCTTGGTTTTAGCATGGTGATAGGATATCTAATATTTCGAATGGGCTTGGGGAAACAGGATCCGCTCCAGATAGGGATTAAGGTAAAGAAGAGGGTACTGCTACTCGCATTGGTGTTGCTTATTCCTTATTCAGCTAAAACCATATCCAGGAATTTAGATTGGAAAGATCACCTCACCTTGTATTTGCATGACATTCCATATCTCGAGAATTCATTGCACGCAAATTCCCTGGTGGCCAGTCATTTGTTGCGAGACATCAATCCTAATCCTGTCACAGCAACAGAAAAAACAGAAAGTGAGCGAAAGTTGAAGAAAGTGATACATCATTTCAACAGAGTGCTCGAGCTAGATCCAAACGAAGCGCGAACACTGAATAATTTGGGAACAATTTATTATGATTTTTATGAGGCCTACGAAAAGGCTATTCCGTATTTTGAAAAAGCTATCGCAAATAATCCTGCCTTTTCACAGGCGTTGTTTAACAAAGCATTTTGTCATGAGAGGCTGGGTCAAATTGATGAAGCGGTAGCTGCGTATGAGGAAGTCCTCAATATTAAACCAGAAGATATGCGGGCAACCTCAAACCTCGCCAACTTGCTATTCAGCCGCGGTGAATTTGAAAGAGCAATCAACCTCAATAGCGATCTTGCAACAATTGATCCCACATCTCCAATCCCCTATCTGAATATTGCGGGATATTATCTGAAAAAAGGAGATGAGCCAAAAGCGGTTGAGTACTTCGAGAAGTCATTAGAAGTTTCGCCATCTGACGTGGATATGGCTCTCAAGCTATCAGCTTACTTCAATGAAAACGGGAATGCGGAAAAGGCACAATATTATAGTAAGCTGGCTGGCGAGATCACGGAAAGAAATGAACAGCTGATAAAATAATAGGCTTGCTCTCCATTTCCGTCTTCAATTATTGGCGCGAAATAATTATATTTACTTCAGTCTAATTAATATCTGTTTTTCAAACACATGAGCAATCAGTCCCCATTCGTTTCAGTGGTTATTCCAGTTTTTAATGAGGGGGAGAATGTGCCGTTGCTGTATGACGGCTTGAAACGGGCGTTAGCAGATCGAGGTCATGGTTGGGAGCTGATTTTTGTGAATGATGGCAGCACGGATGATTCCTTGAAAGTTTTAGCCGACCTTGCCCATAAAGACATCAGCGTAAAATATATAGTTCTTACACGCAATTTCGGACAACAAGCCGCCTTAACAGCAGGTATGGACTATGCCAAGGGTAATTATATAATCACAATGGACTGTGATCTTCAAGATCCGCCCGAATTGGTACCTGCAATGATTGAAAAAGCAGTGGAGGGCTATGATGTTGTGTTCGCAAGAAGGAATTTTCGCGATGAAGGATTTTTCAAAAGAACTACGGCTTCTCTTTACTATAAGTTACTGGAGAAATTCTCTGACACCGAGGTGTACGGAAATATTGGGGATTTTCGCTTGATTACCAGAAAAGTCCTTGTGCAGTTAAAGGGAATGAGAGAAAAGAGCCGGTATCTAAGAGGTATGGTTACCTGGCTGGGATTCAAGCACGCGATTCTTGACTATGACAGGCCTAAACGAATACATGGTACAACGGGATTCAGCTTGTTGAAAATGGTCCGATTAGGGATGGCTGGGATACTGAGCTTTTCCTTGCTGCCAATACGCTTTGGGTTGGTTGTAGGGCTCATGTCAATTTTTTCAGGTATCGCTTTTTTGGCCTACATTACTTATGATACATTCATCAATGATGAAGTCTATCAATTATACAAATGGCTGAGCGTGGTAACTTTTGTCTTTATAGGGTTTATGTTCATCTTGATCTGGATTTTGGCGGAATATGTGGGGCAGATATACAATGAGAGCAAGAATCGGCCGATCTATGTAATAGAACAAAAAGAAAATTTCGAGCATGAGTTTGAAGATACTTATACTCAATTATGAATACCCACCGATAGGTGGCGGTGGTGGCGCAATAAGCAAAAGCATTGCACAGGGATTAACGGACTTGGGTCACAAGACTACCGTTATTACGACTTGGATTGCTGGAGAAAAGGAGTTGCTTCAACAGAGCGGCAAACCAACGATCATTCGGTTAAAGTCTAAGCGCAAAAACAACTATAGGTCCAATCCGGTTGAGATGCTCTCCTGGATCCGCATTTCCAAGAAATTCGGATACGAATATCTTTTATCAAACTCATTTGATATTTGCTTCGCTAATTTCGCTTTGCCTGGGGGTGAAGTAGGGCTGTATATAAAAAGAAAATTCAATCTACGGTATGTTGTCATGTCACATGGCCACGACATTCCGTGGGTGCGGCCTATGGATCAACTCTTTATATATCATGCGCTAACCTATAACAGGATTAAAAAAATCTGCCTCAACTCGGAGTTGAATTTTGTTCAATCCAGCATAATGAAATCTAATATCGATAGGTTTTTAGCAGATAGAAATAATGACAAGAATATTATCATTCCAAATGGTGTGGATACAGAGGAATTCGCCATTGCAAAAAGAACATCCAGCAATATATTGCGCGGCCGCGCTGAAGCGGCTTGAGCGGAAAAACGGCCTTTGTCTATTTTCGAGTCGCGGGCGGCTGATAGCGCCAATCAACGCGGTCCGTGTGACGGAACACTTCGGCAATCAATCCGGCTAAATCCGGGTCGTAAGCTTCCAGTTCTTCCCGCGTATTGACATGGTTGTGCCCAGGGCCGTTCTGGCGGTTGGCGTCGAACCAAGACTGCACACCCTCCGACCAGTACTCCTCATGGTT
>JACZWC010000029.1:46351-53404 GCA_022572355.1 Bacteroidota bacterium | reverse complement strand
TTACTGAAGAATCATTAATTAGGCCTTTAAAATCGATGTAACCTCTGCAATCTTCATGAACAGCCTCGGGAGATGGGCCAATGAATATTACTTTAATTTCCCGGTCAGCCTCCACGATCCGTTTTGCTATTTGGCCTGCCAAATAGATTCGTTTCTCCTCAGCCTCACGACTCAAAAAGAGTACGTGCTTCTCTTTGCTATAAGTGTCAAATTCTTTTCGTGGCGGAATGTCAACAAAGTTGCGAATGACAATTAGCCTGTCAGCATATGCCTGCAGGTTATTCAATTCATAATATTGATTTGTTTCATTTACCAAATGTTCACTAACCAGGTAACGCTTGTTTAGACGATGTACTATATCCAGTCTTAACAGCTCTGGTATATTATCGGGAACATAGGCATGTACTATATCTGCTATCCACACCTTATCGCTGAGATTGGCCAGAATCCTGTTATAAGCGGTGAAATCCGCAATGAAGACTTTTGGATTCTTATGGCCTTCGATGGCACCGGAGATAATGGCATAAAATATTTGCAGTCTAAGTCTATGAAATCGGCGGTATTGCAGATAGAAATCTGCAAACCAGGTTCTTCCGTACTTCTTAAATCGATGGAGCCAATCGGGCTTGTATGAGATTTCAAATACAATAAGAGATCTTTTAATGGGTAATGTTTCCAGTATGCGAAGGTGTACCGTCTCTGCTCCCCCCATGCCAGCAACCGGGAAGAAGAAAAAAAAACCGGATGGTGAGATAAATTTGTGAAATACCCGGCCGATTGATTTAGATATTGTAAAAATAAATTTATCCAACGGTACAGTTATTTCTTATTAAACCCGATTAATTGCCTTCTTAAATACTTCAATATACTCAGATATACAATTTCCCATATCAAATTTTTGCGCACACAGTTTGGTGTTAATTTTATGGTCGGCATACAATTTTTTATCTTCAATGTATTCTTTCATCGCGTCAGCCAACTCTTCAACTGAAGGTTTGTTTTCTTCCGGAATCAACGGAAGGATTATTCCTGCAAATTTGTTATCCGATTCAAGCATATTGGGTATCTCTCCAACATCAGTTGAAATGACAGGTACGCTCATCTTCAGGGATTCAATAATTGATACAGGAAGACAATCATCATATGTAGGCAATAGTGTAGCATCAAAGTTACTTTGATAATGGTGCTTTTCCTCACCTTCGACAAATCCAACGAAATCAATATTTTCATACTTAGTATATTGATTTTTCAAATCACTCATATAAGGTGATAGTGTATATAGCAATTGCAGTCTCGTAGCACATATGGCAGTTTGATTTAGTTTAATGAATGATTTAATGGCGATCTCCCATCCTTTCGCTTCAACTCCTCTGGCCACCATCCCAAAAGTAAAGGTGTCGTTCTCCGCACGATTTCCGGGCTTTGGCTCCAATACATTGGAGTATCCATAGTAAATCTTTTCCGTATGAATTTCAGCGCTGTTAAAGTGTTTGCATATTTCGAGGTTTTTATCAGCGACGTAAATGATATTCTTAGCCTTTTTTAAAACTTGTACCGCTCTCTCAATAAATCCTTCATTTAAACCTTTATCATTCCTTCTTCCGTACTCGTTGTCAGAATCCAAATAGGTTTCATAGGGGCCGTGCATGGACACTATATGAGGAAGATTGATATTTGATGAGATAAACTCATCGGTTTCAAACAAATGGGTATTTACCACTTCAATCTTCGCGCGTTTGAGGTAGCGATTCAGAGAGATCCTGCTTAATTTATCAATTAGCTTTCCGCGGATATTGTCAAACCCCAACTTTATTCCTAATCCATTTAGAATCCAGAGAATATGATCCAGGCGCTTTGAAGGGGTGAACCGATTGACAATTTTGATCTTTTCTCTCTCCGCTCCAAATAGCTTATCCAATTTGTCCTTGTAAAACCCGTGGTTATACATGATAAATAGAGACACGGAATGCCCCTGTTTGGATAGATTTTTTACCAGATCGAAGACGAAATTCTCAGCCCCTCCAACATCCCAATTGTTGATTCCTATAAGTAGGTTCATCGGGTATAAAACTTCTTTAAAATGGCTTCTAGTAAGGTAGTAATCCGGACTGTTCTAGAGAGCCTGTCAGCATCCAATTGGCTGTTAGTAAGTGTCTTATGATGACTTTGTAGTTCATTGTAGAAGGAAGAAATTAGAGACTTGCTATCAAAAGAATTCAATTGCGAAATAGTTTCTGTACTCAAAGGTTGGTCATTATTAAAGGAGTTGTTTAGCATTTCACTCCGAATTCTTCTGAAATGTATCAATAGATTTTCCTTAATAGTATCATTCAGTTCTAGGTTTTCAAATATTAATGATATAGCGGCCATTATATCGCAATATCTTTCTTCAAGTGGTTTAGAACGGAACATGCTGTTTGCGTGAAGCCGGTAAACACCCATTACTTCGTCAAAGTATTGAATTTTACTATCTATAGCAATCAAAAAATAGAGCGTATAGTCCCCGAGTGGTGATTTGAAAAGAAAGCGAGGTAATTCTGTAATTGTATTCCGAAAAACTATACTTAGAGAAGTAATATAATTCTCCAATGCAAGATCTTCCAAGGTTGTGATTTCACCTTGTGGTTGAATAGTGTTTCTAACCAGATTTCCTTCGAGCGTTAAATGGTCAACATTGTGAAAGCACAAGTTAAAGTCGGGGTTGTTCTCTAAAAAATCAATCTGCCTTTGCAGCTTATATGGTAAGGTCCAGTAATCATCACCTTCAAAATACGCAAGATAGGTTGCTTTTGAAGCGGTAATTAAATCCATCCAGTTTTGAACACTCCCCACATTTTGCTTTTGTAAGATGAGCCTAATATTATCAGGATACTTCTCTTTATATTTTAAAATGATCTCTCTTGTGCCGTCAGTTGAAAAATCATCAGCAATAATTAACTCCCAGGAAAAATCCACTTCTTGCGCGAAAACACTATCTATAGCCTGCTCTATGAATTGAACATGGTTGTAGGTTATTAAACAGACAGAGAGGAGTGGTCTATTCACTTTTTGCCCCTTTTTCACACAGCAGAAAAATGCTTGAACACAAGTCAGGGTATTGCAGCCCCAATTTGTAACAGCCTTCTAGATATTCTTCCGAAATAATATCAGTTTTCAACAACTTATCCCACTGAAAATTCGCAAGGGCCTTAAAAAAAATACCCGAGCGTTGGATAACTTTCATACCGGCCGCCTTGGCATCTCTTTCTAAGGTCTCTAGGGTATAGGTGATTTGATGGCCATGTTCTTTTTCAGCAGGTGTTATTGCCGTGTTATGGCTTATTAAACCCATTTTTACCGCTATTTGTCTTGATGGTGCGTTGGCGTTAGGACATACCAAGAACAACTTGCCATTATCAGACAACCATTCGTTATTAATTCTACTCAACACAGCTACGGGATTGTCAAGATGTTCTAATACATGTGTTAATACAATATTATCATATGTCGATGTTAGGCTAGCTTCTTCAAAAGTTGAATGAATGAATTTTACCTTTTTCTCTAGTTCTGATCTCGCAATCTCAATCGCTTCGGCTGAGGCCTCGATACAGGTAATATCATCAAAATAAGGTAGGAATCTCTTCGTAAAATCCCCTTTGAAGCTACCCAATTCGAGTAAATTCCCCTGCATGAAGAACGTGATAAAGGACTTAAGCATAAAAGGTTGCATCACGTCAACGTCAAAATTGTAAGCGTATTTATGATCTACTGTATCCTTAAACTCCTTGTTATAATCTCGCGATGAATTCATTGTTAATACTCAAAAGTTTTGAAGACAAAGTCTTAACACAAGTGAATCGTCCTTTTCTGCATAATTTATAAAACCAAACTTTTCATATAAATGAATCGCATCATGATTGTTATGGGATACTTCCAACTTAATTTCATCAAAGTTGTTTTGTTTAGCATATTCAATACACCTTTTCAATAATTCTGAGGCAATTCCCATCCCTTGGAGATTCTTTGTTATACTAACATTAGTAACGTATCCCGCGCTGTTTTCGGTGTCATTAAAATATGCAGCCACTAACCCTACCAGGGTTTTATCGGTCCATGCTTCGAACATAATAGACTTTTTAAATAATTTTCTTGAATATACTCCAATATCTACCTTTTGGTTTAAAGGCTGACTAAAATTATCATTGCATTCTTGTAAATGAGCAAGTATTTCTTCTTTATTTGCAGTATTGGTTTTGTATGTTAAGTCCGGATTATTCAATCGTCTATTCTTCCAAAACTGCAAGTCCAAAACCAAAACGCCCGAACTCATTACCATTGTACAACATATAATTTTTTCCATTACACTGGAATACATGTGGATAGCACAACATATCGGAATCCCATCCGTCTTCAGCAACATCAATTCCAACTTTGCTGTCGTCGCGAGTCCAATTCTTCAAATCATGCGAAAAAGCATATCCAATTCTATAAGCTCTTTCTTTGTTTTTTCTAAATCCGGTAGCCTGTCTATAACAAAAAAACATATGGTATTCATTATTGAAATTGATAACGGAAGGAAGCGCCTGGCACTCATTTGAATTCAATTTGTCGGTAATCAACTGTTCGCCATCTTTGCGCCATGATACTCCATCATCAGATGTTGCATGTCCGATTTTATAAACACGTGAGGGAGTTTTTTCCTCTTTGTGATTTATCCATTCGGTACCGTAAATATACCACATGTGGTAAGTAGTGCCGTATATACGAACAAATGGGTCGCCTACGAGGAAGGGTTCATGAAGAGAAGAAGTCAGTATTGGGCCCTCACCTACCTTCTTAAAGGTTAAACCATTATCATAGCTAATGGCCAATCCAATCGAAGTTTCAACTGACACCGATACTTTACGATTCCAACCACAGGTGTAGCCAAGTACGTTATCCCCATTTCTAACGATATTCATAGGGAATATTCCGTGTTCATCAAAACAGCCCAAGCCGCCTAATTCAATGACGCTATCACTTGAGATGTTAATTATTTTCTTAAAATATTTGTCCAGTTCAATAAATGAAATATGACTTATATATTTTCCAGTTTTATCTTTTTGTCTGGTAGAGAAATAAATTCTTACAAAATCATCAAATACAAGTGTTTGAGGCGATTGGGCATATTCATGGCAATCGTTCGATAATTTATGTTCGGTTGGATCAAATATCCTACCCAGTTTTTTCCATTTCATAAAAACAACATCCAGTTTGAATTAATTATCTACCAGTTGTGCCAAACCAAAGCCAAATCTACCAACTTCATTTCCCAGATAAAGCATATAAATACGATTATCAAGTTCAAAAACGTGCGGGTAACTGATCATTTCCGAGTCCCATCCCTCCTCTGAAATATTTATTCCAGTTTTTGTATCATCCCTAATCCAATTCATCATATCATCAGAATAAGCATATCCAATACGATAACCATTTTTCTTACCACGATAATCCAAGCTATATCTATAGCAAAAAAACATATGATACTTGTTTTTATAGAAAATTACATCGGGACTTGCCTGGCATTCATTTTCTTCCAGTTTGCTTTCAATTAGGTCTTTCTCGTTTTTTACCCAAATAATGCCATCATTTGAAGATGCCATGCGTATTTTATAAACCGGTTCCGGTTTACCAGCATTTTCTATCCATTTTCTTCCAGCAATATACCATAGGTACCATTGACCATTGAATCTTCTGATTTTTGGGCCGCTAATAATAAACGGTTCAAGAATACTGTAGGAGATTACCGGCCCCTCTCCGATTTTTTCAAAAGTTTCTCCATTATCTCGGCTTATTGCCATGCCTATTGCAACATTGAACGGAACTGATTCGCACCTTGTCCAGCCACCGTAATATGCCAGTACATCATCACCTCTTCTTATCACCGAAGTAGGATATGTGCCAAATTCATCAAACGTACCTGGTTTACCTAACTCCAAAACCGGGGTTTTGCTAATATTTAGTATTTCAAATAAATCGGTTCTATTTAAGTCGACATAACCGGTATAGCTCACGTATTTCCCGTTATTTGGAAGTGGTCTGCATGAAAAATACACTCTGATAAATTGGTCGAAAATTAGCACAGATGGTGCTTGGGAATATTCCCTCATCCAGCTTAAGCCTTCTATTTCCAGAGGATTAAATACCCTACCAAGTTTTTTCCACTTAAAAATTTCGCTCATTCGAAAACGTCAATATTCGTATTAATTGAAAGCACTAATCAAATTCCAGCAGCCCGTTTTGTTGTCTCCGCTCATTCTAAAGAATATGAAGAATTTAAATGTTCCTTTACCTCTTCTTTTGAAAGAAACATCATCATATCGATAATTGACAAGTTAGGTACAAAGTCACTGTTGAACTGCATATATCTAATATCTCCAGTTTTAAGAAAATGTAATGTAATTCCTTCATCCTTAAAATGTTCTTTGCGGTAAAGTTGAATTCCACCTATGGAATTGATATATGTTTTTGCTTTTATCGCTTTGCACATGGCAATAACTCTTTTTTCTGACTTCAATTTATGATCGATTGGGATTTCTGACGACACCGTTACAGGCGTGTTTATATCTAAATATTCCTGTATAACTTTCAATGAATTTAAAATGAATTCAAATAAGTTCGTTTGCTCAAGTAAAATGCATTTTTCAATTATTGGATAAACCAGATTGAAATTTGGCGATTTTCTATAAGATTCAGTGAGTTTATTCAACATTTTCATTTTCTCAGATAACCAAATGTCACTCAAGTATCTATTCCGAACATTGAGGAAATCGGAATCTTTTTTTAGTGGAAGGGTGAGATACGTATCCTTCCCATTAACCAAAATTCGGTTTCTGTTGATCCATCCCTTTTTTGAGTATTCAATGTTATCATAAATAACAAATTCATCAACCATATTCATTAACTGAAAGTAGCCAATGTAGGGGAAGAAATAGGGTTGCATAATTGCAACTATCATCTCTTTAAAACTGCTTTTATTAATGAACAAATGAAAATAACCTCCTCATTGGCTAATTGTTGATAAAATGGTAAACA
>JACZWC010000029.1:0-46341 GCA_022572355.1 Bacteroidota bacterium | reverse complement strand
CTTCAGATATCGGGCAATCAGCAGAGTTCAGATAAGGCAACTTATTGAGTGACGGGTAAAAATATCTTCGCGGGTTGACTTGATTCAGTTCCAGATGGTTTTTGACTATGATTAAATCTTCTTCGGTTTGAAACAGGATAGGAAAATAGGAATAGTTATACTCAATATTGCTTGGAATTGTAATACAAATAATGGGCAATGAATGTAGTTCTGTTCTATACATATCCGATAGAGTCCTTCTTTGTGCAATAAAGCCATTTACTTTAGGCAAATTGCATAATCCCATTGCAGCATGGAATTCGGAATTCTTACCATTGATACCCATACTGATATAATCTTCACCCTTATGTCCAAAGGTCTTGTAAAGCATTATTTTTTCGTTTAGGTCTTTGTCATTACATATGATTGCCCCTCCCTCAATGGTATGGAAAAATTTGGTAGCGTGAAAACTGCAGGTACATACATCACCGTAATTGAAAATACTTTCTCCCTTAAGTTTAACACCGAAGGCGTGAGCTCCATCATAGACTACTTTCAGGTTATATTTCTTCGCAATAGTTGCAATTTTAATAACGTCACAAGGAAACCCGAATACATGTGTTGCCAATATCGCGGTTGTACTTTCCGTGATGGACGCCTCTATCTTATCTGCATCAATACAAAATGTTGTCGGTTCAATATCAACATAGACCGGAGAACAATTCTCCCATAAGATAGCACCTGTCGTAGCTACATAGGAAAAAGGGGTTGTAACGATATCTCCCTTAATTCCGAGTACTTTAATGGCTATTTGCAATGGCAGCGTACCATTTACAGTAAATTGCAAAAAATTTACATTGAGATATTTTTTGAGGTTTTTTTCCAGTTCAATTACAAGAGGTCCCTGGTTAGTAAGCCAATTTCTTTCCCAAATTCCTTTGAGATACGCATTGTACTCCTTTATCGGGGGTAGATATGACTTGGTTACATTGATCATAACCGATATTGAACTACTAAAATTAATCTAAATATCATGAATCGAGAAGTTGATTTCGTACAAGATTTGATTTGAATAGTTCCATTATTAGATATGACAATATTTTGTGGGCAACTTCAAATATTAAGTTTTATTCTCCCAGGGGAATTTATCATATAATGGAGCTTTGTTTAAAAATGCGCAGAGCTTTTCGTACGCATCGTGATGGGCTACATTAAGAACCAATAAATCGTTGGATCTATGCCTAAAATATTCTATTACACTCTCATTATGCCTCTCATAGGCTACGGTTAATACTTCTTTATCGTTCGGATTATCTTCTGTTATATCAAACATAAGTATTCTTGCTTCCCAACTATATCCCTTAAATCGATACTCTGATTTTTTGTAATCATCAGTGCTTGGAACTCTTTCGCCATCTGCAAAGACCTTAGAATGGAACCTCATCAATGAACTGTACCATTCTTCAGTACTACTGCGAACTGTTAGGATAAATTTGCTACCACGAAAGGCTTGATCAAGAGGAATATAAGTATATGGTAGGCAAAAAGGACTATCCTGAAATGCATCTGATTTTTTGCAGAATGCTATTATCTTTTCAAAATCTCTTTGCGCCCAATCAAAAATTAACAATTCTCCAGTTGCCTGATCTCCCATTTTATAACCGAGATCACTCAATGCTCTTTCCAGTGATGATGTACCTGTCTTTCCATAACCAATACAAAATAATTTACTCCTTTTTCTAAACATGTTAATTTTTGCTGTCGGCGCGCCATGGGAAATTTAAAAATAAAGGAGCTGCGCTTTTGCCCATCCACTCCCCTAAAACACGTTCTTTATCTAGTATATGAAAGAATATCACATCTTCCTGTCGCAAACAAGTGGTCTTTTTATCTTTCACTACCAATAGGTTGATATAGAAAGTATCAGGGTTAAAAAAATTGCTGTCTATTTCTAAAGTATACTCGTATACACCGATTCTCCCCATATTTGATTCGATAGTTGATCGTGCCGAAGAACAGACAAACAAGTAATTACCGGAACTGTCTTTTACCTGAATGGTTACATCAAGTGTGCAATTCCTTATTTTCTTTTTATACTTTATTACAAGTTCAACCTCTTCATCCATTCGAATCGGGTCTCCAAAATGTTTCTCTTTTGCCTTAACCCCAACAGACAATAGATCGCATTCAGGAATGGAAATTGAACTCTGCCCATCAAATACTTTATACTCTTTCAAGCCACCAAAACCATCAGCTTTTAAATAATTAACGACACTGATATCAACGTCTCCCTCATACGAGATATGACCATTGGTTAATACAATACATCTGCTACACAAGGTTTTTATCGCAGCCAGATTATGACTAACAAAAATTACCGTTCTTCCTTCATTCGCAACATCTTGTAATTTTCCCAGACACTTTTTCTGGAATTCTGCATCGCCGACAGCAAGCACTTCATCTATGATCAATATTTCTGGCTCTAGGTGAGCGGCAACGGCGAATGCCAACCGTACATACATTCCCGATGAATATCTCTTAACCGGTGAATCGATATATCTTTCAATCCCTGAAAAAGCAACGATTTCATCGAATTTAGTTTTGACCTCTTTTTTGGTCATACCCAGGATTGCCCCATTCAGAAAAGTATTCTCCCTACCAGTTAAATCAGGATGAAAGCCCGTGCCTACCTCAAGTAAACTTGCTAGCCTTCCTGTAATGGTAATTTCTCCTTTTGTAGGACTGGTAATTTTTGACAGTAATTTTAGCAAGGTGGATTTTCCAGCTCCGTTCTTGCCGATTATTCCGATTATCTCGCCCTGTTTTACTTCAAAATTTATGTTGTTAAGGGCCCATACATATCTACTGTTGCCAGTTTTGTTTTGTTCGTTCGTGTCGCCAAGATTAATAAAGGGATCTTCCTTTCCTCTTACATTTGCCAACCACCTGGTAATGTCATCCGCGATAGTTCCAGTACCAACTTGCCCAAGTCGGTACTGCTTCCATATGTTTTGCACCTTAATTACTGCACTCATAGTTGCCTAAATAGTATCCACAAAATTTCTTTCTACTTTATGAAAAACAATTATTCCAACAAGGAGTATAACCAGCATAAATACAAAACTGTATGCAAGGTGGCTAAATTCCATGGTACCTACTCCCAAATATCCGATCTTGAAGGTTTCAATAACTGAGGTCATTGGATTTGCTAAAATTGCCCATCTATATTTTTCAGGTACCATAGAAAGAGGATAAACCACTGGGGCTGCATACATCAACATTTGCACACCAAACTGGATCAGGAATTGCAGATCTCTGTACCTTGTAGTTAACGATGAAATCAATATGCCGAATCCTAATCCGAGGCCGGCCATAATGATTATCAACAAGGGTGTTAATAATATCATAGCATTGAGATCAATATTGGCTTCGCGATATACGTAGAAAACAAGAACGGCGAGCATTAAAATGAATTGAATTGCAAATTTGATCAAACAGGAAATCACTATTGACAATGGCATGATCAATCTTGGAAAATATACTTTTCCGAAGATATGGGCATTTTCAGTAAATGTTTTTGATGTTTTGTTGAGGCAATCTGCAAAATATGTCCATGCCGTGATCCCAACCAGGTAAAACACTACCATGGGCCTGCCATCCGTTGGAAGGGCAGCAACTTTTCCGAAAATGATTGAAAATACAAGCGTGGCCATCACGGGTTGTATAAGGAACCACAGGGGTCCCAGGAGGGTCTGCTTATAAACAGATACAAAATCTCGTCTGACAAAAAGAAATAAGAGGTCTCGATATTGCCATATTTCGTTCAATCGCAAATCCCACCAATGCGATTTTGATGAAATTACTTCTGTTGTTGGAAGTGTTTTGGATTCAGGTATTGAATTCATCCACAATTATCAATTGAACAACAATGTTGAGTCCTGCCAGATCTTTATTGTTTCAGAAATGTGCTGGTTACTCCTGATGCAAAACTACGAAACAGTTTGATGATAATTTACGTATTACGCTATTGTGTGACATGATAATGGGTCACCAAATCAGCTTTAATTTACAGCTTTGATGCTGATAATAGTGTCATGTAGGGTATTTACGCATTATCAAGGTATATTCTCTGGCAACTTTTGCATGTCTTTAATCGTTTAATCAGATAATATTTAGTTTTGGTTATCTTATAATTTCATTTTTGAAGATGGTAAGATTGTTATTTGTATTGGTTGTATTTCTCTTATATGGAATGACCAGTATTGCTAATACTGGAATAACCTTAATTCAACCAAAAAACAATTCGGTTGTCTCTAATGTTAGCGTGTATTTTCAATGGAACGTATTACCAGAAGCATTAAATTATAAGCTCCAAATAGCAACTGAGAATACATTTCAGACTATAGTTGACTCTGCCATAACTTCCAATAATGATACGAATCTGTCATTGACTTTTGGCCAAACCTATTATTGGCGTGTGTTGGTTGATACAGGGGGAAGTGGTTTTCTAAACTTGTCTAACCAACATCAATTTACATTATTTACTCCCTCTAATCTAGGTAATTTGCAGCTCTGGCTCAACCCTGATACGGGCATTACCAAAAGCGCAAATGACTCCGTTAGCTCCTGGGCTGATGTTTATTCTTCTAATGTGGCCTTCACTCAATCCAATAATGTGCAAAAACCTGTTTGGGTGGATAGCGTGTTAAACAACAGGCCCGTTGTGAATTTTGACGGAAGCAATGACTTTCTTTCCGCTGGTGATACATTGGATCAGAAATTTAACAGCAGGACTATCTTCGTTTTGGGTGAAGCCACTGCTTCCAGTTCATGTTACTTAGCAAAAAGTGACTCTGCCAATCTGGATAGATTTGCAATTTATTATTTCAGCCCAAAATTGTACTTCGACTATATAAATAATGGCACAATGAATCATGTCTCTATTACAAATTCTTTTGGAGATTACGAGATCATTACTGCTCATACTGACAGGATCAACCAATTGAACAAACTGTACGAAAACTCTAATCTGTTGGGCTCGGCGGTTGGTATCCTCAACAATTCATACAATTTCAATTCTAAATTCAGATTTCTTATCGGGGCGTTTAATAACAGTGATGATACAGGAGAAATTTTTTATCTCAATGGCAATATTGCTGAAATCATTATTTATGATTCTGCGCTGACTGATTCTGCCAGAAATCTTGTTGAACAATACCTAAGACAGAAGTATTATCCTCCTGTTTGTCTGGGTGAGGATATATTGGTCGTCTATTCTTTCTGCGATATTAGTATTCAAGCTGATACGGCCTTTAGCTCTTACCTTTGGTCCACTGGAGATATGGCAGCATCTATTTCGGCTTCCGTACCTGGTACTTATTGGGTAACGGTTCAGGACATTTTTGGTTATCAATCGTCTGATACTGTCAAAGTAAAGCATCCTCTTAAGTTGCTAAAGGATACCACAATTTGCCTGGGTGATACGATATTTTGGGATACGGGATTGGACACATTGGGGTATGATTTTGCATGGAGTACAGGAGCAACGGATTCATTCATTGTCATTACTCAGGCAGGTAATTATGCCGTGACGGTAACAGATACTATAGGTGGTGCAGGATGTTCTTATCAATCGGACACAATAACCGTAAGTGTTGATTCTTTTCCCGTATTGCCATGGTTAGGGCCAGACACATCATTTTGTGCGGGTAACCCCATCGGACTTGTTCAAGGGGATAGCTTGGTGGCTTCCTATCTCTGGTTTCCAGGCATAGATACCACTTCAACCAAAAATGTGGATACTTCCGGTTCATATTCTTTAATCGTAGACAACTATATAGGTTGCTTTGCTTACGATACTATTATTGTAACGATTGTTGGAATTGCTCCTTTGGCAGGTTTTGTGGCAGATACGGTTTGTACAGGAGACAGTACGGCTTTTACAGATACGTCGGTCACTGTTGATTCGCTTGTTAGTTGGCAATGGAATTTTGGTGATGGTAATACTGATACAGTTCAATATCCAAATCACCAATATGATACGGCTGGAGTATATAATGTAACCTTGACCGTAGCGACTGATTCGGGCTGTGGCGCAGCAAGCACCGAACAGGTTTTGGTGCGAGAAAATTCGATAGCTAGTTTTACGTTTAATCCTAATCCTGTTGGATGCGCAAATAATTCTGTCAGTTTTTATGACAGCAGTACCGTGGCTGTAGGCGATACCTTAATATCATGGAATTGGGATTTTGGAGATGGAACTGGGTCCTCAAATAATACAAACCCTTCTTATACCTATATGGTTGATAGTATATATCCTGTTTTACTCACAATAAATACAGTCAAGGGATGCTCTGCAGATACATCTGTTAATATTACGATTTTGGCTTCTTCTGTAGCCCCGGGTGCATACACATTGATATGTCCCCTAAACGATCAAATGATTATTGATAGCATAACTATATTTGAATGGAATTCCAGCGAAAATGGAGTGTATTATCAACTCGAAATTGCCACGGATAATGGATTTGCTAATGTCATATTTCAATCGAGCCTGATTCAAAGTTTGTCTTATTCGGCCTCCATGGTAGCTACGGGATTTTATTATTGGCGGGTGACGGCTTTTAATATTTGCAATGATTCTTCCTTTTCAAATATCAGAAAAATTCATGTTTTTGCCCCTACGGATATCGGTAGCCTGAATCTTTGGCTAGACGTTGGAGTGGGAGTTACAAAAGGCAGTAATGATTCTGTTAGCGAGTGGGTTGATGTTTTTTCTTCCAATATATCATTCGCACAAACGGATATTGCTAAGCAACCGGTTTGGATTGATAGTGTATTGAATAACAAACCGATACTAAATTTTGATGGGAATAACGATTTTCTATCTGCAGGCGATACGTTGGATCTTGATTTTAACAGTAGGTCAATTTTTGTTTTGGGTAAAAGCAATGTTACGAATTCATGCTATTTAGGCAAAAGTGATACTTCCAACTCTGATAGATTTGGGATTTATTATGCGGGAACCCAGTTGTATTTCGACTATATAAATAATGGTACTGCCAATCATACAAGTCTCGTAAATTCTTATGGCGATTATGAAATCATTACTGCCCTTACTGACAGAGTCAATCAATTAAATAAATTGTATGAGAACTCTAATCTGCTGGGATCAACCAGCGGTATTATGGATAACTCGTATTTTTTCAACTCGGCATTCAGGTTTCTTATTGGCGCCTTTAATAGTAGTGATGATAGTGGAGAAATATTTAATTTAAATGGTGAAATAGGTGATATTATTATCTACAACGCGGTCCTTAATGATTCTACCAGAAATCTTGTTGAACAATATTTAAGGCACAAATATTCCCCACCTGTTTGCCTTGGTGCCGATTTAGTGCTTGATGGTTTCTGTGGGGCCACAGTAAATGCTGATAGTGTGTATGTTTCGTATGCCTGGTCAACCGATACTGTCAATGATACACTTCAAACTATTACGATTACTCAACCAGGCACCTATTCAGTAACTGTAACTGATATATTTGGTTATACTTCTTCCGATACTTTAGAGGTTTTTTATCCCGGTAACCTCGGTACGTTTAATGATACCACAATTTGCCTGAATGATACCACAACGTGGGATACACAACTGGATACAGCCTCATTCACGTTCCAGTGGTCAGACGCCACAACAGATCCATCTCTTAATATCACACAAGCAGGTGGGTATTATGTAATTATTACGGATGACTCCAGCTGTGTTTATTATTCAGATACCATAATTGTTGCCGTTGATTCTTTTGAGTTAGTTGTCTCTTTAGGAGCTGATGACTCTCTTTGCGCAGGCAATTCCATCGGACTTGTTCAAGGTAATGCGCAAACAGTCTCCTATCAATGGGGTTGCGGAAGTATCGCAACCATGCCGTCAATTCAAGTTACAATAACCGATACATTTTGCGTAACGGTGACTAATTCACTGGGCTGTGAGGCGACTGATTCTGTATATATAATTGTCGATAACATAGCGCCGATTGTAAACTTTACTGCCGATACCACTTGCTTTGGCAACAGTACACAGTTTACGGATGCCTCGAGCGTAACTTCCCCAGATAATCTTTTGAGTTGGGACTGGGACTTCGGTGATGGCGATACCTCTGATACAACAAACCCAATACATCTCTACGATAGTACTGATTCTTATCTCGTTCTACTTACAGTTACAACCGATTTAGGCTGCTCAGATACAAGTTCGATTTGGTTTACCGTGCATCCAAATCCTCAGGCCGGGTTTGATCCACTAACTGTATGTTCCAATACACCAGTTACGCTCAACGATCTAAGTACAATTTCAGCGGGGTCTGTTGCTAGCTGGATGTGGTATTTTGATACGGATACTTTAGCTGTTCAGAACCCCGTTCATACATTTTCCAACAGCGGTACAAGCAATGTAACCCAAATTGTATCCTCTGTTTTTGGATGTGCTGATTCAATTACGCAAATAGTCACGGTAAATCCTTCACCTATTCCAGGCTTTACAGCAGCTTTATCCTGTGGTTCCAATTCGGTCACCTTCAATGACACATCATTTATTCAATCACCATTTTCAATTCTTAGTTTGACATGGGATTTTGGCGACGCGAGTACGGGTTCGCTGCCCTCATTGGCGCATCTATACTCAGATACCGGTACATATATAGTTTCATTAACCGTTCAGTCCACCAGCGGATGCTCCGCGACAATCACAGATACCATCGGCGTATTCCCGATAATTATTACTGCGAATTTTTCAAATGTCGATCCATGTTATAACCAATCTTATCAGTATTTGGATAGTTCAACGATATCAGGCGGTAGTATTATTTCATGGGAGTGGTCGTTCAATAATATTGATTCAGTTTACGACCAAAATCCTTGGTACACTTTCACTGATTCAGGTAGTTTTCCTGTGACATTAACAGTTACCTCATCGACAGGATGCATCGATTCCATAACCCAAAGTGTTACAGTTCATGATCAGCCAATTGCCAACTTTGACTTTAATCCTAAGTTCGGTATTAATCCACTAGAGGCTGTTAATTTTAGCAATCTGTCATCTGGGGCTACAAGCTATTTATGGATGTTTGGCGATGCCAGCATTAGTACGCTGGACACACCAACACACGCTTATCTCGATACGGGGGTTTACCAAATTGTCCTTCACGCTTTCACAGATTTCAATTGCATCGATTCTCTGACCAAAACCGTGGATGTCCGCCGACCTCGTTTGGATGTAGATCTCAATGCGGTGAAGATGGATTGTCTGCCAACTATCATTCAAAATATAACGCTTACGTTGATCAACAGGGGAACACGGGAAATTACTTCACTGGATCTTTTCGTTAGAATTGACGGCGGAGATCCAATACGTGAGCAATGGACTGGGTTTCTGGCTCCGGGTGAATCCATGTATTATACCTTTAATGTTGACTTCCCTTATTCCGGTAATAGCGCTGTAAACTATGTGTGTTCATGGGTTGAAAATCCCAATGGTCAAGTTGATGAAGTGGCATCAAACGATGAAAAGTGTGTAGCGTGCAGGAATGAATTTATAATTATAGAACCGTTTCCAAATCCCAGTTCAGGAACTGTGAATTTTTGGTTCATACTTCCTCAGGACGAATTTATTGAAGCTTCCATATATGATGCAAGAGGAGCGTATATCGGTTTGGTCATATCACAACAGGCGAGTAAGGGTTTAAACGAGCTAACCGTAAATACAAAGGCTTTTACCATGAGAAAAGGAGTATATGTCATTTTGTTTACTTACCGCGACAACAATTACATGAAGTCATTCGTAATCCAGTAATCTTTGGAAGTTCATGGAGTTGGTTTTTGCTACGAATAATCTGCACAAGTTATCTGAAGTTCAGAATTTAATCGGGGAGAGTATCTCCGTAAAGAGTTTGAAGGATATTGAATTTTCTGATGAAATTCCTGAGGATCACGAAACCCTGGAAGAAAATGCATCCCAAAAAGCGTTTTATATTTATGATAGATTCAAGTTAGATTGTTTTGCCGACGACACGGGATTGGAAATTGAATCCCTGGATGGGCGTCCTGGAGTTTACTCAGCGAGATATGCAGGGCCGGATTGCTCATTCGACGATAATATGGACAAAGTGCTGGAGGAGATGCTGGGAAAGGCCAATAGATCCGCCAGATTCAGAACGGTAATTTCGCTGGTGGTTGATGGTGAAGAGCAAAGAATGGATGGAGTTGTGTGCGGAATTATTTTAACCGAAAAACGAGGAAGGGATGGGTTTGGCTATGATGCTATATTCCAGCCTGAAGGATATGAACTTTCCTTTGCGGAAATGTCATTGGATGAGAAAAATGCGATCAGCCACCGTGCCATTGCAACGAAAAAGTTAGTGGCTCACCTGCTGGCTGGCTAGCGCCTCGTTGATGGTGATAGAAAAGAGCTCCTTTAAGGATATCCCTGCATATGCTGCCTGCTTGGGTATTAAACTCTCGTCAGTAAGTCCCGGTACGGTATTTACTTCAAGGCAGTAAAGTTGATCACTCGAAAGGATATAATCAAAACGAGAAATCCCCTTACAATTAAGCAGCTTGTATAGCTTTCTGGAGAGTTCAATGCAGTCATTTTCTATTGTTTTAGATATATCAGCGGGTGTTATCTCGTCGGCCTTGCCCTTCGTATACTTGGCTTCATAATCAAAAAATTCATTTTCAGTGACTATCTCTGTTACACCCAGGGCAATGAGTTCGTCACCCTTTTGAAGGACACCACAGGTAAGCTCTCTGCCGTCTACGAAAGATTCTATCAATATTTCATCATCTTCCTCAAATGCAAAGTCAATTGCTGTTTGCAGCTCACTTTCTTCTTTTACTTTAGAAATGCCAAAACTCGATCCGCCGCTGTTGGGCTTTACAAAACAGGGCAGTCCAATGCGCTGAACTATTTCAGTTCCATTTACAGACTCGCCTTTTTTAACAAAGATTGAATCTGCCATTAAAATCTCGTGTGTTCGAAGGAAATCTTTACAGGCATTTTTGTCAAATGTCAGGGAGGAAGTCATTGCTCCGGATACGGTATACGGAATGTTTAGTTTGTCAAAATAATCCTGCAGCTTTCCGTCTTCACCGGGAGTCCCATGAATCGCTATGAACGCGCAATCAAAACTGATTTTCTCCCCATCCACGTCACAGGTAAAGGATTTTTTATTTACTGTTATATCTTCATGGCCTTCCCGCTTTAAAATCCATTTCTCCTCCTTCACGATGATCAGGTATGGGTTGAAGATATCCCTATCAATATTCTTGAGAACTGTGTCAGCGCTCTTCAATGAAATTACGATCTCAGATGAGAATCCCCCGGTGACTATGGCAACATTTTTCCCCATTGCAATGAATTTTCGACCTTGAACAAACATAAAAAGAAACCTGCCATGTTCAAAGCATTATCGAATAGTATCGTGCTTATTAAGAGAAGTAAGTGGCGAATGCTTTGCTTCAAAAGATATATCTTTGACTGCACAGGGGTAAAATAGCCCGGATATCGCATGAGTTTTACAAAATTTTTGATAAGTAAAGCGTTTTTTGTCAATCTGCTAGTGGCATTGATCTTGGTCGGAGGGATATTGTGGTACATCTTCAATTTCCTGGATGATTATACCCTTCACGGACAGACAATAACCGTTCCCGACCTATCTGGTATGACCATTGCGGATTTGGATACCTTTCTCGTTGAAAAAAAGCTGAGGTATGTGATTTCAGACTCAATATTCGAAGCAAATGCGAAAAAAGGGGTTGTGTTGGAACAGGATCCGAAACCAGATGTGAAGGTAAAGGAAGACAGAAGAGTTTATATAGTGGTAAATGCCATGCAGGCACCAAAGATAAAAATGCCGAACCTGGTAGATCTATCCCTGAAGATGGCCATAGCTACACTGGAGACCTATGGATTTAAAGTTGGTGAACTTGAATATAAGCCTGATCTGGCAAGAGACGCAGTTATTGCTCAGAAAATTAATGGTGTGGAGATGGAACCCGGAACCATGGTTACTAAAGGTGCTACAATAGACCTGGTTATGGGCGATGGCTACAGTGATGAACAGATACACGTTCCAATGCTGATTGGTTTAAGAGTGAAAGAGGCAATTTTATTGCTCAAAACCAGTTCTCTTAATGCAGGAGGATTTACGTTTGATGAATCGGTCATTTCTGCCTCCGATACTGCAAGAGCGAGAGTATGGAAACAGCAACCTGAATACGGAAAAAATATGATCCATCTGGGAGGTTATGTGGATATGGGATTGACCGTTGATAAAAATAAAATTAAGGTGGATACCACTTTTACCATCACCCCTGGTGCCGAAGGCATAAATTAGCTAAATGAGGGTTCTGATAACATTGATTTTCGTGATCTGCGGATTTGTCCGTGTACATGGGCAAGCTCAAGTTGTCTTCGGCAATGGTGAAAAGCTCGTTCCGCTGAGCGTAAACGCCACCTTACTGAAATCGAGTGCACACACAAATAATCAAATGCAGAAAGCTTCTGCCAATTCTAACTATTTTATCCTCGATACGCTACAGCTGCCTTTTATCGACGACTTTTCTTCCAACTGGCTGAAAAACTATAACGTTGCGAACTACACGCTAATTAAGATAGATTCTATATGCTATTCCTTTTTAGTGGATGCCGTAATTGTGAATTCACTGACATGCTCAAACGATACGACGTTTACCTATGTCTACGATCCATCGGATTCGTCGATAACCAAAACACCTTTGTCAGCTTATCAGATAATTAACTACAATGATCCCAATAACCCATTTGTTGCAACAGATACTACCTATTGTTACGTGCCTTACTTTGTATACGATACTGTTGGTATACCTTCTCCTGATACTTGTTTTGCCGATTCCTGTACTGTTATCGATACATTAATCCTGACGACATTTGTTAACCAAATAGATACGCTGGCTGTGTATGGCCCGGATACCATTGGCGCTGGCGTTTCATTGTCCTTGTGGATTGATGACTTAGCTTATATCAATAACACCTATGCCATCGATCCTATAACCATTGGCGTGGCTACGCTAGACGGCGTGGATGAATCGGGCACTCCCCACAATAATTTCTCTGATCCAAATGGTTATGGAGTTGCTGATTATCTAACATCTAAGCCGCTGGACTTAGGTGGATTGACTTCCAATGATCCGGTTTATCTAACTTTTTTCTACCAGCCTGAAGGCCTTGGCAATAATCCGCAGCCGGAAGATTCTTTGGTTCTGGAGTTCTATGCCCCGGCAAAACTAACTTGGCATAATATCTGGAGTGTACCCGGAACCACCCAGGCGGATTTTGAGCACGTACTGATCCCAATCACAAGTTCTGATTATTTCAAGAAAGGATTCCAATTCAGGTTTAAGAATTATGCAACCATATCAGGTAATTTCGATCATTGGCATATTGATTATGTGAGGCTAAAGAGTAATTGGAACACCAATACAATTTCAATCACTGGCGTGAGTAATAATGGTAATGGCAAATGCCGATACAAAGCGGCTACTTCACACCCTTATGCAATTGGAGACAAAATTATTGGATCAGGCTTTTCTGTACCAGCTTATAATGTAACACAATTTGTAACCGCCCTAAGCGGTGTGGATACAATTGAAACGAATATTGGCTATACAGTCAATGCAACCGGGGGGGAATTTACCAGCTTGGATACTACAATAGTTGATGTGGCTTTTGTATATGATGCGCCGTCTCTTGTGAAAAACTATGAAGCCATTCCCTGGAAACATTTTCTTAAGGACACGATCAACCAGTTGAAACTGAATCTTGAAGTAATAGCTACTAATAATGATGTGGACGGCAAAACTACCGCACATTTGTTCCTGATTAATGACATATTTGATAGTGTCCTCTTGGATACTGTTCCAAATTCAATTCAATTAGGCGCTTTTAAGGATTCTGCCTACACAACAATTCCAATTAATAACTTAAACTACATATGTTATTCTCCTGCCAATAGTTGCTTTTCACCAAATTCTGACTATGCGGTTTTAGAAATTGTGAATGTATTGACTACGTTACCCGATGATAACAGGGGCAATGATACTCTGAGAAACTACCAGCGCTTTTATAATTACTATGCATATGATGATGGCAGTGCCGAAGCGGCTTACAGCCTGGTCGGTAATGGATCTAAGGTCGCATATCGGTTTACTACTATTACTCCTGACACCATTCGGGCCATTGATATGTTCTTTGCCCAAACCGAAGAAGATGTTAGCTCAGAGTTCTTCTACTTAACAATTTGGAGCAGTATAAATCCGGAGGTCATTTTGTATCAAAGGCCATTTATGACACCGGAGTATGAAGACAGTCTGAACGAATTTCACACCTATTTAGTGGATGAGATTTTGGTGCTCAGTGGTACTTACTACATAGGCTTCGTTCAGGTAAATGACGTAGACATCAATCTGGGCTTTGACAAAAATACAGTGGCTAATTCAAATTTGTATTATAATACCACCGGTACCTGGCTGCAGTCAATCATTCCGGGAGCTATGATGATGCGGCCCTTATTTGGAGACACCGTAATAATCCCTCTCGGCGTTCAGGAAGATGTTTATAATCAGGTAGAAAAGTTGGAAATCGATTATCTGGTCTATCCGAATCCAGGGCGGGATATTATATACTTTGAACAAAGGAGTAGAGGATTGGCCTCCAATATTGATGCTGATGTAGAAATGAAAATTATTGATCTTTATGGAAGGATCGTGATGAGGATTCCAGCCCTTGAAAATTCTGCTGATGTATCTAATTTGGGAGAAGGTTTATATTTCTTCGAATTCCGAAATACAAGTTCTGGAAAGACCACAACAAAAAAGATCTTTATTACCAGATAAAGATAAGTGTTTCCTCGATTACCATGGCTGATACTGATATGGAAAACGACAATGTAGCCTCTGATCAAAGCGACGACCTGTTTGAACACCATCGAATTGAAATAGATCCCGGGCAACAAGCGTTGAGAATAGATAGATTTCTTACGGACAGGCTTCCAAATACTTCGCGTAATAAAATTCAAAACGCGGCAATCGCAGGGAGTATTCTCGTTAATGGCAAAGCGGTAAAATCCAATTATAAGGTAAAACCTGGCGATACGGTTTCCGTAGTGTTTCCCTATCCGAGAAGAGAGCTTGAGCTAATTCCCGAAAATATTCCGCTCAACGTGGTTTATGAAGATGATCATATAGTGGTGTTGAACAAGCAATCTAATTTGGTAGTGCATCCAGGGTATGGAAATTACTCGGGCACGCTTGTTAACGGATTGATTTATCATTTTGGAAATTTACCAATACCCCCCAATCCGAGTATTCCAGATGAGGCCACACGCCCTGGGTTGGTGCACAGATTGGATAAGAATACTACCGGTATCATGGTGATAGCGAAGAAGGAGTTGGCGCTGACCGTGCTTGCAAAGCAATTTTTTGATCGCACTGTTGATCGTAAATATGTGGCCCTGGTCTGGGGTGATGTCAAAGAAGAAGAAGGCTCAATTGAAGGAAATATAGGTAGGAGCCTAAAGAATAGAAAAGTGATGTCGGTATTTCCGGATGGCGATTTTGGCAAGCATGCAAAAACTCATTATAAGGTTATCGAGCGCTTTGGATATGTCACATTCATTGAATGTAAGCTTGAAACAGGAAGGACCCATCAAATACGTGTACACTTAAAGTATCTCGGGCACCCCCTCTTTAATGACAATGAGTATGGAGGAGATAAAATTGTAAAGGGCTTATCATCCAGTAAATACAACCAATTTATAAACAATTGTTTCAAATTATTACCCAGGCACGCACTCCACGCTAAATCCCTGGGATTTGAACATCCGCATACTGGGAAGAAAGTGCATTTTGATTCTGAAATCCCGAAGGATATGGAGGCCGTATTAAAAAAGTGGCGGGTTTATGCAAAAAACAGCATCAATAAGGCCTAAGCTACAACAGCCTCTTCTGCTGAAAAGTCGTAGTCCTTATAATCCTTTATTACATCATATAAGGTCCCGCGCTCTATCGGATGCCGGTTTACATCTTTGATGAGTTGGACGAGTTCTTTAGTCGTTAGCGCCGGATTTTGATCCTCGGCCCCTGCCATGGAATAAATCTTGGTGCTGTCATCGATGGTTCCATCGATATCATCAACGCCATATGACAAGCTGAGTTGTGATGTCTCTCTTCCTATCATGGGCCAATAGGCTTTAAGATGATCGAAATTATCCAGGAATATTCTGGATACAGCGTAATTTTTTAAATCCTCTACAACTGTGCTCTCTTTTAAATGCGACATTTGGTTGTCTTTGTTGCGGAATTTCAAAGGGATGAACGTATTAAATCCACCTGTTTCATCTTGCAAGTTTCTCAATCTATCCATGTGATCTATTCTGTGCGCATAGCTTTCAATATGTCCATAGAGCATGGTAGCATTGGAAGGCAGACCAATCTCATGAGCGGTTCTGTGTATTTCAAGCCATTGTTCCGTGCTGCACTTGTCATCACAGATTTCCGCTCTTATCTTCTCGTCAAATATTTCCGCGCCACCACCTGGTAGCGAATCCTGTCCATAGTCTTTCAGGATTTGCAGGCCTTCCTTATAAGATACCTTGGCCTTTCTGCACATATATTCCAATTCAACTGCAGTAAATGCCTTAACATGTATATCCGGTCTTATTTCTTTGATATTCTTGATGAGATTACCGAAATAATGCAATCCCATCTTAGGATGCACCCCACCAACTATATGAATTTCTGTTATTGCCTTGTCCTTATAAGATCTTACAATATCATAGATCTCATCTTCTGTTAGCTCCCAACCCTGCGTTTTTTCCCTAAGCAACTTGGAGTAGGAGCAGAACTTGCAGTCAAACACACAAATATTGGTTGGCTCGATGTGAATATTTCTATTGAAAAATGTGTGATCTCCGTGCTTTTTTTCCCGGATGAAATTGGCAAGTGTTCCCAAAAAGCCCAGATCGCCTTTCTCAAACAACACAATGCCCTCCTTCACAGTGATTCGCTCACCATCAATAGTTTTCTTTGCAATCCCAATTAATTCATTGGAAACGCCAGATTTTTTAAGAAGACTTAAAGAAAGTTGGCTCATGGTCTGAGAATTGAAAGAGCACAAAATTAGAGAAAAATGCCTTTAGTTCAATTTTAAAACCGTCATCCAAAAGGGGTGGGATGTTCTAAGGTCGATTCTGGTTCCACCCAAACCGCTTCTGTCAACTGGTCGCTGGCTCTGATTTGTGTCATCGGCTGGCAGCCAGTAGCGCATATTGGTGTGGGAAAAAGAGACCCTTGCCCTTTGGCTCGTGCAGAAACAAATTCTTAGAAACAAGTGGTAAAAAGAAATATTGAATAACTACTTATCGCAGTAAACTGAATTTTTCCGTGTAAGTACCTGTTTCGTCGGTAATTTGAACAAAATACATACCTGAGGCTTTACCAGTTAGATTTAACTGAATTTTTTTACCCGTCGAGAATTGAATCTCTTTAGCAATACACACATCACCTCTCGCGGAAAATACCTTAAGATGCACTTTCCCGGTGAATAATGCGGCGAATTGGATGTTTACTATACCATTTGCCGGATTGGGGTATATCCGAAAAGAAGGCTTCAAAACCGTAATCTCATTTACACCGGTTGTTGTCACACAGAACGCGTAAGAATAATTATAGAAATCGTCCAATGCCGTGAGTGTATCTCCCATAACATCAACCAAGGATAATGAGCCCACTGCATTGGGCGGCGAAAAGTATAAGTTAAAAGTGTAACAGCCTTCTGCAAGACAGACCGTTTCTATGTAGGTCATGTTTTTTGAGTATCCCGCGACAGAATCTACTATGTTGTCAGATGAATCTCTCAAATCCCAACTCAGCAGGTTGGTAAGCTGCATCTCTCCAAGGGTCAACGTTAAGGTAACAGTGTTCCCCAATTTGAAATAAAAATTTGATATGGAAGAATCGTTGCTGGTCAGTTCATCTACTCCACCATTCGGGTTGCTCACGTAAATATTAAAAGTATGATCGCCAAATGCAATTGTAGTGGTAGGAAGCACAATTTCCTCTGAAGAAAAGCTAGCCAAATTGCCAGACCAATTAAGAGTTTGTACGGCGCTGCTATCCATTTGGTATATTATGTCCACAGAGGTTAGCGTATTTGTGCCATAGTTAATCAATGTAACTGTAGGAGCAAAAGAACCAATACCACAAATGGTATCTGTCGGTGTAACGACAGCAATGCTCGCGTCCAGGTTGTTCAAGGGAGCGCACCCAGGCGAAGTCTGCAAGCTGGATCGGGAAGTACTAAGTACGGATTGCATAACGTCCTTCTGTCCTTCAGTAAAAAGGTACATGCATGCATCATCTGCATAGTCCATATAATTCATGGGCATGTCATTCATATCTGGATTATCGTTATTGCATGTATTTTGAGTAGAAGGGCAACCAAAATTCGAGGAGGCTGTAGGTGGTGTATCTGCAATTCCATCACCGACGCTACATCCTCCGCTAAATGTGTGAGGAAGTGCCAGCCAATGGCCAATTTCATGCGTACCTGTTCTCCCTTGATCATAGACCCCTCCAAAGGTGTTGGCCGGTGGAGCACCAATATTGTCGTAGCCACATACTACTCCATCTCTCCAGGCTATTCCCCCGGGAAAGGTAGCGTATCCCAGCAATCCTCCTCCCAAATTACATATCCAGAAGTTTAAATAATCATTTCGTGGCCAGCCATCTTTTCCTCCGGTAGAGTTTTGTTTTACGGCATCATTGGTAGAGAAGGAAGTCGTTGTTGTACTGGTGCGTGTAATGCCATTAGATGGATTTCCGTTGGGATCCCTTTGTGCCATACAAAACTCAATTTCCGAATCTGCAGCTACGGGTTTGAATTCTGCGGGCACACTTCCAGTATCGGAATTCAGCATCCTGAAATCAGCATTCAATACAGCCAATTGCGAAATTATTTGAGCGTCGGAAATGTTCTGCGTTGGATTTGAGTATACTACGTGAAATACAACTGGAATTGTTCTTAAAACCCCACCCTTCTTCGTTGCCGGATTATTCTTCAGCCATTCTTGTGCAGCTAACTTAGCTTGTGCAACATTTAGCTTAAGCTGAGGATTGAGTTTTGCTTGTTCCTCGTAATAGGCATCAGTACCGCATGTTCGCTGACTCTGTGCATAGGTGTATGAAGTCCATCCAGCAATCAAGGTGATAATGATGAGTAATCCTTTAAATCTCATAATTGATCTCAATTTCACAATTAGCGAATAAGGCTAATTTTTTTGGTCAGTACGGCCTTTCCATCGTGAACCCTTACATAGTAAATTCCTCTGGAGAACTCAGACAAATTAACACTATAGTTCTCGCGCGATGATCTTATAACACCATCAATAAATACTATTTTCCCGGAGATGTCAAATATAGTTACGTTGATGTTCTTGTTACCCTCACCTCCAAAATCAAAGTGTACAATTCCAGTGGTCGGGTTGGGATATATGTTGAATTCAATTTCTTTTGGGATATTAAAAATTCCCATCACAACAGAATCCAGATAGATGCTTCCACTGCTTGTACAGCCCTTGGCATCAGTAACCACAACACTTTGGTTGCCCAGGCACAAGCCAATTGCTGTAACCGTTGTTTGGCTCAAAGGATCATTCCATAAGTAAGTATAAGGTGACGTGCCTCCCGAAACGCTCGCCGTGGCGGATCCGTCGCAACTTGAGCCCGTAGTTACATTGATATATGACATAGAAGTACTCAGTATGCTGGGTTCATAGAAAGTAACGATTGAAGCTGCGATACATCCAACCGAATCTGTTATAGTAACGTTGTAAACGCCGGCTATTAGCCCTGTTGCAGTAGCTGACGTTTGCGATGTGGGATCACTCCAAAGGATGCTATAGGGCGGACTTCCACCGGTAGCCGTTACGGTGGCACTTCCATCATTGTACCCAAAGCATGATATGCTTTGAGCGCTAATAAAGATTGTCGGTGCCCCTATATTGTTGATTGCTATTGAAGTTTCTGTAGTACAACCGTTGGCGTCGGTTATCGTAACATCATATATCGCAGCTGATAGATTATTGGCCGTAGACCCAGATTGGCCATTACTCCAGTTGTATGTAT
The DNA here is from genome assembly GCA_022572355.1 of Bacteroidota bacterium. GTDB lineage: Bacteria > Bacteroidota > Bacteroidia > NORP154 > NORP154 > NORP154. Next base: position 26,148 of record JACZWC010000029.1, on the reverse strand, counting down.
ACGGGCTCAAACCACTGCTAGCAGTGACCGAGGCTGTTCCGTCAGCAACACCGCATTGTGCTTCTGTACTTGTCGTAGAAGTCGTGATTGCCACAGGCTCACCAACGGTTACCTGATCAGTTGAAGTGCAGCCAATAGCATCCTGTATAGATACTGTGTAACTTCCGGCACACAATCCCGTAGCAGCAGCAGTATTCTGAGCAGGTGATGAATTCCAATAATAACTGAATGGGGCTGTTCCGCCAGAAACGGTAGCAGATGCGTTGCCGTCACATACACCTGCACAATTTGCATCATTAGAAGTTGCTGAAACCGTGAGGCCTGCATTTACCGTAATCATAGCATTTGTTGTTTTCGTGTCACTGCCGTTGCTGTTTGTGGCGGTAAGTGCTACAGTATACGTTCCGGCTGTGCTGTAGACAATCGTTGGGTTTTGATCGGTCGAACTATTGGGTGTCCCCCCGGTAAAGGACCATGTCCACTGTGTGGGAGAATTCGTGCTCATATCGGTAAATGTTACTGATTCGCCTTCGCAAATATTGGCAGAGCTGGAAGTAAAGTTGGCAACTGGTGGAGGCCCACCTGCATTTGTAGATATATTGATATCATCTATATATAGATTGTTTCCCCAATAACTCTTTGCATGAAACTGAATTTGGAACGCGCTAAAACCATTGTATGCATCCAGATTAATTGATTTCGCTGTCCAGTCATTATTACCTGGAGTCCAGGATAACGTGTCATCTGCCGCAGTTTGCATACTTGCATTTCCATCTGCATAAATTACTTGCCATGATCCACCACAATCTGTGGATACTAAAATATATATAGAGTCATAATAGGCAGAATCGTAGCGTGTATAGGCCAGGTTAAAGTTCATAATTGTTGGAGAGGACGCATTGGAAAAGTCTAGATCAATTGTATACAGATAATCACTTTGACCTTGAATGTTTTCAGCAATGGAATAGAAGTCCATTTGCATACATGCTGAGCTATTTCCAAAACCGCTTGCAGTAGTAACTCTTGACCAGGTAACATTATTATTAGGATTGTTGAGCACCCATCCTGTTGGGGGGAAGGTTCCGCCCTCAAATCCCTCTGTAAAAGGAAGAGGGGCCCCTGAACCAGCTGTAATGGTAAATGCTTGTGAGGTGGCGTCATTTCCAGTGTTCATGTCAGTTCCAGAATTAGGACTTGTAGTTGAAGAATTGAAAGTGTGGCTACCTGATGAAACACTTATAGTTGGCAGTGTAACATCCTCAGTGGCGTTTGTTGCCAGAGAGCCAGTCCAGGCAACTGTATTGTTTGGACCACCGTCAACATCGTAGTTAATGGTAGCCGAGGTGAGTGTACTCGTTCCAAAATTTTTAATCCTAACCACAGGTGTAACGGACGTGTTGCACGCGGATCCTGTCGGCGAAATAATTATTGAGATTCCAGCATCCAGTGCAAATCCAGCTGGATTTACACAACCAATTGAAGACCTGATGCTGACCCTGATTCCATTGAGTGTAGCTAGCATTACATTTTTTTGCCCCGTCGTAAATAAGTTCATGCAGGCATCATTGGTATAGTCCATAAAATTCATGTGCATGTCGTTCATATCCGTAGGTGTTTCAGTGCAAGTGTTTTGCGAGTTAGAAGGGCAAAAATAATTGGGCGCTGAAGTAGGAGGTGTATCGCAGATCTTATCTCCAGCTGAAGCACAATTGGATGAGGTAGTGCCGGCACAGCCTCCGTTAAATGTGTGGTCCAGGTTTAGCCAGTGTCCTATCTCATGTGTGGTTGTCCGGCCTTCATCAAAAGGTGCAGATACTGTACCAACCCTGCCAAAGTAATTGTATTTAATAACAACACCATCGCTCCAAGCTGGCCCACCTGGGGGCGTGGCAAATCCCAGTAGTCCGCCACTTAAATTACACACCCAAATATTCAGGTAGTCATCTCTGGGCCAGGCATCTATTCCGCCTTGAGAAAATAGCTTCATCGCATCACCAAATGGAAAGGAAGTGTTTGAAGTACTGGTACGTGTGATTCCGGTACTGGCATTTCCACTCGGATCTTGCTGGGCCATACAGAATTCAATTTCACAATCAGCAGCGACACCTGTGAACGCGCTGGGTGTGTTGGAAGCATCTGCATTTGTTCTCCTGTAGTCTTCGTTGAGCACATCTATCTGAGACAAAACCTGTGCATCTGTAATGTTTTGTGAGCCTGTATTATAAATGACGTGTACTACCACAGGTATGGTAATTACGGCCTTTTTATTAGTCTGAGAGTTGAGGTTGTCTTGTATCCACTGCTGAGTTTGTGCCCAAATTTGGTTTCTGATGACCCTGTATTTCGGATTGTTTGCAATCATCTGAGCCTCATAGGCATCAGTACCACAAGTTCGTTGCGCGATGGCTTCAGTTCCAAATACTGAAAACAATATTGCTGCGCCTATTATATATAGATAGGACTTTAATGAATCCCTTACCATAACTTAATTATTTAATTACAGATACTCTTTTGACAGTTGCATCTGAATTGGTAATAACATGAACGAAATAAATTCCGTTTGCTTTGTTTGAAAGATCTATGAGCATGGTTCCTTTTTTGGTAGCAATAATTTCTTTCGAAATAATCAGCGCACCAATCTTGTCATAGATCATAATATCCACGTCCGTAAATTGGCCAAAATCGTATTCCAACTGGAAACTGCCCCGATTCGGATTCGGATTTATACTCAGCATCGTTTCATTCAAAGAAGCACCTAATATCCCAGTAAATGTGCCAATTGTATCTGTTGCTGTTATTGAACATCCACTTGCATCGGTAACGGTTAACTCTATTGGCCCAGCACACAAGCTGTCTACAATTGAGCCAGATTGTCCATTACTCCATAAATATGTGTAAGGCCCATTGCCACCTGTAGCAGATGCAGTGGCACTTCCCAGACAAGTTCCCAATAGAGTATTCAGAGGTGTTATAAAAGGCACTATTAGCGTTGGTTCTGAAATTGTAACCGAGGAGTTGGCCACACAACTCGATGCATCCGTAATTGTTACTCCAAAGGTACCAGCACACAGACCTGTTGCAGAAGACGTTGTTTGGCTGCCTGGGTCATCCCATGCATATGTAAATGGTCCCAATCCTCCACTAATTGTAGCACTTGCTTCACCGTCACAATCTCCATTGCAAGTAGCACCATTTACCAATGTTGCAGATGCAGTACCAGTAGCCAGATTTTGTACAATGATAGTGTCGGTTTCGGAACATCCGGTAGAGTCTGTTACAAGCACGATATAAGTGTTTCCGACTAAGCCTGTAACGGTGGTGTTGGTTGAATTGGAAGGGTCGTCCCATAAGACTGTCAACGGGCCAGTTCCACCAGATGCAGTAACTGATACCTCACCATCTGCGGAACCGCAGGTCTCGTCGACTGAAGATGTAGACAGAACAATAGCAGCTGGCTCTGCTATTATATATGTACCTCCTGTTACACTGCATCCTGATGAATCGAGCACAACTATTGTATAGCTACCTGGTGGTAGACTACCAAAGTTGCCCGAGCTCTGATACGTGGATCCATTGTCAACTGAGAATGTCATTACCCCAGTTCCGCCCGATGCAGTAATAGTAATGCTACCGTCATCAGCATTATTACATGTTACATCCAATTTGCTTTCACTGTCAATGCTAAGTGCTGGTACAATTGTTAGGGTAATGTTATCCGATGTTGCAAGGCAAGATCCAGCAGGATCATCCGTAATGATGGTTAGTACAACACTTCCTGCAGCAATATCCGCAGCGGAAGGAGTGTATGTGGCTGTTTCCAGATTTGCGTTATCAAAAGTTCCGTTTCCAGAAGTTGTCCATGTCACTGTTGTTGCGCTACCACCCATCGAACCCGCCAAAGTGTGATCTGCTCCTGCACAAATGGTAGCATCTGAGCCTGCCGTAACTGTTGCTGCAGTATTTATCGTTATCACCATTACATCATTAGCCGCAACACATGGGCCAGCACCGTCTGGATCGTCCGTTGTAACTGTAAGCGTAACAGTTCCTCCGGCAATGTCAGTTGGAGATGGAGTGTAAGTAGCCGCCAACAAATTAGCATTGTCAAATGTTCCGTTTCCTGAAGTTGTCCATGTCACAGTGGTCGCACTACCTCCCATTGAACCCGCCAAGGTGTGATCCGCTCCTTCACATATGGTGGCATCTGAGCCTGCCGTAACTGTTGCTGCAGCATTTATCGTTATCACCATTACATCAATAGCCGCAACACATGGGCCAGCACCGTCTGGATCGTCCGTTGTAATCGTAAGCGTAACAGTTCCTCCGGCAATGTCAGCTGGAGATGGAGTGTAAGTAGCCGCCAACAAAGTAGCATTATCAAAGGTTCCCGTCCCTGATGAGGTCCATGTAATGGATGAGGCACTGCCACCCATTGAACCAGATAACACATAAGTGTCACCGTCACAAATAGTTGCGTCGGTACCAGCATCTGCTGTGGCGCTGCTGTTGATCGTAATTAGCAAGTTGTCCGTAGCCGCATTACATGGCCCAACTGGAACATCTGATGTTATAACCAAGGTTACAGCCCCGACAGTAATATCTAGCGGAGACGGCGTGTACGTAGCAGTTAGCAACGTGGCGTCATCAAAAGTTCCTGTACCTGATGTAGTCCATGTAATATTTGAAGCTCCGCCGCCCATTGCACCTGATAGGCCAATAGTACCTCCTTCACAAATTGTAATATCCGCTCCCGCTGTTACTGTAGGAATCGCATCTATTGTAAGCGTCATGACATCATTAACCGCATTACAAGGTCCAGTTGGATCATCTGTTGTAAGCGTTAAACTAACAGTGCCAGCCGTAATGTCAGCTGGAGAAGGGGTGTAAGTGGCAGCTAGCAAGGCGGCATTGTCAAAGAAACCTGTGCCGGATGATGTCCATGTGGATGAAGACGCACTTCCTCCAATAGAACCAGACAGCGTATGGTCACTTCCTTCGCATACGGTAGCATCTGCTCCGGCGCTTGTTGTCGCCGCTGTGTTAATGATCAAGATCATATCATCACTAACCGAACCACATGGCCCTGTTGGATCGTCAGTAGTTATGGTTAGCGTTACAGTCCCTGCTGTTATGTCTGCCAGAGATGCTGTGTAGGTAGCTCCAACAATAGTTGCGTTATCAAAGGTTCCAGTTCCAGAGCTCGTCCAAGTGGAACTCGACGCACTTCCACCTCTCGAACCTGAAAGCGTTATTGGGTCTCCTTCACAAATAGTTGCATCTGCCCCGGCACTAACTGTGGCCGCCAAATTAATCGTTACGGAGTTGTTGGCGCTTGCTGATGGGCATCCGCCTGAGGCTGCAATAAAGTTGGTCACTGTGTATGTGGCGTCTGTACTCGCAGCAAGGTCAATCTCCCCAGTACTTGTATTTACAAAAACCAGTCCAGCTGGTGTAGCACTAAACAGTCCTGCGCTTGCTCCAACTCCAAAAGTTGGGAATGGATTCGTCCCATCCTGACAATAGGGCCCGGCGTAACTGAAAGTTGCATCTGGTGCTGTAGTAATCGTTATTGAAACGGTACTGCTGTCAGGACATATACCACCAGTTGTATACTGCACAGTATACGGTCCACCTAATGTACTGGCAGAAAGATCTATCTCTCCGGTAGAAGTATTGAGGAATATGATATTCCCAGACGATTCTGAGAATACTCCTCCTCCTGTTCCTGAAATAGTAGCTACAGGATCACTTGCGGTCTGACAAAAGGTTCCTGAGGAATATGTAAAAGCAGGATCATCCTTTGCATTAATTGTAAGCGTCATATTATCGGTTGCTGCCGTGCACGGCCCCGTAGGATCATTGGTTGTTATCGTAAGCGTCACCGATCCGGCCAAAATATCAGCAGGAGAAGGCGTGTAGACAGGGGCTAACAAGGTGCTGTTATCGTAGGTTCCCGTACCCGACGTCGACCAAGTTGAACTTGTTGCACTTCCACCTCGTGATCCTGAAAGTGTATGCGCAACACCCTCACATATTGTTGCATCGCTTCCAGCACTGACTGTTGCCAGGGCATTGATTGTCAATATCATATTATCTGAAGCTGCATTACATGGTCCCGTAGGATCATCTGTTGTGATTGTAAGTGTAACCGTTCCAGCTAATATGTCTGCAGCAGAAGGAGTGTACGTCGCTGCTAGTAGAGCATTATTATCAAAACCTCCTGTACCTGAGGTACCCCATGTAGAACTGCTTGCACTTCCGCCCCTGGATCCTGCTAAAGTATGCGTGCTTCCCTCACATATAGTTGCATCCGCCCCAGCAGCAGCAGTGGCCGATTGATCTATTGTAAGGACCATATTATCTGACGCTGACAGACACGGTCCAGCAGGATCATTTGTTGTAATCGATAACGTGACCGTTCCCGCTGTAATATCCGCAACGGACGGAGTATAAATCGGATTTACAATGCCGGTATTGCTAAAAAATCCGGTTCCAGATGAGGTCCATATAGAACTGCTTGCACTTCCACCTAGAGACCCAGCAAGCGTATGTGTACTTCCCTCGCAAATTGTTGCGTCAGGTCCCGCAGATGCAGTAGCAACCTGATCAATGGTTAACACCATAAAGTCGGTTGCTGCTGAACAGGGTCCAGCTCCGTCAGGGTCATCTGTTGTAAGCGTCAGCGTTACCGTTCCGGCTGTAATGTCACCTGCAGAAGGTGTATATATTGCAGCCAGCAAAGATGCGTTGTTAAAGCCTCCAGAACCAGAAGTTGTCCATAATGAACTTCCCGCACTTCCGCCAATTGCACCAGATAATGTGTAAGTACTGCCAGCACAAATTGTCGCATTGGCTCCGGCCGTTGCTGTTGCCGCCTGATTAACAGTTAGTACAACTGTGTTTGCAAGACTCTGACAGCCATTCGTTGTTTGCGTAACATAATATGTGTTCGTTCCTATTGAAACAGTCGGTGTAAATGGAGATCCTGTTCCCAATGAAGTGCTAAGGCCTGGATCAGAAAACCACTCAATATTAGAGCCCGTAGCTGTGAGATCAGTTACTGCGTCTCCTTCACAATAAGTGGCATTTGTGCCAGCCGTTGGCATTGAAGGGGTAGCATAGATGTTAATCGTGTAAAAAGCTGTATCAACGCCTCCTATATTCTCAACGATCAATTGAACATTGTATGTCCCCGGGCTTGTATAAGTGTGTGGAGGTGGATTCTGTAATATTGAGAAATTCCCATCGTTAAAATCCCATACCCAGCTAGTTGGAGAATTGGTGCTATTGTCAATAAATGTAACGGTAGCAGAATCACAACCTGATGTTGGCGAAGGAGTGATCATCGCTGCAGATGGTGGGGTAACACTGCAGTCTACAATATCTACATAGTCCAATTTTTGCACGGTACTAACGCATCCTGCTCCCGAGAAACTCACCAAGACATCGTCAATACCAAGGATATACATGTCGGTTGATATATTCCTAAAACCGATATACACAGTTTGATTCTGATATCCAGCCAGTGCAAGGTCGATTTTCCTCGGTGAGAAATAAGGATTTTCAGCAACCGTAGTAAATAACGCTGGATTTGCCAGACAACCCGCAACAGATTGAGAGGTTGTTGAAATCCTCACTTCATATCCGTCTGGAAAGGCTGAGCTGTAAGCTACTGCTGTCCAACGTAAGGTGCTGCTGGCGTTCAGCACAATTGCCGAGCTGATCATCCAGTCATCAGCTGTTCCAACGGGGTTATACCATGATGTACTGATGGCCCTACCAGTTCCTATTGGGTCATTTCCTACCCAAGCAGTACTATTTGTTCCATTAAATGGCGGGTTGACTTCCGGATTTAAACCGTCAACATCAAAGGTGCTGAAACTTCCGATACCAGTGCTGAAATCTTCATAAAAGATCGTGTCAGTGGGTAAATCCACATAACCGGTAACGGACATATCTACATAATAGGTTCCCGGTCCCGTAAAACAATACTGCAATATGTCGCTCGTATCGGTGAAGGTGGTTCCATCCCCGAAATCCCAGGTATATGCAAACTGGTCAGCGGGTGTTGCTGTGAATGTAGCACAGTTCGCCGTTGGTGGAGGCAAGCAAATTGGATTGCTAAGGTCTTTGGTGAAGTCGCCTGCAGGAGTTTTGTTGAAGTAATAGGGAATCATATAGGTATGCGTATTTCCTTTTCCACATGCATCCATTACACTAACGGTTACAGTTTCCGGACCCGGAGAAGTGTAAGTCTTCACCAATGCCATGGGGTCAACAGTATCAGTAAAAGTGGAACCATCAGATGCAAAATCAAATTGCCATGTAATTCCAGGTGCGTACCAGGTCGTATCAAAGAAGATCACGGTAGTCGTATCACAAGTAACGTTTTGGTTGTAGGTTGTAATACGCGTATCCGGGCCATAGCCACCCAGCATAGGAATAATGGCTAAATCCAGATCTAGCCCTCCTCCAATGTCATTTAAGTAACTCAATAAACCAAAATTGGTAGTATTTACCCAGTTCGATGTATCATTTTCTCCTTCCGGATCAGCTGAGGTTATTAATATCATGGTATCTGCGGCTGAACCAGGGTTGATCTCAATACCTATGTGAAATCTTGAGCTGGTGATAACCACAGGTGGGTCAATGGGCCAGTTCCTCCATCCATAAAACCCCGGACCGGGAACATTTAAATCAGTAGTTGGAGACAATCCAGTTACGCCACCTAAATAGCCAGTACTGAGATTGGGAGCTCCAGTGCCGTCATCAGTATAAATTGAAATATCAACTGTCATATCGTCGTTGGCATCAAACAAGAACCCGAGTGCCATCCTCACTCCACCTACAACAGTTGATCCAGGATTCGGAGTTGGAAATCTCTCGTACATCCCAAGCTGGTCTGTCGGACTTGCGTTCAAAGTCGCGCAGGGAACTCCATCGGCATAATCTCCGGGGCCATAAGGAAGGTAACTGATGGTAGGGGTTGGGTTTGTCCACTGAAAATCCAGGGTGTCACAGTCTCCCAATGGGCCAACCACTTCAATATAATCTGTTCTTACCAGGGAGTCTGTTCCATTTGGATTGGTAGCAATGAGCCTAATTTCATAAAGCCCGGGATTGGCATAAACAACGGCCAGGGGATCTTGAACTGTTGACGTTGCCGGCGTTACACCGCCTACATTTTGCACATCAAAATTCCATGACCATGCTGATACTGTTGATTTTCCAGCCGTAAGATTGACAAAACCAACTGTGGAGGGAGCGGGCCACAAAAGTGGCGAACCTGTAAAATTTGCCACAGGGGGCAATGACCCACACGTGACAGACCCGTTGGTTACCCACTGAGGAACATATGTATCGATCATACAGTGCATTCTACCCGCTTGATGTGGTGTGAACTGTGAAGAGCAGAACGAATATGACATATGATTGTCAACCGGAACGTTTGCCCATGGAAACGCATCACAGCCATTGCTACCTCCAGGATTGGGATTACAGCTATAAGAATTGGTCTCGTGAGGGTTCGTATCACTGCAATAATCACCATGATCATCTCCTGAGGCTGGTGAACCATCTGAGGCTCCGACTGTCTCATAGCATGAACTGCAGGTACCAACTTCATCTACTCCATGAAAGGTGTGATGCAATCCAAATGTATGGCCCAATTCATGACCCAAAGTGTGTGTGCCCAGGGAAGAGTTGTTTTTGCTCATGAGTACACCTCCTCGATAATTATATCCTCCATACCCGGAATAAGGAAAATAAGCATATCCTCCCGCACTGGGATTTGTAATACTATTTACCACATAAATATTAATAACATTGGTGAAGTTGGCCCCATAGGCCGATTTCATCGCTGCTTCATTACTTCCTTCAAAATTGTAGTGCGTTCCATCATTTACAAAATTGACCACATCCAAGCAGAATTCCAGTTTCCACGCCGCAAAATCTGCATTTAATTCAGTCATTAAGTCATTAACCCGAGTCAAGCTTATGTTGCTCGATGGATCACCAGCTGCATTTCGAATTATTGTCCACCTCAACTGCATAAATTTAACAGGATCAGGGCCAGCGGGAATATTAGCATCTCTGTTTGTTGGATTGTCGCACGGAACATTGAACGGGCAGCCTCCATTTTTGGCGTTTCCCGGTATTTGAACCTCTGGCCAAGGCGCACCACAAAGGTTAGATCCCACGGGATTGTTGGGCCAAATAAATTGTATTGGAAACCCATCAACTGAGATAGCTTCATCACTACTTGGTACCATAGATGAAGGATTATTGTTACCGCTTGAAGCGATATTTGCAACTCCACTTACCGGTGCACTTGGCAAAGCATTCGGTATTGTTGTCCGAATGTTACCTGGAGCACGTGAGGATGGTTGAGGACCAATACTTTTTTGTGTTATGTTGCTTAGCTGCTGCGCAGATGGAGTGTTTTGTGCTATTGTGGTTGTACAAAAAAGAACAGAAACAAAAATCGAACATATTTCAAGTGATATTTTTTTCATGCTTTTCTAGATTTGATAGAGATATATTATAAAATTTTTGCGTGATCTACCGTTTAAAGAGACGTTTCCATGTTAATAGGGTTGCCCCGATGGATATAGATTAGAGGTATCGGGCGAATACATTAATAACCCAATATCCAAGTGTACCAAATTAATAAATACTAACAATTATTTCAAGTTTATTGCGGGAATCTTTGATTATCAAAGTTATTTGAAAGAAAGTATTGATAAATGGGAATTTATCAGAATATTATTTGGTAACCTATGTTCACTGCATAAATGGGTAAATTCGCTGGCCAATGGGTCCATAATGAATCGGGTGTCTATATGAGTTACAGAGTTTTATTAGTAGAAGATGAAGAGCATTTAAGGGAGGCTATCAAGCTCAATTTGGTATTGGAAGGCTATGATGTATTCACGGTAAATGATGGCAAGGCAGCATTGAAGACTTTTTCTGAGCAGAGATTCGATATTATCGTACTGGATATAATGATGCCTGAAATTGACGGATTTCAGGTTTGTCAAACAATTAGATTAAAGGATAATGAAATTCCAATATTGATCCTGTCCGCAAAGGGAAGTAGCAGTGATAAAGTGAAGGGATTGAAACTTGGGGCCGATGACTATCTGGCCAAACCTTTTAATCTTGAAGAGTTGCTTTTAAGGATAAAGAAACTACTTAAACGAAGCGACCATTCTTCGCTGGTATCTGACGAATTGAATATTTATAAATTTGGCAGCAACAAGATTAACTTTAAAAGTTTTGAGGTGAGCAGGGGCGAAGGGAAAGCTTCGAGTCTTTCCAATCGTGAGATAATGTTATTGAAACTTCTAATTGAAAGGAAAAATGAAGTTGTTTCCAGAGATGAAATCCTCGAACAAGTATGGGGTTACGATGTTTATCCTTCAACAAGGACCATTGACAATTATATATTGGCATTCAGAAAGTATTTTGAAGATGATCCGAAGAATCCGGTATATTTTATTTCAATTAGAGGAGTCGGATATAAATTTTGTGATTAAAACTATCGAAGTATAAATGATAAACGAGGTTGTATTAATAGGAGCGGGGAACGTAGCAACTTATATGGGAAATGCGCTTCAGGCAAATGGTGTGCAGGTAGTGTTCGTATTAAGCCAGTCTTTGGAGTCAGCGCAACGATTAGGGCAACAGCTAAATACAGAATATTCGGCAAACATAGCGGATTTACCAGTAAAATCTGACTTGTACATTATTGCGGTGAGTGATGACGCTATCAAAAAGTTAGCGAATCAAATGGATGTAACTGGATTGGTTGTGCACACTTCCGGTACATTGGATGTAGAGGTGATTTCAAATTTTCCTGAGATAGGAGTATTTTATCCACTGCAAACATTTTCCATGAGTAATCCACTTCAAAATGAAGAATTCCCTATCTGTGTGGAGGCAACAAGTTCTGACAACCTTTATCATTTAAAAGAATTGGCTGCAAGGCTTGTGGGTATTGAATCTGTTTATAAGCTCAATTCAAAGCAGCGTAAGGCAGTGCATTTAGCCGCAGTATTCGCCTCAAACTATAGTAATCACATGTATCAAATCGCTGAAGAATTATTGAAAAAGGAGAATCTGGATTTGGACATTCTTCGTCCATTAATAGTAGAGACAGCAGAAAAGGTAAAAAGAATGAGTCCGAAGGATGCACAAACGGGACCGGCTAAGAGAGGTGATATAAAAGTTATGGGTGATCATATGCAAGAACTGGAGGGTGAGCCTGATTATAAGGCACTGTATGAGATGATTGGTAACAGCATTGTAAAGCGGAAATAGATGCGTGATTATTTCAAATTATTCCGACTTCCCAACCTGATAATATTGGCGCTTATCTTATACTTAATCAGGTATTTTGTAATTGAGCAAATCCTGATTGCGAATGGACTCGTTTTGCAAATGAGCGTTGTAGACTTCAGTCTATTGGTGCTTGCCACGCTTATGATAACAGCCGCTGGATACGCCATCAACGATTATTTTGATACGAAAGTAGATCTCAAGAACCGTCCGGATGAGATCGTAGTTGGCAGAACGATCAAGCGAAGGGTTGCCATGGTGCTTCATGTTGTTATGAGCGTCATAGGCATTTTGATTGGCATATTTATATCATTCAAGAATCATTTGTATGGGCTAGCCCTGATAAATTTCCTCACGGTGATATTGTTGTGGTTTTACTCCACTAGGTTCAAACACCAGTTGCTGGTAGGAAATCTGATTATCTCGATGCTGGCCGCATTGGTGGCCTTGATCGTTGGTTTATATGAAATGCCACTATTGAAAATAATGAGCCCCGATTTTGTAAATACATCCGGATATCATTTAATCTGGTTTTGGATTTTAGGATACTCCATATTTGCATTTGTTACAACGTTGGCTCGGGAGATAATTAAGGATTCAGAAGACGTTGAAGGGGATAGGCAATATGGAAGTGTAACTATCCCGGTGCGTTTTGGATTGAAAAAAACGAAATACATCGTTGTCTCAATTGTAGGGATTACGGTGCTTTCAATTGGATATTTACAATTTTTGTTTTTTAGTGACTGGCAAGCTGTCGTTTATATTTCCCTATTGATTCACATTCCTTTGTTTTTCCTGATATGGACGATAATTAAGGCTGATGGTCCGAAGGACTATCATCGTGCAAGTTGGGTAATGAAATTTGTTATGGTGGCTGGTATTTTGTTTGCGACTGTAGTAAATCCACAATTGGCCATTTTTAGCCTGTAAGTCCGTGTAATTCGTCGAACTGTTATCTTATTAAATAGCTACAATATTATTCTTGCCTCAAAATCTCCAAGGAGAAAAACATTGCTCGAGGAAATGGGGTGGAAGTTTTCAGTTCGGGAAACGAATGTGGATGAGGAGTATCCCAATAATTTACTTAATAAGGAGCATGCAGAATATTTAAGTGCTCAGAAGGCTGCCGCTATATCAATTAAGTCGGAGAAAGAGTTGGTAATTGCCGCAGATACAGTGGTATATCTGGGAGAACTCCATTTAGGCAAGCCTTTGAATGCGGCGGAGGCAAAATCCATGTTGGTTCTGCTGTCAGGTAAATCCCATGAAGTTATTACTGCAGTCACCCTAAGATCCATTGAAAGGAAGCTTACCTTCAGCTGCCAGACTGTGGTTCATTTCTCCATGTTCGCAGAGAGAGATATTGATATCTACATAAAGGAGTATCAACCTTTTGATAAAGCGGGAGCCTACGGAATACAGGAACTTATTACGCAAGATAGGAAACAAATAGGCCCTCTTAAGATTGATAAAGTTGAGGGTTCGTACACCAATGTTATGGGCCTTCCGATTGAGGAGCTAGCGAAAAGAATGCACGAATTCCTTATTCAATTACAATTTTCCTGATGAATGACCCACTTTTAGAGGAGATCTTCAAGTGATAAACACCTTTAGGTTGTTGGGAGAGGTCGAGAATTGATCTCTTGGTCCTGACGATCGTGCTGTAAACGTTTCGTCCCAGCAGGTCATAGATTTCCAGCATTAAGTCTTCATGCAATGAGCTAAACTCAATATATGATTTACCACTGGTTGGATTCGGAGATATCCTGAAGGTTTTTTCGAGCATTGACATTTCAATACCCACAGGATCACTAACGGTAACAGTGCTTGTTACGTTTGCTCCTGTGGCATCGGTAACTGTCACCGTGAAAGTTCCCTCACAGAGCCCTACAGCTGTCATATTGGTTTGAAATCCAGCTCCACCATCCCACAAATAAGTATATGGAGTTGTTCCATCGGTTGCTGTTACAGTTGCGGTGCCGTCGCATGCTCCAGGCGCAGAAGTCATAGTAGATGTAGAGGTGGCAGCTAATCCCATAGGTGCTGAAACGTTTGTACTGTTCGATTTACTCGAATTGTAGTTCTTTGCTTTATCTGCCACACAAACGCTGGGGGGAACCACCTCTACCATATATCTGAGATAAGTAGAGGGAACAGGATTGTCGGTAAGCAAATTGGTGTTAGAGGCAAGAGAATCAATTTTTATCCAATTGTCTTGATTTGTGGTATCCTTGAAAACCCGGTAAAACGTGTAACTGAACCCTTCATAGTCATTCCAAAATAGGTTCATAATCGGAGGTGCGCCAAGGTTCACCTGAAGCAACATTGTCTTGTGATGAGTGCTGAAATCACTTTCATTTCCGCAGCTGTCCAGCGTTGTTAGTTTATAACGATAAGGTACATTGTTGGGATTAATTCCATTGGTGGTATCCGTAAAGTGGCTAAGGGAATTGAAATCCACGCTACCAACGTAAGTGTAATTTCCAATGATATCCCGATAAATCCGGAAGCTATCAATATATGTCATTCCGGTCTTATCCCAAACGATCACATTTTTTGTGGAGGTACTATCAACTGTAACCATGCAAATGCCAGGTATTGTTCTATTGGGCCTTTGCTTTACAACCCATTGATCGTAACCTCCTTTATTTACGGTAGCATTTCCATCAGAAGATCTGGAAAATCCAGCGGTCACATAATATCCGTCAGTTGTCAGATACAAAGCCGTGCCTTCATCATTATTTGTTCCCCCGATGGACTCCGACCAATTGATGTTACCATCAGAATCGAGGTTAACATTCCAAATATCAGTTGAATCGGCAGAGCCATTGTGGTCACTGATGTCACCATCATTCGATTTAGACCAACCGGTTATTGTAATACTACCATCGCAATATTCGAATAGATCCAGTCCTTTATCAGCCCCTGAACCGCCAAGCGCTTTGGTCCATAGCGTATCTCCAAGATTATCCAATTTCAGTATCCAATAATCCTCAAATCCGTGACTACCATGCACATCTAAATCACTCGATCTGGTAAAGCCTCCGACAACATATCCTCCGTCAATGGTTTGTTCCACCGCATAGGGCCACTCCCATGCAGACCCTCCATATGATTTTTGCCACTGTATGGCACCAACGCTATCTAATTTTAAGATCCAATAATCATCGATGCCGTTATTACTTGACAGATGAATATCATTGGAAGCACTTTCACCGACCACTATGAATCCCCCATCATTGGTCGTTTTAATGTCCTCTGCATATTCATAACCAGTACCACCATAAGATCGAGTCCAGATAGTGTCTCCATTGAGATCGAGTCTCAACACCCAGAAATCGGCTCCACCGAGATTGCCCCAAACATCTCCATCTGTAGATCTTGCGCTACCAGCTACGATGTAGCCATTGTTTCCAACAATGTCGATGCCGAGGCCGTATTCATGGTTTGTTCCACCGAAGGAATTCTCCCAGGTAATGTTCCCTGAAGGATCTAATTTTACAACCCAGATATCCCAGGTTCCTCCAGAGCCATGGTGCCCCGTTACATCGCCATCACTTGATTTGGAAAAGGCCACAAAAATAAAACCACTGTCAGGTGTTTGTAGAATTTTATCTGGTACATCATCCAGGGATCCGCCAAGTGACTTCGTCCATAAGGTATCGCCATCAGCAGTGTATCTGACAATCAGTGCATCGGCAAAGGAGAAACTCCCGTGATGCCCGTGTATATCACCATCTTCGGAATATGAATATCCTGCCACAATATATCCGCCGTCAAAAGTCCCTGAAATTGAAGATGCCCCATCAGACTTGCTGCCACCAACTGAGTTTTCCCATACTATATTCTGACTAAAGATTGATCCTGAAATTAGTATTGCGAAGAGTATCGTGATTGTTTGTTTCATAATTGGGTGTTAAAGGAGGTTTGTTACAAAAATAAGAAACCCCTGAGACTTTAAATTCTCAAGGGTTTATTCATAATCAACAAAATTATACGAAGTAAGTAATTACTTCAATTCTATCAAGCGCTCAAAATGCACTTGGTTGTTCGCCGTGAGTTTGACCAGATATATGCCATTGGAATATCCGAGCCTGGCCGCTCCGAACATATACTTGTGTTCACCCATATATTGATGTTCATTGGCAAGCGTAACAATTCTCTCGCCAAGCACATTAAATATCTCAAGCCTGACATCAGCATCTGTCGTCAATGAATATACAATTTGCGTTTCACCGGAATACGGATTCGGGAAAACTCTCATCATGATCTTATTATTGCTGATCTCTAGAATTCCAACGGGAACGGTTACTGTACCTGATGCATAAGCAGTGTCGCCGTTTGCATCAACTATTGTACAGGTAATGGTTCCTACGCATAACCCAAATGCAGTTGCGTTTGTCTGTCCTGAGGGATCGTTCCACTGATAAGTATAAGGTGAAACTCCACCAGCCGGTGTTACCAAGGCCTGGCCAGTACATGTACTTGAATCTGCTGCATTGGTAGTAGTCACTACTCCGGATAAAGGAACAATTATGGTTCCTACAGAATCAGTAGTTGAAACGGTATCACCAATGGCATCTGTGACTAGAACAGTAACGTAACCTGCACACAATCCAGTCGCTGTTGCATTTGTTTGGTTGGCAGGATCGTCCCACAGATACGTATAAGGTGCAACACCGCCGCTCACTGTAGCTGCAACAATACCATCACAATTTCCTTGTGATGCATCTGTAACTGAAGAAGAAACGCCCAAGGCTGTTCCAGCGACGGCAGTGGTATTGGATTTGGAAGAGTTGTAATTCTTCGATTTATCCGCCAAGCATCCGTCCGGATGAACTACCTCGATAATATACCTCAGGACTCCAGTTTGGGGAGGATTTGCATCCAGATATGTTGTATTGTTACTGGTAAGAGAAGTAAGCGAATCCCAGTTGTCTAATGCCGTTGTATCTCTCCATATTGTGTAATAAGAGAATGCAATACCTTCATAATTGTCCCAATTTAAATTCATTATCGGAGGTGTACCCAAACTCACCAAAAGGTGAATTGTTTCGTGGTAATCGCTCATGGCGCTTTCATTGCCACAAGAGTCAATGACACTAACCTTGTAGCGATAAGAGGTCGATTGAGGATTGACATTGTTCGTAGTATCCACGAATTCACTTAAGTCTGCATATGGAACACTTCCAATATGAGTGTAGTTTCCAAGGATGTCCCTGTAAATCCTAAAGCTATCGATGCCATTAGGAATCGGTTTTTCCCAGACGATTACATTCTGTGTCGATGTTGAGTCAACCGTAATAATGCAGATCTGCTGTACCGGAGGACTCGTTCCAACCGTAAAGTTATCTACCTGGCTACATCCGTTGGAGTCTGTTACCGTTAAAGTGTAACTGCCAGCAGCTAATCCCGCTTCAGAGCTACCGCTTCCACCACTAGACCAGCTGTAACCATAAGGACTGCTTCCTCCTGATACCGTAGCAGAAGCCATTCCGTCTGAATTATTACACGTTGCATCCGTAACCGTGGTTGTAATTGCCATTGAATCCGGCTCGGTAATTGTCACGCCCTGACCGGCCCAACATCCACTACCATCTTGCAATAAGAGGGTATAACTTCCAGCATTCAATCCAGACAAGCTGGGTGACGTACTTCCTCCGCCAGACCATGTCCAGATGTATTGATAAGGAGTAGTGCCTCCGGTAACCGAGGTAGTTATTGCGCCATCACCAGCTCCATAACAGCTTACGTCTGTTACGGTTATTGTGATTTGCGGTGAGTTATCATTGCTAACTACAGTATTGGTTGTAGTTGTGCATCCATTTGCATCCGTAACTGTTATATCATATGAATTTGCCGACAAGCTCGAAGCTAGTGCTGTAGTTACGGAACCAGCATTTGAATCCCACTGATAGGTATAAGTTGGAGTTCCTCCAGTTACATTTGCGGTTGCACTTCCATTAGAGCTGCCACAATCTGCATCGACAGTGGTGAATGTAATACTAAGTGCATCGGGTTCAGATACAGTCACCAATTCTGATGCCTGACATCCAGCTGCATCCGTAACGGTTAAGTTGTACGTGCCGGCAGACAACCCGGTGATGTCGTCAATAGTATCACCGGTAGACCATAGGTATGTATAGGGTAGAGATCCCCCAGATATACTAACGCTTATTGATCCATCCGCATCACCATTACAAGTTGCATCTGTAGTAGCATCTACAGTCACTGTTCCACCTCCATTCTCAGAAATACTTGCATTGTCGGTAGAACTGCATCCATTTGCATCAGATACAGTTACAGAATAATTACCCACTACTAAACTATCGGCTGTTGAGCTACTTGCACCACTTGACCAGGAATAGGTAAAAGGACTTGTTCCGCCACTACTGACAGTTGTAGATGCGGTACCGTCTGAACTACCGCAACTGGCTTGAGTAGTAGATGTAGACAGAACAATGTCCGCGGGATCAGTAAGTGTTACACTGGCGGTTCCTTCACAACCCAGGTTATCAGTAATTGTTACATTATAAGTTCCTGCAGAAAGCCCGGACGCAGTTGCAGATGATTGTGCAGATTGGTCATCCCAGACATAAGTATACGGAGCACTTCCTCCGCTCACGGCGCCCGTTGCTTCTCCATCAGAGCCACCTCCGCAGCTAATTGAGACAGTTTCAGATGCCGTTACTATGGTACCTCCTACATCCTGAATAGTCATCGTTTCAGAATAGGTAGTTGAATTACCACAGCCATTGGTAATTGTAACGCTAACCGTATAATTACCAGCACTTGAATATGTATGGCTCGATGTTGGAGTAGGGGAATTAAGCACAATCGTGCCATCACCATAATCCCATGTGTAGCTGGATCCTCCATAGGCTACAAATCCAATTGATCTGCAAGTTGTATATCCGCTGGTACTCGATGGCGGTTCGATTACCAATCCACCGTCGACAAGAAGGTTGGTGCCCACCGTATAGGTTTTAGACGAAGTGGCTACATTTCCACATCCATTGGTCAACGTTAGCGTAACGGTATAACTACCCGCTGAAGAATATGCGTGTTTAATGATAGTTATCGGCATTCCGTCCTCGTTAATAAATACCTCCGTTGCAACTCCTGATGTACTGTCGCCGAAATCCCACATGTTGTCCGTTACAATTCCTTCAAAGTAAAAGGTTACTGCATCTCCAGGACAACCAATTATGATTGACTGCGCCAAGGTTCCCCAAGTCCATGGATAAAGTGTCGGACTCGCACTGTTAGTAATGCTTACAGTTTTGCTCGCAGACAAGGAGTTGCCACAAGCATTGGTTGCGATTACAACCACGTTGTAGTTACCCACACTGTCATATACATGGGTGGTTCCTGTTCCAACTGTAGTATCAACAGCTCCATCACCTAAGTCCCATGAATACGTATTATTGCTCGATCCATTGATATTAATAACTACCTCATCTCCTGGGCAGGACGGATTACTCGGCAAGTTTATGTCGAGCCAGCTGATGGTAACATTGTTATCTATGTCAATCGTTTTATAAACGGTGATTGAATCACCACATCCGTTTACGATGGTTACACTGGCTTGATAATCACCCGCCGAAGGATAAGCATGGTCAATTTGCGAACTGGTGGTAGTTAGAATCGAGTCGCCATTGCCAAAATCCCAGATATAGGTACTATATCCAGCGTAGGTTTGCAGCGTAACCAATTCATTCGGACATACAGGTGACTGACTGAACCACATATTCATCCATGATGGGAAATTTGCATTAGAATCCACCTGTACAGTACTCGTTAAGATTACGCTGTTACCGCATCCATTGGCCACTGTAACTGAAACGTTATAGGTACCAACGGAATCATAGGTGTAAGAGGTACTAGATGATCCCATTGCCGTATATCCATCTCCAAAATCCCAGGTGTAGGAGGCATAGCCCATATCAGTGATAAAATCCACTTCCTGGCCCGGACAAACCTCATCCGGGTAGATATAAAACCAAAGCCAATTGGGAACTTGAATACTCGTGTCAATCTGAATATTGGTGGATATTGTGGTGTCATTTCCACAATAATTGGTCATGGTAACCAATGCTGTATATATTCCTGCACTGTCATACTGGTGCGTCACTTGTTGATTCGAGGTTGTTACTGTAGCGCTGCTATCGCCGAAGTCCCAAACGTAGGTGCTGAATCCATTAGACGCATTGAGGTTAACCGTTTCTCCCGGACAAGCAGGATTAGGCCATCCACTTAAATATACCGAGTTCGATACCGGAATCGTATTGTCGACCAGAATTGTGTCGAATAATACAGTATCATCACCACAGTAATTTGAAATGGTTAATGAAACGTTATAAGTTCCAGCGTTGGCATAACTGTAATTTACATACGCGTTGGTTGTGGATAATGTGTCTGATCCGTCACCCATAAACCAATCGTAAGCAGCATATCCCCATGGGCCATTCAAGCCGATTGGCTCATTGGGACAAACCGGATTGGGATAAGTATTCAGGGAAACCCAATTAGGAATACCCATTGAATTGTTAATGATGACGGTATCATATATAGTGGTGTCGCTTCCACAATAATTCATGATCGTTTGGGAAGTGAAATAAGTTCCAGGACTTCCATAAGTATGCTGCCTCCATGGATTGCTCATGGTATCTATGCTTCCATCACCGTAGTCGTATATATAGGTAGGGAAGCCCCACTGTGAATTAAAGTAAATTTGTTCTCCAGGGCAGGCACTTTTAGGCCATATGTAGGTGTATATTGACCCAGGAAGCGTAATCGTGTCAACAATATTTACAGTATCTGTAGTTGTAGACTGATTTCCACAATCATTGACTACTGTTAACGAAACCACATAGGTACCTGTAGCGCTATACTTATGAAAAGGATATTGAAGAACAGATGTATTACCATCTCCAAAATCCCAATCATAAGAATCTGCATTGTATTCATAGGGGCCAAAATTTACCGGTTCATTCGGGCATGCAACTGGATTCGGATAATGACTAAACCCAGAATTCGGTAACAACGACCCGTCTATAACGATAGTATCCGTTACGGCTGTTGTGTTTCCACAGGCATTCGTCATGGTGTGTGTAACCGTGTAAGTACCAGGTGAGGCATAGGTATGTTTTGGGTATTGTGATGAAGCTGTATAACCATCGCCAAAGTCCCAGGAGGGATCATTTTCCCAATTACTTGAATTAAAGTTAATTTGTGTTCCAGGACAAAGTGGCGAATTGGGGTTGTAGCTAAATCCGTAATTGGTAGGAGAAAGCGTATCCGTAATATCTACCGTCATGGTCTCTGTATTTGTATTTCCGCACGAGTTTGTTGTAGTGAGGGTGACTGTATATGCTCCGGTTGCTGCGTAGGTGTGATAGGGGTTGGTTAAAACTGACGTGTTTCCGTCACCAAAATCCCATGCAAATGAGGTGGAACTCCAACCTTGTGGGTAAAAAGACAATTGCTCGCTTGGACAGGCTGGATTCTTGCTCACGCTGGCCAATGCATTGGGTGTAATAGTGTCCACAACATACACGGTTGCCGTTAATGTAGTTGGGGGGCATCCCGTAAAGCCAAGGTCAAGCGTAACTGTGTAAATGCCTGTGTCTGCATAAGAGTGCTGCACCCACCAATCGGTAGATGTAGTTCCATCATCAAAGTCCCAGTCTCTGGTATCACTCCAGTCCCACTGGTCAAAATAGATCGTAGTACCAGGGCAAATAAGTGTATCTGATACATAAATTGGGAAAGATGTACCCCCAATTACCTGAATGCCCATGTTGTACGAACCTAAGAATGTTCCGACGAAGTCATAAGCATTCAAATACACCGTGTACCATCCCCCAATAGAAAATACGTGAGCTGTATCAGTACCTGAATAATCAGGCGTTCCGTCACCCCATTGCCAGGTATATGAAGTTGCGTTGCCGAATGTAGTCGTATTTGTAAACATCACTGTCAATGGCGTACATCCTACATTGGTGTCGACATCAAAGCTAACCTGTGGTGCAGAGATCATGATCGGATAATCTTCTGTTTCCCCAAAATTGAAAAGTGTACAGGCATCGTTACTGGTGGGTTGTGCATTATATATTGCCCTAACCCTCATTTGGGTTAATCCGAAAGTCGCACCTGACGGAATTGTTATATTGCCATTTACGGGGACCATTCCAGGGGCTGAACTAAAAACATATTCGCCAGCATCTGTATAATCAGAATCATTGTTGAAATCTATCCAAACGCCAAATCCTTGAGGCCATAAAGTCGAGGGTGTGAGTGTTATCGGGTACGTGTTTGTAGCGGCTGTTTTGGCGGTATCGCTGGTATTATAGATATAGTTATCGGTGTTTCCGTTGCAACCCGTTGCGGAATTGGAGATACCTGCAAAATCTACTCCATCAATGTAATCGTCTGAAAGACACGAGTTGTTGTAAGTTGGAATACAGAAATACTCGAATTCTACAATCATAAACTGTGTAGGTGCCGAACACGCTGATGTATTGACGCCACCCCAATTTGAATTTCCAATACAAGGTCGAAGCAAATACCCGGCAGTGCAAGTGCACCCACTGGAGCTTGTCGTGAATTCAACACCATCACCTGGGACATTGCAACCTGTGACACAAGAGGTATCCACCATCCAAGAGAAGCCACCGCAATTCCAGGTACCCGGCATCCCGTTCATCAATGACCCAGCTATTTGATTTACAACAATTGGATCATTGCATCTTCTCCCCGTTAAATCATAGCCTCCCCTTATATTGACACTCTTAAAATTAAACAGCGAGGTATCCAGCTGTGCACGAAACGTACCCCAGTTGTCGTACTCCGGGGCGCCCGGACAGTAGGTTGTACCACTGTTAAAGTTTTCGGAATAAGTTATAAACTGTGCATTGGCTGAATAATTAATGCTCAAACAAAAAATACTGAGTACAAGAGATAATAATTTTGCTTTCATAGGAAAACTGTTTAGGAAGTTTTTGATATAATTCTTTCTGTGAATGATTTTAAATGTGACATAACACCTGATTCAAGACGATTGAAGATCAACAAGGTTGCCTGATCTGTACGCTTATAAGACAATGGAGCGCAAAAATACCACTATTTGTCGACGTTAATTATTTTTATTGAAGTTATCTTTTTTTAAGGTTGAAATATTTATGCGAACGCTTGAATTCCCTAATTCGATTGGCGACCTGTAGCATTTGGTAACTAAATATTTAGACGGAAAATAAAGTGAAAGGTTGTTTTGTTTATTCTTTGCACGCTTATTCACTTGAATTTTGTCTTTTCTGTATTGGCTTTTCAGAGATCAATTAGTATTTTTGATTTGAAAAAAGTTGCTCTGTGAGAACTTCAGTATTCATTATTGCTTTACTATCTATACAATTTTCAGAAGCCCAGATCACGCCCATTTATACTATTCAGGGGAGTGGTTCATCAAGTGGTTTAACTGGCAGCACCGTTCTTACGGAAGGTGTAGTGACAGCCAGCTTTCAATCCGCCAATGAATTGGATGGCTTTTTTATGCAAGATACGTTGGGTGATGGCAACACCCTGACCTCAGATGGAATATTTGTGTATGCGCCTTCCGCCACTTTGGTAAGTCCCGGAGATTTCATAGTGGTGCGTGGAGATGTGGAAGAAGTGTTTGGCCTTACCCGATTAAACAATATAGATTCATTAACGATATTGGGCAGTAATGTAAACTACGGTGCTGTTGACATCAGTTTGCCCGTGACAGCAGTAGATGATTTGGAAGCTTATGAGGGCATGTATGTTCGTTTTCCGCAATCCTTATATGTAACTGATCATTACAACCTAGGCAGGTATGGAGAGATTATCTTATCTTCAGGAAACGTGTTGCTTATTCCCACAAATATTGTTGACCCAAACGATGACCCTGCTTCCGGAACCTCTTCTACAGGAATTTCAAATGTGGCTACTGTTACAGCTCAAGACGATTTAAACAGTAGAAATCAAATATTGATCGATGATGGCAGCGAAGTGCAAAATCCAAACCCAATACCCTATATCAATCCTGCAGACAGCACCTTAAGGTCGGGGACAAGCACAGATAGTATTGCAGGTTGTTTATCATACGCATACGGTAAATACCGTCTTCAACCCTATCCCGGCCCTTCATTCAATTATGCACCCAGGCCATCTGTACCCGCATTGGGCGGTGCAAATATTGTGGTTGCGTGTTTTAATGTGTTAAACTACTGGACAACGTTGGGAGACAGGGGCGCAGACAATGCTGCTGAACTGGTTAGGCAAAGAGATAAATTGGTTGCGGCATTTGAAGCAATGGATGCTGACATTGTAGCCATTATGGAGTTAGAAAACAACGGCTCTACGGCTATGGATGATTTACTCGCGGGGATAAATGCCAAGATGGGTAGTGGAACCTATGAAAAAGTACCGTTCCCCTCTTACATTGGTTCTGATGCCATACAGGTAGGAATGATTTATAAACCGGCATCAGTTAGTTTGATAGATACTGCTTTGGTTAGCACAAACTCGATTTTTGAATTTCCTCCTTTTTCTCAAACTTTTCTCGCTGACAGTGGTATATTTTCTGTTTTCGTCAATCACTTTCGATATAAAGGATGTACAGGTGCAACGGGCTTGGATCAGGATCAGTTGGATGGGCAAGGTTGTTTTAATGATACGCGAAAGCAACAAGCGCAGGAGGTGCTCAATTTTATTTCTCAAATACAGGCGTACAGTGGCGATGATGACGTTTTGGTGGTAGGTGACCTCAATGCATATGCAGAGGAAGACCCTATTGATATTCTGCGAACCGGTTTGGATTATCTACTGCCAGATTCTGTCCACAGTTTCCTCTACTTTGCACAATGGGGAGCCTTAGACCACGCCTTTAGCACGAGCAGCCTTACATCGCAGGTAACAGATGCACAGGTGTGGAACATCAATGCTGATGAACCAAGAATAATAGACTATAATACCGAGTTTAAAACACAGGATCTATATGCGCCGAACCCATACCGATGCTCAGACCATAACCCGCTTCTGATCGGCCTTAACCTAAATCCGGATAGTGTTCAAACAGGCATAGAAGAAGAGATGGGCTATAATATCAGATACTACCCGAATCCCGCTCAAAATGAGTTGATCGTTCACACATCTGGCTTTCCAATAAAGGAGTTATTAATAATGGATGCCTTGGGACGAGCAATAAAACACGCTATGGTGAGTGATTATGTTACCCACATAAACTTGAAAGAAATAACCTCCGGCCTTTACTTTATTCAATGTGTGAGCGATAAAGGAAAACTTGTTACTGTTGGCAAGTTTATTGTGAAATAGTACCAATATACTGCTTACGTGGCCAGTGACCCGGAGGGGTTACTCGCTGCGCTTGTGATCCCTTCTAATCCGTGGAGGGAATCAAAAAACAATGTACACGCTTGTCAGCGTGTGCTGCCTTTCGCTACACAAAAAAGCTCAAGCTATCGCTTGGCTTTTTTTCTCCACTCAATGCAGCTTCACATTGTTTTTTGATCATCAAGTGAACCCGAAGGGATTCGAACCCCCAACCTCCGCATCCGTAGTGCGGTGCTCTATCCAGTTAAGCCACGGGTCCTTAATTACAGACTGATGAATTTAGATTTATGAATGATATTTTATTAGTTCTATCCAACTTGCCCGCCGAATTTGCGGTTTGCGAAACGAAGAAGGGTTAAGCTACGGGTCCGGTAATACGGGTTTACTTTTTAGGCTTTGAGGGTGGTTTGGAAATGGAGTCTCTCATATCCGTAT
>JACZWC010000075.1 GCA_022572355.1 Bacteroidota bacterium | reverse complement strand
CACCCGCTACCTGTGGCGAGTTTTACCAATGATACCGTATGCATGAACGAACCCAGCCCATTTACCGATAATTCCACCATCGCTAATGGTGAGTCTATTGCTTCCTACTCCTGGGATTTTGGAGATGGCATTGGTACCGCAACCGGGCCAATAACAAGTTATACGTATACTTCTGATGGTAACTACGGTGTTCAGTTGCTCGTCACCACAGATAGCGGATGTACTGATGACACAGTTATCATCATAGGAGTGTACCAATTGCCAGCAGCAAACTTTTTCAGTACCACCGTCTGTCCTGACGATACAACGGTATTTACCGATGCCTCAACCCTTGGCGTGGTCTCGTGGTCCTGGAATTTTGATGACCTGGGCGCTTCATCAACGCTGGAAGATCCTATTCATATTTATGGAGCTGGTGGATATTACAACGTGGAACTAGCAGTTGTGGATAGCAATGGGTGCGTGGATACCACCAATATCGGTGTCGAAGTTTATCTTGTCCCGCAGGCTGGCTTCACCGTTGATCCGGCCAAAACAAGCCAGGTGACTCCATTCATTGAGTTTACCTACACAGCTTTGGGAGCTAGCAGCTACGAATGGACGTTTGGCAATGGCGATAGCCTCATCACTACGATGGATACCATTTTTACCTTCATTTATTCTGAAGAAGATACTGCTACTTATACTGTTCAACAAGTGGCTATCAACAGCGATGGATGCCGTGACACTTTTATGCTTGAAGTGATAATCGGAGAGGATTATGTCATTTACTTACCCAATGCCTTTACACCCAATGGTGATGGCATTAACGATTTCTTTCTTCCTCAGGGAATTGGATTGGTATCAAATATAAAATCCTACAAGTTTTCTATCTACGACCGATGGGGCGATAAAATATTCGAAACTAACGATGTACTTGAAGGCTGGAATGGACAAGCCAATAATGGCAGAAAGATTGCACAGAGTGATGTGTATGTATGGTTAATAGATATGGATATGTATGATCTTGGTAAGCACAAGATAATCGGACATTTGACAATGCTCAGGTAAGAATGTTAAATATTGGTCTTGACAGAGAGTTGAGAAATCAGCGCCTTTTTTATTTTTATACTTATTTATTAATCCAAAATATGAAGTGTGAACCATGGGCCAGTTAAGCCTATTTTTGATATTGATAATCTCGGCGGCAACATATCGGGGCTGCGCTGTGGAGCAAAAGCTCAACTACCAAAGTATTGACACGGAAATAGAGGCTGATCCTTCGGCAAGCTACGCAGTAGGCGTTTTAGATAAGAGAGAGGTAGTCCTTAAGGGAAACAGGGACGCAAAATTCGTGGGATACATGCGCAGTGGTGCGGGAGCCGCCTTTCCTATTGGTACCGTTTCGGATAATAACTTTGCTGATGATATTTCGGTATCATTGGTCAGATCTATCGGAAAAAAAGGTGCTTCTGCGGAAAGTGTAATTACTGACTACAAGATGAGTAGTGATAAAGTATTGTCATTGCTTCAGGCAACAAATTCTAATAAATTATTAATGATCACCCTGATAAAATGGAGAAGTGACACAAAACCACTGGGTGCATGGAAAGTTGCCACTGAAATGACTTATGACCTTTTATTACAAGTTTTTGATACCGGCGGGAAGCTGTTAGCCGAAAATAAGGTTGAAGGGGTAGAGCCCGGCCTGAATCCTTCTGGAGCGGGGACAATTAAGAAAATACAGGAGCTTGTTAATCAACAGTACAAAGAAAAAATTAAGACGCTCTTTGGTGATCAAGCCATTATTAAAAGCATGAAGAAATAATCGCATAAGTGCTGTAATCTTCTCATAACTCGCAGTTATAAATTATTACTTTTGCCCTCCCTAAATTCCACAACTTGAAGTATTCAATGCTTCTATATTTGCGATTGTTATTGATACTGATTATGCTCCAAATCAGTACGGGAATTGTTGCTCAAGCCCCCGTTAAAAAACAGATCAATTGGCACGGAAGCATTTCTCTTGATGGGCAATACAGCACTTATGTGCCGGTCTTTCAGGAAATCCCCAGTTCATTTATGTATTTGAGCTCCTCACAAACACTTACAGTAGCACAGATACCTATTCAGGCCAACCTCTTTCTCTCATCTTATAATTCAAAAACGTTGAATCAGCTCTCATTCAGCATTGATCATGCACAAATGGAACAGGCCATTCGCAAGAGAATAGAAGAAAAGGCCAATGAATTAAAGGCAAACACATCTGTCAATGGCTTGGACCAACGTATTTCTCGCCTATCAAATGCGCAGGGCGAAAATTATAATGACGTGAGCGCATACAAGGACATACAAGGTATAAATGAGAAGATTGAGAAGGGAAAAGAGGTGGATCCAGAATTATTGAGTCAATACGGAGAAATACTTGACTCTCAAGAACAACTCCAAAAATATGATCCCAATAGTTACGGGGATTACGAGCAATACATTAAATTGAAAACCCTGGATGGCAAGAATGATTTACAGAATGATATGAAGTGGCTTGAAGAGAATAAGATTGTCAATTCATATGAGCGTTTTTGGTACAGCTTTGAGCGCATAGAAATTGGCACTACACATCCGTATTTATCAAAGTATGTCCTCTCTGGCATTCCAGTAAACGGATATTATTTTTCAATATACAACAGAGGGCTCTTCCTTGCAGCAGCTAGCGGATTGGCAGTGCCCTACCAAAACAGGTTGTCCAACCCGGGATTCACCAGGCAAATTAAATCTTACAAGGCTGGAATCGGGAACTCGAACTCAGCTCATTTTCACATTATTTACATGAATGCAAAGGACAATAGCACAATAGACAGTATTCCTCTAATGGCAAATAGTGTTGCCGGAATTGAAAGCGCATTGTATATGTTTAACAGAAGACTGGCGGTGAAAATTGGCGCTTATGGCGACCTGTTAACAACTGATATTTCAGGCAACGATCAGTTTTTTGCACCTAATCTTGGCGAAATCCTGAACAATCCTACCATTTCTGATTGGGCCAGCGATGAAATCAACAGCAATAGCACAACCAGTTACGACTATGCATACGACCTTCAATTGGGATACAAGGGTAACGGCGGCACCAGGGCAATGCTTGGCATAGAACACGTAGAACCTGGTTATCAGTCATTTGGTATATCTTATTTACAAAAGGATATTCATCGCTATCGCGTGGAGTTCAGTCAACCGCTGTTAAACGGGAACATCCATATTTCCGCCAAAATTCGATATGACAAGGACAATTTGAACGGGGCAAAACAGAACCAGAGTACGAATACCAACGCCATTTTGAAAATTAACACCACCTTTAAGGGAATGCCAAAAATTGGAATTTACTACATGCCAAACATCTATCAAAGCGCTAACAATGAGAGCGGAACTAATTTCACCCACCAGAGCCATAATTTGAATTTGCTAGTGTCACACTCCTATAATCTCTTCCGCTTACCATCTTTCAGCAATTTCACCATTACCTACCACAATTATCAGGTTGGCGACTCTTTTATGAATAGTGTATCATCTTTGCTGTATCAGCAACTTAGTGTGAACAGCAAGATAGTTACAGGTATCAGGGCGATCTATCGCGGCGCCTACGACTTTTACTACTGGTCAGTCGAACCTGATTTGCTTTTCAGATTAAAAGGCATGAACAGCATCAGTATTTCCATGCGTTATGGGAGCGACCATTTGGGAAATGAAAAAATAGGCGTTAATGCTTCAGTGAGCTTAAGGATTATGAAGCGAGTATTCTGGCGCACTACGCTCATGGAAAATTATTATTCAACTACATCTGACGTTAATGACCTGATGGTAAGAACTTCGATAGTGACAAAATGGTAAACCGGTTAAATAACATATTGCTCTTACTCTTTCTGATTATCTCAGCTCCGGTAAGTGCACAATTTGATATCTCCATAAGATTGTTCGCACCGCAACCGAACCATCTGAGTCAGCATGATGTGTGGAATTTTGAAGTGGTGAACAATATGCAGATTTCAATAATGGAGGCAAATATCAATATCAAAGCTACCATTGAAAGAGTCGGATATGGTGATATCTATGAGGGCGAAACCGACATGTTCGTTGCGCCACAGGGAATTAGCTCATACAATTACAACCTCGCCAAACTCAGAAATATCAGCGTAAGCATTGAAGAGTCAAACATGAAAGATTTCTATGTTCGATACAAAAACCTACCAGATGGAAATTACAGAATATGTGTGAAGTTAACACTATACGATCCTGTTGGGGTTATACTGCAACAATCCCAGGACTGTATTTTTCATACCATAGCGCATCCAGGTTTTATCATATTGAATTATCCTATTGACGGAGACACGATCCCATCTTCGTCCTTTCAATTTATGTGGACACATTCTACGGCTGACTTTGGTTACATATTCACACATTATGAGCTTATAATGGCGGAAGTATTGGACCATCAACGTCCTGAGGAAGCCCTCATGACCAATCCACCTGTACACAAACAAAAGTTTGTATACAATCCATATTATCAATACCCAACTTTTGAGAGAAGCCTGGATACGGGAAAGACTTATAGCTGGCAGGTATTTGCTTATGGAAATATATACACGACATCGAAAAATTCATGGGGAGCCGTCGTATTCCCGGAAGAGTATCAGGGCAAACGCCTTCTTCTTGCTACCAGCAACATAGAGCATTTTGTAATCGGCGACCGGCAATCAACTGAGAAAAAACAAGTGGTAAAGAAGAATTCACCCAGTTACTACATCGTACTCGATAAATCCCAACCAAATGTTGGCTTAACTTATTTTGAGAACTCTGTGCAGGTAAGCCTCAAAAACCCTTATGCGGACAGAAACCTCTCCTATACAATTTGGAATGAAAGAAATGTACAAATTGGCAAGCATCAACTCATTCCGGTGAAGAAAGGGAAAAACAAGCTCGATATTGACTTAACTGAGCTGAATTTAGAATCAAAGCATTACTACCTAATGGAACTGAAGTTATCGGATACGGAGCAGTACTCAATTCAGTTGTACAAGCGATAAAGAACTATTGAATTAGCAGCTTCCCTGTCTTAACATTTAGCCCGTCCACAATCACAGTGTATAAGTATAAGCCGCTCGCTAAATCTCTGGGGTCCAGAGCTGTTTTGCATTGATTGAGCACGATTCTTCTAAGATTACGCCCATATAAATCATGTAGGTAAAATATTGCAGACTTTTCGGCCTCATTAACTTCAATAATGGCTGTTGACTCAATGATTGTAGGATAAACAGATAGAGAGAAAGCAATCCGTTCAATTACTTGCTCATTAATTCCAGTTACAGAGTCGCAAGTGGTACCCACGACGATGGTATCTACAATAAAACTCTGACATCCACTAGCGGTCTGAATATATAAATAGGTTAGCTGATCAGGCACTGGGATTACAAAATAATAATCCAGATAATGATAATTGGTGCTTTGAAAACCGTCATTGAAGTCCCAATAAACATTGGTAATTGAATCATCAGATGTGGATGTATTGATAAAATCCACTCTAAGCAATCCATTGGTATCTATTATTGCGGTATAGCAATAGTCAGCCTGACATGTACTGCCAGTATCTGCTATAGTTATTGGCTTACAAGTACTGTCAATGCATGTACAACCCCCACCATCTGTGTAGGCCATGGTAATGCAGGCATTGTATACTCCTGGATACTTGTAAAAATGATTCCATCCGAAGGGGTTCCAACCTGAACTATTTAGATTTCCGGAAGTGGAGTCTCCGTAATCAAAAGATAAACAGCAACCACTCCAAGAGCTGCAACTACTGGTAGTCAGTGTGTCATTGAATGACGTATAATTATTAGTGCCGATCATATAAACGAAATCCACACTGCAAACCTGACCCGACAATTGACAAATTGTTGCGATAAGGAAGCCTGTTATAAAAACTTTTTTCATTGGCTGGAATGACAAACCTGCTAATTATATACGAAATGAGCTAATCAATGGTTGCTTGTACCCTTGAGGATAGCCAATCCTTACGGCGCCAACCGCTCCATCTTCCAGTTGCCATCTTCCTCTAGCGTAAATAACAACCTATCGTGCAGGCGGTCGGGTACGTTGTTCCAAAACTCGATTCTCACTGGCTTAATGCTACCTTTTCTTTTTTGAACGCTTTCCTTTCCTGGCCACCCTTGCCTTTCTCTCTTTGGTGCCTTTTGACGGACTTATTATTTCCCACATCCTCTTTTTGGACACCTTAAAATAATTTAGTACTTCAAGTACAATAAACTCAGGAACGGGATCAATATGGCTTTGTAGTGGGATGGATCTGGGCAAATCCTTATGAAACCAAATTTCATGTCCGCCTCTATCGCGAATGTGTTTTGCCCCTATGCTTTCCAAGAACTTTCGGAAATCCCTCAAGGGGACATTACTGCTCTTGTAAACGCCCATACTTAGTCAAACTTCTGATCAGGTAGGCATGGCCATTGGGACGTCGGCCTTATAAGTTCTAACTTCCCTATTATTCATAATGTCAATGAGGCGCTCATTCTTTGTCAGTAATTCTGAGAAGTCAGGAACTTTGAATGTCCTGTTGTTTTTTCGCCCCTTTATTTTCCATCCGAGTCGCCGAAGCTCAGAAGTCACTGTCCCTTTTGATATGGTATAGTCAACAAACTCCTCCAGGCAAGTCACAAAGGAATCCTTCGCCTCCTGAACTGACCTTCCATAACCATAAACCTCTAATGCGGGCGCGTAAACAACGTGGCTACCAGTATCTTTAAATTGTACGAGATTAACAGTAACATCAACAATTGAACCTTTTTTGTTAGAAAATTTCCCTGTAAATTTAAGCTTGCCTGACATACTTATTTCTATGTTTTTCTGATTGTTTTTGATTAATTGCAAAGTTACACAAATACGAGTAACTAAGATATACAACTCTCAATACCAGAGATTATTTTAAATTCTTTTTACAGATGTTTTGGAAATAACCACTGCACCATTTATGGCGCCAATCGCTCCATCTTCCAGCTACCATCTTCCAGAAGACTAAACAAAAGCCGGTCGTGCAGGCGGTCGGGAACATTGTTCCAAAACTCTATTCTTACGGGTTTCAGGCAATAGCCACCCCAATGTTCAGGACGTGGAACGTCCGTACCCTCAAATTCAGCATATAGCTCCCCTACTCTTTTCTCCAGCACCTCCCTGTTTGCTAGTACTTTACTTTGCGGTGAGGCAGCAGCGCCGATCTGGCTTCCTCTTGGCCGCGTAGCAAAATATTCATCCGATTGTTTCGAGGTTGTTTTTACAACGGCCCCCTCTATTCGAACTTGTCGCTCTAAGCCTGGCCAGAAAAAGGTAAGAGCAGCATTTGGATTCCCGGCAAGCTGTCCGGCTTTCCTGCTGTGATAGTTCGTATAAAAGACAAATCCGTCTTCATCAACGCCCCTGAGCAACACAACGCGGCCACTGGGTTTCCCATCATCAGATACGGTAGACAAATTCATGGCATCATGATAAGGTAATTGCGCATCAATTGCTTCCTGAAACCAGGATTTGAATTCCTCAATAGGATTGCTATTGACCGTACTCTCGCTTAATACATAATCCGAATGGCTCATTAACCTGATTTTAGGCGAAATTACGTATACCAATAAAATAATCTGTTGAATTTATTGTTTAACTATATAAGAAATACGAATTTGCACGAATAATACGAACGACTCATTTAAATTTCATAATATATCTACACAATCATTTGTAAATTCGCATGTATTCGTAATTCGTACATAGCATTATTGAAAGGTAATTTATTTCGAATACATGTTATGCCGGCAGGGCTTCATAAATAATGAAAAAGAAGAAATTCAAACCCGAAAAGGGAAGATTACTGGTGTCAGAACCCTTTCTGCACGATCCGTTTTTCAAGCGATCGGTGATTTTACTCACTGAGCACAGTGATGAAGGCACGGTTGGTTTTATTCTCAATAAACCGATCAACGTAAAACTGAACGAAGCAATAGACGATTTTCCAAAATTTGATGCGGAGCTCTACCTCGGCGGGCCCGTACAAAGAGATTCTCTTTATTACATCCATACGCTGGGAGATACCATAGCCGAAAGTGTTGAAATATTTGAAGGGATTTACTGGGGAGGAAATTTTGAAGTGCTGAAAGTACTGATTGAAGCTAATAAAGTGGATCCGTCGGAGTTGCGTTTCTTCATGGGATATGCGGGCTGGGACAGTGAGCAGCTGGACGGAGAACTCAAAAAACAATCCTGGATCGTGACCAACGCGAAGATCAAACACATTATGGATACAGATCCCAGTATTCTGTGGAAAGATATTCTTAAAAAACTGGGGAAAGATTACGCCATGCTCGCCAACTTCTCCGAGTATCCATCGTTGAATTAATTACGATGACTATGACAAATTACCCTGGCCGCAACAGTCATGGTAATCGTCATCGTGTCAGCTAACAACACCAACAACCTGCTGAAGCTCCACAGATAACATTGAAGACATCTTGTTGCCAAATTTGTGCTGACCAAGCTGCCCAACCCATTTTATACCAGCGCTGGCATTGGTCAGAAATACTTCATCTGCAGATTCTACTTCGACAAGGCCCAGCCTCCGTTCTTCAACTTTTATATCATTTTTTCCGGCCAATCCAATGATAGTTTCCCGCATTACTCCAGCCACGCAACCACTATTCAATGCCGGGGTAACCAGTACACCATTTTTGACTATAAACATATTACAACTTATTGCCTCGATGATATCGCCCTTTTCATTTTTGATCAGGCATTCGTCCAGTTTATTTTCATTCTTAAATATTCCGGCCATAACAAACAGAAGTGCATTAGCGGTTTTGTAGTTTGATAATATATTTACCGGCTTCTTCATTTCTTCATATATACCAATACTCAATCCATCTTTGTTTAGCGGGTAACCAGATTCATCCAACTGCTCAATTTCAATGAGGTATGAAAAATCATGGGTGCTCGGGCTATACAATCCTCCCTCGTTTCTATAGGCCATCAACCGTACACGTGCATCGCCCGTTATCTCCTGTTTCACATAAAGCTTGCTCACCTGATCAGAAATATATTCCGCGGTAAACTTTTTGGGAATAGACATTTTTAATGTACCCAATCCCTGCAACAACCGCTTGGCATGCTGATCAATGAAATTGATTCCACTTTCATTACATCGCATAGACTCGAACAGGCCATCTCCATATCTAAATGACCTGTTATAGACTGAAATGATATTTGAATCCGCAGGTAGAATCTTCCCGTTGAAATTTACCAGTGACATCAATTAAATTGTGTAAGAGCTAAACACATGGTTAACTCATGTTGCTTTGATTAACTACTCGCTTTTTCTGACAATGATTTCCACCCTTCTGTTTAAGCGCATATTATCCGTATTCTCAGTTCCGTCAAGGTTATAATTCGGCACTATAGGCTCCAACTCACCTTTCGAGTTTACAGAAAACCGCTCCAGGGACAACCCCCCTTTCGAGAAATAATTTGCAATGATTTTGGCTCGTCTCTCCGACAACCTATGGTTGTATTCAGCAGCGCCCTTCGCATCGGCAAAACCGGTAATGTCAAATTTCAAATCCGGATAAGTTTTAAAGGCCTCTGAAACCAGCTCAAAACCACGTTTGGCAGATAGAGGAAAATAATTATTGTCATAGGCAAACAGGATGATCACCTTGCCCTGGCCATATTCCTGCTCGAAAAATCTCGTAACTTCTTCCCTCGACTTCACGACATTTAAGATCAAGTCATCACCGGATATCCCTGGAAAATCTATGTTGATCGGCACAATTTCAACTTCAACCTCTTCCCCTGAACCGGACCCTGAGCCTGCCGAAGGGTCATCTTCTTCCTCTTCAGGTTTGGTTGTACTGGGCAACACGTAGCTCTCCAACTCCTTTATGGTCGCGTCCGGATTTTTGGGCTCAAAAAAGTAGATCTCAAGGTCGTCCATAAAAGAAAGATCGAGGGCCTTTTTCTCCACGGTGCCATCTACTGCTATTTTCTCTTCGGTATTGTGTGCTGCTGTTTTCTCTACTGTGTCAATTACTGTTTGCTCAACGATGCCATCTACTGCTGTTTTCTCTACTGTGTCAACTGCTGTTTGCTCAACGATGCCATCTACTGCTGTCTTCTCTGCCGTTTCATCTATAATTTTTGGTTCTATATCAACTTCTGCATTTTGGGTTCTTTGAGGTGCCAGAATTTTCTTCACTTCCTCTCTTAAAAAAGTATCCTCCTTCATCAATTCGATAAGTGAATCCTGGGAAACATAGAATTTTATATCCGTAACCTCATTGTAATTTACATCCGGGCTGCTTGCATTGAGACTCGCTATAAATTTAGAATAAGACGCTGACTTACTGAGCCCTTTATAGGCTGCGCTATCAATTAATACAAATTCCGGAACATCCGGGCTTACAGCGGCAATGTTCTTTATGAATTCAGAATAGGTATCCAGCAACACAACGGTTTCTAACTGTGTAGAATCCATTAATGCAATCCTTTCAGGATTCTCATTTGCCTCCTGCATATTTGAATATTCCTGCAGCAATTCAACGGCCTGTGCCTGAAGTTCACCACTACGTAGCGCTGAGTCAGCTATCTCCGTGTCGTCTGTGAATTGCTTCATTAGTTGTGCGTAGGAATCGAGAAGTTGAGCTTCCGCAGAAGTATCTTGTTCGGCATCCTTTTTAAACTCATCATAAGATCCCTGCAGTTTTTTGGCCATCAATTGCAACAATTCTGTTTGCGGAACCATGCCAGGTTCAATAATGGGCGAGAGCATCTTGTCGAGATCAAACAAAGCGTTGTGCATTGTAATCTTTTGCCCAATGATATTTCCTTCTTTATCCTTAATATGGATATGATGAACTTCTTGATAAAATTGGTAATAATACACCTGCTTGGGTATTGTAAATGATTTTAAATAAGGTGCAAATCCATAAGTTTCAACTTTTATAGTGTAAGACTTGCCATGACCCAATAGAAGCAAATAATCGCCCGTAGTGGAATCTGACTCATGTATTGAGAGCACCTCATTATACTCATCATCAATTATTGAAATTTTAGATTTAGCAGGTACCAATTTCTCACCCTCCAGCACCAATCCCTTAACCTCAGCCAGCTGATGCCTTTCATTGGCAAAAGTGACACGATAGATGTCCATTCCACCATATCCACCCAGCTTCGAGGATGAGTAATACGCCCGATTGTATCTTGGCGTCATCGTGTAGAAAATATCATCAGCTGCAGAGTTTACCGGAAAGCCCATATTCTGAGGTGGCCGTGTCCAATATTCTCCCTTGAACTGAGACTTGAAAACATCGTATCCACCCATGCTAGAATGACCTTTAGAAGAAAAATAAAGTGTGCTTCCATCTGGATCCACATAGGGCCCATCTTCATCAAATGGTGTATTGATTGTTTCGCCAAGATTTACAGCCTCTCCCCAGCTTCCATCACGCTGACGAACAGATTTGTAGATATCGAGGCCACCAAACCCACCTTTTCTATCACTTACAATAAACACGACGCTTTCGTCCAATGAAATTGACACACTTGGCTCGTGCCCCTTTGTATTTATAATATCATCCAGCCCAGCTAAAGTTGAAGGCGGCCCCCAAGTTCCCTCGCGAAGCTCTGATACCCATACATTGGATTCCTTGTAGAAATACAGCTTGTCACCGGTATTGGAGAATTGTATCGCTCCCTCATGCCCTGAAGTATTTATGTTTTCACCAATCTTAGCGGGCAGCGTAAAATTCAATTTGGACAATACATCAACGTATCCCGCTTTGGCCTTATCGGTTTCAACAGAGCTTTTAAACAAATTTCCGCCGTGGATTGTTGTCAAATAAATATCTTCAAAATAGTCACCGTCCGGTGAGATCTTGCCTCCTTCCGTGTCCGGACTTCTACGCGTAAATGCCAGTTTATCTTCTTTTGAGGATACCACTGGGCCGTATTCAGAATAATCTGTGTTGATTATTTCACCCAAATTTTCAACGATTGCGTCAACCGGATTATTCTTCAATACTTTTCCATAATTGCACATCCTTATTCTGTTGTCTATATCCGTGATGTAGCTGTTAATCAAAATAATAACTTCATCATTGCTGATAAACTTTGCTTTGAATTCTTTATCAGTAAATCCTTCGCTTTCAAATTCAAAGCGATCCCATAAATTCCTCTCTTCAAGTTTTAAATCCATTAGCATAATTCTCTTGTACTTTGTGAAAGCCCCTATAGCTTTATTGAATTGATGCGCTAAGTGATAGGCCCTGGCAAGGAAGTAATAGGCATCTTCAGGGGCAGAATTGGGGAGTGACTCAAAGTTTTCTACTGCAATCTCCAACATCTCTATGGATTCGAACTGATGGGTTTTAGAATTAAAATAGCAGACCCCTAAACCGTAGTTGTAGAATGTATTGGATGGTTCAGAATCAACCAGGCGCTCATAAATCACCTCAGCCTTGGCATACTCCTTTTTTCTCAACAAACTGTAAGCTTCCTTTGAATCAGAACCCCTGCCTTTTTGTCCATATGAAGATTGAACAAATATTGAAGGCAGCATTAGCAAAATTATAGCTACAACTTTAAATAAACTCTTTAACCACATGGTAATTTCAGATCGCATACAAGTTTCTGATGAAAGAAGTAAAAATAAACAATTTCGAAAGTACGCTATTCAACTAGTAAAGGAAGGAGCGCCTCCAGCGGAGCATTGGACTCAATCCTGACCCCTTTTATGCCTATTCTATCTGCTGATTCGATGTCCCTGTCACGATCTCCGACCATAATGCACTTACTCACATCCAAGCCGTATCTAGCCACTGCTTTTTCCAGCATCAATGAGCCAGGTTTTCTGCATAAACAATTGCTGTAATCAGGATGATGGGGACAGTAATATATTTCGGCAAGTTGAATTCCCTTTTCCCGAAGTATTTTCGTCATGTGTCTATGGATTTTATCCACATTTTCATGGCCATAAACTCCTTTGGCAATCCCACTTTGATTGGTCACGACAAACAATTTGTAATCTTTCTCAATTGCTTCTCTCATCACCACCACAACAGACTCGTTTAATTCAAATTTTTCAAGCTCAAAAACATAGTCCCCGATTTCCTTGTTGATGACGCCATCGCGGTCAAAAAAAACTGCTTTTTCCATAATTTGATGTTAACAAATTCTTCAAAAACTAAAAATACATGAAAATAAATTGACCATCTTTATTTACAAGACTACCAGATAGTGCATTTAGTTATCACATTTACTATTTATTCGTCTATTTATTATAAAGGTTCGTCTAATTTATTTTTGATGCCAATCTTATCAGAGATAATCCAGAGTAGTTTACAGTAACTTTAAATTACCCATAGTCGTAATGTAAGTACTTGAGTATATATTATATATAATATTATAATAAATAATCTAGGGTATATATAATTAAAAGCTCTGGTCTTGAATTGAGTTGAAAACGCAAAAAGTCATAACGCAATTTTTCAAAGCGGGAGAGGTATGTCTACTTTTCGTGCTTTTGCTGTGTTGTGTAACTTCTTTTGCTCAAACAACCTATTATTCCAAGGCCACTGGAAACTGGAATAATACATCAACCTGGCAAACAACCCCATCCATTGCTTGTGGTGGTTCAGCCGGACCGAATGCCGGCCCTCCAGGAAGTGGTGATAATGTTGTGATATGCAGCGGAAATACTGTTACATTAAATTCAAGTACAACCATCACTGATGTAACGATAAATGCTTCCGCAACATTTGCAAATGCAAACAAACAACTAACCATAACTGGAAATTATACCAACAACGGTTCCCATACCGGGGGTAATCAACCATTCAGATTAGCCGGTGTTAACACCACTATCGACGGCAGCGGGACCATCAGTACGGGTAAATTTAACATGACAACCGGTGATAAAACTATTTTACCGACAGCCAACCTAACAGCAACCACAGGGAATGTGAACCAGGTGAACATCCAAGGTGGCATTACCGTCACCAATCAGGGAACTTTTACCTGTGGAGGACACCTGGGAGCTGATGTTGACGCATCCACCTGGGTTAATGACGCCGGTGCAACCCTCAATGCAGGAAACAATGTGCTTATAACCGGTACACTTATCGCCTCAGCCCCCGGCAATACCGTAAACTATTACAATTCCTCTGGAAACCAGGATATTAAAACTGCAACGGCAAACACCTATTATCACTTTACTTCATCAGGAGCAGGCACCAAAGAATTGAAGGACTCAATAAGAATTAACGGTAATTTTTTTAATGACGGGGCCACTTTTATTACCGGGGGCTTTAACGTAAGGACAGCCGGTAACTGGACCAATAACGGTACATTAACAGATGGCGGAGGAACTTTCATATTCAGCGGGTCAGGCAATCAAATAATTTCCACAACTAACAGCGAAGAGCAGTTTCAAAATATGACGGTTGACAAGCCAGGAGGCGTACTTACACTGAATAAAAACCTAAAAGTAGCGGTTGCGCTCACCATGTCTGGCGGCAACATAGATGCAAACAGCAACAAATTGACATTGGGAGACGGAGCAACTGCCACCTTAACACATACATCCGGAACGGTCATTGGACAATTTGAACGGTGGATTGGCAGTACAAGCCCACCTGTTTACCTGTTTCCTATCGGAACAAGTACTGATTACCGTCCTGCAAGTGTTACAGTTAACACACTTCCAAGCGCAGGCCATCTCAGGGCAGAATTTATATCCTCTGATCCGGGAACCAAT
>JACZWC010000074.1 GCA_022572355.1 Bacteroidota bacterium | reverse complement strand
GGTTGAGGCCGGTGGTTTGGCCATAATCGGTACTGAGCGACACGAATCAAGACGTGTGGACAGACAACTTCGCGGTCGTGCTGGGAGACAGGGAGATCCAGGTTCTTCTCAATTCTATGTCTCTTTGGAGGATAACTTGATGCGGCTATTCGGATCTGGTAGAATAGCGAAATTGATGGACAGAATGGGTTTGGAAGAAGGGGAAGTTATTCAACATTCCATGATCACAAAATCGATAGAAAGAGCTCAAAGGAAGGTAGAGGAAAATAATTTCGGTGTAAGAAAGAGACTGTTGGAGTATGATGATGTAATGAACTCCCAGAGAGAAGTAATCTACACCAAGCGAAGGCATGCACTTTATGGAGAACGACTTTCAGTTGACATATCCAACATGATGTATGATGTAGGTGATAGCATTGTTAACGATTACCAGGAGATGAGAGACTATGATGGTTTTAAGATGGAATTACTTCGGACTATGTCTGTGGAGCCACCTGTTACTGAAGAAGAGTTCATGAAGCAAGATGCCTCAGATATTACCGACTCTTTGTTTCAAAACGCTTCGATAACCTACAAGAATAAAACTGAATTTATAGCAAAGAACGCTTTCCCGGTTGTAAAAAATGTTTATGAGAACCAGTCGGCGACTTATGAAAATATTGTGGTTCCCTTTACGGATGGAATCAAAACCCTGCAGGTTGTAGCCAATCTCAAAAAATCATTTGAATCGGAAGGCCGTGAACTAGTCAAAGCATTTGAAAAAAACATCACCCTTGCCATTATTGACGATGCCTGGAAAGAACATCTGAGAGAAATGGACGACCTCAGACAGTCAGTACAGCAGGCAGTGTATGAGCAGAAAGACCCTTTACTTATCTACAAATTTGAATCGTTCAATTTGTTTAAGCAAATGATGCAAAAGTTCAACAACGAGATCATTTCGTTCTTGTTCAAAGGAAACCTGCCCGATCAGATTGGCAGTGATTCGAGTAAAGTTCAACAAATAGAAGGGCCAAAGAGAACAGATTACAGCCAGGTTACCGCCGGCCGTCCTGATCTTCCGGAAGTAGTTCAACCCAGGGGAGATCAAGGTCAGAACTCCGAACAAAGCGGCCCACCTCAGCCTCAGCATATAAAACCTGTGAGAGTAGAGAAAAAAGTTGGGCGCAATGAGCCTTGTCCGTGCGGAAGTGGCAAGAAATTCAAACAATGTCACGGGCGTTAAATACCCGCCTTTATAATGAGAAAATTAGCCCTCCTTGCGTTGTTGTCAGTTTTCGTTTTTCTGTGTTCTGCTTTTGTGGATATCAGTCATTGTGAAGGTGAAGACACCTACTACTCGCTGGAAGAGGCCCTTGCAGAACCTGAAAAGGTAATCAAGATGGATATCGCCATGCTGAAGTTAACATCCATCTCGCCTGATATCGCAAAACTTGTAAACCTGGAGTGTTTGGATTTATCATTCAATAAAATCTCGACCTTGCCTCCAGAGTTTGCTGAACTGAAAAAGCTAAGAGTCTTAAACTTGATGGGTACCAGATACATGGCTAAAGTCCCGGATATTGTAGCCAAGCTCCCCAGCCTGGAGGAGTTGGATATTAGAAACCACCCGGAATGGAAGGGAACGCAGTTCGAGGACGCGATAAAGATGCTCCCGAATGTTGTGGTTATTACTGAATAGAATAAAACGAATTTAACTCCTTCCCCTTAATTTCCCGAGCATCCTGCCAGGTATTCGTTC
The DNA here is from genome assembly GCA_022572355.1 of Bacteroidota bacterium. Classification (GTDB taxonomy): domain Bacteria; phylum Bacteroidota; class Bacteroidia; order NORP154; family NORP154; genus NORP154. The sequence goes on along the minus strand of JACZWC010000074.1, from coordinate 13,963 downwards.
TAACGTTTATCGGGTTTCTTCTGAGCTTCACCTCCTTTAAAACGCAGGTTGTCTAAAAAGAAATTTTATACCTTGCATTAGGCTTATCATTACATCCTATAATTTCGTAACTTTCAACCAGAATCTACTGAGATGATCAATACACGTGTACGAAAATTGGGTTTGGGTTTATCAATGATATGGATAGTCGGAGTATTGGCCTCTTGCGGAGGCAGAGAAAGCCCGCTTACAAAAATGGAATACCCGATCAGACTGGTTAGAAATGATACCATCACCCAAGTAGAGGATAAGAACGGCCGTATGTACACGCTGAACAGTATGGAAAAATTTGAATACGACACGGCACTTTTGTCTCTGGGTGACACCCTGGAAATTACATCAGAAATTTAGAAAGCAATAAGGTGTACCCCTTTTTCGTTTTCATGTTCAACCACGTTGAATATGAAGCGTTTTGCCATCATATTTGTTTTATCCTCTTTCTTCTTAGGTTGGACTAATCCACCGCAAGCCTGTGGGCCTTGTGACTATCGTTTAATTATGTATGACGATGTACTATTGTCACAAATATATTATACGAGCAGATGGAAGCTGGACACAATAGATGGTGTTTCGCTTATTGTATATGGAGACACTGTGGAATTAGCAGTTGGTGATAGTATCAATACTCTTATCAGAGGAGAATGCGATTGGAACACTGGTCCAAGTGATTATGAATTCAAATACTATCGGAATGGTTCGTTGCTCAGCGATGCTCCTACAATACAAAACAGCAATGTATACGTGTATTATACTATCACAACTCCTGGGACTTATGAAATAACGCATCTGATAAAATCTGGCTTGGCCAAATACAGGTTTGAAGTTGTTCGACCGCCTCTAACTGAGCTGCCGGAATTGTTCCAGGTTCAAGTCTACCCCAATCCGGCAAGTGATATGCTTTGGTTGGAATTCGAAGTGACTGATATCATGGATGTGGAGTATTATATGATAGACATAACTGGCAGGGAAACTTCACGATACCAGGTTAATTCAGCTACTGGTTATTTCACCAATACCATTAATTTGGAACAACTATCAGCAGGCATGTATTATTTGGTCATTGAATCACCTGATGAGCAGGTAATCAAAACAGTTGTAAAAAATTAGCCTCAAGTAAGAATCCTCAACGCTTTGTTTTACAAATTGTAAATCTAAATTCTATAAGTATCCTACCCCGCCAAGTTCTCTCTTTCGAAACTCCTTTATAAGACAGCTTCAACCTGATTCCCTATCTTAGGGCTGTGATAAGACCATACTTCATAGCACTATTCCTGTCTCTCTCAGCCATTACGGTTCAGGCCCAAGGTTCGAGGGTTATAGATTCTTTGAAATCAGTTATTGAAAAGGGAGAACACCTGCCCGACGGTCAGGCGGGCGATACTTCAGTTTGCAATGCCTATCTAAGTTGGGGCGAGCAGGTTTATATGAGCAACCCGGACACTGCCGTAATACTATTTCATAAAGCTCGGGAAACCGCTGAACGAAATATTGATTCTGGCCACCCACCCACTTCGTCCGCCGAAGCCTTGGCGAAGGCAGGCACCCTGCACAAAAAGTACTTATCTTCTCTTGCCGATGCCCTGAACAATATTGGGTATATCTATAACAATCAAGGAGACATCCCTAAAGGGTTGGAGTACTATCATAAGAGTTTGAAGATAAGAGAAGAAACAGGGGATAAAAAAGGAATAGCTAATTCTTTAAACAATATTGGGTTTATCTATAAGAATCAAGGTGACATACCTAAAGGGTTGGAGTACTATCATAAGAGTTTGAAGATAAGAGAAGAAATAGGAGATAAAAAAGGAATAGCTACCTCTTTAAACAATATTGGGGTTATCTATAACAGTCAAGGAGACATCCCTAATGCACTGGAGTACTATCATAAGAGTTTGATAATAAGAGAAGAAATAGGCAATAAACAAGGCATAGCTACCTCTTTAAACAATATTGGGAGTATCTATTCTGAGCAAAGGGACATACCTAAGGCGTTGGAGTACTATCATAGGAGTTTGAAGTTAGGAGAACAAATTGGTGATAAATCAGAGATAGCCTACACCTTAAACAGTATTGGGGGAATTGAATTGGATCAAGGACACCTAACAAGTGCACTAAATTACGGCATGCGTGGGCTGGAAATCGCAAGAGAAATTGGCTCCCCTCATCTTATTTCTGCTAACTCCGGTTTATTGAGCAAAGTGGCTAAAAAACAAGGTAACCTAACTACGGACCCTGTCCTTCGTCAGGCGCGCTTTGAAGAGGCTTTGGAGATGTATGAGTTGCATATTCAAATGAGGGATTCCATCAAAAACGAAGAAACCCAGAAAGCTACCATACGCCAACAGACAAAGTATGAGTTTGAGAAAGCGCAGCTTGTAAAGGAGCAGAAGGAAAAAGAGAAGGCACGTCTAGAAGCTGAAGTTACTTCAAGAAGGGACAACCTACAATACTCTGTAATCCTTATTGCTTTGCTGGTTTTGTTTGGAGGGGTATTGTCAATAGGTTTTGTTAAAATAAGCCCCAGAATGGCTGAAGGTATTATTTTCTTCTCGTTCCTTATTCTTTTTGAATTTCTACTCGTATTAGCAGACCCCTACATTGATAGATGGTCAGGTGGTGCGCCTGGCGTCAAGCTCTTGTTCAATGCCGGCATTGCTGCACTCATCTTCCCCGCTCATGCATTCTTTGAGAGTAAGATGAAAGGGAGGTTGGTGAAAGCTTCCTAGCGAGCATGTGTGGTTGGGACCAGCGCCCTTCGGCCCCGCTCAGGGTGCTTTGATTCTGCACACAATAGTCTTGTGCGTTGCATCGGGCCCGACCACAAACATTTAAGTTAAATATCCCATCTTAGTACCCTGAGCGGAGCCGAAGGGTGCTTTGAGATTGCACTTAATTGTCTTTGTTATTTGAGGCGGCCCGTAAATACTTTGAATTGGAATCATTTGCGCATTTGGATAAATTGGGTAGTTTCCCAAATTCTCCTTTTATCAAGGCTTGCTTTTTGGCTCTGTTCCATCCCTGAATTTGTTTCTCTCTATTGAAGGCATGGTCAATCCTATCAAACTCCTCACAATAAACAAGTTCTTCCGGCGGGTGTTTTCTGGTAAAGTTTGCTCCCAATCCAGCGAAATGCTCTGCAATACGCCACTCAAGGTGCTTCGTACTTCCCGTGTAATAGAATCCCCCTTCGCAAAGCAGTATATATGTGTATCCAGCCATTTTTATAAACATGCACAATCCCAGGACCCTGAGACGCTCCCTGAGCGGAGCCGAAGGGGAGCCGAAGGGCCCGACTACCCCGCCCAATTCTCCCTATCTAAACTCCTATACTGGATGGCCTCAGCCAGGTGCTCATTTTTAATGTCCGCCGAATGTTCCAAGTCTGCAATAGTTCTGGATACTTTCAGAATCCTATCATAAGCCCTTGCCGACAACCCCAATCTTTCCATGGCTGTTTGGAGCAGTTTCTTCCCGGCATCATCAATTTTACAAATTTCTCTCAACTGCTTGGTATTCATCTGTGCGTTGCAGTGAACAGATTCAACATCCACGTATCTAGTTTCCTGCACTTCCCTGGCTTTGATTACCCTTTCCCTGATTTTTTCACTCGGCTCAGCACGTGAAGTTCCTGAAAGCTCAGAAAAAGGAACGGGAGTGACTTCCACATGTATATCAATCCTGTCGAGCAGGGGGCCAGATATTTTATTGAGGTACTTTTGCACAATACCCGGAGCACAAACACATTCTTTCTCAGGATGGTTGTAATAACCGCAGGGGCAGGGGTTCATAGAGGCGACCAACATAAAGCTCGCAGGAAACTCCACGGTCATCTTTGCCCTGGATATGCTCACATACCTGTCTTCTAAGGGCTGCCGCATTACCTCCAGCACTGTGCGCTTAAACTCAGGCAATTCGTCCAGGAACAGCACACCATTATGGGCCAGGGAAATCTCCCCCGGTTGTGGAAATCCGCCTCCACCCACCAACGCAACATCGCTAATGGTGTGATGAGGCGATCTGAATGGCCTTACAGAAACCAGAGAGGTGTGCTTACCCATTTTACCTGCAACAGAGTGGATCTTTGTCGTCTCCAGTGCCTCGTGTAAACTGAGCGGCGGCAAAATTGTAGGCAAACGTTTTGCCAGCATGGTTTTCCCTGCACCAGGAGGGCCTATCAGGATCACATTGTGCCCACCAGCCGCTGCAATCTCCAGCGAGCGTTTGATGCTCTCCTGCCCTTTCACATCCGAAAAATCAAATTCCGAGGCACCCACATGATCATAGAATTCCTTACGGGTTTCTACAACAACTGGTTCCAACTCAATTTTGCCCTCGAAGAAGTCGATCACCTCCTTGATATTACTAACCCCATATACCTCCAGTTTATCGACAACTGCCGCTTCCTTGGCGTTTTCTTTGGGTAGGATGATGCCTTTGAATTTTCGCTCTCTCGCATTAATTGCGATCGGTAATACGCCCTTTATCGGTTGTAATCCGCCGTCGAGTGAGAGTTCCCCCATAATCATATAATCACCAATCTTCTCAGCCTGTATCTGTTCGGAAGCAGCTAGGATACCCATCGCCAGGGGAAGATCATAGGCCGATCCCTCCTTGCGAATATCTGCCGGTGCGAGATTGATGACTATTTTTTTTCCAGGCAATTTATAGCCTACATTTTTAAGTGCCGCTTCTATTCGTTGCTGACTTTCTTTAACCGCGTTATCGGGCAAGCCGACCATATAAAAATTGATCCCCTGGCCAATATTGACCTCTATCGTAATTGTAAGCGCATCTATCCCAGATACAGCGCTGCCATATGTTTTGACTAACATTGTTTAAAAAATTAAGTAAATAAGAAAACTTAGGTACTGGAAGGGAAAGACTGAAGCCTTTTTTATCTTGAAGCAGTCAGAAAACAAACTCTTACTGACGCCTTTCTTGTTTTATACTTTCCTATCCTAAAATCTGGAAACTCACACTCAGTTTGCAAATTACTGTGAGTGCCGTTCCGCGATTTTCGTTTTTTGTTTCCGCGGAACAAAGTTATTAATTATTGTTGACTAGCTATTGAGCTCTACAAAATGAATTAAAGAATGGATGATTTTAATGTGGACTTCCTGGATACGGTCTGAATAACCGCTGTGCGGAACTCTTATTTCCACATCACATTCGCTGGCCATTTTACCTCCATCATTTCCTGTTAAACCTACAACCTTCATTTTCTTTTGCTTTGCCGCTTCAATCGCTTTGATCACATTGGGAGAGTTACCACTTGTACTGATGGCAAGTAGAACATCTCCTTCTTTGCCCAATGCTTCTACATACCGCGAAAATATATACTCAAATCCGTAATCGTTCGCTGTGCAGGTTATGTGAGATGGGTCGGAAATTGACACCGCAGCTATTGCTCCACGCTCGTCGCGAAACTTTCCAGAGAGTTCCTCTGCAAAATGCATGGCATCACTCATAGACCCACCATTACCACAACTGATAATCTTGTTGCCCGACTTAATCGCTTCCACAAGAATTTCGCCTGCATTTACGATTGCATCTAATGTGGAGTCATCGGCGGTGAAAGCGTCCAGGACATCTTTTGCCTCCTGGAAATTTTTTTTAATTTGTTCAGCTGACATTTCTCAGTTTAATAAATTATTGAGCCCCCCGAATCTTGTTGGTCTTGCAGCTTTTCAAATGCATCCAGGCCACAATACAAATAATCCGAGTAGCGTTTTAGGTCTTGTGCGTAACTATAACCTATTGGGTTGGCCAATAAAGTCTCATCAGTATTCAGCAAAATGTAATAAGGTTGGGTATTACTGGCAAACGTTAATGTTTCCAGTGTGCTCCAGCGATCCCCAACCGTACGCAACTTTTTCAACTTTGTGCCGCCATCACTGGTAGGCACCTCAATAACCTGTTGTTCGTCTTCCGGCAGTATCGTTTTTTCATCAACATATAAGGAGATTACCACATATTTCTCGTTAAGGATTTTTTTGATCGAGTCTTCAGTCCATACATTGTCCTCCATCTTGCGACAATTAACACATGCCCAACCGGTAAAGTCGATCATTACGGGTTTGTTAACCTCCCTGGCATAAGCAAATCCTTCCTCATAATCTGTAAACACCTTGATTTCGTGTTCATGCGCAAAATAGCTGTAATATTTCGGAGGAGGAAACCCACTCAGGAAGTTGTGATTCCACCAGCTTCCAGCCCAGATTCCTGGCAATAAATAAATAGCAAAGGCAATAGTGAATGCACCCAATACAAAACTCGACCTGGATATTTCACGGCCGGGACTATCATGTGGGAACTTGATCCTTTTAAAGAAATAAAGTCCCAATCCTATTGCTATGATGAACCAAAGGGCGAAGAATGTCTCCCTCCTAAGAAGGCCCCACTGTTCAACGAGATCAGCATTTGAGAAGAACTTAATGGCCAGCGCAACTTCCAAAAAGCCCAACACCACTTTTACCGTATTCAACCAACCTCCTGATTGTGGCAGCGATTGCAACCACCCGGGAAATGCAGCGAACAGCGCGAATGGCAATCCAAGGGCCAAGCCAAAGCCCGTCATTCCTACGGACAACTTAACTGCGACCATTTGAAGATCCATGCCCAGTATGTTGATCATCCCCGCACCCTCGGAACTCAACGTTCCCGCCAACAGCGTACCTAGAATAGGCCCCGTACATGAAAATGAAACGATGGCCAGGGTAAGGGCCATGAAAAATATTCCAATTACTCCTCCAACATCCGAGGCGGTGTCAGCTTTGTTTGCCCATTTACTTGGAAGCCCTATTTCAAAATAGCCAAAAAATGAAATGGCGAAGATTATGAAGATGGCAAAGAAAGCCAGATTTAACCATGTGTTGGTTGATATCCTGTTCAGAACTTCCGGGTCGATGTCGGGCAGTAAATGGAATGGTAAACTCAACAGAAAATAGATCACCATGATGAAAGTTCCGTAAAGCACAGAACGGTAAATCCCTTTCTTTTTATCACCACTTCCCTTTGTAAAGTAACTCACCGTCAATGGAATCATCGGAAATACACATGGGGTTACCAAGGCTATTACACCACCTATGATCCCCAAAAGAAAGATGCCCCACAGTGTTTTGTCTTCTCGTTTTTCACCACAGTCATTAACTGGATTGGCCAGGTCAATTTTATCATTGATAAATAGATTTTTAACCTCACCATCATCTGTTCCACCAGGGTCTATGGCAACCAATTCTTTCTCTGCCATGGTCGTTCCGTCCTTTCCCAGGGTAACTTCAATCTCTACATATTCCGGCGGAAGACATCGCTGGTCATCACAGGTCATGAACTCGTAATAACCATTGAACCTCACATTGTCCATACTGAGTTTAACTCTTTGAACGAATTCAACCTCATGGCTGAACCATTTGAGTTGCATCTCAAAATTGGGGTCAAAGTCGGTTTCTAATTCACCACGCTCTTCAACAGGCCCAATCAGTTCTATCTCAGGAATACTGTCGAAACCAAATGAAGTGGGAATCGGCCCGCCATCATCAATAAATTGAGAGTATAAATGCCAATGGTCATCAATAGTGGCCTTGAAAACCAACTCATATTCTGAGTTGCCAAGGTCACGAACCTCGTAGTTCCATTTCACCGGTTCGAATATCTGTGCGGTGGAGCTGCCAAATCCCATCAAAAGAAGGACCAACCCAAGAAGATATCTTTTCAACATCACAATGCTATTGATCGGTGGAGTAACGTTCCAAAAGTAGTTATTATTACATACCGGATTGTCTGCTCAAAGACGAATGGCGCTTTGCTCCAACCTAGGAATCAGTGCTCGCTGATTCGCTATCGACAGTGTGGTGATGCTTGCTTATTTGTTTCTGAAGAATTTGTACCAGCTGGCCACTCATTTGACTCCCGATAACATATCGAAGTCCATCTTTGTCTATCAATTCCACCACTTCTTTACCCCTTGTGTAAAACCTGATATTTCCTTTCCAGTGCAAATTATAAACAGGCCGGCGGATCATAAATGTCTTTGAAGAAATAGCTTTTACAGAAGTAATACCCCCCAAGTCTATTTTAACCCTTTTTGATGTCCACAATCCGTCCAGAATGATGCTTCCTTCGATGACGGTTGTTTTTAAATGCATTACAAAAATCAACAACACGGAAATAATCGTAATTACGATTCCCATAAAAAACAATATCTCCCCGTTTCTGTTGTTTTCTTCTGTCCAGTAATACGCAAAAAAGCAAAACAGGGCAAGCGCCATTCTCCGGACGTTAGAGTATTTATTGTACCCCAGGTATTGCTTTTCCTCAAATAATATGTTACTCGTTTCTTCCACCATTCAATTCCATATGATATACCTGCTTTGTATTTTTCGTGATCTTATATCTGTCATCTATACGATGTCCAATTATCCAGGCGATATTGCTATCTGATTCAACTACAAATATATTTTCTTTTTCAGTTACCGAAATCTTGTTGTCGATAAAAAAGTCGCTCAGCTTCTTTTTTTGGTTCATACCAAGGGGATAGAAAAAGTCACCGTTCTTCCACTTCCTTATCCTGAGCGGATATTTTAGCTTATCGGTATCCATTGAGGCACATTGTCGGGAATCAGTCAGCTCAAAGCGATTGATACTAAATTGGCTCATAGACATTTTCACCGGTGTATTTATAGATCTTCGTTTTATTGAAATCATTTTCGGCTTCTTTTTATCGCTCGAAGATCGTTTCGAAATAATGAGAAAATTCCTGTCCTTTACCAGAACGTGTGTAGCAGACAGGAATTTTTTACCCGATTGCCGGTTGAGGGAATTAACAACCTCTTCCACCACGGAAGTATTGAATTGAAACTCTTTTAAAAACTCAAATAGGTACGTTCTCAGAGGATCGAGCTTTGATAGTTCCACAATGGATATTCTCCAGGTACTTTCCTCCCTCTTTACGATTTGTCGTCTCACACTGGTTATATGCGCCTGATAGATCTTGTCAGTTTCCTGGAGGATATCGATGTTTTCCAGAATAGACTTTTCAATACCTGGATTTATCTGCGCCAGCAATGGCAAGACTTCATTTCTAATTTTATTCCTTCTGTATTTGGGGTCGTCATTGCTCAGGTCCTTTCTGTATTTCAGTTTTTTCACTCGAGCATATTCCATAATTTGAGCCTTACTGAACGAGAGCAACGGCCTGACTACCAACCCGTTTTTAACTTGCAGGCTGTGATATCCTGCGATACCGGTTCCCCTGATCATATTCAACAAGTAAGTTTCAATACAGTCATTTGAATGGTGTGCAACTGCAATGTGGTCATATCCAAAATCCGATCTAACTTGTTCGAACCACTCATACCTAAGCACACGAGCTGCTTCCTGCACAGAAATATCGTGGGATTTTGCGAACTTTTTGGTGTCAAATGATTTATAATGGATTTTCAGCCTGTGATCTTTCCCAAGCTTTTTAACAAATAACTCATCCTTGGCAGCATCTGATTTGCGCAATTGAAAATTGCAATGTGCCACACCAACATTTATCTTCAGATGCAGCAGCATATCCAGCATTACCACCGAATCCACACCACCGCTAACCCCCAGCAAAATCTTATCCCTTCCACTGAACAAAGTATGTTCGTCAATAAAACTTTTGAGAGATTCTAATAAAGTCATGGTGCAACCAAATTAATATCTTTCAAATTTAAGTTAAGTGCCTTAAACATCGGCATTGCCTTTAACAAACATTCTTCATACTCATCTTCTGGTACCGAATTGTCCGTAATTGCCCCGCCAACAATAAATGACAAATATTCATTTGTGCTGTTGTAAAGTATACTCCTTATTACTACGTTAAAATCAAAATCTCCTGAGGGATGAATGTATCCAACTGCTCCAGAGTATAAGCCCCTTTTGGTGTGCTCAAACTGCTCTATCAGTTCCATTGCCTTTATTTTTGGCGCGCCGGTCATCGATCCCATTGGAAAGGCCTCCTTGATCGCGTCGATGAAATGACAATCATCAGCGAGTTCGGATTCAATTGTTGAGATCATTTGGTGAACCTGCTTAAAGGTATGGATGCCAAACATTTCTGAAACTACAACCGAATTCGGGCTGGCAGTTCTCGACAGATCGTTTCTAACAATATCAACGATCATCACATTCTCATTCATGTCTTTTGTGCTTTGCTCCAACTCCTTTATCAAAGTCAGGTCTTCGGCTTCAGTCGACCCGCGTTTGATTGTTCCTTTGATAGGCTGAGAAATGATTCGTCTGCCGGTTTTCTTCATAAACCTTTCCGGACTGCCACAAATCAAGTATTTATCGTTCAATCGGTAATAACTGGAAAATGGAGTTCCTGAAATACCATTCAATTTCTCGAAAAGATCAAATGGATTCAATTTGAACTTACTTGCATAGAACTCCTGACAAAAGTTGAGCTCGTAGACATTCCCATATCTTATATGATCCTTGATGTTCCTAACGCATTTTAAGTACTCTTCCTCTGAAATTCTTCGCGAAACAGATTGAATCGTGGCAACTTCCTCTAATGTATTTTCAATATTATCAATCTCCGCTTTGATCCTTTTAGCTACTTGAGAATTTCCTTCTTCAATTTGAAGAGTTACTTCGTTGCCAGTTACCAGAAACAGATACTCCGGATTGAAAAAATGAATATCCGGCATCCCGACTCCATCATAATTCTCTGACTTCAAATCTTCGAGCTCATTCTTGAGGTCATATGTAAAAAAGCCAAAAGCCCATCGATCCTTATTTTCACAAAACTTTTTCAACCCTTCGAAGCTATCTGAATTACCTCCTTCAAAACGTCTGTTCTCTCCGGTTGCTACCAACAGATCATAGCTATTGGCAGGCTCCTTTATGCCATTCCCACTGATACCAATGCGGTTACTGTGAAGAATACAACAAGTCTCAAATTTTGAAGCCCAAAACATAAGCTTTGATTTATAGGTTTCAACGTCATTAACCTGATATGAAAGGGCTGTTTTCATACTTAACAAACTTACTCATATTTTACCCGCCAACTTGACATTCTCACTTGTTTTCGTTAAATTTCGGAGACCAAAACAGAACTTCTTCAACTTTTTAGAAACACCTTCCTCATGAAAAACACGTTTGGATTAGGCCAATTACTAGTGGCAGGTATGATACTATGTTGTACCACGCAAGTCAGTGCACAATTATATACCGGACTAGAGGCAGACAAGTATGTCCCTGGGGCAGCGATGGTAAAGATGAAAAGCAATACCAATATACCTGAGTTTATCAGATTTAGATCAGGACAAGAAATTGGGATTGATAGCTTTGTGCAGTGGCTAAAAAAGACGTTTAAGCTTGACAGAGGGTTTACCCTTGAATTGATTAAAACCCAATCGGATCGGATCGGATTTATTCACTACAGATATCAGCAATATTATCAGAACATTCCGGTAGAATGGTCCAATTACTTCGTTCACACTAAAAACGGCAAAATCATATCTGCAAATGGCACTTTGTTCAGTTCAATAAACTCAAATGTTTCAGCGGATATCTCTGAGGAAAACGCACTGGGATTCGCTTTAAATCATGTTAGTGCAAACACTTATATGTGGGAAGTCCCGTCAGAAGAGAACCTGCTCAAATTTGAAATGGGAAATCCATCGGCGACCTATTATCCAAAAGGATCGTTGGTCATCATAAGTCCAACATTCGAGGATGCGGTATTTGGCCTTGCCTACAGGTTTGATGTTTATGCTTCCGATCCTCTTTATAGAGCTGATGTTTTCGTTGACGCTAATTCTGGAAATATCTTATTTGAAAGTAACAGCATCCACACGGTAGATTCTACCGGTACGGCAGTGACTGCTTACAGCGGAAATCAAACCATGATAGCGGATTATACCGGATCCAATTTCCGGCTCAGGGAAACCGGGAGAGGAAATGGCATTCAAACCTTTGACATGAATACCGGCACCAATTACGGCAGTGCCGTTGACTTTACGGATGGCAATAATTTCTGGAACAATGTTAACGCCAACCAGGATGAAGTGGCAACCGACGCACACTGGGGAGCGGAAATGACTTATGATTATTTGCTCAGTGAACATGGTTGGAACAGTATAGATAATAGTGGATTTTTGCTTAGGAGCTATGTGCACTATGGCAACAACTACAGCAATGCTTTTTGGAATGGAACAAGGATGACCTATGGCGATGGATCCGGATCATATAACCCTTTTACAGCTTTGGATATCGCCGGGCATGAGATAGGACATGGACTGATGGATTTTACGGCCGATCTTGTTTATTCCTATGAATCCGGAGCGTTAAACGAATCATTCAGTGATATCTGGGGAACTTCCGTCGAGTTTTTCGGAAGGCCTTCGAATGCCAACTGGTTGGTGGGAGAAGATATCGGAGTAACACTCAGGTCTATGTCAAATCCCAAAGCCTACGGCGACCCCGACACCTATCTGGGAACGAATTGGGCAACAGGACCGGGAGATAACGGAGGAGTTCATACGAACAGTGGCGTTCAAAATTTTTGGTTTTACCTGATGAGTATGGGTGGTACAGGAACCAATGATAACGGTGATGCCTACAATATACCCGCCCAGGGAATTAGCAAAGCCGGAGCTATTGCTTTCAGAAATCTCTCTGTTTATCTTTCCACCAACTCGCAATATTCAGATGCGCGTTTTTATGCAATACAGTCCGCGATTGATATCTATGGGGCATGCAGTCCGGAAGCGGTAGCGACTACGGATGCCTGGTATGCTGTGGGTGTGGGACTGCCATTCGATTCAACTGTTACCTCAGATTTTAATGCCAATCCAGCCACTTCTTGTCAAGCGCCTTTTACCGTTTCTTTTACCAATCTAAGTACGAATGGAGGAGCTTTCTTTTGGGATTTCGGAGATGGCAACACCGATACGCTAGCCAGCCCATCTCATGTGTACACTACTTATGGCACTTTTACGGTCAAGTTAGTAACTGATGGAAATCCATGCGGAATTGACTCGATAACAAAAGTTAATTATATAGATATTGATTCCTTGATTCCCTGTGTTGTAATCATGCCTGTTACAGGAGCCGGAGATATTCAATTATCTTGTACTGGTACCGTCTATGACAATGGAGGCCCATCAGGCACGTACACAGACAACACCGACAATCAAATCACAATTTCACCCACGGGTGCCTCAAGTGTTACCCTCACTACCATTTCCTTCGATATAGAACCGGGTAGCGGTGGCAGTCCTCCATGTAATTATGATTATGTGGAATTCTTTGATGGGCCCAATACAGCATCTCCTTCATTGGGGAAGTGGTGTAACACAACCGGCCCACCGGGTCCTGTAACCTCCTCTGGAGGTTCGATTACCATTTTCCACCATGCTGACCCTGCTGTGAATGGTGACGGATTTGAAATTCAATGGGCCTGCACCATGCCAAACTCACCTCCTTCAGCGAATTTCACTGTTGACAACACAACCACCTGTACCGGAGATGTTCAGTTTACCGATTTATCAACAAACGGCCCCTCATCCTGGAATTGGAATTTCGGAGATGGCGGATCATCCAACCAACAACATCCTGCCTATACCTATGCGAATAGCGGTACATATTCGGTTAAACTTGTTGCTACCAACGGGTTTGGCAGTGATTCGCTCACGATGACGTCCTATATTGTCGTCAGCAAACCCACAGCACCTAATACAACCTCTGCCTCCCGATGCGGCGCTGGTACATTAAATCTAAGTGCCAGCGGTTCAGGCACCTTAAACTGGTACGATGATTCTGTAGGCACAAATCTGCTGAACACGGGTGGAACCTTTACCACGCCTTCCCTCTCTACATCAACAACCTACTACGTTGAGGATGTCATTATCCCTCCTTCACAAAATGCAGGCCCTCCTGACAATACATT
>JACZWC010000002.1 GCA_022572355.1 Bacteroidota bacterium | reverse complement strand
ATCAATGGGCTTGAGCATATCGTATACGGTTAATGCCACTACTGAAGCTCCATGCATGGCCTCCACCTCAACGCCCGTTTTGTAAATAGCCTTCACGGTGACTTCAATAATAATGTTGAGCCCGTCTATCTCATATTTAATGGCGGCGTGTTCGATGGGGATTGGATGACAATCGGGTAGGAGGTCGGGTGTTTTCTTTATGCCCAGTAGTCCTGCAGCCTTCGCCATTTCAAAGACATTTCCCTTTTCAACGGTGTTGTTGTTGATGGCGTCGATGGTTTCCTGCTTGCTAACTACAACCGTTGCTTGAGCAATAGCTGTTCTGAGTGTATTCGATTTATGGCTGATATCCTTCACAGGTGTACGAATTACAAATTTTACGAATGTACGAATTACGAATAAGTGTGAATGATCTTATACGATAGGCAATGACTTTAGCGTGCTCATTCGCAAATCCGTACTATTCGTTATTCGCAGATTAAGGAAAACAGACACAGTGGACTTATTGAAAGCTTAGTCTACTTGTTTTCCTTCCAATCGTGAGTGGCGTCTGTAAAAATTTCCTTACCAAAAATGGGAACTTTTACTTTGATCTCCTCCAGGAGAAATCGGGATGCTTTGTAGCTTTCATCCCTGTGTTTCGATGATACGAAAATGAATAGTGAGATTTCGCCTGTCTTTACTATGCCCAGGCTGTGGTATATGTGCATGCAGCTGAGATCGAATTGCGCAAAGGCTGATTCGCGTATTTCATGGAACTCTCTTTCGGCCATTTCCTGGTACGCCGTGTAGTCAATTGCTGTGACTTCTTTGCCTTCAATTACATCTGCCCGAACCTGGCCCATAAAAATATTATGTGCACCAATATCGGTCTTGCTGCTGTGTTTGGAAATGGAATCTGCTATAAATTGGGGGCTAATAGCGCCTTCGAGAAAAACCTTCTTCGGCTTTTTCCTTGCAGTATTTTCTGTCATAGTTTAGTATTCTACCCTCGTACCGAGATCAATTTCTTCCAAAATTTCACTCACCTTCAGACATTCGCCCATATCTCCCTGATAAACCAGTGCCTTTCCTCTCGAATGCACGGTCCATGTGAGGCGTTCAGCCTGCTCAGGATTACATTTTATGGCAAAAATGATCTGCTCGGTAACCTGCTCAAAGGTATGCCATTCGTCGTCGAATAGTATTACACAGGCAGGTATGTCAGTACCGGTAGAATGCTCAACTTGATGGTCTTCTAATTCTTGTGGATTAAATTTTTCCATAGGATTAGGATTATCCCCCCGCAAAGGGAGGTAGGAGCGCTACTTGGTCTCCATCATTTAATTTGAGATTAGATTCAGTTAATTCACAGTTTATTGCAATTTTAAAATTCAGTTTACTAAGTGCCGGATATGTCGCAACCATGGTCTTTATCAGTTCCTCTTTGTTATCTATGTTTTCCATAACTATGGTTTGCTCTCCAACTATTTCGCTGATTTGTCCAAAAAGTAATACATCAATCTTCATTCATTAAACGATTGGCATTCTTCAGATCTTCTACTGTATTAATATTAGAAAACAAGTATGGCGAATAAAATTTTGAATCAGTATTTATATCGATATATTCTGAATTCAGTTCTTTTAGCACGTCCATCATTTTGTATTTTTCTTCTTTAATACATTTTTCAATTGTAGTGATTGCCTTCTTCAAATAGACCCCGCACAATGGTTCGGGATGTCCGTTTGCTATAGGTATGACGCTGTTTGAGTTAATAGTTGCTTTATCGATAGTATATTTTATCAACGGTAAAGTTACATGGGGCATGTCTGCAGCGAGGATAAAGTTGAATTCTGAGTTGGAATTTACCAACCCGCTGTGTACTCCACCAATGGGGCCTTTATCTTTATATATATCCGGGAAAACAGGAAATCCAAGGTCGTCATAGCCATCTCGATTGGCGATGATAATGATGTTCTCCGTGATTGATTTACCCAGTTCGATAGCGTTGTGAATGAGTGGTTTGCCGTTAAAGTTGACAAAGGCCTTATCCCTGCCAAAACGACTGCTTTTGCCTCCAGCAAGTATGATTATTGTCAAATCTGACATTGATTCATTCAATCCAAAATGAGGTGCTGCTTTTACCAAAATTGTCTTTGCTCGTTCGTACTTCAATATGGAGTTGATGGAGTCCTTGTTGGAAATCCTGCAGCGTCAAATAACAAACAATACCTTCTTGTCCGGTACTTGGATGGAGTGTGTACTGCCATTGAATGTCATCGTATATTATATCGTCAATTGAAATTCTAAAGAGCGATGTGATACAATTCAGGTGCTGATCTGCTATCCGATTTCTTGATTCGGAAGTAGGCACTGGTTTGTGTAAATCATCAGACTCGCAATTTGGATCTATATATGCATCCAATTTTTGATCGTAAGCAATGAATAACTTCAAAGGCCCCTTGCGGATCACATCAGAATTAATGCTAAAATTTACCCCGAATGCACCAGCTACTAAAGCACCTTCTACTCTCAAATTATCGTAATTGTTAAGCTTCATATAGTGTTTACCAAAGCGCGGGTTTAACTTGTAAAGTCGTTTGTCAAAAAAGCTTTGGTGTCCTCCTTCGTATGGAAAAACTTCCATCATATTGCCTTTCGCCATCTGATAACCAAAGAATGAAATCACTATAAAAAACGATGCGATTAGAGCTTTGTTAATGTTAGATGCGATTAAGTAATATGTATTCCTGTAGAGAAAGCCCAGTGTAATAATATTGAAGACTTTATATATCGGGTAGTATATATTGGAAATGTATTTAGTTTTCTTTAAAAAACCCGTAAAGAGCTCTATCAATCCTAGGAACGCTAACAACATAATTCCCAGTTTATAGGATCTCCAATTTTCGAAACTCCCTCGAATATCAATACCAAAAACACCGAATAACTCGATACCAAGGATAAATAACAGAGTAATTCCCACAAACATTGTCGCAAACATGAATGTGAAGGAGAAGATCATGCTGCATATTTTTTCAAGTTTCAGTATTGCAACGGATGGTTTTGGAGCCTTCTTTAGGTCTCTTAGAAACCTGCCCCTGAATTTTAGTTTTTCTTCGTTTATTCCCTTGGGGTACGCAAAACTCAAACCGATTAATCCTGTCCAAACACCTCTGAGGATCAAATGAATGGAGAAAGCGATTTTGATAATATTGATGGCAATAAATGATTGAAATATTATGATTGGAGATAGAAATCCTCCAACGTGATTATTCAATTTTCCTAAATTCCCAAAATCGTCGGTCATCGTAAAAAGGAAAATAATAGAACCTCCGGAAATCAATATTTCTGGTTCCCAGCTCATGTTTTGAACTTGCTTTAACCAATCCGGTGTTAAATTCTCTTCCTTTTCCAGCTCTTCTTCTGTCATTTATTTATTTGTTAGGGTAATAGTACGACATTAACCAGATCCCCCTTTTTAATTTCCAGCGTGTCTTCTGGGTTTACTGCCAGGCAATCCGCGGCAGCAAGCGACATCATCATGTGTGAGCCCTGAATTTCCAATAACTCTACTTCATTACCATTGATCTTTCCCGCCAGGAAATGTGTTCTGTCGTCATCTTTCTTTTTATAATTATTGGCGGAAGCAAATACCGCTTCAGTTAACTGGTAACTTGACTTTCCGGCCATGGCATTGAGGTAGGGAAGTACATATTGATAAAAACATATCATAACGGCACGGGGATTTCCCGGCAGTCCAAAGGCTGCCTTGTCTTCTTTTTTACTGAACAGAAGTGGCTTTCCAGGTTTTTGCTTCACCTTGTGAAAGACCGTTTCATAGCCATTTGCCTCCAATGCGGGAACTGTGAAGTCGTAATCTCCAACGGAAACGCCTCCTGATATGATGAGCACATCAGATTGATCATTGGCTTCCGCAATTTTTTCCTGGAGCAATTTGAGATCGTCGGCACACTCTTCAAAGGAAGCATTGATTGACATCTTCTTTAAAGCTGCTGCCAACATCTCTCCATTGGATTCGAATATCTTTCCTGAAGCAAGCCCGGCTGCATCGCTGGCAAATTCGTTACCTGTCACAATGATATGAACTGCGGGTGTTTTGGCAACTGTTATCTCCTTTATCCCCAGTGAAGCCAGAAATCCAATTGTAGCAGGATTAATATGACTTCCTTTTTTAATAGCGAGCTCGCCCTCCTTTATCTGTTCTGCTGCTTTTCTTACGTGCTGTCCCAATTTAACCTCCTTATTTAAGGAAATAGAATCGCCATTGACTGTCACATCCTCTTGCATAATCACTGTGTCCAGTTCATCCGGTATTCTGGCGCCAGTAAATATCCTTACTGCCGATCCATCTTCAATTTGCCCATCACTCATATCCCCAGCTTTAACCTCACCACTAACCGACAGCCAGTCATTGTCATAGTTATGGTCATTGTTCAGCTTAAAAGCATAGCCATCTACGGCAGATTGATCAAAAAGGGGATGCGCAACAGGAGAGCGGATATCTTCTGCAGTAATTCTTCCCTCAGCATGGCATAGTTGAATTGTCTCGGTAGCGGTTTTCGAAACGTGCTGAAACAGCAGGTCTTTGGCCTCTTTGTAATTGAGCATACTCTGTGTAGATTTGAACGTGAAAATCTAAAATTAGAAAATTGAGAGGAATGAGAAAATTGGGAAGGGTATTTCTGTTGCTTGTGGTTGTTTTTGTGGGTGGTTATGAGGCACGTGCAGATGGGCAAAAGACAAAGGATTCCACATGGATTGCGGAGAATTACGACAAGAAGGAGTATGAGATTGTAATGAGAGATGGTGCAAAGCTCTTCACCGCCGTTTACTCTCCAAAAGACAAGTCAGAGAAATATCCTATGATGCTTTACAGAACTCCGTATTCACTAAAACCTTATGGAGAGGATCAATTTCGTGCCAGAATTGGCCCTTCCATGTTATTTGCGAAAGAGAAGTTCATTTTTGTTTACCAGGATGTTCGGGGGCGCTTCATGTCAGAGGGTGACTACGTGAACATGCGAAAGCACGTCGATGTCAAGAAAGAGAAAAAGGACATCGATGAGAGTTCGGATACCTACGACACTGTTGAATGGCTGCTCAAGAAAGTAAAAAACAACAATGGCAAGGTTGGCATGTGGGGTATTTCCTATCCGGGGTTTTATGCCGCCGCTGCTGTGATCGATGCCCATCCTGCACTGGTGGCTGTTTCTCCGCAAGCTCCTATCGCGGACTGGTGGTGGGACGATTTTCATCACAATGGCGCCTTCTTTTTGCCCCATTGCTTTAATTTCTTCTACGCCTTTGGTAGAGAAAGGCCTGAACTCACCAAAGAGTGGGGAAACCGGTTCAATCATGGAACACCTGATGGATACCAATTCTTTCTGGAAGAGTTGGGCCCGCTAAAAAATGTCAACAAGTTTTATCACGACTCAATCCCATTTTGGAATGAGTCTGTCAAACATCCGAATTACGATTCATTCTGGCAGGACATGAACATCATTCCTCACTTAAAAAATGTGAAGCCTGCAGTGATGACCGTCGGTGGCTGGTTTGATGCAGAAGATCTGTATGGCCCGCTAGCCATCTATGAAGCCATTGAAGAGAACAACAGTGGAATCAACAATACCATCGTAATGGGGCCGTGGAGACATGGTGGATGGGCGAGGGGCGATGGTTCTAGCTTGGGCTTTGTGCATTTTGGAGATGATCCTGCACCTTCCACATTTTACCAGGAAAATATTGAGCTTCCCTTTTTCAATTATTATTTGAAGGGAAAGGGGGAGCTTAAACTTCCTGAAGCTTATATGTTTGAAACTGGGCTGAATCAATGGCATGAATTTGAGACATGGCCACCTGCGGATTTGGAAGAGAAGACCTTGCATCTGCTACCAAGTGGAAAACTCTCATTCTACAACCCCAATTCAGGATATGACACCTATGATGAATTTGTAAGCGATCCTGCAAAACCAGTTCCTTATACCACAGAAATTACAACGGGAATGACCCGCGAATACATGACCGACGACCAGCGTTTTTCTGGCCGCAGGCAAGATGTGCTGGTATATTCTACGGAGGTGCTGAAGGAAGACATCACATTTGCGGGAAGTATGCAGGTAAAATTGATGGTGAGCACTTCAGAATCTGCTTGCGACTGGATCGTAAAGTTGATAGATGTGTATCCCGATGACCACCCTGGATATCCGCACAAGAAGGATAAGAAGTACGGAGGTTATCAGCAAATGGTTCGCAGTGAAGCTATCAGAGGTAGATACAGGAATAGTGATGAAAATCCTGAGCCTTTTGTGCCCAACCAAGTAACGGCGGTTCCCTTTGAATTGTTAGATGTGCTGCATACCTTTCAAAAAGGACACAAGATCATGATTCATGTGCAGAGTACCTGGTTTCCAATAATAGATAGAAATCCACAGATATATGTAGAAAATATATTTATGGCCACCGAGGATGATTTTATGAAGGCGACGCACAGGGTTTATACGGGAGTGCAAAATGGGTCGACGATTAAGGTGGGAATATGGATTAAATAGAACAATTGTAAGACGGTCGTAAGACGGTTGTAAGACAATTGTAAGACAATTGTCTTACAATCGTTTTTCGGCCAAATGTAAATCGAGTGACATTAAACTGATTAGCTTATGGGGATCATAAAAGCATCTGTGTCCGAACAAGGAAAAGGCCAGTTCAATGACGGAGAAATCATGGAGAACAAGCCAATCGGTTTTCCTCAAGACGGAGGGAAGATGAGCCCTTATTCAAATCTCGTTTATTGGGCTCATGCATGGACCGATGTGGGAAGTACTATTGGTGAACATCCTCATCAAGGATTTGAGATCATGTCATTCGTTTTAAAAGGTGACCTGGAGCATTACGACAGCAAGCAGGATAGATGGAGTCCGTTGAACACAGGTGATGCCCAAATCATTCGCGCAGGCAACGGAATCTCTCATTCAGAAAAGATGAACAAGGGCGCACATATGTTTCAGATATGGCTTGATCCTGACTTGACCAACTCCATGTATGAACCCGCTTCCTATGACGATTATGCCGCTGCTGATATTGCCATGGTGGAGCAGGAAGGATACAAGGTCAAAATATACGCAGGAGAAGGCGGAACCATGCGCCTGGAGACCGAAGGGGTGAGTATCAAAGAATACAGCTTCGAAGCTGGTACGCATAAACTGGACGCTTCTGTCGAGAGTGTTTACTCTATCTTTCAACTGGAGGGAAAATCAAAGTTGGGAGCAGGAGGCGATTCAACCTCCCTGGAAGAAGGTGATTTTGCCAAGGTGGATCAATCAGATGTGTTGACAATTGAGTGTGATAAGCCCGGAAAGTACTTTATAATAGAATCGCCTTTGAGGCCCAGTTATAGAACTTATTCTGAAATGCAAGCTTAAACAGGCGGCCTGTCCGCCGTGATGGCATCACGGTGGGAGATATTAAATAACAACCATATGAAAAAACGCAACTACATAATCCTATTAATAGCACTAATTGCCGCTGGCATTGGAAAAGCCAGTGCCCAAACCACTTACATCTACTGTGGGAAACTTATCGACGGGATAGCCAATACCGCACAATCCGAAATGACCATCGTCATCAGGGGTGAGAAAATTGTAAGCGTATCCAAAGGATACACGGCAGCAGGTGACACAATTGAGGTCATCGATCTCAAAGACAAGACCGTTCTCCCCGGCCTCATTGATATGCATGTGCATTTGGAAGGCGAGACCAATCCGAATCAATACTTAGAGCGTTTTACGCAAGACCCTGCTGATATTGCTTTCAAAGCCGCTGTTTTTGCGAAGACCAATCTGATGGCTGGATTTACTACCGTGCGGGATCTTGGAGGAACGGGTGTTAACACTTCATTGAGAGATGCCATTAACAAGGGGTTAACCGTTGGCCCGCGTGTGTTCTCGGCTGGCAAGTCATTGGCAGTTACGGGCGGACATGCCGATCCCACCAATGGATGGCGTGCCGATCTAATGGGAGATCCAGGACCGAGCGATGGAGTGGTGAACGGCGTTGCAGAATGCAGAAAAGGCGTTCGCCAGCGCTACAAGAATGGCGCTGACCTGATCAAGATCACAGCAACAGCCGGCGTATTGAGTATGGCCAAGAGCAGTTCTAATCCGCAGTTTACAGAAGAAGAGATAAGAGCCATTGTAGAAACCGCCAAAGATTTTGGCATGAAAGTATGTGCCCACGCTCATGGAGATGAAGGGATGCGCCGGGCCATTATGGCTGGTGTAGCGTCTATTGAGCACGGTACGTTGATGTCAGCCGCAACCATGAAGCTGATGAAGGAAAAAGGAACTTACCTGGTTCCCACGCTCTGTGCCGGCAGATCTGTAACGGATTCAGCATCGATAAAGGGTTATTACCCGGAAATTGTGATACCCAAGGCCCTGGAGATTGGCCCCAAGATTGCTTCCACCTTTGCCAAGGCCTACAAAGCTGGGGTTAAGATTGCCTTTGGTACAGATGCCGGTGTATATGCACACGGAAAAAACGCATTGGAGTTCCAATATATGGTAGAGGCGGGAATGCCGGCCATGGCAGCCATTAAATCTGCTACAACTGCTGCTGCCGACCTCCTCGGAGAGAGCAAGACTCTCGGGTCCATCAAACCAGGTTATTTTGCCGATGTGATTGCCGTAAGTGGTGATCCGCTTGTGGATATTAAAGTGCTGCAGGCTGTTACGTTTGTGATGAAGGGTGGGGTGGTGTATAAGCGGTAACCCCCTGTTTCTTAGCTTCGCTTCGAAACTGTCCCCCTTAATTAAGGGGGACAACGACCCTGAAGAGACGCTATGCTCCTGATGGGAAGAGAAAGTAATTGCTTCAGGGGCGTAGGGGGTATGTTTGCTTTAGCGAGGAAGTTGAAGCCTTTTGAATGCGATTTACCAGCTACCGCCAGCGCCGCCACCGCCAAAACTTCCGCCGCCGAACCCTCCGAAGCCTCCACCGCCAAAGGAGCCACCTCCTGATGAAAAGCTGCTATAGCCACTTCCTCTGCCGCCCATGGCCGAGGCCAACAATAAAAAAGTGATGAAATTAAGGTTACTGCCGCCCATGTGAGATCCTTTTGCATTCTTGAATCTTGAATAGGAGAAGAAGATGAAGAAGACGATCATGAGCAGTGGAAATATCAATCTGGAGGGATTCATCTTTCTCCTTCCAATCTGATCGGCGGTAAATTCACCGCTGGCCAAACCCATAATCACTGTTGTAGCTTCGTCCAGTCCCTTGTAATAATTTTTCTTTTTAAAGTTCGGCCTCATGTAGTTTTCTACGATCCGCTTGGCCAGGGCATCTGGTATTACACCTTCCAATCCATAGCCGGTGGCGATGAACATCTTCTTGTCCTGCAGCGCCACTATAATGAGCACACCGTTATCCTTTCCCTTTCTGCCAATTCCCCATTGTTCTCCAAGACGAAAACTATAATCCGCTATATCACTGCCCTCCAGCGAGGGAATCGTGACAACGGTTATTTGTGTGGAGGTACTGTTGTTATAAGTAACCAGTTTCCTCTCAAGTGCAAGCTCTTCCCTTTCGCCAAGGATATTCGCAAAGTCATTAACCAATCTTGGCGGGTTGGGCCGTTCTGGAAGTTCCTGTGCGTATGAAAACACATGCGCTATTAAGAGTACAAGAAGGAGTGGAAATCTATTCATCTGCTTTGTCATCACCGAAGGAAATTTCATCAGACAATTCGTTTTTATCATCCGACTGGTAAGGGAAGTGAGCTTTTAACTTCTCGCCAGCCATTTTAATACCGGCAGACAAGCCATCCGTAAATTCACCTTCCTTAAATTTCTGCTGCATCAAATCTTTTATGCTATTCCAGAAGTCGTCGGGAACAACGGCGTTTATGCCACCATCGCCGAGAATGGCAAACTTATGGTCCTTGATAGACAGGTAGAACAAGACCCCATTTCTCAACTCAGTTTTGTGCATCTTCAACGTGGCAAAGACGGCGGATGCCCGGTCCAGCACTTTCTTTTTGCAGTGATTCTCGATATGCACACGAATTTCTCCAGAAGTATTTAGCTCCGCATCTTTAATGGCAGCTACAATTTGCTGCTTTTGATCAGAAGTAAAAAATGCACTGGCCATGGGCTCTTAGAATTTAACTTCAGGTACCTTGTCTGCGCCAGCATCGGCTGCGAACTGAACTTTTCTGTCAAACCCATACATTCCGGATACCATGTTATTGGGAAAAGAGCGAATGTAGGTGTTGTACACTTTCACGGTTTCATTGAATTTTCTGCGCTCGACAGCAATTCTGTTCTCTGTTCCTTCCAATTGCGACTGCAACTCCAAAAAGTTTTGATTCGCTTTCAAATCAGGGTAGCGCTCTACCACCACCATCAATTTTGACAATGCAGAGCTGAGGCCAGCCTGTGCCTGCTGGAACTGCTGCATACTGGCGGCAGTGAGGTTGCCCGCATCGATGTTGATGCTCGTGGCTTTGGCTCTGGCTTCTATGACCCCGGTCAGGGTCTCCTTTTCATGAGCTGCATAGCCCTTTACCGTGCTCACCAGGTTGGGAATAAGATCTGCCCTTCTCTGATACACATTTTCGACGTTCGACCAGGCCGTTATCACGGTCTCATCATACTCGACCATGTTGTTGTAAGTGCCGCCAAAGAGGCGATACAGAATAAATACGATTACGAGGACAACCCCTATAATTATCCAGCTTTTCTTCACTTTCATTGTAGTAATGGATTTTAAAATTTACTGTTCAGTACTGATTTCAGGACTGCAAAGCTACATTATATTAATTGTGAAATTGACGGATTGTGATGAATTATTATCTCAGGGTGGGATATGGGCACTTCGGCTCTGTTTTCACGTGGGCACTTCGGCTCCGCTCAGTGTCCACGTAGCTGAGCGGAGCCGCAATACCCGCCCACTGA
Organism: Bacteroidota bacterium; assembly: GCA_022572355.1. Lineage (GTDB taxonomy): Bacteria > Bacteroidota > Bacteroidia > NORP154 > NORP154 > NORP154. Next base: position 149,095 of record JACZWC010000002.1, on the reverse strand, counting down.
GCGGAGCCGCAATACCCGCCCACTGAGCGGAGCCGAAGTGAAGGGAAGCTATATCTCCCTATAATGATTATCTTGAACATCCTAATCCAAACAGAAACAAGACTGGTAAATAAATCCATTATTCTAGAATAACATTTAAGACTTGTCACCATGAAAAAAGCAGCAATCCTACTTACAATTTGCACTCTGTTCTTATTCAACAGCCATGAACTTTATGCTCAATGCAAACCCTGGGATAAGAAGACAGATTTTGGGGGAACAGGAAGATCGGAAGCTGTTGGCTTTTCCATTGGCGCTAAAGGGTACATCGGAACTGGTGGCGACTCCCCCAGTAATAAGTTTAAGGACTTTTGGGAATATGACCCGGTAGCCGACACATGGACCCAAAAAGCGGATTTTGGCGGAGTTGCAAGAACAGGTGCTGTGGGATTTTCCATCGGCGTGAAAGGATATATAGGGACCGGCAAGGACACCGGCAATGTATTTCATAACGACTTTTGGGAATACGATCCGGCAGGGAACACATGGACACAAAAAGCCGATTTGGTTGGAGGTGGAAGGCGTGGTGCTATTGGTGCTATTGGTTTTTCCATCGGAACCAAAGGCTATCTCGGAGCAGGAATTGACGACGGTGGGATAGGTTGGTTCATAGACTTTTGGGAGTATGACCCAACAGGAGATGTATGGACACAAAAAGCCGATTATGCTTCAATTGGGAGCGAACTGTATGGTGCTGTTGGCTTTTCTATCGGGAATAAGGGATATATCGGTACCGGTGGCGGTTCGACCGCTTTCCCAAAATCTCAGTTCTCGGAATATGACCCAATAGGTGACACCTGGACACAAAAAGCCAATTATGGTGGGGGAGGCAGAGACCGTGCTGTTGGTTTTTCAATCGGTAGCAAAGGGTATATCGGGACAGGATATGAGGAAGATCAGGATCCACCATTTGCAATAGGGCCTACGAAGGATTTTTGGGAATACGACCCCCTTACTGATCAATGGACACAAAAAGAGGATTTTGACGGAAATGAAAGATCGAAAGCTGTTGGATTTTCTATCGGGAATAAAGGTTATATCGGCACTTCGGCGGGTAATAAACAAGACTTCTGGGAATATGATCCCTCAATTGTTGAGCTTTCATCAAATATGGATGACACTGATGAAAGTTGTGGTGGTGCCAATGATGGTACGGCAACAGTAACTGCCAGTGGCGGTACCAGTCCGTATATGTATTCATGGTCTAGCGGTGGTGCAAGTTCAACCGAAAGTAATCTGGGTAGTGGAAGTTATGCAGTTACCATTACAGATGACGCTGGTTGCAACACAGTTGATAGTGTAACGATCATTACCGCTGGAGGGCCTGCGCTAAACACAACCTCAACAGACGCAACTTGTGGTAATGCAGATGGTTCCGCATCGGTAACTGCAACTGGAGGAAGCAGTCCATATACTTACTCATGGTCAAGCGGAGGGACAAGCTCATCAGAGAGTAACCTGGCAGTTGGAAATTATACAGTGACCATTACCGACGCGAGTGGCTGTATTGTTATTGATAACGCATCAATCAATGAAATAGGTGCACCTTCTGTAACTATATCTTTGAGTACAGACGCCAGTTGCAATGCATGTTGTGATGGTACGGCGGTTGCATCTGTTACAGGAGGCGCCGTTCCCTACACGTACCTTTGGAATGACCTATCTAACCAAACTACCTCTACCGCAACCGGCTTATGTGCCGGATCTTTTGGTGTAACTGTTACCGGAGCCGACAATTGCAGCGGAGTAGCTTTAGTTACAATAACTGAACCGGTGGGAATAATTGACAGGTATCTTTCTATTGGTTTAAAGGTATACCCCAACCCCAATACAGGTTTGTTCAATGTTCAGTTCAAAAATGCTGAAAGCGGTACTTTAAAACTCAGCATTAGCAATTACCTGGGGCAGGAAGTGTACACCCAATCATTCTCTGATTTTAACGGAACCTTTCGTACGGCCCTCAATCTCAGCGCACAGCCCCCCGGGATTTACAATATCCAGCTAACTACAGATGCGCCCGCCCGAACGACGCAGCCGGGCAGGCAGGTGATCGTGAGGCGGGTTCTGATTGAATAGGAGCCTGCGGCCAGGCATGATCCCTAAACGGTTATGGCCGGAGGACTCACATTAAAGGGAGAAGGGCAGTTTTTTTATACCCTGAAGAAACCTTTGATTGGTCTGGAGACCTGTTACTTTTCATTGGAAGTTGGCCGTAATTTTATTTAGATCAGGCACCAACTTTCAATAGTTTCATTTTCACTTTATTTGTTAGTTCTTAATTACATTTAGCGACAAATCACGTGCAATGCCAAGAATTAAAAGCAGCTTAATCCTATTATTCTTCTTGTTTTCTCAAGTGGTCTTTAGTCTAAACAATGCTAAAATTGATAGCCTAGAGGCACTTTTGCAAAGCAAGGTCGTGGATACTAATAAAGTAACTATTCTGAAAGAGTTATGCTGGTTAAATGCAAGGGATTCTCCTGATCGAGCACTTGAATATGGTAATAGAGGGTTGCAACTTGCCCAGAACATAAATTTTAAAAAGGGTGTCGCCGATTGTTTAAATAATATTGGAATAGTTTACCAAAAACTTGGCAACTATGAGGAAAGTCGAAGACGTTATTTGGAAGCTTTAGACATAAGGGAGGAGTTGAACGACCAAAATGGGATGGCAAGCTGTATCGGAAATATCGGGATTACATTTTCTTCATTGGGAAATTATGATAAAGCCTTGGAATATCATTTTGACGCTTTGAAAATTAAAGAAAGTATAGAGGCGAATCTGGACGGTATAGCACGTACTCTTGGTCATATTGGATTTGTATACACTCATAAAGGAGACTATGAAAAAGCTATAGAATACTTGCTCAAGGCATTGAAAATGAGACAGGATTTAGATAATAGGCGGAGTGAAATTGCATGTTTACACAATTTAGGAATCCTATACGAACGATTAGGAAATTATGAAGATGCGTTGGAATGTTATGACAAAGCTCTCGAATTGAGCGTGAGTCTGGATTACCAGCGCGATATTGCCATCAGTCTTGTAAATATTGGACATGTATACAATGATCAAAGAAAATTGCAGAAAAGCCTTGGATTCTATTTAGAATCGCTAAAAATATTCAAGAAAATAAACGATAAGAATGGCACAGCAATATGCTTAAACAATATTGGAGAGATTTATAATCTTCAATTAAATTATCAAGAGGCAATACATTACTATCAGAAATCAATCCTGATTTTCAAAGAGCTTGGTAGTAAAGAAAATGTAGGAATTGTATTATACAATATTGGAGAGATATATTATAACCGTGGATTTTATGAAAAAGCCATTGAGCAAAGCAATGAAAGCCTGATTATTGCAGAGGAAATTGGTGCCAAAGAATCCATTAAAAATGCGCTCAGCTTGTTAGCCATGGCCTATGTTAAGCTTAATCAGTTTGAAAAAGCTTATCAATACCAGCTAGGCTATGCGGAAATTAAAGATAGCCTGATTAACGAAGATAAAAACAGGCAAATAGCCGAGATGCAAACGAAGTATGATACAGAAAAAAAAGAAAAAGAAAATGAGTCGCTTTTAAAAACGACCAAGATTCAAGAACTACAGTTAACCCGTCGCAACTATATTATTTATGGTTTAGCCGCTGTAGCCGCGCTTCTATTGGTGATAGGTTTTCTTGTTCTCAATCAAAACAAGCTTCGCGCCAAACAACGTGCCGCTGAGTTGGAACAGAATGCTATGAAACTAGAACAGCAGTTACTCCGATCCCAGATGAATCCGCATTTCATTTTCAATTCATTGAATGCAATTCAGAGTTTCTTGTACGATCACAACCCCGAAGAAGCTGGGAATTATCTGTCTAAATTTGCAATATTGGTTCGCCTTATACTTGAAAATTCAAGGAGGGAATTTATTCCACTGGAAAAGGAAATAAAGTTCCTTGAGCATTATCTGGAATTACAGCAATTGCGATTTGAGGATGCATTTGATTTTGAGATCATCACTTCTTCTGATATAGATATCAAGGCAACAGCCATTCCCCCTATGCTGGCTCAGCCATTTATCGAGAATGCTGTTGAGCATGGTTTTCAGCGCTTGAAGGACAAGGGACAGATAACTGTAAATTTTGAGCTAAAGGAAAAGGAATTGCTCTTTACGATTACTGACAACGGTATCGGCAGAACTGCAGCTGCAAAACTGTATGGCACACAAAACGGAAATCACGCCTCTCTGGCAACACAAATAACGGAAGAGCGATTGACAATTCTGAATAAAAGACACGATCAAAGCATCAACATGCGAATTGTGGATTTGAACAGTTCTAATAATGGGAACTCTGGTACAAAAGTGACATTTCAAATTCCGTTCACATATGTTGGCTTCGATAAGCCAGAAGCAGCACTCGGTAAATAAATAGAGCATTACTAATTTGTTCATGAGTCCTTTTCTATATTTACTGGCTACTACCATTTCAATATGATCCGAACCATTATTATAGATGATGAGCCGAGGGCAAGGAAACTGCTCGCTAATATCCTGGCAAAGCACTGTACTAATGTGTCATTGGTAAGCCAGGCAGATGATGTTCAATCTGGAATAAGGGCTATACAGGAGCATAAGCCCGACCTGGTTCTGTTGGATATTAAAATGCCTGGTGGATCGGGTTTTGACCTGATAGAACAGCTGAGTGATATTGATTTTAAACTCATTTTTGTCACAGCCTTCGAAGAATATGCGGTCAGGGCATTTAAATTCAGCGCACTGGATTATATCCTGAAGCCAATAGATGCCGAAGAGCTCATTTCAGCTATTGAAAGAGTGGAAAAAGGTCTGCATAAAGACGATATAAACTTAAAGCTGAATGCGTTTATATCCAATATAGATAGTATCGCTAAGGAGGTCAAAAAGATAGTGCTGAGAACAGCAGAGAGTATTCACGTGGTTAATGTACAAGATATAATTAGATGTGAATCTGAAAGAAACTATACATGGTTCTATTTTAATGATAATCGAAAACTCCTGGTTTCAAAGCCTCTAAACAGCTTTGAAGAACTACTCGAGGATTATCAATTCCTAAGAACTCACAGATCTCACCTGATCAATCTTAAATATCTTGAACGATATGACAAAGCTGAGGGTGGCACTGCAATTATGAAAGACAATTCCTCCGTACCAGTCGCAAATCGCAGAAGAGAGCTCTTCATGAAGTTGCTGGAAGAACTTTAGATTTATCTTAAACTCCCTTTCTCTTTTCGCCACATTCTTCGTCTGGAGAGGTTTTTCACCATTTTGAGCCAATCAGCCCTTCGCTCGGAAAGATTAAAACAGCATTCGGAAGGTCATCACTATCGTTGGGGAAAATCCATCGTTTTCCTAGTTCTCATAGCTTAGATTTGTTAGCAACATGTACTATTATGCGGCTAATTATCATCGATGACAAGACTTGTAAGAAAGAGTTAAATGGATTTCTTACGGAGAATAGTGCTAGCGTAACAGTAAATGTGGCGCTAGACGATGTTGAAAATAAAGTTGCTGACTTTCTGGACAATATTAATCGAATAAGCGCTACAGATAAAAAGATCGCCATCAACACATCAGACAGCTTATTTCTGGTGAACATTAAAAATATTGTAAGGTGTGAATCAAAGAGGAATTACACGCTAATTCATTTCAAGAAAAGGAAAGAGTTGCTTGTCGCGAAGACATTGAGAGAATTTGAAGAAATATTAGAGCCGTTCCAATTCTTCCGTGTTCATAGGTCACATCTGATCAACATGCAATATGTTGAGAAATATATGAAGGGTAAAGGATCCATATTGTTGAACAACGGCACATTAATAAAAATGTCACAGAGAAAAAGGGAGTCCTTTTTCAAATTAATAAATAAGCTCTGAGGTGATCAGATCCGAATAGCATTAATTAGCTAAACGAGAGAGTGAAAAATAATATTAACCAACCCTAAAAAATCATGAAAAAAACAACATTAATTACAGCGGCTTTATTCACCCTTGTTGGATTCAACATTTATTTTAATGATAACCAGTTAAGGGCGCAGCCTATTAGTGCTGGTAATTCATTTTCTGTAATGCTTTGTGAAGATGGCACTGTTTGGACCTGTGGTGATAACACATTCGGTGAATTGGGAGATGGAACCACCACTCATACAGGGAGCAACCCACCAGGGCAAGTAAGTGGACTGCCATCGGATATTGTTGCTGTAGCAGCGGGAGCCATTTGGTCATTTGCATTGACAAGCGGAGGAGAACTGTGGAGCTGGGGAAACAACACTTTCGGCCAATTAGGCACAAATACCAATGTCACTAAACTTTCACCGGTTCAGGTTGAAGGAGGCATTGTGGATTTTGTGACCATGGCAGGAGGTAATTGGGCATCAATGGCCTTGAAAAATGATGGTACAGTTTGGGTTTGGGGAGGCGCAGGATCCGCACAATGCCCATTTACAGTGTGGTCACCAAAACAAATAGCAGGACTTACCAATGTTATTGATATAGGGATCGGGGAGGACCATATAATAGTATTGAAGGATGACGGGACCGTATGGACATGGGGAGAAAATCAATATGGACAATGTGGAGATAGTACTACTACCGTCAATAACAGCGTAACACAGGTTCCAGGTCTTTCAAATATATTAGATATAGAATCTGGCGGTAATCATTCATTAGCCTTAAAGAGTGATGGAACTGTATGGGCATGGGGGCTGAATACCAGCGGTCAATTGGGAGATAATACAACAGTAAATAAATTGATCCCTGTTCAGGTACTGGGCCTTACAAATGTCACATCCATAGGTGCAGGCTACAGCCATAGTTTAGCCATAAAAAATGATAGTACGGTATGGGCATGGGGTAACGGAGCCTCCGGTCGGTTAGGCAATGGATCCAGTAGTAACGATTCTCTGCCAGGTCAAGTACTTGGTCCGGCAGGAATTGGCTTTTTTACAGCTGCGGTTACCGCAACAGGGGGTTCAGGAGGGACATATATTGTACGGAATGATGGAACGGTATGGGCCATGGGATATAATGGGACGCAAGGAAGTTTGGGAGTAGCTGATGGAATGATAAATACTTCGACCGTACCTGTACAAATGCAGCTTTCATGTAATGTAAGTTTAACGGTTTCAACAAAAGAACTGTCGGCGCATAACAATGCGTTAGCTGTTTATCCCAACCCCACCTCAGGAAAATTCACATTAGAGATAAATATGGCCAATAAAACGGAGGCAGGTATTACGATTCTCAACATGCTAGGTCAACAAGTTCTCGCAAAAGGGAACTATCAACTGATGGCTGGAAAGAATGAAATTGATATTGATTTATCAAATTATCCCGCAGGTCTTTACTCACTCGTAGTATCAAGCGAGCAAGGTGTTTTGACTAAAAAGGTTATCATAAAATAACAATTGATGAAATGTTATTTCAAACTTAAAAGACTATGAAAGAACTAATTCTAGTACCTTTTTTTATTGCCGCAATCATGTTTACTGTTTTTGCTCAAAACGGATGGAATGTACAAAGCCAAGGGAATAACGCGGCACTTAATGATGTGCATTTTATTAATTCAACTACTGCGTGGGCAGTTGGGGGAAATACAGTTAGTGCAACAATTCTGAATACGACAAATTCAGGTGTTACCTGGAATCCACAGACTACGTCTATAGCGATGACACTTTCTGGGGTCCACTTTATCGATGCTAGCAATGGCTGGGCTGTTGGAGATTCCGGAACTATTATAAATACATCAGATGGAGGGAGTAGTTGGAGTTCTCAGGTTTCAGGGACTGTTGAGTGGCTTTATGCGGTTTTTTTTATAGATGCCAGTAATGGCTGGGTAGTTGGAGATAATAATACAGTTTTAAATACCAATGATGGAGGAGTCAACTGGGTAGTACAAACTTCACCTTCATCTGGTATATTATTGGATCTATTTTTTATCGATGCTAATAATGGCTGGATTGTAGGTTATTATGGAACTATTTTAAATACTGTTGATGGAGGAGCCACATGGAGCTTTCAAACAAATGCCACTATTGAATTACTGAAGAGTATTTATTTCTTAGACGCCAACAACGGATGGGCCTGTGGTGAGACTGGAATTATATTGAATACGGTAGACGGCGGGTCCAACTGGATACAGCAATCTTCATGTGAAATACGCCCGCTAGAAAGTATATTTTTTACAGATATTAACAATGGTTGGGCCGTAGGAGGTAATCAAGGTTTTACAGGTTTGATTCTACATACTACCGATGGCGGAACAAACTGGGGCGCACAAGTATTTGGGTCCACCCCCGCCACACCACTTGACGTATTTTTTACGGATGCCAACACGGGGTGGATCATAGGTACCAATGGTTCAAATCAGGACTTCATTCTAGAAACTACGGATGCAGGTGGACCTACCTCGGTGGTGGGTTACTGGCAACAACAAAAATCAGGAATTACTATTGAGGCGATCGACGCCGTTCATTTTACGGATGTTAACAACGGATGGGCTGTAGGCTCTGTTGTTGGCGGATTAATCCAAACTACGGATGGCGGAAATACCTGGAGCCCTCACATTTCAATACTTGCTCGTAATGATGTGTTTTTCATAGATGGAAATACGGGTTGGACATTTGGGGGCGTTTTGGAATTGAGGCACACAACAGATGGTGGAAATAATTGGACAACACAACTCTTAGGCTTGAATGAAGGTATGGGTAGGAGTATATTTTTTATAGATGCCAATATTGGGTGGGTCGTTGTCGCTCAATTTAATGATTGGGGTAAAGTGCTACATACCACAGATGGTGGCACCACATGGAATGAGCAAACTACTCCATATACTAATATTGAATATTATGATGTCTTTTTTACAGATGCAAACAACGGTTGGGTTGGAGGCAGGTATGGTATAATTTTGAACACAAATGATGGAGGCGTTACCTGGACGGATCAATTCCAGGCGATTAATAGTATTAATACTATTCAATTTGTCAACTCAACTACAGGTTGGGCTTCAACATCCGATGGAATGTACAAGACTACTGACGGCGGAGCCAATTGGAATATGCTAACTTCTACGACAGCCTTCAGTTGTTGCGTCACCTCTCATTTTGTGGATGCAAATAATGGTTGGACTACGGGAGGAGTTTCAAGCAGTGGAACCATATATAGAACAACGGACGGAGGTGATAGTTGGACCTATCAATCAAGTTGCGCAGTGATTGGCGATGATTTCATTGCTGATATATACTTTGTTGATGCAAATAATGGATGGGTTGTCGGCAGAAAGAAGAATTATTTTAATTATAGTGGAATGATCATGCATACTTCTATCGGAGGAGCGGTACTTAATATAAAAACACAACTTGATAAGGAAAATTCTGACATACTTGTTTTCCCTAACCCCTCAGATGGACAATTCCAAATACAAGTTGTTAGTAATGAATTAGATCTAGCCAAAATGGAATTGAAAGTTTTCGACTTAATGGGAAAACGAATTTATACAGGGACAATTAAAAATGAAAGAACAACAATAGATATTTCCTCTTATCGGGGAGGAATTTATTTTCTCCAAGTAGGTTCCAAAGAGGGAATCTTTAACAAGAAAATAATTATTCAATAAATATTCGAAAGCATAGTATTATGAAAAAAACAGATATCAAATCTTCAGTTTTGGTCATTGCTCTGAGCTTTTTCTTTCTGAACGCGAATGCCCAAAATTACTTTCAAACTAGTTGGTGGGGGGTATCGAACTCTTTTCCGGCTTGCAACGATATTATAGAGACATCTGATGGTTATATAGTTGGTGTAGGCGATGCGGAGGCGGTTTCTGGCAATACTAAAAAATGTGTGGTGATGAAACTTGACGATACTGGAGACACCCTATGGACCAGGACAATGCACGATGATATAGAGTTCGGAAAGCAAATACTCGAGACTATAGATAATAATTACCTGGTACTTGGGGATGTTTGGGGGCTTTTTCCAAAGCGTCACACGGGTTTGATTAAACTAACACCTGATGGAGATATCATTTGGAATAGAAGATATGGACTGACTACTAATCCTTATTACCCTTTTAGTATGGTGGAAGCTTCTGATGGAAGCATATATGTCACCGGTTCAGACGGATTTGGTAGCGGTGTGTTTATTTTGAAGTTAACACCAGACGGAATGATAATTTGGAATAAGTCATTTGACTTACCGTCCCCGGTATCTTATGTTAACGTTAAAGAAATCCACATGACTCAGGATGGGGGTATAGTTATCATGGCACATACGAAGAATGGAGTAAGTCCGGGGATCCCAACGGATGATTTGATACTGGCTAAGATGGATTCTTCTGGAACGGTTGTGTGGAGCAAGATGATTCCTGCGCATTCTGAATGGGAATATGGAGGCATGATACCTACTTATGACGGTGGTTATGTCATCACAAGTATGACGGATTTATATGGCCCGGTGGCTGGTGACCACATGATGGTATTAAAAACTGACGCCCTCGGGGATGTTCAATGGACAACTGTTTTGGGAAAGAATTTTGATCTCACTTTTGTATATGATATACTGGAGAATAGTAATCATGATATTCTGATTTCAGGAAAATCTGCTAACGTTGGAATTCTTACAAAGCTCAGTGAAAATGGTAATCATATCCGGACAAAAGAGTATGATTTTAACATTGGTAATGTTGAAATTAATTCGATCATTGAATCCTCTGATCTGGGTTTGATATATGGTGGTAAAATCGACTTAGGTAAATGGTATGTATTCAAAGGTGATTCTACAGGAATTTCAGGATGTGGCAATGAGGGGACAAAATTCAATTTCGTTGTTGAAAATCCAATGGATACATCATTTGATATTACCTTCAGTACCAATACGCACGCTTTCATGGATACCGGCTACGCTTTCATAAGTTCTGATGAGTATACATTATTTTATGAAGACACGATTTGCCTGGTACTTGGTGTTAAAAGTGAGCAGCAAGGGTTAAAGCATAAGTTAGAAGTTTATCCCAATCCAAATTCTGGGCTCTTTACCATAGAATTTAATAATTGGGAATCAGAGAATCTTGAATTAAGAATCTTGAATACACTTGGGCAGGTAGTATACACCCAATCATTCTCCGGTTTTAACGGATCCTTTCGTACGTCCCTCGATCTCAGCGCACAGCCAGCTGGGGTTTATAATATTCAGCTAACTACGGATAAGCACGTGATTCTAAGGCGGGTTGTTGTTGAGTAGTGCTTAGCTTCGATGAACGGAGCCTCACCGTACACTGAGCGGAGCCGAAGTGTACCTAATTCATTACCTTCGGATAATCAAAACGAACTTCATGAAAAGTTCTATTATTCTGTTCGCCGTTACCCTCATTTCACTGAATACAGCAGCGCACGTTAATCTGAACAACCCAACCGGAGGTGAAGCCTATAACCCCGGTGATACGGTGATATTGGAATGGGAGATCGCCATCAATCATACCTTATTAAATTGGGACCTTTTCATTTCTTATGACAACGGGGCAAACTACGATACCATTCAGATAGATATTCCACCCACAGGCCAATCTGTTGGTACAATAGACCTTTATACATGGGTAGTGCCCAACAATCCTACCACTCAAGCGAAGATCTGGATCAAAATGGATAATTCGGGTACGGACTACCAGGATATTAGCCCGAATTTTACTATTCAGGACAATGTCTACATACCCGACGTGAACTTTAAAGCGCAGCTGGTGGGCGATGTATCTGTTAACACGAGCGGCGACAGTGAAATACAGGTAACGGAAGCAAGCGCATACACAGGAACGATCATTGTCCCAGGGCTGGGTATTGCTGACCTCACCGGAATTGAAGCCTTTCCCAACATTACTACTTTGGATTGTTCAGTAAATTCCCTGACGGCCATCGATTTATCTCAAAACACAGCAATAACTGTTTTGAATTGCGGGAATAATCAGATAACGGCGCTGGATGTAAGTAACAACACTGCACTTACAGATCTGATCTGCGACAGCAACCTAATTACTGTACTGGATGTAAGCAACAACCTGGCTCTTCTCGAATTGGTGTTTGAGCTGAATCAAGTGTCTTTATTAGATGTGAGTAACAATACTGCGCTAACACATTTGCATTGTGATAACAATCAATTAGCCAGCATAGATGTGACTAACAATCCGGCACTCATTATGCTTTCCTGCCCGAAGAACGTAATAACGAGTATAGATATTAGTATTAATACTTCCGTGCTCATGGTGGATTGCGCCCTTAATTATTTAACATATCTAAACGTAAAAAATGGCAACAATGTGAACTTCATGGACTTTAATGCCCTGAACAACCCAGGTTTAACTTGTATTATCGTAGACAGTGTGGCCTTTTCCACCAGCAATTGGACGCAAATTGATGGAAGCGCTTCATTCAGCACGGATTGCATTGTGGGAATTGAAACAGAAACAGCTGGTTCTACGTCAGTAAAAGTTTTCCCCAACCCCAACTCCGGTTTGTTCAACTTGCTTTTTGAAAGTGCTGAAAGCGGTACTTTAATACTCAGTATTAGCAATTACCTGGGGCAGGAAGTGTATACCCAATCATTCTCCGGTTTTAACGGAACCTTTCGTACGGCCCTCAATCTCAGCGCACAACCGTCTGGGGTTTATAATATTCAGCTAATTACCGACAAGCAAGTAATTGTGAGGCGGGTTGTTCTTCAGTAATAGTTTCTTCAATATAATTTACAGCCAACCCTTCCTTCTGCGTTTTCAAGGGGAAGGATTACTTTAATGAATCTCTAATTTCATCCCTAGAACACCCGTTATATAACTGATTAATTTTAGGCCTCATCTTTTTAAGCTTTTTCAGTTGAATATTACAACGCCAGATTAATAATACTTTGGCATATACTAAGTCCTTCCAATTATTAATGTAGATACCTAAGGCTGAAAAGAGGGATTCATATACCATGTAAAGAGCAGCGAAGAACACAAAGGGGAGGTATAGTAGTGTCATTATTATTGGAAATGTGAATGATTTCAATGTCGCAATAACCAAGAAATCTCTGTAATGTCCTGACATGTTATATATCGTTAAAATCATTAAGATAAGACCGGATACTGCTAGAATGCTATCCATCAGCTTATTTACTGTCTTGTATTCATCCTTGTATTCAGAGTAAGTTTGCAAAAGAACAAACACGGTAAAGACAGGAAGTAAAATCAACTCCGCTGCTAAACTGAACGCCTCTAGATTGATTATAAATTCAACTACCACCATCAATCTAATATTGGAGGTGATGACATTTCTAAAATACCCACTCTGATCTTCATATGTTTTAAGACCAAAGAGCATTAATACACCAACCACAACAAACCACAATACGGAATCCTTGATCAAAGAAACATCCCAGAATGTCAAATAATAAAGTATCCAAATACAGCCTAGCGTGTAAATGAGTGCCATGCCTAGTAGTAATTGGATTTTCCAACTAAAAAATGCCTGCACTACAGCTTTTATTGACTTCCTTATAGTCTTTGAAAGTAATGTGAGAAGAAGGATCAGCAACAACCAAGCTACAGCGGCTAACTCTCTATTATTCAATACATCTTCAAAATATTCCATTTAACAAGTACTACGCTTCCCTTCTACGAAGATAGGCCAACCCTTACCAGTAGAGATGTAAACTTATCATATGTAACTTTAAGTCGTGAATGGTGTATCCAAGTATGAAACATGAGTAAAGTAAAGAATCAGCATTATATTCCTCGGTCATATCTAAGAGGTTTTGCCCACCAAAGCGGCAAAGAATGGTTTGTGTTCAGCGAAATAAATGGGGTATCAGTTGGTAAGATCAATGTTAGAAAAATATGTGCTAAGAGATACTTGTATGATGTGCCGGAATTAGGGGAGGCACAGGAACAACTAATTGAAAAATATTATGCTAATCACGTAGATGGTAATTTTCCAGAGATACTGGATTTTGCAAAAGATGAAGGCAATACAAATATTACAGAAGAATTAAGAGCTAAAATTATTTCATCTTGTATCTCATTGATATTCAGAACGCCAAAGTTTCTAGAGGAAGATGCTAATCAAATTGAACTACATACAGATATTGAAGGAGAAGATGATAAAGAGAAAAGGAAAAGGAAAGTACTGGCGCTGCAAAACCACCTAAAGAATTCCATTGAATTAATACGTCAGAAACATGATGATGGTATCGCTATTAATAAGGCTCAAGAAGGAATGACATTTATTACTTCTAATAATCCCATTGTTATGAGAAACCCGGATGGGGAATTTAGAGATTACTTTGATCCTACTAATATATTTCACGTTCCAATCTCTCCAGAGTATTCAATAACAATAACTCCTTCAAAGGAAGAGGACTTGAAAAACACTTGTACAAGGTATTCATTCAACAAGGCATCAGTATTGTCGGTCAATCATGATATTGCTAGGGCCAGTCAGCAATTTTTAATTGGTGCTGAAAATGGAATTGAGGAGTTTCACAGAGACATGAAAATATATGATAATCCAACTCCAGAGGGGCTAAAAATGCTCAGAGATCAGAAGAAGATGTCCATGATCATGAAAGACGTTTTTAGTACTGTAGAAAAACATGGTGCAGCATCTAAAGAGACAAGGGAGATTTACATGAAATATTGGGAAGAGGAAGAAGTTGTAAGAGAAGATGAAAACTACACTAGGCACATGAAGGATCTGGGGTTAATATAAGGACACAGGATGCCAAGATTAATAAATGTATATGGTGATTTGCCAGAAAGTAATCAATAATTGAACAGAGGAAACCGTCTGTCTGACTATTAAGGAAAATAATTTCAAAGCTAACGTCCACAGCATTTCTTAAATTTTTTGCCACTACCACATGGACACTTGTCATTTCTCTTAGTATTTGGAAACCTCTTCTTTACAGAAGCCTGTCTTTCTGATGCTACATGCAGTTCAATTTTTTTGTCAATTGTCTCCTTTAGTAAGTCATCTAAAAAGAAGTTGGGATGCCATCCTCCTATTAGTTTTTCAAAGATAAAACTGTCAGCAAGCGATGTAGATATTCCAGCGGCAGGATTAATTAATCCAATCGCATTTGGGATTGCCCAGCGAATATACTTTAGATATTTGTTTGATATTTTAGAATTGGATTGAAGAATTTCTTTTTCAATTTCCAATTTGTCATAATCTTTATCTAGTATCCATTGCCGGAATTTAGCACCGCCTAATGTGGATATTATTTCAATATAGTCATTAATGGTAATAACCTTTTTAACATATAGATTGGCCAAATCTGGAATGTCCTTCTTTTGAAATACTTCTTTAAAAACCTCATCAAATAGATCTATTGATGGAGATGGACTTAATCTTGGAGATAATTTAACCCCAAGAGTTGGTTTAACTCCACCGTCCATGGCAATGTTATCAATTCCAAGAACGGATGAATATATAAGGGTTTTGTTAAGCTTGCCTAGTCGCAGAATATTATATATGTCCTTCTTATGAACATCCTGTGTTGATGTGGAACTGAGGTTAAGATAATCCGAAATGTGGGAGTTGGTTATGTCAAATTTCGTTTCCTTTCTCAGATGATCTTCTATAAGGTCCAGATCAATATTTTTACTGTAGTTTTCAGCATTTAAGAGTAGCAGGTTTAATAATTTATTATTGTTTGTTTTTTTATCAATATATCTGGATTCTACCCATTCAAGACTATTTTTAATTTCAAACTCTGGGTCAGCTAACGTTAGACTAGATAACGCATATCTTTGTTGAGGTTTCTCTTCCAATGTGAGTGTAAAGCCATTGTCATCTACAAATTCAAACTTGCCGGTCTTAACTAAGGAAATTGCATCATCTATACCAAATGCGTCAATTAAGCTGGTTAATTCACAGGTTGTTATTACTATCTTGTCATGGAGTAGGAGGGCCTTGAATACCTCAGAAATTACATGCCCGTTAATCTCCGTTTGGTCCACACGCCGGTGGAATCCAGTAATTAAAGTTACCGATTCCTGTGTGCCCTTCAAGCTAAGGCCAAGAGTCAAATGTTGATCGTAGAAGTTGTCAATAAAAATTTTGTTTTCTTTCATCAATTAAAAATAATTGGCAACCGGTATTTAAGACTTAAATTATCCATGCCTGAATTTTATATACTAGCTCTTTTTTTAACTCCTCCGGAGTCTCATATATGATATGCTGTAGAGGTTTAATATCAAAGTGCGCATTCTCAAAGTCCTTTCTTTCACAGGTGTAAATTACCTTTTTGCTTTGCCCCACTACAAAACCACTTTCAAAATAAACTCCTCGACTTTGATTGGTAAAATCTGCGATACAAAATTTGCATTTTCTTAATCCTGCAATGATTTCATCGTTAATTGTGCGATCACTATCAATTAACTGTTCGTCAATTATGATGGGGATAAACCCGGTTTCCTTCAAAGCTTCACGAATCGCATTTCTTATTCCTAAGGTGTTATGATTAAACGACATTGCCACAAAACAATTATTTGACATATCTCCTTCTTCTTCTAATTCAGACGCTTTATTCAATCCTTTGAAAGTCAATCGACAAGTGAAAGTCAGTTGAATGTGACCTGTTGGTAAAGCACTCATTTTAGAGCCATGTTCTACAATCAAATTGTTACTTACTAACACGTCTAAGTAGAATTTTAGTTCATCTACGTTTTCAAAATAATACTTATACCAGAGCACATTTTGTTGGTCTGCTACCATAGTAATTCCTTGTCCATCAAAATCTGCAATTTTGTATAGCCCCATAAATAGGTTGTCGAGCTTTTCTTTCGGGCTTATAGGATAATCGCCGTCCTCGATTATCGTGCTAAGACTGAGCCTGTCAATCTCCATTTCTCCTTGATCCCAATGAATTTTTCTTTCCAAATTATTGCCGATTTTGTAATTCAGAATTAGTCCTGCAATTATGGTCTTGTCTCCAAGTTCTTTTATGGTTTCAAAACACTTCCGGCAAAATGTGACAGGATAAGTTTCATCCTGGATTTTGATTTCATAATAAATACTATCACCGTCGACTTCGTGGATTACAATGGGCTGATCCGTAAATGGGCATATGGTTAACTCTGACATTGGTGCAAGTAAATTATTGAGTTCTATGGATTCTTATCTATCCAAGCGTGCTCAGGAAATAACTTTAATAATCGTTGGCGTGAAAGGTGTAATTTAATCGTTGCAATGTTTGACTGCCTACGCCATCTATTTAAGATCCAAAAAGTTTGGTTTGTGCTCTTCATAATATTCCCTTCCTTCAAGACTAAGTTCGATAATGATGTCTCCCGCCATATACCGCCCCTCTTTTATAAATCCTGTCCCTTCCATATGTTTTACCAAATCGAACGCCTTTTGAAAATCCTTAGGCTCAAATTCTAGTATCCCCATGACACTCTCCTTACCGCCATTAATACCCAAGGTAGAGATTATTTGCTCTGTTTTGTCCTGAATATACTCTGGTGCAACTTCATTAATACCCGCCATGGTAATTTGACACACAAAAGTGGATGGGCGGTATTGTTGATTTTTAACCCAACCATGATCAACCAAATATTTACCTAATTCATGGGGGTCTTCTCCATTTTCTGTGATTGTTCCCGTTAGATCATAGATACCATTGGGATTTTCTGAATAGCCTTCAAAGAGGGCTAGGAGGACTGAGTTTTTAGTTTCTTGTAAGCTCATTGCGATAATTTTTTAAGGTTTAGGATTGCTTTGACAGTGTATCGTACAACACATTCAATGCCAAAGTACCATTATGACAGTTTGTCGGCATTTCGTTTTATCTCAAATAAATACCCTGAATTCTCCCTTTATTTACATACTTACTCAAACATCGCCACGACCCTGGCGGCTGTAGCGGCGGCAAACAATGCCGGATCCGGTTGGCAACCGTTATTCTTTAATTACTTTGAACACCCTTATTTCGTCACCGGTATTAATTCGAATAAAATAAATTCCAGCGTTTAAAAGCTTCATGTCTACATCAACAACTTCTTGTGTGCCAAAGGAGGCAGTTAATATTTCCTGGCCTTGTATGTTAATGATAGTTACTAATATTTCACTGTGTGTTTTATTTAATTCAACGCTAATTTTGTTCTTTGCAGGATTGGGATGAATGGATATCAGTGATGCATATGCCTGATAGCTATTCGGATTTTCAACCCCTACAACAGTTATGATATAACAGGCTGAAGTATCAGCACATGTCTTTTGAGCAACGACAATAGCATAATTACCGTTTTGGCTTGGCGTAAAACTTTGATTGTTTTCTCCGGGAATTGGCATAAACCCATTATTGCAATCTATCCACTGATAAGAAATAACCGTTGCATTGGAAGTCGCCGTAATTCCAACAATAGTTACAGAAGTATCCAGGTCAGATGGCGAATATTTAGCTATGAAAGCATCAGCCCCTCCATTTGATGTTAAATTAGGGTTGTCAATACAAGGGTCAAAGTTGGCTGAATCAGAAAACCTTCCTCCAATATATACGTTTCCCGCCCCATCCAGGGCGATAGCATTACCATAGTCTGAATTATTTCCCCCCATTTTCCTGGCCCAACTGTAATTGCCATTCTTATCATACTTGGCTATAAAAACATCATAGTTAATGCCTCCATAGGGAGTCATGTTAGCTGTGTTGGGCCCGGGATCGAAGTCAACGGTATCTTTAAAATACCCGGTAACATACAGATTTGCAGAGTCATCTACATAAGTAGACCAGCCATAATCAGCCTGGCTTCCTCCCATACTTTTGGCCCAGCTGTAATTACCGCTGCTATCGTATTTAGCTATAAAAATATCGATGAAACCCGATAGTTCTGCAATTCCGGGACCGGGATCAAAGTCGACGGTATCTGAAAAATTTCCTGTGATGTACACATTTCCCACGCCATCTGCACTGATGGACCTGCCAAAATCAAGGCTGCTCCCACCTATGCTCTTGGCCCAATTGAAATTCCCATTACTATTGTATTTGGCTATAAAAATATCCCTGGAGCCTTTAGAGGTCAGGTTTGCGGTTCCAGGCCCTGGATCAAAATCTACTGTTACTTCAAAGTTCCCGGTAATGTACACGTTTGCTGCGTTATCTAAAGCCAAAGAATGGGCTTGATCATAACCACCCCCTCCAATGCCAACAGCCCATGCAAAATTCCCATTGCTATCGTATTTGGCCACAAAGATGTCATCGACGCCATTGGGCGTTAACTCAGTGGTGTCCGGCCCCGGATCAAAGTCAGCTGTATCCGTAAAATGTCCGGTAACATACACGTTTGATGCGTTGTCCAGGGCTATGGAGCGTCCTAGCTCAGCGCCGGTTCCCCCCATATTTATGGCCCAGCCGAAATTGCCACTGCTATCATATTTGGCTATAAATAAATCATAATTGGGGCCATTTGATGTTAGATTGACTGTATCTGTGCCAGGGTCAAAATCGGCTGTCCCGGTAAAATACCCCGTCACATATACATTTGCAGCATTATCCAAACTGATCGCATAACCTTCATCAACGGTGCTTCCCCCTATATTTATGGCCCAGCGGTAATTGCCGCTACTATCGTATTTGGCTATAAAAATATCATAGCTTCCATTTGACGTTAGGTTGGCTGTATCAGGCCCTGGTGTAAAATCGGCCGTGCCTGTAAAATACCCGGTCATATACACATTTCCAGCGCCATCCACACTGATAGACCGGCAGTAATCGCCACCACTCCCTCCCATACTTTCTGCCCATTCGTAGAGTTGCGCATTTAGGATATTAGAGGAGAGTACTCCCATAAATATTAAAAGCGATGATCGTTGTATTATTTTATTCATGTGATTGTATATTATTTTGGAGTCATGCTGAAGCTAAAATACGGTATAAAGAGCATTTTTACCCCCCTGTTTCTTATGCTTCGCACAGAAACTGTCCCCCGCGGGGGACAGCACTCATGAAGTGAGCCATAGGCAGAACTTCAGGAGTGCAGGGGGGTAATGCGAATCTCCTCCCTGCCAAAGGCTGACACCATTCGGACGGGTATTTATACTTAGCCTTTAACCAATCTGCCTTTAAGTATTGTTTCAAAAAATGCGTGTAGTGGAAAAATCAACGCCACAATCCCTGAATTAAACAACAGCTTGTAAATTGGTTCGCCGGAAGACCATCTATCAATATATGGATCAAGGATCACCAGACAGAATTCAAAAAACAATAAGAATGTAAAGAAGATCAAACCCTCGGCGGTTTTAGGCGATACATTGAACCGGCGTGTAACAAAAACGGCTCCAAAAAGGCATAAAACCAGCAGCAGTATTCCCGAATACTGAATATTATCTCTCCTCATCTGGTGCAGTTTTTTGTTTTTTGTTAATTCCTCTATCGCCCTTTCTTCTTCAAAAGCAGTTTGCCCAAATTCATGCTTCGCCTCCAACCTACCCAATTCCTTACTTTTCTGATCATTAAAAAGACTGTCCTTCAGTATTAAATGCAGCTTAAAACTTGCGAATGCCTTTTCATATTCACCGTCAGTTGCGTACATATTTGACAATTTTTTATGTACATCCTGCATGCTGTACAAATGTCCAATATCTGTTGATTTGCGCATGCTTTTCAAATAATATTGAATCGCAAGCTCCCTGTTCCCCTGGTATTCAAAAGCTTCACCAATGTTAAAGTAGCACATGCTCATACCGTGTTCATTATTGAGTTCAAGATCAATATCCAATGCCTTGTTGTAGTAGGTAATAGCCTTGGAAATTTCGCCTAAATTATAATACAAAGCTCCAATATTGATAAACGAAGCAGACATCGCCTTCAGATCGTTTGATTCCTCGTTATTACGAAGTGCTTTATCAAAATATGCCAACGCGCTGTCCTTCACTCCCATTTCGGCGTAAATTCCACCAATATTATTGTAAGTCCCTGTCATATCCTCACCTCCACCAAACTGCTTTTCTATGACCAACGATTTCCGGAAAAATGTAATGGCCATATCCAAATCGCCGTGGTAATAATATACCGCTCCGATGTTTGTAAAGGGTACGTCCAAACTACTGCTATCCCCAAAGTGTTGAATTATTCTTAATGATCTCAAGTGATAATCCAGTGCTTTAACGTAGGCACCTTCGTACATGTATGCATTGCCAATGTTGGCGTAAGACGCACTCACTGCCAATGAATCACCAGCTTTGGTTCTTATTGCCAAAGCTAGCCTGTAATGTTCCAATGCCCTCCGATAATTTCCCTGATTATGTGCGATAATACCAAGGCCACTATAGGCCGTCGCCTGTATTCCAGACAGATTTAACTCTTTGGAAATACGAAGCGCTTCGTTCGTAAATCTCAAGGATTTAATTGGGTTTGTGCCCCTGTAATGTGCACTAAGTTTGTTTAAAGCCACAGCCTTCGCACTATCCGGACTGGAAGAATTCAAGCTGTTCTCAAGAGAATCTATCTGAGGTTGGCCGGCCCTTAATGCAATATGCATGAAACACATTACAACAATGATAAACGTCCTATAATTCAAAGAGTTAAAGGATTAGTTAATGCTCTCCAATTTAGCGATATTTGAAATTGCATCAAAACCCCTCAGAATGGCACGAATCAAAATAACTGAGAAAAACCCGGATGGTCATTCGGGGCTTGCGGAAATAGTTGACCTGGATTTCCAAACTGAGCCCGCATATATTTATGTAGAGCATATCATTAAATACAAGGATCTTGACCTTAAGAAAATCGACCACAAGATAGGTGACGAATTTGATTGCACATTAGAGAAGCATACGGAGCCGATATTGACAATAATTAATGAGAGGGCCCCGGTAATTCGCGCAGGTGGCGGTGCTGCTGCGATTGAGAAACCCTACAAGACGTATCCCTTAGATGGGGACGAGGAAGAAGAAACCGGACCTATCAAAGGCGCCAGAATAGCGAGGGTAATTTACTTCGTTGGTATAAATTTTGTCCTTGGCAAGTTCTAATCGTTTCTATTAAGTATTTCCTACCAAGCGCTTTTTCAGCATTCTTTCAAAAAATGCATGTAGAGGGAAAATTAACCCACTTTTCCGGAACCTACGAGCAACAATTTGACCTAAGTAAATATTCTCACGGAGTATATAGCGTTCAAATTGTCTCAGAACTGGGTTCGATTACCCGAAAGATAATCATAGAATAATAGGTTTGGCAGTCTACTCAAACATCGCCACCACCCTGGCAGGAGCAGCTGAGGCGCCAACAATTTTGAGGGGGAAAACAGCTATTTTAAACCCAGTATGAGGAAGGGCATCCAGGTTTACCAGCTGCTCCATGTGACAGTACTCTTTTTCTCTGCCTACAAGGTGGGCCTCCCAGAAATACTCGCTGTTGCCAGTCTCTTTGGCTTTTTTAATCATGTAGGGCAGTGGCAGGTCCCAACCCCAGGCG
Source organism: Bacteroidota bacterium (assembly GCA_022572355.1). Classification (GTDB taxonomy): domain Bacteria; phylum Bacteroidota; class Bacteroidia; order NORP154; family NORP154; genus NORP154. The sequence goes on along the minus strand of JACZWC010000002.1, from coordinate 126,598 downwards.
TCAATGCCCATAACCTTTATTCCCTTGTCGATGAGCCACTCAGTAGCTGCCGCACTCATGCCCGTACCTTTTTTGTGGAAGTCCTTGGTGCCGTTGTATTTATCACGCCCGGTTTTTATGAGTACAATCATACCTGGCTCAATTGTCAGCTCATTATCTGATAGGAACTTCTCTATATCCTCCACGGTAATGGCATCAAAATCGGCTTTGTGTTTCATGTCTATGACTATACCGTCTCCATAACACCATTCGAGTGGAATCTCATCAATGGTCTTGGATTTCTCACCAGCCGTAGTAGGGGAGTAGTGCCAGGGGGCGTCGATGTGGGTGGTGGAGTGTACGCCCATCTTTTGTATGGTGTCGTCGGCCCAGCCTACAAAGTCTTTTGGAAACAGTTTAAATGGTAATCCGAAGAGGCGTAAAAGCCATTTCGCCTTGTGGTGAGGCTTGTGCTTTATTTTGACCTTCATAAACCAGGGGTCGTTTTTGTTGTATTGGATTGGTTTGCTTAGGTCTATGATTTTCATGATGAGCTAAAATACGGTATGTACAGCATTTTACCCCCCTGTTTATTCGCTCCGCTCATAAACTGTCCCCCGCGGGGGACAGCACACATGAGGTGCGCGGCTAGCGCATCTTCAGGTGTGCAGGGGGGTAATGGGAATCTTCAATCCGGCTATTATCTCGGCCTCATTAACCAACATGAGTGATGGGCTGTTATCTATTCAGCATCTCGGGTTCCGAGCAAGTACGCAACACCCAATAACAAGTTGAATGAGGTGTTCTTTATAGTTCCATTATAGTAGACTGCTGATTTGCTCGTGTTGTACAGTCCGAAGTTGCTCCGTATTTCCAAGGATACTACCATCATGTTTTTAATCAATAGGTCAACCCCAAGTCCATCTGTAATACCCCAATCAAATCTTTTAATGTTTTCCGTATTATCCGATACCGTTCTTGGATATGACCCAAATGGCTCTACCACATTCGTTTGGCTTGTTAAATAACCGAAGTAAGGGCCCAATACCATGAAGAATTTAAAATTGCCTCCCCAACTTATTCTTGCCAGTAATGGAACAACAATGTAGTCGAAATGTGTATTGTATGTTACATTGCCAATAACTTCTCCTGTTATATTGGTGATTGGGAAATTGGCAGTTACACCCTTTCTTTCAAATGCAATACTTGTTTCAAAGGATATGAGTCGAGGTAAGTTGTATTGAAAAGTCAGTCCAGCCGAAAATCTAAAGGCAACGTCATTTTGTTCCTCTATAATGCCATTACCTCTTAAATCTGTGAGGTTTGGCCCTCCTTGAATCCCAATCTCAAATTTTTTCATTTGCCCGAATGATAGGCCAGAGATCAGGATAATTAATGCAATTATTGTGACTTTCAATTGGCTCACCGCTGAATTTTGTGCTTTTTTAGTAGTAATAAAGATACGGATAAATGCAATAGTGGGCAGGAGCACACCAAAAGGATTGCTATTTGCGTTGCATTTATTATGTAATAATAGCATGTGCCTCCCGTTTTGTCATGTACACAAGGGCTATATCTGCCCAAATGCTCTTTCGTCTAAACGCAATGAAGAAAACAAGCCTCATCACCCTGTTAGTTGCCTTTTGCATGCTGTCGACCTCAATTGAGAGTAATGGCCAAAAAATTGAATGGCCTGCAGACTCAGTTGTCTCAGAAGAATTGACAGAATATAAAGAAAGTGATGTCGCACGTGAATTTATTGGAGTTGGATGGGCGCTAGTAGTGGTAGGGGCTGTAACAAACACAGTCGGCTTGGTAATTAATAAATTTGATAGAAATGACCCATCGGGCCAGGGAAATCCTTCAGATAATGGTCATTATCTTTGGAACAGAAAAGGGGGGCCCGTGATTGTGGTTGGTTTAAGCCTGGTTGCTGCCGGATCGATAGCAATAGGCGTTGGTGGACTCATAAAAGGGATAACAAAAAAGTTAAAAAGAAGGGAAAATAGAGTTGATGACACCATGAAATACATAGCAGATATGGATACCACACTTTGCAGATTAATATCAGATGTTGATGATAGTACTTATTATGCGAGAATAATGAACTTCATTTCTGATTCCAATTATTATGTCATTCAATTAAGGGAAGAACGATATCCCAATGGACAAGTCAAATTTATTGGCCTCAAATCAAAACATGCATATGGACGGAATCCGGATTATCTCTATAAGATTGGTACCTGGAAGTACTTCTACTCAAATGGCCAATTAAAAAAGAGGATAAATTATGACCTGCGCGAAAATAAACATGGCCTGTATGAAGAGTATGATAAGACCGGCGTGCTAATTATAAGAGAGCAATACACTTCTAATAAGAGATAAATCATTGTTACCAGGTTTAAGCCTCTCTTTTCAAGCCGAATAAATAACCGGCTATTGCACCCAAAATGCTAAAAGTAGCAGTCAGTTGTTAGAGATCCCATGGTAATTATGGCAATAGCGATTAAGCTTATCAATTTTATGTCCATATCATCTGAGGTTTAATTAGGTTCAACTTGTTATGCCTGTAATAAAGATACACATTCCCGCTGGCCAGAACCCTCATTTGGGTGTGAATGCGTAGTTTTATTCTCTTAGTTTCTTTTTTATCTCGTCGACAATTTCCTGGTTCGGCAAGCCTTTCTTCTTCAATATCGCGAACGTAAAATTATCTGCAAGTATCTCCTCGGGATGAATGATGTATCCGGTGTTTCTGCCCACTTGTTCATAGAAGTTTGACACCTCCTTGAATGTGTAAATCACAGCTTGCCCATCCACATAATCTACCTCCTTGTTTTCAGTGCCTTTGAGATTCAGAAAGCCAATATTTAGATACTTAAAAAAATCACCACCGTCGTAATCCTGGCTCGCATACAGTATCATCATGCAGTCAACCTGTTGCCCATTGTACACCAGTGTAATATAGCTATCTGTCTGAGTTGCATCAGGATTTGTGATCCTGTAATTTTTTAAATTCTCCGGATACTCTATCTCCTTTATGATCTCAAAGCCAATGATCTTGTAAAGTGCCTTCCTTAAATTCGGGTTGTTTCTCGAAAGAACATGAAACAATTCGTGCACAATTAACTTTTTTAAGTCACCTTTTGACAAGGAGAGAATACCCTCCTTTAATACGACATAATTGGCTCGTGTATATCCACCTGCTCCACCCTCCTCTTTTGCTGTTGTCTTCACAAAATAGATCTCATCAGGGAAATCAATATTGAAGCCTTGTTTAGCAATGCTTTTGTCGATGCTCTTAAGCATTGAAAGAATTTTCGCCTTTTCTTTCGGAGCCCAACCCCTTACCTGGGATGAGATATGTTTCAAAAGTTCATCCTTCGTGCTGTTCTTCTTTTGCAACCTGGAGTCAATATCAAATTGGCTCCAGCACGCAGTAAAATCGTCTTCTTGTGTCAAGAGCTGTTTTGCTTTATCAATTGAGGCAAAGCGAATTATGTCAGTTAAAAGATCGCCTCCATATCCTTTTGTATAGAATCCAATCAACAGTAATCCGATCAATGTAATTTGTTTCATATATCTGTGAGTATTTAAATTATGCGTCGCTGTTAACCATCCGATAGCTATCGGATCTCGTTTTGAGCTTTCTTTCAAAGAATGAGTGTAGTGGAAATATTACACCGGCTAAGACAGCATTAAAAGCCAATTTGATAGCTGGGGCGCCCGAACTGTACCGCTCAATATAAGGATCTAGTAATACGAGGGTAAATTCGAAAAATAAAAGAAAGGAGAAAAACACCATACCCTCTGCCAATCTCATTGGTATTGAGAATCTGGCCAATACAAACACCCCGGCAAAGAGCAGCACTATGACGATTAAGATGCCCGAATATTGAAGATTGTCTCTCCTGCGCTGCGCTTCGGAGAGCAGGTCCGCCTTCTCTTTCTCCAATCGCTTTCGTTCGGTTTCTGCGGTTTCAAATTCGTGTTTGGCTTCCAGCTTGCCCAGCTCCTTGCTCTTTTTTTCGTTAAAGGAGCTATCATTTAATGCGGAAAATTGAATGAAGTTGTCAAAGGCATTTTTATACTTCCCGAGCTTTGCAAAGCTCTCTGAAATACACTTATAGGCACTGCTCGATCTTTGTAAAGCCCCTATGCTGTCTGCTAGTGCTGCCGCATCCATAAAATAATTCAGCGCCGTAGGGTAATCATGTTTTTGAAAATAGATTTGGCCAATACCAACCAGGCTGGATGACATCCCATATTCATCACTCAATTCATTTTTAATGGAAAGGCTCTTTTTTTGATAGAACATGGCGGTGTCCAGGAGTTTATTGGGGTTTTGCGAAACCCATTTCCTGAGTTCGGCAGAAAGAGCAGAGTCATTCAGGAAGTCGGCGGAGGCATCAATTTTCTTAAATAAGTCCGTGTACAAATTACCAATGTTGGTATAAGAATGTGCCAATCCCAGTTTGTAATTGTGCTCCTGTCTTATGTTAAGGGATCTGAAGTGATAGTCAAGAGCCTTAGAGAACTCAAATTGCTTTTCATAAATTACCCCAATGTTATTATATACGATGGCGACACCTTGATTATTCCCCATTTTCAGTTCCATCTTAAGAGATTTAGAGTAGTACTTAAGCGCCTGATTATAGGCACGTTGATCGAAGTAAATAAGGCCGATGTTGTTCGACAGTAATGCGATACCGCCATCATGTCCTAGTTCTTCTGCCATTGCCAATGCTTTAAAGTAATGGCCCAGCGCTTGCGTATGGGCGGATTGATTGTAATAAATAAGTCCTATGTTATTATAAGTAGAGGCCATTCCTCGTTTAGCGGACACTGATATTCTCGTTTCTGTTGACCCGATCTGTTCTTTAAACATCTCAAGCGCCCTGTCATAGGATTGGATAGCCTTTTTATATTCACTTTGGTAATCGTATATATTGCCGAATACGCTGTGCGCCCTGGCCATTCCTGATTTGTAGTCAAGCTCTTTTGAGAGCTCAAGCGTTAGCTTGGCATATTTTAATGCTTCATTGTATTCCCCCAAATTTTTCAATTTCCAGCTAAGGAGAATGAGGGCCTTGGCCTTGGTTGTATCCTGCTTGTATGTTTCAATAACTGTTTTTAGAGAATCTATAACACCTTGATCCTGTGCTTTAATCGCAAAAGATGTGAAAAGAATAAGTGTCGCTATTATACTTTTTAGATTCATTTGGTTACTAATTTGCCTTTAAGTTTTCTTTCAAAGAATGAGTGTAATGGAAAGATAAAAGCAGCAATTCCCGCGTTAAACAGGAGCTTAAACCCAGGTGCACCGCCAGACCAGTTGTCGATGTATGGATCAGCCAAGACCAACAAGAACTCAAATAAGATCAAAAATGAGAAAAAGATGATGCCTTCGGCCATTCTAACGGGTAAGGCTAATCTACCCAGCATAGCCACTATTACGCCAATTACCAGTAAACAAATCAACACGACCGAGTACTGCAGATTATCTCTCCTGGAAATTTCTTCCGAAAGCACCCTGGCCTCCTCTTTCTCCTTTTGCTCCTTCACAAGCATGGTTTTCTCAAACTCATACTTGGTCTGTTGGCGAATAGTGGCTTTCTGGGTTTCTTCGTTTTTAATACTGTCACGCATTTGAATATGGAGCTCATACATTTCCAAGGCTTTTTGGTGGTTTCCTTTCGCTTTAGCCACTTTACTCAGCAAGCCAGCGCTGTGAGATATTAAACGAGGCGACCCTATAGTACGTGCAAGCAATAGTCCCTTCGTACCATTTTCCAAGGCATCATCCAACCGTCCTTGTTCCAGATAAAATTCGCCAATATTGTTCAATGAGCTCGCTATGCCACTTTTATCCCCTATCTCTTCTCTTATTTTCAAACTTTTATTCGAGAATTCCAGTGCTTTTTTGAAACCTGCGTTGAGAGACTCCTGTTTAGAAGAGGTAACCGAAGGGTCCCCTTGATTTTTGTAGATATAAGCAATGTTATTTAAAGAATTAGCTATACCGCTTTTATCTTGTATTTCTTCTCTTGTTTTCAAACTTTTATCATGGTATTCAAGCGCATTAGCAATTTTACCCTGATGATAATAGATACTCGCAATATTGTTTAAGGAGTTAGCTACTCCTTTTTTATAACCGATCTCTTCTTGAATTTTCAAACTTTTATAAAAGAACTCCAGTGCATTGGGAGTGTCTTCTTGCTCACTATAGATAACCCCAATATTGCTTAAATAGGTAGCTATACCTTTTTTATCTCCTATTTCTTCCAGTATTTTCAAGCCTTTATCATAGAACTCCAGAGAGCGAGCAATGTCCCCTTGATCTTTATAAATAAGACCAATATTGTTCAAGCAGGTCGCTATGCCGTTTTTATTCCCAATCTGTTCATATACTTTTAGACTTTTAAGATAGAACTTCAGCGAGTTAAGGATATCCCCTTGTATCTTATAAATAAGCCCAATATTGTTCAATGTGGGAGCAATATTCTGTTTAATTGCGATTATTTCTGCTTCATTTAATAATGTCAAACCATCCAAAGATCTCTCCTTGATTATTTTCTCTTCTATTCTCAAAGCCTTGAAGTTGTATTCAAGTGCTAAATTCATCTCACCTTTTTGCCTAACGAGATAGCCAAGCCAACCATAACATTCTGCTTTCTCTGCAATCATATTATTATGTTCAGCAAGTTTCAGGGCCTGTTTGCACACATTAAGGGCCGTATCGGGGTTCTTGATATAAGTAAGATTTGCAATTTCTAAAAGGATATTCACTTTGGTGCTGTCGTGGGTGGCATCTTCAATTACTACTTTTAAGGAATCAATAATATGCTGATCATTTGCGCTTGAACTTAAAGACAGGAGAAATATGGACAGCGCTATGAAGAATCGTTGTTTCATCACTTCACCAACCTCCCTTTCATCTTACTCTCAAAAAAAGCATGAGCGGGGAAAATTAACGCCGCTATCCCCGCATTAAACAATAGCTTAAACCCCGGCGCACCACCAGACCATTCTTCAATGTAGGGATCTGCCAGCACCAGCAGAAACTCAAACAAGATCAGGAATGAAAAGAAGATGATCCCTTCTGCAATTCTTTCTGGAAGCGATAATCTTCCCAGCATTGCAACCACTACACCAATCACCAATAAACAAATTAACACTACCGAGTACTGTAGATTGTCACGCCTCTTTAATTTTTCATTTAAAATTCGGCGTTTTTCATTTTCTTCTTGTTCTTTGACAAGTTGAGCTTTTTCAAACTCATACTTCATCTGCTGCCTTATGCTCTCTTTCTCAGTTTCCTCGTTTTTAATGCTGTCGCGCATTAAGATGTGTAGTTCGTACATTTCCAAAGCTTCCTGAAAATCTCCCTGTTTTCTGGCCACCTTGCTCAATAAGCTGGAGTTATGCGATATAAGTTCAGGAGAGCCGATCTCTTGTGATATTTGCAAGCCGCGGATACCATAATTCAAGGCCTCTGTAAGTGCGCCCCTGTCCAGTTCAACAGTTCCAATGTTCTTTAAAGAGACGGCTATTCCTCTTTTATCCCCAATTTCTTCTTTAATCTTCAAACTCTTGTGATAGTACTCCAGTGCTTTAGGAATGTCTCCTTTATTCTTATAGATATACCCAATATTGTTTAAAGAAATAGCTATTCCACTTTTATTCCCTATTTCTTCTTCAATCTTCAAACTCTTGTGATAGTACTCCAGTGCTTTAGGTATTTCTCCTTGATTCCTATAGATAACCCCAATATTGTTTAAAGAGTTAGCTATTCCATTTTTATCCCCTGTTTCTTCTTGAATCTTCAAACTCTTATGAAAGTACTCCAGTGCTTTAGGTATGTCTCCTTGACTGTTATAGATAACCCCAATATTGTTTAAAGAGTAAGCTATTCCACTTTTATCCACAATTTCCTCATATATCTTCAAACTCTTATGAAAGTACTCCAGTGCTTTAGGTATGTCTCCTTGATTCTTATAGATAAACCCAATATTGTTTAAAGAGATAGCTATTCCTTTTTTATTCCCTATTTCTTCTCTTATCTTCAAACTTTTGTGATAGTACCCCAACGCTTTAGATATGTCACCTTGATTCATATAGAGCATCCCAATATTGTTTAATGACATGGCTATGCCTTTTTTATCCCCAATTTCTTCTTTAATCTTCAAGCTCTTATGATAGTACTCCGATTGCTTTTGAATTTCTCCTTTTTCTCCATAGATATACCCAACATTGTTCAGGGCCTGCGCCAAAAAAAATAAATATCTTTTTTTAAGGGTGGGGGGCTCGTCCTGAGCGGAACCGAAGGATGGGCCCATAGTTATATTCTCTTCAGCAATATCATACGCCTTTTGCCAAAGAATTAAAGCTGTGTCCGGGTCGTTCAGGTAAACTTCCTCACCCCAGCTCAGATATGCGTTGCAAACAGATGTGTCGTGGCTACCGGGGTTGTCAATTATTTGAGTAAGCGAATCAATGGTGCTCTCATCTTGAGCATTAACCGCAAAAGACTGGAGAAATATATACAGCGCTATGAAGCATCGTTTTTTCATTTTTATTGAACTATACCCAAGCCTGTTATAATCTGCCAAAGCTATACTCTGTTTAAGTCACACCTGCTGACTCGATAAATATACGGATTATGAGAGTAGGGGATGGTCGGCGAAAAAGCAAATGAAGGATCAACCTTCTCTTCTATTCAGGCCCATAAAAAAACCCCCATTTACGCGTAAATGAGGGGCTTTTCGTTTGATCACCTGGTAATGGACACCTTATTGGTCACCAGTTTCCCATCACTGATAATGTTGAGGTAGTACAAGCCGTTTGGATTGCCTGTCAGGTCAACATATATCTTAGAAGCATTGTTCTCAATAATTGCATTTTCCAGCAACTCCCCGAGGGCATTGAAAACTTCAATACGTGTATCCTCGATACTGTTGCTTCCAAAATCTAGCGTAAACACGCCTTCAGATGGATTTGGATAAAGCTTGATTGATGACATGTTCAACTCCGGGATACCGACACAGTTGCTTACATCCACAGTGACTGCTGTGGAAGCATTGACACAAGGTGGAGTGCCAATAACGGTATAAGTAAAGCTATACGTACCAACTTCTGGTATTGACGGATCAAATATGCTGTTGGCCAATGCCCCGGTAAAGTCATCATCGCTCCATGAACCGCCTGTGTCTGGGCTACCACCCAATCCAGAGAACAAATCGATTGAGGTTGTTGTATCGCAAGTGCTTAACGTTGTTGATGTGCCGGCATTCGGCGCTGCAATAACTGTAACGGCTACAACTGCAAAATCATCCGCACAACCGCTGGCAGAAGCAACATAGCTGAAATTGTAGGTACCCGCACCAACGCCGCTCGCATTAAAGAATCCAAAGAACAGGTTACCTGTTGCATCGTCGTCATTCCAGGTGCCGCCCGGGTCTTGTGTTCCATCAAGGCCAGTTGATAGGTCAACTGCCAATTGGTCTCCGCAAGCGGTTAGCGCTCCGTCAGCCCCCGCATTCGGTGTGCTGACTACATCTACTGTTACAGTTGTCGAGTCATTCGCACAAGCGCCTGTACCAAGCACAACGTAAGTGAAGTTATAGGAACCAATACCCGCGGCAGATGGATTAAAAATAGTCCCGTTCAATTGCCCGGTTGCGTCATCATCCATCCATGTCCCGCCCGAATCTCCCGCTAGCAGAAGGCCGGTCGATACATCAACTGTGTCCTCGAGAATACACGCCGATAAATTGGCGCCGGCCAACCCGGCGAAGGCAAAAGTAGAGACCGTTACCGTTACGGTAGCTGAATCATCTACGCAAGGCGAAACGCCGGTTACCACATAGATAAAATTATAAACACCTGCCCCGGCAATTAGTGGACTAAAGCTTGTGCCAAATAACCCGGCACCGTCAACATCAGTCCATGTACCTCCGCCATCTGGAGTACCACCAAGAACGGTCGATACATCAAAGTTTATATCTGAAGTACATGCAGCACCGGTATCCGAAATACCAGCATTCGGTGCAGTCGTAACGCCCAAAGTAGTGCTAACGATGCTGTCACACCCGTTGGTTGCTGTTAAGGTGTCGATATAAGTGCCAGCTGTGTTTTGGAATGCACTACCAAGGTATATACTGTCGTTAGAGCAAATGCTTGCTGAATCGGCAGCTGCAACAGTAGCATTCACTGTGGTCCATAGCAATGAGTCTCCCTGGTAAACCATTGTGCTGTCGTACATAGCTAATCGGATTTCATAGTTGCCTGGATTATTGTACGTGAAGGATGCATCATAAGTGCTATCGTCTATAATTGTATCTCCCGGGCCCTCAAAATACCAATAGAATGTTGCATTGGTAGTGTCCATGGATACGTGGGTCGTGTTAGTGCAGTTTACCGTGTGCGGAGCGCACCCACTTGTGGTGTCAATGGTAAAGCTAACCTGCGCGTTTGCGGTAAATGATAGTATTGAAAACGCTGCAATTCCAATATGTAGTCTTATTCCCTTCATAATTAATGCGGTTTTTTGATTTTTAAAAAGATGCAAATTGTGAAAATGGATTTGAAAGTTAACAAATTTTTTGCGATTATTCAATGATGAATTGACAAAAAAATAATTGCAAACATTGCTTAGATTTTAGACAACCATTGTGATGAATTCTACGTATAAATTAAGATTATACTGGTTTGAAACCGTTTTAATATTACCCAGAGTATAGCTTATAAATAGATGTTCAGGCGACTTTTTGTATTGACAATACTTGTGCTGCTTCAGATAATAGCTGTTGGACAGGCTCCCGTTGCCGATTTTATAGCAACTCCTCAGTCTGGTTGCAGCCCTCTGACCGTTACTTTTACTGATTTATCCACCAATAGCCCAAACACATGGTCTTGGGATTTTGGTAATTCCAATAACTCAACTTTACAAAACCCAAGCGCTGTGTATCCCTTTCCCGGAACTTATACCGTAACATTAACAGCCTCGAATGGAAGCGGGAGTGATACGGAGGATAAGACCGCCTATATCACGGTATTTTTAAATCCTACTTCAGATTTTGTAGCAGATACATTGGCCGGTTGTAATCCGTTTCAAGTGCAATTCACTGATCTGTCTAGTCTAGGATCTGCACCTATTGTGACGTGGGTATGGGATTTTGGGGATGGCAATAATTCTGGCCTGCAAAATCCATCGAACAACTACATTCTCTCTGGTAGTAACAGCGTGGGCTTAACAGTAATAGATGGAAATGGATGCGAAAGCACAATCTTTAAAAATAGTTACATACTTGTTTCGGACCCAGCCCAGGTAAATTTCGTGGGCACCCCAATCATATCCTGCGATGCCCCCCTTATGGTCAGTTTTAGCGATAGCTCCACAGCTGGATCGACGCCTATGGTATCCTGGCTATGGGATTTTGGGGATGGGAGTTCTTTAAGTACTCAGCAAAATCCCAACCATAATTACATTGGGTATGGAACTTACGACGTAACCCTTATCGTAACGGATTCAATAGGATGTCCGGATTCATTGGTATTGGTTGATTACATTGAGTTGGTAGACTTTCAGGTAGATTTCGATATTGATACCTTATCGAATTGCCCGGACTTTATCTTGTCCTTTGCTGACTCCTCTTCACCTGGCCCTGTTTCCTGGCAATGGGATTTTGGAGATGGAAACACTTCTACGAGTCAATTTCCAGTATACACTTATGATTCGAGTGGTACTTATATCGTTACTTTAACGGCCACCAGTTCGGTTGGTTGCAGCGACTCAATATCCAAACTCATCACATTTAATAAGCCACAAGCTGGGTTCAGTTTAGATACATCGAAATCATGCCTAACTCCTTTTACAGTAAACTTCTTCAATACTTCTTCCGGGGTAGCACCGCTGACCTATTACTGGGACTTCGGAGATGGTTCTCCAATAGACAATAGTCAGGATCCATCTCATATATACGCGAATGAGGGCGTTTATTACGTATTGCTGGTTGTTACAGATAGTTTCGGTTGTACAGATACTTTTAGACTTATTGATTTGAGTGATTCGATTGTAATACAAGAACCATACGCTAAATTTCTGTACAATCCCCTCTATGGGGGATGTATGCCATTGACAGTAGATTTTCAGGATAGCAGCAGCACATATTTCGGAAGTATAGTCTCCTATCAGTGGGATTTCGGTGATCCAGGGTCGGGTGCTGATAATACCTCAGGCAATCCGGTGGTATCTCACACTTTTGATTCTGCCGGAACCTATCTAGTAACATATACCATTACGAATGATTGGGGGTGCTCAGCTACAATAGACACAATTATTCCCGTTGGATATGCGCCCGTTTTGGTCGACTTCCTAATGTCTGACTCACTAGTATGCAGTGGTGAAATAGTGAATTTTACGGACCTATCCATGGATTCTATTAACACCTGGTTCTGGCAATTTGGTGATGGAAGCACATCCAATTTGCAAAATCCTTCACATGGATACCTCGATACCGGTGTATTTGTTATTACCCTGATGGCCGGCCTCAACGGCTGTTTTGACACTATAACAAAGACTATTACAGTGTTACCCCCCGTACCAAATTTCATACGCAGTCCAGCTATTGGTTGCGACGTGCCACATGGTGTCGCTTTTACCGATTATTCCATAGGAGCAGAAACCTGGTTCTGGGATTTTGGAGACACATCTTTTTCTACCGATACGAATCCCAGCCATATTTACACTTACCCGGGTTCATTTACTGTAAAACTCGTTGTAACAAATTCGAACGGCTGTTCAGATTCTGCGTTTTCCCTTGTGGTAATTCCTGATTTAAATGCGCTTTTTAATGCGCCCGATACAATGGCTTGTTTCTCATTAACTACGACATTTGTAAATTCTTCATATGTGTTATACTCACCCTGGCTCAATTTTTGGGAATGGGATTTTGGGGATGGGAATGTCCTGCAAACAAATTCAATAGGCCCAACACATACGTATTCTGATACAGGAGTTTTTGATGTTCAATTGGTTGTCGGGGATTATTATGGATGTCGGGATACGTTGACGAGGACACAATACATACAAGTTCATGGAGTATACCCTGGCCTTTCTGCGGATACTGTAGCCGGATGCGCTCCCTTGTCAGTTAACTTTACCGACACAACTCAATCAACTACTTATTCAGAATCATGGATCTGGGATTTTGGTGATAGCAGTCCACTGGATACGCTTCAGAATCCGACACACATTTATAGTTCCGCTGGAGTATTTACTGTAAAACTTACCGTAACAGACTCAGCCGGATGCACAGATTCGATAGAATATGTTAATTTGATCAAGAGCACGAGGCCAAATCCCAAGTTCACATACAAGCAAAATTTGTGCATTGGCGAAGACATTACAATTGTGGACAGTTCATCTGGTGAAGGAATAACTTACTTCTGGGATTTTGGTGATGGTTTTGTAGATTCGATTGCCAATCCTTTGCACAGCTATCCGGATACAGGTTCTTATCTGGTTACTCTATGGGTAACGGACAGCAATGGTTGTGACAGTGCCATTTCCCAATTTGTTAACGTTGTCCCTTTTTCAAACGCAGGTTTTACTGTTGATACGTTGGGTACCACCTGTCCGCCCTTACCCGTAATTTTTACAGATTCATCATCTTCTGACGTTGTAAGCTGGTATTGGGATTTTGGGGACGGTGCTTTTTCCTCTCTACAAAACCCTTCTCACACGTACTCCTATCCGGATACATTTGATGTGACCCTGGTCGTCACGAATTCGACGGGATGCACAGATACCATTCGCGCTCTAAATTTGATTGAAATCGGTGGGCCATATGGTAACTACAGCTTCTATCCGGATTCAGGTTGTGTTCCACTGTCCGTTACTTTTATAGCCAACGCTTTTAATACATCTAATTATACGTGGGATTTTGGAGATGGCGTGCTCGATACAACCTCGGGTGACTCGGCAGTTCATATTTATCTTGACGCTGCAACTCCACATCCTATATTAGTTATCAGTGATTCTTTGGGATGTACAAGGACATCAGATTCGCCATTTCCTGACTCCATCCTAATAGATGATCCGGTTATACAGTCTTACAGCAGTTCTTCGATACTATACACAACTCTTTGCGGATTAGACACCGTTTATTTTTATGATTCATCCTTTGTTCAGAGTCCATTTACAAGTGTTGATTCATGGATTTGGGATTTTGGAGATTTAAGTGTCAGTATTCTTCAGAATCCTTATCATGTCTACTCGGATACTGGAATTTATACTGTGATTTCTTCAATGACAAGTACACTAGGATGTGTAAAGGTTGATACAATGCTCATAGACATACGCCTCGACACAATTAATATCCTGAAGGCTACAATTAGCAATTCGATTGACATCACATGCGGAGGAGGTTTTGATGGAGAGGCCACTGTGTCGGCGGTGGCCGGTACTCCGCCATACACCTATTTGTGGAGCGATGATTCCTCTCAGGTTTCACTCACTGCAACAGGATTATATGCGGGTACCTATTCAGTATTAGTTATTGACAGTACCGGATGTACTGACTCCGCATCAATAACGTTAATGGAACCACCACCACTATTGGTGTCTATACAACTAAGCAGTGATATAACTTGCTTTGGATTAGGTGATGGCCAGGCGACGAGCTTAGGCTTTGGTGGGACCGGTCCATATACGTATAGCTGGGATGATCCGAACTCGCAAACAACGGCAATAGCTGTGAATTTACCTCCTGACACGTTTGTAGTTACCATTGTGGATTCGGTTGGCTGTGCCTACTCCGATTCTGTAATTATCATTGAGCCGGCGATTCTAATTATCACCAATCAAAGTACAATTGATGTGAGATGTTTTGGTGATAGCACCGGCATTGCAGTTCCAGCTGTTGTTGGGGGAACTCAGGCGTACACTTATGCATGGAATAGTACACCTATACAAATAGACTCAGTAGCCGATAGCTTACCCGCAGGGAACGTGACGCTTACAGTAACGGATTCAATGGGTTGTGACACCAATTTAATTTTCACCATCAATCAGCCTCCGCTGTTAACTGGAGCCAATACTATTGACATACTTATCCAGTGCTTCAACGACAGTAATGGCCAGGCGACGGTAATCCCATCAGGCGGATCACCTCCTTATACTTACGCTTGGATGCCTGGCTCACAAACTACTGATGTTGCAACCGGTTTATGGGCAGAGACCTTTATATATGAAATCACAGACTCTTTAGGCTGCACTTTTCAGGATAGCATTGTTATGGTTCAACCCCCACAAATACTTATATCTCTTTCTGGAACCGATACGATTTGTACTGGAGGTAACGCATCTGTCAGTGCTATTGCAACCGGAGGAACTGGTGTATTAACATATTTCTGGAGCGATGGATTGGGATTGGGTGCCGGCCCCCATATTGTCGGTCCGCTTATTTCCGAGCAATATAATTTGATTGTTACCGATCAAAGTGGTTGTACTGCCAAAGACAGCCTTGTGATCGCTGTTTATCCGCTTCTAACTATGACGGTGTCAGCAAACGTGGCTTGTGCAGGGGACAGTACCACATTCCTGGGCGTGGTAGATCAAGGAGATTCATTGTTCACTTTTTATTGGTCTTATGGAGACGGTATTATTGATACAGTTCAAGGTGATACTGCTGCTCATATTTACAACAGCGAGGGCCAGTACATTATAACGCTTGATGTTGATGCGCCAAATTGCGTATTGGATCTGATAAACCCATATACCTTAAATATCCTGCCTTCTCCTGTTGCGAATTTCAATGCGGATCCGGGAACTACGACTACTGCCGATCCAACAGTGAGTTTTACAGACATGTCAATCGGAAATCCTTCGGTTAGTCAATGGCACTGGGATTTTGGTGATGGGGATACTTCGATATTGACCAATACCAGCCATACATACTTGGATTCCGGAACATATTTGGTAGCCTTGGCGGTGATGAATGGAATCGGATGTGTGGACACAGCATATGTCACTATTGTAGTGCATCCCCACTTTGAAGTTGATGTTCCCAACGCTTTTACGCCTGATCAATCTGGCCCTGGCGGTGGAACTTATGACCCAATGGCACTTGACAACAATATTTTTTATGCCATCACTAAATATGTTGAGGAGTTTCACATGACTATCTTCAATAGGTGGGGAGAGATGGTGTTTGAATCGTTTGACCTAAGTGTTGGGTGGGACGGCTATTACAAGAATAGGCTCAGTCAGCAGGATGTTTATGTTTGGAAAATAGAATTGAGATTTGTCAACGGAGACAAATATAAAAATATGGGAGATTTAACATTGATTAGATGAAACGAGCCATTAGATATATTGTATTCGGAATGTTGGCATTCATCACAGTAGTAAGATGCGATGTCGCTTTTGGACAAGTTAAATTCACAAGCGAAGAGAAAAACCTGAAGAAGGAGGCTGATTATTATTTTGGTTATGGCGATTACCTGAATGCTTTGAAAATCTATAAAGGCTTATTGAAAACACATTCTCTTTCAGGAGAACTGAATTACAAAGTGGGCAAGTCAGTATTGATCACGCAGGGTAATTGGGAGCAGGCAGTTGATTATTTTCTAATAGCCGATAAGAACGGCAATAAAGACGCAAGCTTATACCTGGGTGATTGGTACTTACTGCAAAATGATGTTGAGAAGTCAATTGCACATTATCAAAGCTTAGAGACGAAAAAAGGCTATCCGAATGTGGATGGTATATCTATTCAAGACAGAATAGCGTCCTGTAAAAAAGCGAGTGAGATGATGAATAATCCGGTTGATGTAACAATTGATAATATGGGTGAGACTATCAACTCTGAACATGGAGACTATGTGCCGGTAATTTCTGCTGATGAAGAGCTGCTTATGTTCACCTCCAGGCGTGAAGGCGGTACCGGTGGCAACCTGGATCCTTATGGTAAATACTTTGAGGATATTTATGTATCTATAAAAAATGACATGGAATGGGAGGCCCCAATTGGACTCGGTGAACTTGTTAATACCGACAATCACGATGCATGTGTCGGATTATCTTCTGATGGTACAACCTTAATCAGTTACAGAACGAATGAGGCTTATTCAGGTGGAGATCTCTATTACTCTGAACTTGAAGGCGTAGTTTGGCAAAAGCCAATAAAATTTGGGCCCAACATTAATTCTGAGCACTTAGAGCCGAGTGCAAGTTTTACCTCAGACATGAGAACGCTTTATTTTTCTAGTAATCGGCCGGGTGGAATTGGAGATCTGGATATATACCGAGTGGTTAAACTTCCCAATGGTGAATGGAGCCTGCCTCAAAGCCTTGGCGAGGTAATCAATACCAAATATTCTGACGATGCTCCATTTATTCATCCGGATGGAAAAACGCTGTATTTCAGCTCAAAAGGCCATAGTACGATGGGCAATTACGATATATTTAAATCTGATCTCAATGAAGATGGAACCTGGTCTCCACCGGAAAATTTGGGATATCCAATTAATACAACAGATGATGATATTTATTTTGTTTTGTCGGCAGATGGGAAGCGGGGCTACTTCTCTTCAGGGAGATCTGGCGGATTCGGGGGGCAGGATCTTTACGTTGCCCTTTTGCCTGGCAAAGTGAAAAACCTGACAATTATAAAGGGGATTGTTTCAGTCGCGGATAATAATGATAGACCCACACCTATTAGCGCAAGAATAACTGTTCGGAATGCTGAATCCAAAAGAATACAGGGAATATATTATTCCAATTCTACAACGGGTAAGTATCTTATAGTTATACCTCCGAATAAGAAGTTTTCTTTGATCGTTGAGGCGGAGGGCTATAAAACCTACAAGCAGAATGTTTTTTATGAGGATGACGCTGGATTCAATATTATATACAAACCCTTAGAGCTGGTGAAAGCGATAAAATGATTACACGTTTCTTCCATATTGTTTTTGTGAATACATTGCTGATGGCTTGTTTGCTGTGTCCGAACGCTACATCGCAGGATCCCCAGTTTTCACAGTTTTACGCTTCACCTATTTATTTAAATCCTGCCCTTACCGGAAACACTGCTCAGGCAAGGATAGCCGGTATCTATCGAAAACAATGGGCAAAGGTGCCAGGTGCTTTTACATCATATATTTTTTCGTATGATCATTACTTGAGGAAGTATAGAAGCGGGGTGGGGTTGATGTTTATGCGCGATCAGGCTGGTGCTGGTGCCCTTAGGTTTACCAGTATATCCGGTTCATATTCTTATTTAATGCCAATAAATCAAAAACTGTTTTTACGGACAGGCGCGAGAGCTGCGTTTGTGCATCGTGCTGTAGATTGGTCTGAATTGCGATTTGCCGATCAATATATCAGGGACGATCCCTTTGCTACGGTTGACGACATGCCACGAAGTTCAGCTTCTTATTTTGATGCATCTGCCGGTGTTCTGCTGTACTCCAGATCATTTTGGGCAGGATTGTCCTTCGACCATATTACACAGCCCAATGAGTCCATGACCGGCAGGAAGAGCAGGGTGCCGCTCAAATTCTCCATGCAAGGAGGTTATAAGTATCCATTGACGAAGGACATTAAAGGAAAAGTGATCACCAGCGTCACCGCGGTTGCAATATACAAGGCACAACAAAAATGGGATCAGATAGATATTGGTGCATATTATGATTATAAGTCATTTGTGATTGGCCTGTGGTACAGAGGGATACCGGTATTGAAATATTACAAACCGGGTTATTCAAATAATGATGCAGTGGTGATAATGTTAGGCTATAAAATGAAAAACTATATCAGTGCAGGTTATAGCTATGACCTCACGATCTCCAAATTAGGTATAGAGACAGGCGGCGCACATGAAATATCTCTGATTTATGAATTTGCCCAACCGGACTATAAGAGGGATCAGCGAAAGAAGAGTTTCATGGTGCCTTGTACCAAATTCTGATGGGGTCAATCCAATTTAAATACCTTCTTTAATCTCAGGTTGCATCAGCGTATAAATGAAGGTAATATTTACCGGGCCGCCAATTCGCGACATTGAGTTTTAAATTGTAGGTGTACTTATCCGGGTTGTGCAACTGGCCGGTTATGAATTTCCGGATAATCTTGCCCCCCTCATTGCGAAGATTTAGATCTACCACAGAATTGTTGGATATATAATAATCAATCTGTGCAGAAAGTATTTGTGGCCTGCCGGAAAAGAGCATTGCAGTATCTTCTTCAAAAATCATCATGTACCATGGGAATTTAATTCTTTTTAGCTTACATACCAGGTTTAACAATGGCCTTATCAGCTCTGGCTTGTCATGGTGAATTGAAGAAATGGGGTTGTTGTCGGTTAGAATCCAAATGGCGTGCTGTATCGCAGGGGTAGGAAAATTATTCTTATCGATCAACTTTGCCAAGGTGATTAGGTCTTCGTTGCCCATTTTCCCGACACTAAATATTGAGCCCTTTGCAGGAGATGAATTTTTACTCTGAGCGCAAAAGCCAAATAACCTTGCCACAATTTTTCTCAATGGGCCTATGGCGAATCTCCGTTCTTTTACTATAACTATATCCTGTTCATTGGCATCTTTTGATTGAAGTATTCTACCGGGTTCAAAGACAACGAAGATGGAATCGGGTAATAAATTACTGATCTTCATCTCAATACACTCTTCCTGGTGGCCACCAAGTCCGCTGAGACCTAAATTGATCGTATTGTTGGATAGAGCAATCTCAACAGAGATGTATTTATTATCTGCCTCTGCCTTTAGATGATTGCCCGAACAGATTAAAAAGAGAAGCGATATTGTTAGATAGAGTACAAATTTCATACAATGCCATTTAATATTAAACAATGATAAGAGTAATTTTATTACGTCTGCTATTTAATTGAAAGCGACTTGAGGTATGATTCCGTATATTTGGGACATGATAAAAAGGTCGTTATATGTATTTGTGTTAATGCTGGTTGTGGGTAGTATTGCCAACGCACAAGTTCCAACCAATCAGGACTGTCTTGGAGCAATAGCAATCTGTCAGAACACCTTTACTGAATCCAATGCCTACTCTGGCACAGGTAATTATTTGAATGAAATAGATACGGTAATCAGTTGCCTGAAGTCTGGTGAGAAAAATGACGTTTGGTACACTTTTTCCGTTCAGACGTCTGGAAGTCTCTGTTTCACAATAACACCTAATCTTGCTTCCGATGATTATGATTGGGCGGTATTCAATCTTACGAGCAACGGTTGTGCGGACATTGCAACCATGCCATCCCTGGAAGTGAGCTGTAACTACGCTCCAAATCCTGGAGATACTGGCCCGAATGGGCTGGGGGGGCCTCAGAATGAAGCTTGTATACCTGTAACTGCCGGTGATGTTTATGTTATTAATGTAAGCCAGTTCTCCCCTTCTCCTAATGGCTATACAATTGATTTTTCAGCTTCGTCTGCTACAATTTTTGATAATACCACGCCTGCTATTCAATCAGTGGATACACCAATTGTATGCGGACAGTCGGTATTAACTTTTTCTTTTTCAGAGCCAGTGTTATGCAATACTGTTCAAAACACTGATTTTTTGTTATCCGGACCTGGTGGCCCTTACACGCTGTCTGGGGTAACGGGTGCAGCATGCACGAGTGGTGGCACTCAAGAGGTAACTTTTTCCATCACAGTCGACCAGGCGATTAATGCAGGCGGAAGTTTCAATTTATGTCTTGTTGCAGGTTCTGGGGTAACAGACTTATGTGGTAATGTAGCGCCGAATGCCTGTCTGCCTTTTACGGTAACTGGATTAACTACCAGTACGGTTAGCATAATGGATGTAACTTGTTTTAACGGCTCAGATGGAGACGCCACTGTTGTCGCATCTGGCGGTGTTCCTCCGTATACTTATTTATGGGCCACACTTCCTATTCAGACGGGCGCAACCGCAACAGGTTTGAGCGGAGGGATTTATTCTTATACGGCAACAGATTCTACAGGATGTAGCGGAATAAGCACTGTTATCATTACAACGCCGGCGGTGATCCCTCAAGGGTTTGACGTATCCTGTGACAGCGCATCTTGTGATGGCTCGGCTTCAGTAACACCTATTTTGGGCGCGACTCCTTACACGTATCAATGGTACGACGATGCAATGGTGGCTATTCCCGGAGAGACAAGTAGCAGTATCAGCAATCTTTGTGCTGGGGTATGGATCGTTATTACTCAGGATGCTGCTGGGTGTGCAGATACAACTACGATTGTTTTGGTCTTGCCATCTATTACATTTGGGATTAAACAGACCAGTTGTATTGGTGCTTGTGATGGAGATGCATTTGTAACTGCCATTGGAGGTATAGCGCCTTATACTTACGAATGGCAAAATCCATTGGGAACTCCTATTGGACAAAATGACTCAACATTGGATAGCGTGTGTACCGGAATGTATTATTTGCAGGTTATTACTGGAAACGCTTGTGTTTTGGTAGATAGTGTGACAGTAACAGAGCCAATATCCGTTGCTGCGTTGATTCCTGTAAGTAAGCTTGCATGTGCCGGAACTTGCGATGGAACCGCCACAGGAAGTGGATCAGGCGGGAGCCCCCCTTATACGTATCTTTGGAATGATCCGGCTGCACAAACAACGTCAACCGCTACAGGGTTATGTGCTGGATCTTACACGGTATTTGTCACGGATGCAAACGGATGCGGGCCAGACTCTGCAAGTATAACGATCAGCCAAAACCCAGCAATGACCTCGAACACAAGCACTGTAAATCAAGCTTGTGATTCGGTGGATGGCACGGCAACAGTTTCTGTTTCCGGTGGAACCACTCCTTATTCTTACTCGTGGGATAGTCCTACGCCTCAGACCACTCCAACCGCAACGGGGCTGGCCGCAGGGGATTACACCATTGTTGTAACGGACAGTAGTGGTTGTACGGATACATCAACAGTAACTATCGGTTATCTGTTTACCGCTAATGCCATTTTGGTTATTACGCCCGTTACCTGTAACGATAGTTGCAATGGAGAACTGACCGCCACCTATCCTGATGGAACTCCGCTGACAAGTTACAACTGGAGTACGAAGGAGACATCCCAGCAAATAGATAGTCTTTGTCATGACAGCACTTACACCGTTACGGTATATGATTCACTTAATTGTCCAGCCACACTCAATACCACATTCGTTAACCCAGCTGATATAACTTCTACAATCACGAAGAATGATGAAACAAGTTGTAACTCAAATGATGGCTCTATTTCAGTTGCTGCAGTTGGGGGCAATCCAGCCTATACTTATACATGGACGCCGTCTGTAAGCACCAATGCGAACGCATCTAATTTGTCTGATGGAACCTACCAGATTGTGATTGAGGATGCGAACAACTGTCCCGCTGATACCCAAACCGTTGTATTGGTTCCACCTCCGCCAATTGTTCTTTCTATCACCAGTACTGATGTTACCTGTACTGGAGGTTCTGATGGAACAGTATCGGTTACTATTACCAGTGGAGGAGCAGCTGCCTACACGTACAATTGGTCTAATGGATCCAGTACCAGTTCACAGACCGGATTAACAGAGGGTTTCTATATCGTAAGCGTAACGGATGTAAATAGTTGTCCTGTAGTGGTGGCATCGGACTCTGTTATTGAGCCAGATCCAATTGATGTATCAGTGGTATCTAAATGTCAGAATGGTAAAGGAATCATCACCGCAAGCACATCAGGGGGAACTCAGCCTCTCAGTCTTATCTGGAATACAGGATCTACTTCATTAATGCTTGAAGGGTTGGAACCTGGTACTTACAGTGTTACTGTTACAGATGCTGTGGTTGGTTGCCCTCAAGATGAAGAGACAGTAGTCATTCCACCCTGTGATATTTCTATTCCGAATGCATTTACACCCAATGATAATGGAACCAATGACGATTGGCAAATCGAGAATTTGATATACTTTTCAGAGTGTGTGGTAAAAGTATATAACAGATGGGGAGATGTGGTTTTTAGATCGAAGGGATATGAAACTCCGTGGGATGGAAGAGAGAAACTCACGAATGCAGAGTTGCCTCCGGCAGTGTATTATTATGTCATTGAGCTCAATGCTGATGATAATCCTGATGACGACCAGGGTCAATTTGTTAAAAGTGGTATACTTTATGGATCTGTAACAATTGTTAAATAATGAATGTGAGCAAATACAGTTTTCTGCTAGGTGTTGCAATTGTTTGCTGTTGGAATGAATTGGCTTTAGCGCAGCAACCTTCGCATTACAGCCAATTTGTGTTTAATAATTTTGTCATTAACCCCGCTGCCGGAGGCCTTGGTAATTATATGGAATTAACCTTGGGCTACCGGACTCAATGGCTTGGGTTTGATGCGGCGCCCCAGACCTATCTCATCAGCTTCAGTACGCCAATTAAATCAACGAAGCGTGAGCCCAGGCCATTTGGCGAGCGAAACCACCATGCAATTGGCGCAGTCGCGATCAAAGATGAAACAGGGCCCATTAGTAAAATTGTAGCTCATCTCAATTACTCTTATCATGTTAGGTTGGATTACAATCTTTATGGCTCAGTAGGGATTTTTGCCGGCATGAGGCAATTCCAATTAAATACTTCTGATTTATGGACCGCTGAACCTGGAGACGCTGACTTGCAATCTTTTAGTGCTATTGCACCGGATGCCGCAGTAGGTGCGTGGATATACTCTAAGAAATATTTTGCGGGAGTATCCGCTCACCAGCTCATTCCAATTCCACTAAATGGAACAAAAAACACATTAAAAATGCATTACTTCGTCTCAGCTGGATATAAATTTCCATTAAAGAAGATAGAATCAAATATTATTCCCGCTGCGCATGTGAAGTTTGGATTACTCACGCCAATTCAGGTTGATGTAAACGTCAAATTCGATTATAAGAACATGTGGTGGGTCGGCATTTCTTATCGGAAGATAGACGCGATAATCGGTATCGTTGGATTTAATTTGAATAACTACATTCAGGTTGGATATGCATTCGATTTTACCACATCTAAATTGATGAAGTACAGTAATAATACCCATGAAATTCTGGTTAGAGCCCGATTGAAACCCAATAAAAGAATCAGGGATATGAAGTGCCCTGAATGGGGTTAATTAAATCTACTGGCTGTATTTTTTGATATAATTATACGCTTTCAAGCAACTCAGTTCAACAGACTTGTTCCTATTTTTCACCCACCGAAAAACTGACCTGAATTTCGGTTATCGGGTTTCGGTTATCGGGTAAAAGGCCTGAAACCCGAAACCAGACTGATCATGGCCATAGTGAAGAGGAGAGTTTGTCATAGTGGGTGCTGCAATAACGAAGACAGGAGGTAAGTTACTGGCAGTATTTTTTGATATAGCTGTAGGCCTTTAGAAAGCCGAGTTCTCCTGACTTTTTAAGATCCGCACAACATCCTTCCTTATCTCCCATGAAAAACTTGACATTGCCGAGGTTGTATAATCCCTCAGCCAGAATGGGTTTTAGCAAATTCGCCCTATTATACTCCTTTGTTGCTCCTTTGTGATCTTCAAGGATTGTTTTCACATTTCCCCTTTTTCTTGCAGACTCCATTTTTTCTTCCGAAAGCTCTATGGTTTTCTTAAAATCTGCCAATGCATTTTCGAACTCCTGTAATATAAAATAGGTTTTCCCTCTTTCAAGGTAAGCCCGCTCATATTCCGGGTCCAATTCAATTGCCTTGTTGAAATCCTCCATGGCCTCGTCCATCTCATCAATTTCATTTTTCACCTTTCCGCTCTTTAAATAATCCAGTGCTGTAACCAGCCTTCCCTTTTTCTGTTTTTTGGGTTTGAGGGGCTTTACCGTCTTAACGGGCTGCTTTTTAGCAGGGGGATTGGTCTGAGAAAAGCCTGTAAAATAAGCCAGGCCCAGCGCCACTATGAACAACAATCGAATCATTTTTATACTGCTTTTCCCATTACTACGGAATATTCCCTCTTATGTTTGAATATCTTTAACAGTGTCTACCTCAAGAATACTTTTAAGATCGGCCGGAGAGTAGTTAATTGATTTGAGCGTCTTGTCATCTGAGCTGCGAAATACCAGGAATTTTCCGTCAATTTCCCTGAAGTAACATTCGGTATTCTCGCTCTGCTGGTAATGAGCTACCGTTGCCTCTGCTTCTTCTTTATTATTACAAGCTTTACTCATATTTGATCGTTGAACCTCGTCAAATAACTCCGCAAATTTATCTCCTAGCCCAAACTCCAATACAGCTCCAGATAGCACATACTGAATATCACACAGGGCATCGGCTATTTCGATGAGGTTTTTATCTGCTATTCCCTCCTCCAACTCCAATAGTTCTTCAGCTATTAATGATATTCTCAGTTTACACCTTTCTGCGGAAGGGATATTTGGCGATGAAAGGATAGGGTGCTGAAAAGTCCTGTGAAACTCCGCTACCTGATTTAATGAGTCAATTGAATGCATAATACTTGGATTGAAATTTAAGTTAATGGATTTTTGTCTTCATGGGATTAAATTATCCAATAGGCCCTAAAAGTAGAGATTGAAAATATGGTACACAAAAATTTCATAAATTTGTATATTCCAAATACACACAAAATTCCCTAAATCATGAAAAAAACAGTCTATTCCCTCCTGTCCTGTACAGTGATTACAGGCCTGCTATTTATGAACTCTTGCAAAAAGGATGAAGAAACGCCAATTACTCCTTTTGAATTAACCACAACCACTGAGGATAACAAGTTAGCGGAGAGCCTGTTCGATGACGTGTTTAAAAATATGAATGAGGCTGTTGAGGAGGAGAATCTTGATGGTACCCCAAAAACGAGCGCACAATTGGATTACACATTCAGCAGTACTTGTGCAACGGTAACATTGGTACCTCCTGCCTGGGATATATCTCAAAGTCCACCGGTATGGAACAATACTTTTCCAAAGACACTGACTATTGATTTTGGAGCGACCAACTGTTTGGGAAATGATGGTAAGACGCGTAGAGGAAAAATAATATCCGTATTTACAGGTAAATACAACCAGGCAGGTACAATCATTACTACCACGTTGGTGGACTACCATGTTAATGACTACAGCGTGGAGGGAACAAAAACAGTAACGAATAATGGGAATAATTCATTCACCATTGATGTAAATGGAAATGTGAGCTCTCCAGATGGGAGCCAGGTAGTTACCTGGGTTTCCACCAGGACAAGAGAGTGGATAGAAGGTGCCAATACCGGATTTTGGACACAGAATCCAGACGGAAGCTTCATGTTCCTTAACGGTATTTTGGATGACGTGTACTCCGTTACTGGCTCTGCATCTGGTATCAACAGAAATGGCCTCCCGTTCACCGTCACTATAACTACTGCACTGAGAGTGGAGTTCTGCGATTATTTTCTCGATATTACTAAAGGAGGGCTCAGTATTCAGCCAGACGGCTTGAACGAAAGAATCGTTGACTTTGGTACGGGAGCTTGTGACAGGACGTATACTATTATGATCGGCCAGAATTTGTATACGATAACTTATTAGGATTAGAGGAGTTTCTTTACAAGAAGAAAGGGAATCATTTTTTGGCTCCCTTATTATTTGTCCTTCTTTTTGTCCATCTGCCTGAACTTCCTGGCCAGTATTTCATCCAATGCTTCATGGGATATTTTCTTGGCAATGATCTTTTTGTTCTTATCTAAAAGAAAGATCTTTGGCGTACTGCTAATATCATAAAGGTCCCGGAACGGGCTATGCAGCTCAAAATCAGCCACATTTATCCATTCATAGGGGTGACTGTCCAGATATTTGATCCATTTCTCACGTTCCACTTCCGTACATATAGCATATACCTTTAAGTTTCTCGTTTTATATTTTTCATACACCTCGTTGATCTTTGGCATTTCCTTCTTGCAGTGTCCGCAATCCGGATCCCAGAATACCATAATAATAAAATCTGCGTCAACTGAATACAATGGAATTTGCTTGCCAGCGCGATCTTTCATGTAATAGATTGGAGGAGCCGGTTTGCCGATAAGCGTAGGCTTGATGGATCTAACCCTGTCACTGATCTTAAAAAGTTGAACAGAATCGATCCAAAACGCCTGATTGGTCATGTAGTACTTTTCGGCAAGGTGTACAAACACAGCATCCATGCCCATGATCTTTGATGTTTCGTACATATATATAATCTTGCTGAGCGTATATTTGAAAATCTGCCTGTTCGCTTTAGCCAATTCCAGCAATACATCTGCCGAGGTATTAATTGAATCAGGAATTTGAGCCGTCATTTTTTTGATGTATCGCATCAATCTACCGTGATAGATTGGGGTTCTCAATATGTTATCATCTGTAAAATCGATATTATCCCAGAAGTGGCTTTTCAGATACTTGTACCGAAAGAGAGAATCAATAATTTTCCCGTTCTCATCTTTAGGTGGATCTGGAATATCAGGATCTTTCATGGCCTTGAATATTTTGGCGAGCAGCGTTTGAGGATACTCCTTCATGATATTCAACTTGTAATCTTCAACTTGCTTGTTCACCTCCCGCAACTGCTTTCGAACAATCTTAAGAGAGTCCTTATCATCCTTTTCATTGAGTCTTTTCAATGAACTCTTATATTTTTCTGCATCCTTTTGCAGGCTCGCCACCAAATGAAAATGATCGTAGAAGAGCTTGTTCTCAAGAGAGCCCTTTATCTTCATGTTCTGAACCAGGTCGGCAGTATCAGTTTCTAAAGTGAAGTGTTGCTCATTGATAAGAAACTCGAAGTATGTATTGCCTGGAAGAATGATAGAATAAATACCACCTGGAAGAGTATCAGGGCCTTTGAAGATGCACAGTCCTTTCGAATCGAATTGAGCGGTGTCTTTGTAGTATTGCTTCTTGCCGTAATATCCGGCCAAATAGCAGGCTGAGTCCTTGATTCCATTCACTTTTATTCTAATCTCGTGCCCGCCCTTTTGAGAAAAAAGGCCAGTTGAAATTGATATAAATAAAAGTAAAATAAAGGCTTTCTTCATCCGGATCATATCTGACGCAAAAATATGAAAATGTTTCTCAATAAAGGCTGTAACAGAAATTGTGCCCTTCTGGTATAAATGAAATGTTAATATTCGTAACAGCGCAGTATTTAAGCTGTTGAATCTTCCTGTGCTATTTTTTGAGGAGATTAATTACACGTGTATCTTTGTGGAATATTACGCTGCAATGAAAACACTGGTAATAGGAGCTTCACCTAACCCGGATAGATATGGAAATATCGTCGTAAAGAAGTTGCTGAATTATGGCAATGAAGTTGTTTTGATGGGCTCAAAGAAAGGTAATGTAGAGGGCATTGAAATTTTTATTAACAGGCCTGTGCAGGAAAATGTTCATTCGGTAACCCTCTATCTCAGTATGAAAAGACAAAAAGATTGGTACGATTACATTGTTGAGCTGGCACCTAAGAGGGTAATCTTCAATCCTGGTGCGGAAAACGCAGAGCTGTCAGCAATATTGAAGGAGGAGAACATTGAGCCGGTGAATGCCTGTACTTTAACGATGCTGTCTCTGGCATTGTACTAAACGGCCTTAAACGTCAACTTTTGAATCCAATTTCTCGAATTCTGAATTGCTGCTTTGAAATTCGGGAATCATCTTTTTCATTGAAGATACAATGGCATCGTTGTCCTGAGAATCAAAAAGATCGATGAGCGCCTGAGTGCTCTTTGATACGATGTCCCACTCGTATTCTTTAACCTTCGCAATCATTATTTTGGGGTGATGTGT
The DNA here is from genome assembly GCA_022572355.1 of Bacteroidota bacterium. Lineage (GTDB taxonomy): Bacteria > Bacteroidota > Bacteroidia > NORP154 > NORP154 > NORP154. The sequence continues at coordinate 97,833 of JACZWC010000002.1, read as the reverse complement.
CGGCAAGGTGTCTTCTCCTGTGTTGAGGAGTTCCTCTACAAGCTTTTCACCTTTTCTTAGTCCTGTGTAAATAAGCTGAATGTCCTTATTCAGCTTCAATTTTGAGAGCTTGATCATTTTCTTAGCCAGATGATCAATTTTGATAGACTCACCCATATCAAAAATGTAGATTTCTCCACCTTTACCAATCGCTCCTGCTTCGAGTACCAATTGACAAGCTTCAGGGATGGTCATGAAATATCTGCTTACCTCGGGATCCGTGACAGTAACCGGCCCTCCATTTTCAATTTGCTTGCGAAAACGAAGAATAACCGATCCATTTGATCCAAGTACATTGCCAAATCGGGTGGTGATGAAATTCGTGGTGTTCTGATGCTTTGATAAGCTTTGACAATAAATTTCAGCTATTCTTTTAGATGCTCCCATCACATTGGTGGGGTTTACCGCTTTATCCGTCGATACCAGCACAAATTCTGTCACTCCGTGTTCAACGGCGAGGTCTGCCATGATCTTGGTTCCTCCCACATTAACCAGTAATCCTTCAGATGGGTTTTCCTCAATCGTAGGAACGTGCTTATATGCTGCCGCATGATAAATTACATCAGGAGAGTAGGTAGAAAACACCTTCGTCATTCTGGCCTTGTTCCTCACATCACCGAGCACCACCTCGAAATTGGTATAGCCATGCTTTTCTCTAAGTTCTAATTCCAGGTCATACAAAGGCGACTCTGCTTGATCCAGCACAATTAGCTTCTTTGGATTATATAACCCGATTTGTTTAGCTAATTCGCTTCCAATGGACCCAGCGCCCCCGGTAACCAATACTTTTTTCCCTTCAATTTGCGATTTGATTTTATCTATATCCAACTGAATTGGTTCCCTTTCCAGTAAATCTTCTATTTTAATTCTCTGAATTTGCCGAAAGCTCAACTCCCCATTTATCCAGTTGTTTACGGGCGGAACGCTCAGCACCCTTGTATTCTGATCGAGGCAAACATCTATAAACTCTTGCTTTCTACTGGCTGATATGTTTTGAATCGATATAATTACTTGGCGTATGTCGTTCTTGCTCAGCAAGTCTCCCAGATCAATTGCCTTATGGATTGGGATTCCTTCCAGCATTTTTCCAGCCTTTGTCTCATCATCATCGATGAATGCGAATACCTTGTAACGGGTTCCGGCATCTCTGTCGAGCGTTCTTTTGGTAATTATTCCAGCTTCTCCAGCCCCGATTATAATTACATATTGCTTCTTGCTGCTTGGATTACTCATTTCCATATACAAGCTTTTAACAATGAGCCTGGAAGATGTCATAATAAAAACCGTGAAAATGAAATCCATAATAATTATTGAATAAGGAATGATAAATATTTGCAGAGGAGAAAAGTATGTCAGCACATTGGCCAATCCCAAAACAACACTACCTGCAGCGATTACAAAAAAGATACGTTCAGCATCTTTTGTGCTCGTGTATCTAACCACGCCAGAGTATGTTTTGCCAATATAGAAGCTAAACGCCCTTACCGCCAATAGAATGGGAAATGTGTAAGGTAGCGGGTCCAATTCAATGGCTGGAATACTGAATTCAAAGCGCAAAAGATAAGCGAGCGTAAATGACGCACAACAAATTCCAAGGTCGATGAAAAATACAACCCAACGGGGGGTATGTTTATCAGAAAACTCCATATTTATGACATGTTCAAATCAAAGATAAGAATTGTGATAATATTGCTTGATATTACAGATATTTGTACTCATTCCTCAGTTTCTAATGAAAGTATTATTCCTAACTCCGTATCCTCCTGGGCAGGCGGCGAGCCAGCGCTTTAGATTTGAGCAATATTTTGGCTATTTAACGGATCGCGGTATAGAGTATGATGTTAGCAGCTTTTTGGATATGAGCACCTGGGGATTAATATACAAACGAGGATTCCTGATCATTAAGATTTGGGGAATGATCAAAGGCTTTGGCAAGAGGTTTATTAACCTGTTGTCACTATCCAAGTATGATATTGTCTTTGTTCATCGGGAAGCGACGCCCATAGGCCCTCCTTTCGTGGAATGGATGGTGGCAAAGGTGTTTAGGAAGAAACTCATATTCGATTTCGACGACGCCATCTGGGTTCCAAATTATTCTGAGTCTAACAAGTTTTTTTCCTTTCTAAAGAGATATTCTGATGTATCGAGGGTCTGTAAGTGGTCATACAAGGTTTCTTGTGGGAATCATTATCTGTGTAATTACGCTAAGCAATACAATGCAAACGTGGTATACAATCCTACAACTATAGATACCGCAGGTTATCATGACAGGAAAAAGGACTATTCAAACATCACCGAAAAGAAGTTTGTTATAGGATGGACCGGTTCTCATTCTACTATCAGATATTTATTTGAAATCGTACCAGTTATAGAAGAGCTTGAAAAAACGCATGATTTCGAGTTTCATGTTATCTCAGACCATGATCCAAAATTGAACTTAAATTCTTTCAAATTTATCAAGTGGAACAGAGAGACAGAAATAGATGATTTGTTCCAGTTCGATATAGGGCTCATGCCGCTGACGAATGATACATGGGCGAATGGAAAGTGTGGATTCAAGGCCTTGCAGTACATGGCGCTAGGAATCCCTGCAGTTGTTTCCCCTATGGCTGAGAACTCACAGATGGTTGACGATAAGATAGATGGTTTGATATGCAACACACTTACCGACTGGAAAGAGAATCTAGAATTAATATTGGATGATAAGTTGATATTGCAAAAACTTTCGCTACATACCAGAAGTAAAATTGTAAAAGACTATTCCGTGAACTCTAATAAGGATAATTTCCTAAGTTTGTTTGAATAATGAAAAAGACAGCTTTATACGATATTCATGAAAGCCTTGGAGCTAAAATGGTTCCCTTTGCTGGATATGACATGCCTGTGTCATATTCTGGGATAAGGCTTGAGCATGAAGCCGTTAGAAATGGAGTAGGGGTATTTGATGTTTCCCACATGGGAGAATTCATACTCAAAGGAGATAATGCCTTGGACTTGATACAAATGGTCACATCCAATGACGCATCTAAGCTGGTTCCTGGGAAAGTGCAGTACACTTGTATGCCAAATGAAGATGGAGGTATAGTGGACGACCTGCTGGTTTATATGCTGGATGAGCACACTTATATGTTGGTGGTAAACGCGTCTAATATCGACAAAGACTGGGATTGGATTTCTAAACACAACACAATGGGTGTAGAAATGCATAATATTTCTGACAAGACCACCCTGTTGGCTGTTCAAGGCCCAAAAGCGTTACAAGTTATTGAGAGTTTGACAGAAATGGACCTGGTGAATCAGAAATACTACTCTTTTGACAAAGGAGTATTTTGTGGTCACGAGAACGTGTTGGTGTCCTCTACCGGGTATACGGGAGCAGGCGGATTTGAGATCTATTTAGAAAATCAACACGCTGAGGATATATGGAATCAAATTTTTTCAAAAGGTGAGGCAATGAATATTAAACCTGTAGGGCTGGGGGCAAGGGATACTTTAAGGCTGGAAATGGGCTTCTGTTTGTATGGGAATGATATTGATGATACTACATCACCTATCGAAGCGGGTTTGGGTTGGATTACCAAATTTTCGAAGGAGTTTGTAAATTGTAAGGCATTGGAACATCAAAAACTCAACGGTGTTGATAAAAAGCTGGTGGGGTTTGAATTGAAGGAAAAGGGTATTCCAAGACAAGGATATCCTATTCTTAATGAGCAAAATGAAAACATTGGTGCAGTGACGTCTGGTACCATGTCCCCATCATTAAATACCGCTATTGGTTTAGGGTATGTTTACAATGACTTTTCTACACCGGATACAGAAATATTTATCGAGATAAGAGGGAAAGCTATCAGATCGAAAGTTGTAAAATTGCCTTTTTATAAATCTAAGTAATACGTAAGGGAATTCATTGAGTAGCCAGAAGTTAAACGTATGCCTAAGCCCGCAACTCATTTCTTCGTATGCGGATGAGAATTCAATAATCGTTGTCATTGATGTTCTCAGGGCAACTTCTGCCATATGCACTGCGTTACACAATGGGGCTGAAAAGATAATACCGGTAGTAGACGTAAGGGTTGCCAGGGATTATTTAAACAAGGGCTACATAGTAGGAGCCGAAAGAAATGGTGAAATTGTGGAGGGTTTTGAATATGGAAACTCCCCTTTGGTCTTCGCCGGAGAACATGTTGCTGGAAAGACGATTGTTCTTACTACTTCCAACGGAACTTATGCATTGGCGGCAGCCCAAATGGCCCATCAGGTAATAGTTGGGTCTTTTTTGAATTTGGATGCGGTATCTGGCTGGCTTGAGAATCAGGAGCGGGATATTGTGTTGCTTTGTGCGGGCTGGAAACAGAAATTCAATATGGAGGATACACTTTTTGCAGGAGCGGTTGTTTCGCAGTTACAAGCTGCTAATAGGGTGTTAGCTCTTTCAGATTCTGCTATTGCAGCAGAAATATTGTACACAAAAGCAAAAGACAATATGTTTGCGTTTCTTGAAAACACTTCGCATCGCAATAGATTGAGAACCATGAACATTGAAGAAGACGTACGCTATTGCCTAACCCCCAATACAACTTCAGTGATTCCGATGCTGGAGAACGGTAACATTGTTAAAATGAACGAATAGTGTGAGTAAAAAGACTTGTCTGTCTCTGTTGTTATTGGCTGTTCTGGGTGCTGGAACCCTGCAAGTGTACTCCTGGGGTTTTTTCGCACATAAGAGAATCAACCGGCTCGCTGTTTTTACGCTGCCGGCGGGAATGATCGAAGTGTACAAAACGCACATTGAATACATTACTGAAAATGCGGTTGCGCCTGATAAGAGAAGATATGGCCCCAGCGGTAGTGTTGAGGCGCCCAGGCACTATATTGACATTGATCATTACGGTGAGAGCCCCTTTGATTCTATGCCGCGCTACTGGAAAGATGCGGTTCGTAAATATACAGAGGATACCCTGCAAGCCTATGGAATAGTGCCGTGGCATATAGCCAGGGTAACAGGATGGTTGTCAGAGGCTTTTCGCGATGAAGACCTGGATAAAGTGATCAGATTATCGGCCGATCTGGGACATTATATTGCCGATGCCCATGTTCCCCTGCATACAACCCTAAATTATAACGGCAAGATGACCAACCAGAGAGGCATACATGCCTTTTGGGAAACAAGATTACCCGAACTATTCTCGGATGATTACGATTTTTTTGTGGGAAAGGCAGTATACATTGAAAACCCGTTGGCGCAGGCCTGGGAAATCGTAGAAGCGAGTTTTGCGGCCTTGGATTCGGTGTTGTTATTCGAGGCTACACTAAATTCTGAATTTGACCAAGATAAAAAATACAGTTTTGAACAAAGAGGGCAGAAGACAGTAAGAGTGTATTCGAGAGAATACTCAGAGGAATATCATCGGAGGCTAAACGGACAAGTGGAACGCAGACTCAGATCTTCAATACACTTTATAGGCAGTTATTGGTACACCGCATGGGTTAATGCCGGGAAGCCAGATTTAAAGAGGCTTAGCGACAAGGTGCTGAGCAAGGAAGCCAAGAAAAGTCTTCAGGAAGAGGAAGACATGTGGAGAACAGGCAAGATAAAGGGCAGAGAGCACGAATGATATCCTCTTGCGAAAAGGTGGCTCAGGTTCTGCTAACCGCCGGAGTCCTATGTTTCACCACATGGAGTTTAGGGCAAGAATTTGTAATAGACCTTGGAGATGAAGTTGTTTCAGTGGATGACTCCATTTTTTATGCGTCAGTGATAGATCCGGTTTATGGAATTGAGATGTATGAGAGTTTAAACCATGAGCTCGGCGGAGATTCAATTCGTTATGGATATAAGAAAAAATTGATGCGGGGATGGTACGAAGATTATTATCCAAATGCTCAATTGCTGCACCGCGGGTATTATATCGATGGGCACCTGAAAATGTATAAGAACTTCTATCCCAACGGGCAATTGGAAAGAGGTTTCAAGGCACAGGATAATATCAGGAGCGTTGTGGAGAAATTCTATCAGAATGGTTCTGTAAAGTCGAAGGTGATTTACAAAGATGGATTAGCTTTTAAGTGGGAGGATTATTATTCAAATGGGAATATGGAGTACTATGAAGAATTTAATAAAAGTCTCGATTATTATGTAATGAGGCAGACTTATTACAAATCCGGACAACTTCAAACCCAGCTCCATTTAATAAAACCCTCCAAAAAGCTGTACGATAGCGTGGAGTATTTTGAAGATGGTGCGGTTAAGAAGAAAGGGCAAATGGGGTTCAGTGAAAATTTATGGGACTACCTGAAAATAGGAAAGTGGTTAACCTACGACAAATCAGGAAAGCTTACCAAGGAAGAACTTTTTATTAATGGCAAGTTGAATAAAGAAAAGTCCTTCTAAAAAATAGAAGGACTTTAATATATTCATCGACCAGAAGAATCTTTATTAATCCTGTTTATATCCTATTACCAACACCGCACACACCTTGGTGTTTTCAACAAATCCTACAGCCTTTTTAGGTTTTTCTTCAGCTGCTTCTTCCCCTTCTTCGCTCTCCGTTTCCGCCTCTGGGGCCTCTTCTTCCTCTGCGGGCGCTCCGCCAGATGCTTCTATAGTTTCAGGTGGTAACGAAACAGATATCTTACAATTAATCGTTACGGGGAATTCTAAATCCCAATAGGGAGCATTTTCATAATCTTTATTGGTAAAGAGAACGTTACCCTTATGATCTGAAACAGTGAATGATAAAGGAGCGCCTATATCTGTACAGGCGCATATTCTGTATTTGTTTCCGCTAAAAAATGTAGCAATAAACTCCGCGCTTTCATTTCCACTTAGCAAAGCTCGATAATCCTGAGCATCTGATATAAATGATGGCTCAGAATGGGCTTTTGCACACTCTACTTCCACATCGAAAAAAGGCCTCTTGATGTTTGCTTCGCTGGATTTACACTGAGAATACCCTGTGCTGTAAACAAATAGTCCTCCTGCAATTAAAATTGCAACTGTTTTAATTTTCATGTGTTTAAAATTGATTTCATGGTCAGATGTCTGCCTGCGTGCCATCGCCAAAGGCCTCGTCATGGCTTTTTTTATCATTCTATGACGTTACAGAATTTCGTATGTCTTTTATTTTTTTAGTAATATTCTTCACCATTGCCGGCTTAATAGTTATTGAGCTCTTGCAATTGATTGTACAAAGCTTGTTGGCAGCGTCCACTGTAGATTCAACAAAAGAATAGTCAGTTCTAATATGGCCAAATTCACTCTGTAGATTCACAAGTTGATCCACAAACTCGGATAATTCAAGATTATCGGTTTTGCTATAATGAGGATTCAAAACAAGAATAATATTGTCCAGCGTACTGGATTGCTCGCCAATTCGGTTTATCACATCCTGGTTATCATCAGTATTTACATAACTCACAGCAAAAAAGAGGCTTTCTATCAGAGCACCAGCCATTATCAGGCCTGCAATATCGTGTCTTTCATCTTGTTTGAGAAATTCCTCGCAACTCTTATAAGCATGGGTGATAATGGTCAGCATCTCCTGCTCATTTCCGGCGTTACTTCCAAATTTTTCCAATTCACTAAAGTCAAAGGCTGATGATACTCCAAGCTCATCCGATAGCCTCTTAACAGCACTCAAATGTGATATTGCCTCCTGATTTTTATTATTGGCTGTTATGTAACCAAGGTCAGCTCCATATATGCCAATATTCACAGCTTGCTTGAAGGAAGTAGTATAAGCTCCCACATTGGCAACGTCATTCAATAGGTCTTTACTATATGGTGTAGCTATTTTTTTCATTAGTAAAGATGTTTGCACCGGACTGGGGATGTAGAATATTTTGTCATCTACACTGAACAATGTTGTGTTCTCAGTAATCTTTTTTTCATCTTGTGGAATGTCTTCAAGATCTTGCAATTCCCCGCCACATCCCATCAGAAATAGTATTGCTGGAATATACAGAAGTAAATTTATTTTGTTGTTCATATCAATTCAGGATTTATTTGCTCGATTAGTACAGGCGAAAGTATAAAAAAATGGAGAGACGCGAAAATTTGTTAACTATTTATGTCGGCTCTTACTAACTCAGTGTTATTATCGCGAAATAACTCGTAGATTAGTTATTGAGCATCACAGGCATCACAAGCATCAACAGGTCTTCTCCATCCTCCTTGGAGTCGCCCTTTACTTCGGAGAGTATGCCAGCCTTATTGGGTGCCGACATTTCCAATAGCACTTCCTCTGTATCGAGATTGGCAAGCATCTCTATAAGAAACCTGGAGTTAAAACCGATTTCAATATCCTCCCCCTCGTAATTGCAAGTTATTCTTTCGTTAGCCTCATTCGCAAAGTCAAGATCTTCAGCGGAAACATGCAATTCGCTTCCAGTAACTTTCAGTTTGACCTGGTGAGTAGTTTTGTTCGCGAAGATGGATACCCTTTTGATACAATTTAAAAATGCCGCCCTGTCAACATGGAGCTTATTCGGGTTTTCTTTTGGAATTACTGCATCATAGTTGGGGTACTTGCCGTCAATCAAGCGACAAATTAAATTGATGTTTTTGAAGGAGAAGAATGTGTTAGACTCGTTGTATTCAATTTTTATTTTAAAGTCATCACCTTCTTCAGGCATAATATTCTTCAACAGGTTCAATGGTTTTTTAGGAATAATAAATGAGGCAGTGGAATCAGCTTTTGCATCAGTTCTTTGATACTTTACAAGCTTATGGGCGTCAGTAGCTACAAAAGTCATACCGTCAGATGAAAGTTCCACAAGAACACCATTCATTACCGGCCTTAGCTCATCATTTCCAGTAGCGAACAGTGTCTTGCTCAAAGCCCTGATTAAAACCGCAGAGTCCATTTCAAGTGAATTTCCTCCCTCGATGACTGGAATCTTAGGAAATTCATCGCTATTATGCCCCGTTAATTTATATTTACCGTAATCAGAACTTATCTCAATTCCCAAATTTTCAGTATCCATCAGAAAAGTAAGAGGCTGCTCAGGAAAAGTTTTTAACGTATCCAAAAGGAGCCTTGCAGGAACTGCTATGCTGCCCTCATCTTTTGATTCAATATCCACTGAACAGGAAACGGTAGTCTCAAGGTCTGATGCGGATACTACAAGAGAATTTTTGTTGACTTCAAAGAGGAAGTCGTCGAGTATTGGCAGTGTATTGTTTGTATTTAATACGCCACTTATGCTTTGAAGTTGTTTGGATAACTCTGAGCTGGATACGATAAATTTCATTTATGAATTGATTAATGGTTAATGTATCGGGATTGAGATGCAAAGATAATTTTTTGAAAGTATTAAAAGAGCAAAATCAATATTTATTCCTCTCTATTCCGGAAGTTGTCTAATTCCAATAATAAACGTCCAAAAACAAAATACTGTATGGTCACGAGTTCCTTGCTGTCATTGATTTGAGCAAATAACCGATCAGGGTCATATGGAATGCGCTTGCCATGTTCGTCAAGCAATTCATCATCTGCCTTTTTTAAGTACGTTTTAACTGTGGTGGTATTCCCGGACAAATCTCTGCACTCCATTATATGCGTAGGTGGTACCAACAATATTGAATCTACCTCGGCCATTGTGTAATTGCTCAAGAAGCTTTCGAACTGAATGTTCTTAAAGCTAGTGAGGTAAACAGTCAAATTGGTGGTGTCGTATTCCAGAACAATTTTGCCGCTAGTCAGATCCCGCAATTCATATTTCCAATTACCTATATTTTTAATTTCAAATGATAATCCCTCTTCCTGTGGATATTCGATCTTGATTGAAGCGATATCCTTGAATTCATAATTCATCACAGTTTTGTCACGCCACTCAATGAGTTTCGTATTATATCTGGTTGTGAGATAACCGTGAAAGTGGCTTATATGCATAATATAGGGCTCGGTGGAACCTTCCAGCAGCATATAGGTGCCGAATGCACTTTGAGTTTGACCGCCCACGTAATAGACTTTAGTTGGATCGCTCTCACCTTGGTAGATTTCAATTTTCACAGCATTGGCTGAGAGGCGGGAGACTACATTGTCACGTGCGCTGTGCGACACAGGACTTTGCACCTCTATCAATTTGATGGTTTTTAACAATACATTGACCAGGTCCCATCGTGCCTTATGGTTTTTATTTACCGTCCATTCTCCATTTTTTATACGATCCAGGATTATCCGATGGCCTGCTTTGTCAGCAAGGAAAATTTTATCGATAGCCGCTGTATCCTCCACTGCAAAATCCATCAGTTCCTTCTTCAATGTCCCTTTCTCTTCTCCTAAATACAGATATAGCGCAACACCGCCCAGAAGTATGATTCCAATTATTACAAGTTTGTTCTTCATCACCGATAATTATTCTCGACTTCTAACTATTTTCATATGAATTTATTTTTTCCTTCCATAGTTCTGGCATTTCCATGGTTCTCTTTTCAACATAATCGAAGCAGACCATGGTCGTGGCGCCCTCCGCAGCTATCGCCTGTGATTTGCCATTGACAATTGAGTAGGAGAGTTCAAAGCTCTTTGTACCTATATTGCTGCACCAGGTATGAACAATCACTTCTTCATCCGTTATTTCTACGGGTGCCTTGAAATTTATAGAAGCTTGTGCCAGGATGATTCCGTTCTTGCTCCAATCAATACTCTCCCCAATTACATCGTTGAAATACTTTATTCTCGCCGACTCCATATAAGTTAGATAGTTGGCGTTGTTTACATGTCCCAGGCCGTCGATATCGGCAAATCTTAATGCGACTGTTGTTCTATGCTTTCCAGTGTTATCCATTGATTCAATTAATTAATTGATTGATTGATGAATGATTTATTTATATCGCCTCTTTCTAATAAAACTCATGACAAGGCCGAAGATAAGCACAATGATTATGGGAATTGATGTATTTGCCAATTGCCAGCTCAATCTGTCTTTTTCAATTTTTGTCTTATCGAGCAATCTAAGTTTTAATTCCCGCGATCTAACTTTTATTAAATCCGAATCATCACATAGAAAGTCGATACAGTTGAGAATGAAGTCTTTATTTCCGAACTCCTGGCCTGTAAATCTATCGAACCCCAGCGGGTAAGCTTGTCCGGATGATTGCTGCACTTCATTTCTGATTACATCCCCATCAGATATAATGATCATGCTATTGGGCTTACTGATTTCCAAAAACCCAAGGTCGCCACTCTCAGCGAGGTTCTTAGGGAGCCTGTTCTTAAATACGCTCGTGAAGGTGCCTTCCATCAAATAGGCAACCGCCTGGTAGGGCCGATTAAATTGCTTTTCATCAGGCCTCTGGGTAATTGTTGCTAAGGTGATCTTCACCGGTGAACTGAGAACCCTGGAATATTCAGATGATCTTAACAATACCGTCTTTTTAATACCGGCAGCTGAAACCGTATCTATGCTGCTCACAAACTTGAATTTGATCGCATTTAGATTCTTTACTATGGGATGATTTTCCTGCGGAATGATCAGGGGAAAGAAGGCCCAGGGAAAGTAATCCCATTTTGGAGGAGCGCCGAGAACCGCCGTGTTTATCGGAATAGCCGCCGCCTGGAGGTCTTGCACTAAATTCATATTGATCCTGACTCCATATCGAAACAATTGATCACCCAAATTTATTTCGTTGGGTATTGCCATAGCTACACTTGTTTTGATCAGGCTATCCATGCTGGCCGTCATGCCGTCTAGCAACCATAACGTCTTGCCACCACTCATTATAAACTGATCGAGTATAAATTTGTCCTTCTCGCTGAATCTGGAAGTAGGCTTCGCCACTATGGCTGCTTTAAACCCATCAAGCGCATTTAATTTTTCATTAATTGTGATCCTCTCCACCCTATAGTATTGCGACAGTGTTTGGCTAATGTCCTGAACTTCTATAGGCGTTAGTTCACCGTGTCCTTCAATGAATGCCAATTTAGGCTGGAAGTCTGTTTTGAGCTTCCTTATTACATTGGCAATTTCATATTCCAATCCCTCAACGGAATTATTGAGCATCTCCTCAGGATGAGCGCCCATTCTGTTTTTTAAGAGCTGAAGAGGTAATTGACGTTCCTTATAACTAAAAATAGCGCCGGGAAAGATGATTTTTTGTGCACTTCCGCCTTGTTCCTTTAACTGAAGGCTGGTGGGTTGCAACCCCTGCTTTATTAATTCCTTATAAAGCTGATTCCGAATTTTGTCATCAGAGCTTTCGGATGGATTAATAAATTCATATTCAATATTGTTATCAGAGTACGCCCTGAACTCATCCAGCATTTCCTTCGTTGAGTTCCTGAGCCTTTGAAATCCCGCGGGAAACTCACCCTCCAGATAAACTCTTACATAAACAACATCATCCAGGTTGCGGGCAAGCTTCATGCTGGCATCAGACAAGGTGTATCGTTTTTCTGAAGTCAGGTCAAACCGCTCAAATTTATAGTGGCCAATGATATTGATCAGCACAATGAATATTGAACCTGCCAACAGGGAGAAAACGGATTTTCTGAACAACTTGTGTTTCATTACCATTTCCTGCTTTCTAATGACACTTTGGTAAGCAAAATGAATAAAACGATAAGACTGAGAAAGTAGATCATATCGCGGGTATCTATGACACCCCTGCTCATTGATATATAATGTTCTTGTATGCCAAGGCTTAGAATGAGATAGTCAAATCCGCTAAACATCGGCAAGGTGCTAACCGACTGAAATCCGGTATAAAAGAAAAAAGAAAGGAAAACGCCGATGATAAATGCTACGATCTGATTGCTTGTAAGGCTTGAAGCAAAAACGCCAATGGCTGCAAATCCAGCGCTTAAGAATAAAAGCCCGAGATAAGATCCCCAGGTACCCCCCATATCTATGTTGCCTACCGGAGCTCCCAGCTGATAAACAGAATAAACGAAAACAAGGGTCGGGAGCAGTGAAAGAACTACCAAAATTACATTTGCCAGGTACTTGGCGAGTACGATTTGTAATTCCGTCAGGGGTTTGGTCAGGAGTAATTCAATAGTTCCTTGCCTGTATTCTTCAGCGAAAGATCGCATGGTAACCGCGGGTACCAGAAACATGAAAATAAATGGAGCAATAACAAAAAGTGTATCAATATTTGCGAATCCATTGTCCAGGATATTCGAATCACCGGGAAAGACCCACATGAACAATCCCACACTCATCAGAAATACAATGATGACCATGTACCCGATTAGTGAGTTCAGAAAACTATTTATTTCCTTTTTGAGAAGAGCTATCATTCTTGAATTATGCCAGGTTTAACATTTCTGATCCACGGTTTAACCATGACGATAACCATAACAATGACCGTTCATGATTACCGCCTTTTGTCATTATCATTGTTATTGTCATACTCATTGTAAATAATTTTCCATTATCCTCAGTTCTTTTTATGTTACCAGTTCGTTGAAAATTCTTTATTTAGTGTCCATGCCACAGCAGGCTCTGAAAATAACACTTTCGTTTTCTCCCAGGTGGCAACAAACAGATCAGATTTTCTATAACTGTCAAGGTGGGTTTCGCTCTCCCAATTGCTATAGGTAAAGAAGATACATTCATTGTCTTTGTCTTTTAAAAGCTCGAGGTGGGAACAGCCGTTGAATGACGAAATGTATTTATTGGATCGTTGAAAGATTTCGAGAAAATCTGAAACGCTCTCCGGCTTAAAGGTAAGCTTGACAATTCTTGTTATCATTTGGTGTTAGCCATTAAATTCGATTCTAATTGTATCATTGAGATCCAGGCCCATCAATCCACTGGCGCTACCCTGGTTTATTGCAATTTCCAGGTAGCCTGTTGAGCTGAATAATGCCAGCTTTTCGCCATTTGGAACTTCGTCATAGGTGGCGCTTATTCGAGAGATTGTATAACCCGTTTGTTTTAAATAAATCGTGAAATCCCAGTCATGCCCAGCCTCCTTAAATATGCTGGTGGTAATATTGGTAATCACATTGCCATAGGAATCAATGTAAATCACACTTCCCTTTAACACATTGTTATCGACAATTGGCCGGATCATCGTCTTTTCGTGATAATTTTCAATCTCTTTACCAATAACTTCCAGCGTGCCTCCACGGGCAATGTGGCATGCCGCCTTCACAAATATGTCGTTTGTGGGGAACGTCAAAAAATCTGTTTCTTGCGTTAGGTTTAGCTCGACGATCTTATCGGGCTTCTTGTCAAACATCAATGAGAATACACCATTGTCTGAACCTATAAAGTAATGATCATCAAGAAATATGGCTACGTGCCTGGAATCTATCGATGATTCGGGATTTAATCCCAGGATATGAATGGTTCCTTTTGGAAAACTTCGATACGCGTTTCGTAGCGTAAACGCTGCCTGCAGAATATCGTGCTTGGTTATTTCATGCGAAATATCGACAATTTGAGCCTCCGGATATTGGCTGATAATTGCGCCTTTTATGGTGCTCAGATAATAGTCTTTAGTACCAAGGTCAGTGGTAAGGGTAATTACTGCCAATTATTGCAAATATTTAGTGAATAATTAGTGACTTGATGAACTAAAAGTTCTTAAATTTGATCTCCAAAATTAATCAAATAAGAACCTATATCTAGCATAAATTTGGGAGAAAAAACGATTGAGCTGGAGGATATCAATCCAGTGGATATTTTTGGCGTCAACAATGAAAATATCGCGGTATTAAAAAAGTTTTTTCCAAAGATCAAGATCATTGCGAGGGGGAATAGCATAAAAGTAATCGGGAGTGTGGCCCAAATCGATCTCTTTGATAACAAGCTTCAGCTTCTCATTCAACACTACAATAAGTACAGCCAACTCACTAAAGGAAACATAAACAGGCTTCTCGAAAATGGGCGAATATTGAATACTAACACATCTAAAGCTCAGGACGAAGTCCTCGTATATGGCCCCAATGGCAAAATAGTGAAGGCCAGGACGGCTAATCAGAGATTGCTGGTTGCAGCAGCACAAAATAATGACATGGTTTTTGCCATTGGTCCTGCCGGAACAGGTAAAACCTACACGGCTGTCGCCATTGCGGTAAGGGCCCTGAAGAACAAGGAAATCAAAAAGATAGTACTGACGAGGCCGGCTGTAGAAGCAGGTGAGAACCTGGGCTTTTTACCGGGAGATCTTAAAGAAAAATTAGATCCCTACTTGCAACCACTCTACGATGCACTAAGAGATATGATTCCAGCCGCCAAGTTGAAAACGTATTTAGAGACTTCCGTGATTGAAATTGCGCCACTGGCTTTTATGCGGGGGCGTACGCTGGACGAAGCTGTTATCTTATTGGATGAAGCACAGAATGCCACTTACGGTCAACTTAAGATGTTATTGACGAGGATGGGCAAATCCGCAAAAATCATTGTTACAGGAGACGTTACTCAAATTGACCTTCCTAAATCTCAGGCATCTGGCTTACCGCAAGTTCAAAAGATCTTGAAAGGAATAAAAGGAATTGAATTTATCTATCTGGATGAGCACGACGTAGTGCGTCATGAGTTGGTAAAGAAGGTGATCAAGGCGTTTTCTAAAAATGAAAAGTAATTTTAACAATTGAATCAATACTACTAACATGAGCAACACAATAACTGAAACAAGTTTTGAATTTGAAGGACAAAAGAGTTTATACAGAGGTAAGGTAAGAGAGGTTTATAATATTGATGATAAGCTTCTGGTGATGATAGCCACGGACCGAATATCTGCATTTGATATAGTGTTGCCACGAGGAATACCTTATAAGGGGCAAGTTTTGAATCAGCTTGCTGCGAAGTTTATGGAAGCAACATCAGATATTGTTCCCAATTGGATAATTGATACACCTGACCCGGTGGTTTCTGTGGGTTACCTCTGCGACCCATTTAAGGTAGAAATGGTGATCAGAGGATACTTGTCAGGCCATGCCTGGAGAGAATACAGAGATGGAAAGAGAACCATCTGTGGATTGGCAATGCCAGATGGCATGAAGGAAAATGATCGTTTTCCCGAGCCATTGCTAACGCCAACAACTAAGGCGACTGTAGGACATGATGAAGATATTTCAAGGGATGAGATACTGAAACAGGGTTTGGTTGAAGAAGAACATTATCTCCAACTTGAAGAATACACGAGAGCATTGTTTCAACGTGGAACTGAGATAGCAGAGAAGATGGGCCTGATACTCGTAGATACCAAGTACGAGTTTGGCTTGCATGATGGAAGAATCTTCTTAATAGATGAAATTCATACGCCTGATTCATCGAGGTATTTTTATGCCGATGGATACCAGGAGAGGCAAGACAAGGACGAGCCGCAGAAGCAACTTTCTAAGGAGTTTGTGAGGGAGTGGCTGATGGAACATGGATTCCAAGGCAAAGAGGGCCAGGAAATTCCGGAGATGACAGATGAATTCGTCGACAGTGTCTCTGAACGATACATTGAACTTTATGAAAGCCTTTCAGGAGAGACATTTATCAGGTCAGATGTAAATGAGGTAATGAGCAGGGTTGAGGGTAATATTGAAGCGTTTTTGAAAAGCCACACTGTTCAGTCCTAAGGTCTTTTCTCGACATCTATTGCGAGTAGTTTTGGTGTGCCATCTCAATAATCCAGAAAATCCTGGTAAATCACCTGCATATAGGCCTTTCCTTCTTTGATCAGCGCTTGTTGATGGGCAGAATCCACTGCGATCACTTCGTGATAGGTGTCTTGATCATGGATGTAGGCAAAGGAGCCATTTGGCCTGATCCAACCAAAACCATTGTACCATGTGTAAAATGCAAATTGGCCTGTTGCGGGATCGAGAATGTTTTTGCTTCGCAAATATGCATCATGGCTGACATTGAGTAAGCCCAAAAGGGTAGGGGCCACATCAATTTGTGAGGCAATCTTGTCAATAACCTGTCCTCTGTATTCTGATTTCAACACGTTGCCAAAGAGCAACATTGGCATCCTGAAGCGGCCAGGGTTTATCGTTTCAGAATAAATTGGTGTATTGTGACTGTGGTCAGAGATCAATAAAAACAATGTATTCTCATACCATGCTTCCCCTTTCGCTCTCTCAAAATAAACACCCAGACAGCTGTCGGTATAATGCACAGCATTCAAATACATATTTTCAATAACCGAGAATTCGATAATCTTATTAATGGGCATATCATAAGGCGGATGGGAACTCAAAGTGTAAACTACTGAGAAAAAGGGCTGGCTTTCTTTATTCAGGTCTTCAAGGTGTCTTTCAAACAAGTATTCATCATGTATCCCCAGTCTGCCGCTGGGCAATCCGAAAAAGTCATCCTGCTCCAGAATTCGTTCAAATTTGCTGTTGTACACGTATCCTTTGATATTCCCGTAACTGAGCTGGCCTCCATAATAAAATGAGGTTGCGTACCCCAGGCTGTCAAATGCCTCTCCAAGGCTAGGCAGGCCATGTACTTTTGAGGGTTCGCCAATTACATTGGCAATAGGCAGCGCATGGGTTCCGCTCAATATTGCAGGGATGCCCTGGTCTGAGGTGTTTCCGGTTGCGTACATATTCCTGAATATCAATCCCTCTCTGGCTAGCTTGTCGAAGTTGGGAGTAATACGCTTTAGTTCTCCTATAACCTCGCTAAGGTCGGCCGACCAGCTTTCCAGGATAATGATGATTACATTCGGTTTGTTGGTAGTAAGTACTTGAAAGGGTGCTCTATATTGAAGAGAATCAATCATTGTGGTGTCAGTTGCCACAGGCATGTAAATCTGATTTACAATAGACTCAGCCTCGCTTCTCTCCATGTATGCATAAGGATTGTGGCTGCCTAGATTGTATCTGTTCTCAATCGCGCTGTGAAACAGGTTCCAGGTGGGGTTGGTGGCAGCGGCATTCAGGATTCTCAGCTTTGAATAGTAGCAATCGCTCTGGTTGACAGGAATGGGCTGGATCCCTCCCCTCATTAGTATAGCCAGGATTGTCAAAATAGATAGATATATTGCCGAACGCGTAATGATTTGTGCGCGACCAATACCAAGTAGATGATCGATCTTCCAGTTTCTTTTAATTAGTTTCTTATAGAAGATGCTCACACCTAAAAAATGAAAGGCCAGAAATGTGAGGAATAGAAGATAGTGCTTGACTTCCGCAGTTCTAAACGCTTCACCTGGGTTAGCCATATGTATGAACACCTTATAGTGAAGTTTTGTTCCCCACTCGTAATACAATACAGTTTCCAGGGATGAAACCAGAGAAATAATAACCGCAGACAGTACAATATAGAATCTGAGAATACTTCCTAAAAAGGCTCTCTTTTTAAAAAGCAGCACGCCTGACAATACACCCGGCAAGGCCAGGAACAGGCTGCTTGTGGCAATGTCCAAGTGCATGGCATGGTAAAAGGAGAGTAAAGCCTCGGTTATTCCATTTTCAAAGACCCTGTCGTAGTAATAGCCGAGAAATATTATTCGGGACAGAGCGAATATCGCAATGTAAAAAATGAAGGAGCGAAAAAGGGATAGTATGAACTGCCTGGTAACCAATGGGTGAGCGCTAACAAAAGCAAGCTAGCGGATTGATGTGTAAAGAAAGAAACTTATGCTGCGAATTGCATGAGTTTCAGAATTTTGTTTTGAACATTAGAACGATCGAACCATCGAAGTGAGAACCGATAGCTATCGGTTGATGAATTCGGTTTTACTTCGCTGTTCTTAATTCTTATAGTTCAAATGTTCATTTATTCAGTCGCCTACCCGAATAAATACAGAAATTAAACCTGTCTTTAGTGTAGTTGTCGCCTCGGGATGGATATAAGCTTGTTAGGTTCTTTTTTCTTTCAGCCTGGCCCCTTTGCCCTTCAGTTTTCTCAGATAGAAGATTCTTGCACGTCTTACCTTTCCTCTTTTGTTTACTTCTATCTGATCGATCAGTGGAGAATGCAAAGGGAAAATACGCTCAACGCCGATTCCGCCAGTTACTTTTCGAACGGTTATGGTCTCTGTCGTTCCGCTGCCTCTTCTTTGAAGTACAACACCTTTAAACTGCTGAATTCGCTCTTTTGTACCCTCTATGATTTTATAATGCACTGAAACTGTGTCTCCGGCTCCAAAATCTGGAAGTTTAACATCACGTGTGCTTATCTCTACTTTTCCGTCCTTAATCGACACCTCAAATTTTTCCTGTGGTTCCGATATCTCCTCATCTAAAACTATTGGGACTGGCTCTTCTTCCTTTTCCTTCCCTGAGTCTGCTGAAGGGTCATACTTTGTTTCCTTAGTTTTTTCTTCACTTGCAGGTGCTTTGTCAGCTTTTTTCTCTTTTGCTTCTGCTTTGGACTCCGTTGAAGATTCATCCTTTGCTTCCACTTTGGATGCCGCGTCGCCAGATGCGTTAGCGGCTGATTCCTCTTTTGATTCCTCCTCCGGAGGTTCTTCATCTGATGCAGGCTCCTCAGGCGCAGCTTCTTCCTCCTTCGCCGGTGAGTCAGTCGAAGGTTCCTCACTGGATTCTTCTTCCGGGTTAGTCTCTTCAGTAACAGGTTCCTCCGATGATTCTTCCTCTTTTGCTTCCTCTTCCGGTTCAGCTTCTTCCTGAACTTCTTCAGTAGCCGGCTCCTCTGGAGTAGTTTCTTCTTGCGCTGATTCTTCTCCGCCAGGTGTCGGATCAGCAACAGGCTCTTCTGTGTTACTCTCTTCTTCCTCAGAAGTTTCTTCAGGGCTTACCTTTTCTGTCGGGCTTTCTTCCGTACTCTCGGGAGCTTCCTCTTCTGTTTTCTCTTGATTTTCTTCTCCTTCCAATTCCTTCTCCTCGTCAGCAGTTTCGTTTAGTGAGTTCATGACTTTATTATTATGTTCGGGTATTGATTTTTAATCAGGTGCAAAAATAATGATATTATTTTAATTGAGAACATGTGAATTTCAGAAGATTATATACCTAGACTTAAGGTATCTCAACAGCCGTTAGGTGCACCCGGTTTAAGAATGAAACAAGTGAATATGAGGGCCCGGCAATGCCAGGGTCAATGGCATTTGAAGCTAAATTGAGCTTTATTATACCTATATTTGCATCCCGGTATGAATCGAGATATTTCCGCAACTTTTTCCACTCTTAATGCATCTTTTCTAGCCGTTCACTTCCCCGAATCTAGTATTGAATCTAAAGATCAAATAAATACTGTAAGTATTTTGTTTACAGATTATTATGATCTAAATAAGCTGCAATGTCGTTAAGGGAGATATCAAAGGTCACTGGTAGTCGGGAAATAGCGGAGAATACCTTCGAATCTACCCTTCACGCTCCTCAAATTGCTGCAATGATCAAGGCAGGGCAGTTTATCAATATACTTCCTTCAGGAGATTGGCCAAAAGTCATGAGGAGGCCTATGAGTGTATCCGGAACAGAGGGGGGAAATTTAAGCATCATCTATAAAGTAGTTGGCGACGGAACCGAATACATGCGATCCTGGGAAAATGGTGTGGAAGTAGATATTATTGGCCCACTGGGTAATTATTGGGAGGATTTTGATAAAATACCTATCATAATTGGCGGTGGTGTGGGAATAGCCCCTATATTCTTTCTTCACAATACATTGAAGTCGAAAAACTTAGATCACTATATGATCATGGGTTCCAGAACCGCCGATGAACATTTTATTGAGCACGATCCCGATTCAAAAATACTAATGACAACAGATGACGGTTCATATGGTATTAAAGGCAACGTTGTAGCAGCCGTGGATACAATAGCTGAAAAACAGGATCTATCAGATACGAAACTGTTTGTATGCGGTCCGGCGCCCATGATGGAAGCTATGAAAGATTATGCGCTTGATAAGAATATTGAATGCGATATTGCACTTGAAACAGTAATGGCGTGTGGCATTGGGATTTGTCAGGGCTGCAGCATGGAATATGTACCAAAGGAGCAAAAAGCAAGTTCGTACAGGGAAAAATATGGATTAGTCTGTATGGATGGGCCCATATTTAAGGCCAATGAGATAAAAACGTGTTATTTGTAAAAGTAAAAGCTATGAAGTAATAGGCATCAGGTATTGGCTCTGTGAGCAGAATACCGTTAACTATTGACAACGATAAATGCTAGAAGTTAAATTAGGAGATATAACATTTGCTTCCCCGATTACCGTAGCAAGCGGTACCTACGGCTATGGCAATGAGGTAGAGGGACTGGCTGAAGTCAACCGGCTTGGTGGTATCGTCACGAAATCTGTAACACGACAGCCACGTGAAGGGAATCCGTTGCCACGCATTGCGGAAACTCCTTCGGGAATGCTCAATTCCATCGGGCTCGCCAACGTAGGTGTGGAGCTGTACTGCAAAGAGAAACTTCCATTTCTCAACAACTTGAAGACGCAGGTGATCGTGAATATTGCAGGGTCTAGCATGAAAGACTACCTCGAAACTATGGAAATACTGGAAGAGGCAAATGGAAACCATATTGGTTATGAGATCAACATTTCCTGCCCGAATGTTAAGGAAGGGGGAATGGAATTTGGCGTTAGCTGCCATATGACCGAAAAGCTAACCAAAGAAATGCGCAAAAGGACTTCAAAGCTGCTGATCATGAAATTGAGCCCCAACGTCACGTCAATTGAAGAAATAGGGATGGCGGCACAGGATGGCGGTGCAGATGCAGTGAGCGCAATCAATACCGTGGTGGGAATGGGAATAGATGTGAAAAAGAAAAGTGTGAAGTTGCATACGGTCTTTGGCGGATTGTCTGGGCCCGCCATCAAACCCATAGCGCTGGCCAATGTTCACAAACTCTATAAAGTGTTGAGTATTCCTATTATGGGATTGGGTGGAATTGCCTCAGCGGAAGACGTCCTTGAGTTCATCCTCGCCGGTTCCCACATGGTGCAAATTGGAACTACCAACTATATCAATCCCAACATTGGAGTTGATATTTTGCAAGAATTAGAGGATTATTGCACAGAAAATGGGTTAAAAAATATACTTGAATTAAAGGGGCAGTTAAAGTCATAAAGCAGCGAAGCTGTAAACAAAAATGGAACATTGGAATATTGGAATAATGGGTGTCATATGGGAAACTTTTTTCTATCATTCTATCATTCCAATATTCCATCATTCCAGTGACCTTAAGTATAAATACGGAAAAACTTTGCTAAAAAAACAAGTTTTTAAAAGGTAATAGATAAAAGCATGGATGCAGGAGAACTTACAGCAGAATTAGATTTAACCCAATTTAAGCACCCCGACAAGTTTGGGGAATGGATGGGATATTCAGTGACGGAATTCAGCAAAGAAGGCAGATTTGCAAAATCAGCATTGAAAATTCGTAACGACCATCTCTCTCCGGCCGGAACGGTTCACGGAGGTGTAATATCAGGCTTTTTTGATTTTGCCTGTGGTGCGGCGGTGTTCACAACTATGAATAAAACGGATTTTTGCTCGACAGTGGAACTGAAGGTAAATTACTTAAGGCCTATTCAGCTTGGTGATGATTTATTGGCAAGAACTGAAGTAGTGTTTCGTGGAAAGAAAATTTGTGTGGTACACGGTTTTATTTATGTGAATGAATCCGAAGAGCCTAGCGCCATGGTTAGTGCAACTTTTAACATCGTAAATACAGACAAACCGACCAAATAAACCAATGATAACAGAATTCACAACTTCAGCTCAATTTTCAGTTTCTCCGGAGAGAATATACAATTCCTGGCTGGATGGAGTAGAGCACAGCGCAATGACGGGAGGAGAAGCTACTGGAACAAACCAAGTAGGTGAAATATTTACAGCGTGGGGCGGCTATATTTCTGGTACCAACCTCGAGTTAGAATCAAATGCCCTGATTGTACAATCCTGGCGCACCACTGAATTTGGTGAAGATGATGAGGATTCGAGAATTGAGATTACGCTGACTTCAACGGAAGATGGCTGTTTGCTCACACTTGAACATTCCAACATTCCCGACGATCAACCGAATTACATGCTGGGCTGGGAGAATCATTATTTCACACCCATGAAAGCTTATTTTGACAAAACCCCTTAGTTGACCACTAACTTCCCAGTGCCGATCAATCTGTTTTCCACCTTGATGTTGAAGAAATAAATTCCACACGGCAACTGATCCCTATCAATCACAAATTTATTGCCTTCACTTCCGTAGAGTGATTTGACATGTTCACCAAGTAGGGTATACATCTCTAATGAAGCATTGCTGTGTGCATCTAAACCATCTACAGTGACTGTCGTAGTTGTTGAAAATGGGTTGGGGTAAATACCTATTAAAAACTCATCAAAACCTGTGTTCCTGTCAATACCGGTAACAACCACAGAATCTGCACTTAAATTGACTGCCGACACTGTTTCATCGCTTGAAATCAACATGACATCACTCAGCGAAAGGCCCAGCGTTGACACTGATCCCGAAGGCATACTACCAATAGTAGAAAAAGTGAACAAACCAATCTGCCCATTTCCGGATATATTGTTTTGATCAGTCCTGCACATACCCACATCCATTATTCCATTGCTGGGTGAACCATATGCAATCCCGATCATATCTGTACCCATGTTTCCCAACCAGGATCCGCTAAAGTCAAATTTCAGCGAATTTCCATCTATCAGATTAGAATTAAAATTAATTGTGAAGGCAAGACCATAAACTGAATTTGCGGGAACGGATGGTGTACCAAGTTCAACAGAGACAGTAACCATTGTGTTGAGCCCCACTGTATCTGTTAATATATTCAATATCAGTTCCGGATCCGCTGCGGTAGCGGAAGGTGAAATTGATGTTTTGTTATGAGTGAACCCATAATTGGTGATCACGGCTGTCGTATCCGCATCATTGATAATCCCGTCACCGTTGCAGTCCACATGTTTGTAATTTGCGCCGTTACTCAGCGAATTGGTCCAGTTGGCTGCCGATTGAGGTACCCAATTGATGTTTGCTCCAACACGCACTGGGCCCGTTGCGCCGGATCCTATACCTATAGCCAGGATATCGAGGTTATTGGCAATATTATCATCGTTGGCATCACCCGGCCAAACGCTGTCGCAAACCATATTTATTGTAGATACAACGCTGCACCCGCTTATATCAGCAACCATTACAGTGTATAACATGTTATAGCACAACCCGGTTGCTGTTGCTGACATGCTACTATCACTCCACAGATAAGTATACGGTGGTGTGCCCCCTGACGGTGTTGCTGTTGCGCTTCCACTACAGGTATTGGAACAGTCATCAATGGTGGTAATATTTACACTAAAGGAGGCCGTTGCAGATATAACAAGATTATAAATGCCTGCGCAACCTACAGCATCGGTGAGCGTAACACCATAACTTCCGACACAAAGGTTTGACACACTTTGGGTACTTGCTCCGTTAGACCATAAATATGTATAAGGCGACACACCACTGGTTGCAGTGATCGAAGCGGTTCCATCACATTGTCCACATGTTGCATTAGTTGAAGTTACGGTTGCCGCAATAGAACTCTGTGTGGAAATGACAATTGAATCAGCATAACCGGCACAGCTGTTAGCGTCTAATACCGCTAACGTATACATCATGTTGTTAGAACATAAATTAATTGCTGTCGCACCTGTAGAGACGCTATCGCTCCAGTTGTAGGTATAAGGCGAAGTTCCGCCCGAAACCGTCGCAGTGGCGCTTCCATCGCAGGCACCCAAACAAGATTCATCAACCGTGGCTATTGAAACGGTAAAAGAAGCTCCTGTGCCGATCGTCACAGTATTTGTCGAAGTACAGCCGGCAGCATCCGTTATTACTACAGAATAAGTCCCGGGACAGAGGCCTGTGGCAACAGCATTGAATTGATTGTTGGGATCATTCCATAAATAAGTATAAGGAGCAGTTCCTCCGCTGGGACTTGCCGTGGCGCTTCCATCACAATTGCCACAACTGGCTGTCATCGAGCTGATATTGGCTGACAATGTACACCCACTGGAATCTGTAACTGTAATACATCCGTTAGTAGTACATCCGTTATTATCGGTGACCGTCACACAATAATTCCCAGAACATAAGTTGACCGCAGTAGGGGCGGCCGAGCTATCATTCCATAAATAGGTATAAGGAGAAACTCCTCCGGAAACAACAGCTGTTGCGGAACCATCGCAACACATAAAGCAATTTTCGTCAACCGAGGTCAGGGTTAAGGTTATCGATCCTGGATCAGTAACCACCACTGATGCCGTTGCTGTGCAACTATTCGCATCCGTAACGGCACAGGTATAGGTGCCAGCGCTCAGATTGGTTATGGTTTGCGATGTATCGGCATTAGACCAACTATAGATATATGGTGGCGTGCCTCCACTTGGCGCGATCGTTGCGGTACCATCACTACCGCCACAAGTTGTAATATTGGTGGAGGATGCTGAAACGCTGAATGCACATCCCGAGTCAGCCACTGTTATACACACGGTATCTGCACATCCGTTTGCATCATATACAGTGACACACACAACTCCGACACATAGGTTTGTTGCAGTTGGAGTAGTTTGCATCAAGCTGTCATTCCATGAATACGTATAAGGTGCAAAGCCGCCGGTTGTTGTAGCCGTTGCGCTCCCGTCACAACAATTCGTGCAACTTGCATCTAACACACTTACCGTTACCACTACCAATGATGGCTCCGTAACAACAGCGACAGCGCTGCTTGTATCGCCAACGCCATCCATCACAACAATAGTATATGCCCCTGCGCATAACCCCGTAGCAATGGCATTGGTTTGCATACTTGGATCATTCCAAATATATGTGTACGGCACCGTCCCGCCAGAGGCGGAAGCTACAAGAGTGCCATCGCACATTCCGTTACAGGAACAATTTGTCGATGTAATTGTTACAACTAATTGTGCTTTTAGTATTGTGGGACAGCAAAAAAGAACAATGCTCAGAAGGCTAATTAACAGTATGGGAGATTTCATAATACAGAGGTTTGTGTATAACAATAATACGAAAAAATTAGGACTTAATCAAATGTGAAGGTCAAGAACCGCGGTAGAACTGCACACTTATTCCGTGCTAACCATCTATAACATAAGCTGATTATGTAGACGTTCATCTATTGTGGAATTTGTACTTTCGTAATCAGGTTAAGAATGGACTGTTATGGTGAAAATTATTGAATGCCCCAGAGACGCCATGCAGGGCCTTCCAGAGTTCATTGAAACGAAAGTCAAAGCTGATTACATCAATACGCTTCTAAAAGTTGGGTTCGATACCATTGATTTTGGAAGCTTTGTATCTCCTGTTGCAATTCCGCAGTTGAGAGATACCGAGGAAGTTCTCGGGATGATTGACAAGGGGGATTCATCTACAAAACTACTGGCTATTATAGCCAACCGGCGTGGAGCAGAACAGGCCGCATCATTTGATCTTGTCGACTGTCTGGGTTATCCTCATTCAGTTTCTCCTTCCTTTCTCAGGAAGAATATAAATTCTGATATAGGTAAATCTCTCAACAATATCAAGGATATGCTCGAACTCTGCGACAGAAAAAGCAAAGAGTTGGTCGTTTATTTGTCCATGGGATTTGGAAATCCATATGACGATGAGTGGAGTGTAAATATCGTGGAAGACAGCGTTGGTCAGCTATCAGAATTGGGAGTTAAATGTATTCCCCTGTCAGATACTATTGGTGTTTCGACGGCTGAGCATATCACGAACACTTTTGCGAGGGTTGTTGACGCATATTCAGAAATAGAATTCGGTTTTCATTTGCATACCAACCTCACCGACTGGCATGATCAGATAGATGCCGCTTATCAAAATGGTTGCAAGAGGTTCGACACCGTTATTTTAGGCTTGGGAGGATGCCCAATGGCTGAGCAAGATGATTTGGCAGGTAATATGAAAACCGTAAATTTGATAGAATATCTGGAAGAGCAGGGCGAAACTGCCGAACTGGATAAGAATGCTTTTGAGGAAGCTTACATTAAATCATTAGTAACATTTCATAATTTTATTTCATAAATAAAATTACAATGACATTGACCATGACAATGACCGAAAAGATGAGCAAAGAATTATCAGAGGAAATTGCAGAGCCGGAAATGGATTATGGCTTTAGGTTTAAGGAATGGGATATTTACACAGACTCCAGAAAATTTAGAGGATTTGTCAATGGTTTATTGAATGGGTTTCCTAAGGAAGAACAGTATAGATTGGTGGACCAGGCGAAAAGAGCTTTAAACTCAATAGTTTTGAATCTGGCCGAAGGATCCAATAGGAACAGCGATAAGGACACTCGAGTATACGTTAATCGTGCCCATACTTCACTCGATGAAGTAGTTAGCTGCATGGATTGTGCTTTAGATGATAGATATATAGATGGCAAAGAACACCAACAAGTCCTAGATAAAGCCAGTAGCCTGGCCAAACGATTCCGTAAATTTGCAGCGTATCTATTGCGATCACACAATCAAAAGTCATCGTCATCGTCATAGTCATCGTTTTTATATTGAACACTAAAAAGTAGATTATTATGAAATATCCAGATAAAGTAACTATAGGAGATATTACAGTCCGCGATGGATTCCAACACGAGGAAAAGTTTATCCCTACCGATGCAAAGGTTTGGCTAGCTGAACAACAAATTCTTTGTGGTTTTAAACATATCGAAATAACGAATTTGGGAAACCCTAAGGGAATGCCCCAGTTCAAAGATGCTGATGAATTGCTGAAAAGGCTCAGAAGTAGCAAAAAGGTGAAAGATCTCATCGATGATGTGAGCATTACCGCGGTGACCATTCGTGAAAGGGCTGTAGAAAGGGCTATTGAGGCGAAGAAGGAAGGCTGGGGACCCGATAGGATATTGTTGATGGTCTCCACGAGCGAATCGCATCATATGAAGAACTCAGGTTTAACGTTGGATGAATATTGGAAGATGAGCGAGGAGTGTATCAAGAAGGCCCATGATGCAGGCCTAAAAGTCAATGGAACTGTAAGCACTATTTGGGGCTGTCCAATAGAAGGGCCCACCGAAATGAAAAAGGCGGTGGAGTTCACCAAGCGATGGCTGGATATTGGCGCCAATGATGTGGAGCACGCTGATCATGATGGATCCGCATCTCCGGATAGAATTTTTGAATATTTCTCTTTACTGTTGGATTCTGTCGACAACCCTCATAAACATATAGTTCATTTACATACCACCAGGGGCTGGGGATTGGCCAACGTGCTCGCAGCATTACAAGCCGGTATGACCAACTTTGAAGCTACCATGGGTGGAATAGGGGGGCAGCCCGCCAATTTTGTGAGTGGTGTTCCCGTTGCCGGAACCGGCGCTTACTATTACGCCGACCCGAATATTACCGGCCTTGTTTCTATTGAGGACATGGTAGTGATGATGGACGAAATGGGAATTGAAACCAACCTCGACATTGACAAAATCCTCGAAACAGGCAATATGGTGGAGAGAATTGTCGGAAGGCCGCTGAGGTCAGAATCCATCAAAACAGGTAGGATTCCTAAAGAGCTCAAAGGAGTTGTTAAGGAATTGGAGACTGCGAACGCCTAACCGCTAGGCTTTATGTGATGATGTACCAGGATAGTTAGGCCTTCCGTGCAATAGTGCTAAGTTCAGTTGCCTTCTTACGCTGCCAGATTAACTATCTTTGTTGCTAACATCATTAAATATGGCGAAAAAGCATCCCTATAAATCCAAAAATCAGCAGGATCCAAAAATAAAGGAGCCACAAGAAGCATACGCCAAGAAAAAGAGACTGAACTTTGAGGCTCACGCTACGTTTGAGGAAATGAATGAGGCAAAACGCGTGGCGTTTATGAAGTTGAGCATGGCCGAACGTTTTTTAAAAGGACTTGAACTTTACCGGATGTTCAAGGAGGAAAACATGAAGCAGGCAGATCCCAACAGTTACGTACTGAAGAAGAGGAACGATGCAGCTAACTGAGAACTTTTTAAACTTTTTAGAAAGACTCAACGCCAGCAGTACTCAATACCTGCTCGTTGGTGGGTTTGCGGTTATCAGTTATGGCCATAATCGAACCACCGGCGACATGGACCTCTGGATAAATTGTACAGATGAAAACCTTGAGCGGTTCAGAGACTCGCTGCTTTCTGAGAACTATCATGAATCTGACATTAATGAAGCGATTGAGGCGTTACACAATAACATGAAGCTGAGTGTTTGGTTGGAAGATGACCTAGTCGAACTCTTACCTGTTTATTCGAGCATTTTGAGCTTTGATGATGCGTATGCGAAATGCAAGAAACTGGAATTAACAGAAACGATCGTAATTCCCGTCATAGACATTGATCACTTAATTGATACAAAAATTAAAGCGGGAAGGGATAAAGATCTCTGGGATGCGACCGAACTTAAAAAGAGACGGTAAACCTGGCAAGTCTTTTTGGAATAATTTGTAATTTACCCTTGAGCACCTCGCTTTTTTCGAGTTCTTCGATATCGGCTCTGTCTTTAGTTCGCCCGGTGCTGAGTTTATTCTTTTTCAAGTCGTTATAGTGGATATATTTCAAGGGAACTCCCCCTATTTCTTTCTCCTCTACATTTCCAATACACTTGTCAAATTCAACTCCTTCAATTGCACTTAGAACTTCTATCCGCAAGGGTTCACGCCCAAAACCAACACCGGGCGATGGATTCTCCTTAGAAGGCTCGCGCAGCAGGTCTCCCTCATTCAGTTCAGCATGTGGCCCGCCAAAGTCTTTTACCACATGCATCAACTTTGCAACATTTTCTTCACTTCTTTTGATCCAGATATCCAGATCACCCGTGTAGCGCGGATAACCGTGAAACCCCACGGCATAATCACCCACTACCATATATGCTACTTCATGGCGGTTGAGCAACATAATAAAGTCCATGAAATCTTTCGTGAGATGCATCTTTAAAAAACGTCGAAATATTGTTTGTCCATAACTGGCTCAATCCCATTCATCTCCATATACTGGTGCCGCAGAAATTCTATAGCATAAAACCGCTTTTCCACCGGCTGGCTAAGCCACCATCCCGTATTTTTCTTTCTGTCTTCCTCTAATGAGATGAATCTCACTTTATCCCGGTTCATTTTGAATTCTTGCATGCTCGTTATAATTGCTCTTTTGGCTGTTCAATATAGTGAACTTTCCCATAAATTATTTTCTTTGCGCGCTCTGGAAGTAACGCCTGACTGCTCACATCTTTCAACAAGCCCAACTCCAAACAATCTTCAGATATTACTATAAATTAGGTCATTTGCGGTAGAGGGTTATCTTATAATCATCAAAATAAACATGTTCGCTATTGGGATTCCATAAGTAACATTTTAGCGTACTGCCTGCTGGCAGTTGATTTGGCAAAGTAAACAAGCACTGATATTTTATCCACTTATTATTCTCGTTGTTCAAAGTCAGTGGAAAATCCCAATAATAATGAGTTTTGCCATTTTGTGTGATACTGCAGGCTATCTTCACATTGTCAATGCTCTCATCGAGATAGAAGTACCCCTCAAAGAGAAGCCTGTTCACATCAGGATTATCGTAAGGAATCTCTAGAGTAGGCCCATATTCAACTTGATGATTTACGTATGCCGAATTTGGAGAAGACCTGCTAACTTGTGAGGTTACCTTGTTTATGTTCTTCCAATCCGATGAACTCTTTGTGGTATCAAAATTTTCCGTTATCACTCGAAACGGATGTACAATTCCCAATAGTTCTTCAACATTACTCCTTAAACCATGCCTTCTGAGTTTGAAAATGGATATTTTGCCATTTCCGCCAATTCGTTCAAGTCTGTTAAGAAGCCCTGGATAGTTACATATAACATCTGAAGGCAGAAAAATATCTTGTATTACAATGAAATCGAAATCAAATTCAAGAGATTTTTTAATGTTCTCATAACTTGTTGTTAAGACCGTATAGCCTTTCCTATCCATAAGAATTAATGGTGCGTTTGTTGAATAGGCATCTATCACCAGGATCACTGCACTTCTGGATATTCCAAGGCTATCCAAATAATTGGCAGAGCCGGCGAAGTTTTTCCGGGTTATTTCTCCTCTGTCCCACATTGTTTCCGTATACCGCAGTTTTTGAACACGTTTAGATGCTATGGTTCCTGCAAATAGCATCACTCCAAAGACCATCATCCATATTCTTCTCGACTTTCGAGAACTGGCTGAAATATGATGTATCCCGAGAATGAATAAAAGGATAATACCCAGGTAAAAACTGTCCATAAAGTAATAATCATGGTCAATGAATTGCCTGGCCATTAACAAAAAGTAAATAATAGCTCCAGTAATTATCAAAACACCTTGAACTAAAACTTGCTTATCAATCGTGGTTAACTTCTTGCGCTTTCTTAGATAAATAGCGAGGGAAACCAAGGCTGCGAATAGAAGCAGATAGTGAAAGATAGAAAATAGCTGAAACGCCCATTGCAGGATAACCGTGGTTATTATTTGTATTAGTTCAGCGAGATTCTCAGCCGGAAGAATGTGTGTCAAATATTGTGTTCCATACGTAGTATTCAGATATGCTTTAAACACATTGTAGCCAGCGATTATTCCAAAGACAAATGCAAAAGATAATAGCCGATTCCAATATATTTTCCTTTCTCTCATAAATAAATAAAGCTGTTGAAGAAAAATGGCAAACAGGAAAATATTGAATGGCGTCCTTGCCAGAGCAGCCAACGTTATGAATGAAATTGCCAAATAAAAATCATTTGTTCGACTGTGCTTGATAAATATGAAGTAATAGTAATAGCCAATGAAAGCAGATGACAAACTTGTTGCCGAGGGTATAAAACCCGCTTGATAGTAGGTGATAATCGGACACGTAAATACGAATATTACCGCGGCTGCACTTTTCCAGAAAGAGTCGGTAATCTCTTTTGTAAGCCGAAAAAGGAACAGGTAACCGACCATAGAATATATGAGCGAATACAGCCTGAAAATTACAGGCGATTCACTTCCGGTCATTTTCATAATCAGCGCTACTAAATATTCATGGATAGGAAAATCCACGCCCGTAATTCCATTTGTTGTGGAGAGGTTAAAGGTCTGGGGTTTTAAAAAGTTGAAGTTATTATCCAAAAAACCAAGAACAAGAGCCAGGCGATCCGATTGAGTCCAGGCGTGTACATGAGATGGAAAGAAAAAAATCGTCTCCCAGTAAAAATAAATACTCAGAACAAGCAGTATGAGCGCCGTGTAAAAATAATAATGGATTTTTTTGAAAGGGAAAGTCACCTGAAATGCCGCAATGGTTTCGCCTAAAAATAGTAAAATCTTCCTTTTACATACCTTTGACAGAAACAAAACTACCCAATGTACCTTCGTGTTCTTATATTGATAGCAGCGGCTCTGTTCATCGTAAACTTACAGATGACAAGTGCCCAGCAATCCTCTCCGCGTTGCGGTACGGATGAATTGCATCAGGCGCTCTTAAATAAAGGAATCTTTCAACAGGGTAGTGTTGAGTCTTATGTAGAATATGTACAAGCAGAGCCCAATAAAAAGAAGAGCCAACACAACTACTTAATTCCCGTGGTGGTGCACATTGTGCACCAGGGAGGTATTGAAAACATATCAGACTCTCAGGTAAAAAGTCAAATAATAGCACTCAACAACGATTTTCGCCGGATTCCCGGGACGAAGGGATATGCCTCCGGAATTGACATGAACATAGAATTTGCGTTGGCATCCATCGATCCCAATGGTATGCCTACAACAGGTATAACAAGAACCTCGTCACCACTTTCCGATGTTTACTATGCCGCAGCTGACTCAACATTTTTTGCAGGCGATTCTCTCCTGAAGACGCTGGTGGGTTGGCCAAGAGATCGATATATGAATGTATGGATAGTTAGTCAAATAAACAACGACAACATATTGGGATATGCCTATTATCCACCCAGCATGGGTACCAGTATATGGGATGGAAATTCCGTACACGATGGAATAGTGATTGCCCACTGGTACTGGGGAACGGAAGGAACAGCATGGCCTGGTCTCGATAAAGGAGCAACGGGAACACATGAAGTAGGCCACTGGCTTGGATTGCTGCATCCGTTTGAGATTACACTCGACACATTACCTGATGGTTGCGCTTGCATCAATTGTCTTTCCTGTGCCGACAGGGTCTGTGATACACCACCTACAAAAGATCCAAATTTTGGATATCCCGGAAGGAGGAACTCATGCAGCAACGACACTCCTGACATTCCCGATCATACCAGGAATTACATGGACTACGTAGACGATGATCATATGGATATGTTTACAGCAGGGCAGAGAACCAGGGCCCAGTTCTTCATGGACAATGACATGTTCAGAAAGGAGTTGAGTACAGATTCCAATCATATTAATTCGGGCACGGGTGTATATGGAGCCCTAACCGCAGACTTTCATTCCAATGTTACATCTTCCTGCGTTGGAGGAGCTATCAGCTTTACGGAGTACAGCATGAATGTTCCCACTCAAACCAATTGGACCTTTCCTGGGGGTAATCCCATGTCAAGCACCTCTTTCAATCCTGTTGTCACCTATGACATGCCGGGCACCTATGATGTCATGCTTACGTTAATCAACAATGAAGGAGATACGACCTCGTCCAAATCCGGATACATAATAATTACCGATACATCTTATTCCTTGCCCTTTTCGGAAGATTTTGAAGGCTCTACTTTTCCTCCATCAAACTGGCACTTAGAAAATCCCGATAGCGGCGGAATCGATTCGCGTACCTGGTTTAACGACTTAACCCATGGTGGATTTGGGCAGAGCCAACGCTGTGCATCAATAGGAATGTGGCAATACAGTATTTACAATCAACGGGATGCCTTGATACTGCCCCCAGTGGATTTGACAAACATGCAGAATGCCATGATGAAGTTCTCGGTAGCTTATGTACCATATGATTCGTTGTTTTGGTTAGATACGTTGCTCATTTCTGTTTCTGCGGATTGCGGCTCCAACTGGACAGAAGTGTATAGAAAGGGTGGATTTGATCTGGCCAAATCAAATATGACTACCGCCTTTTTCTTTCCAGATTCGAATGATTGGAAGATCGACTCAGCAGATTTGTCGGTAGCGGCACAATCTATAGCCCTTGTCAAAATCGAGTCGTTGAACAAGTATGGCAACAACCTGTATCTGGATGATATCAGTATTGAAGGTGTTCCAGTGGGTATGAGTGAAAGAGGCTTGAATGAAGCACTAAGCATCTATCCGAATCCTTCATCGGGAGATATAACTCTGGAATTTATTTCTGATAAGCAGCAAAGTATTTACATTTGGGTTTATAATGTGCTGGGTAAGAAACTGTTCACTGAGCTTATAACAATTAATGTTGGGCTCAATAGTATATTTCTAAACTTAGATAATTTTGGGAGTGCTGGAGTCTACTTTGTTAATATTATTACCAAAGAACGGAGCTACACATCCAGAATGATAATTTATTAATGGAAAACATGGAGACAACTAAACAGGTAACGGTAGTAGGAATCTCTGGCAGTTTGAGAGTTGGTAGTTATACGACCATGGCAATGGTAGTAGCTTTAAAGGGAGCAGAGCAAGAAGGGGCCAAAACACATTTGATTAATCTCAACGATTATGATTTGAAATTTTGTGATGGCGGTGATGAGGAGCCAACTGGAGATGTGCTCAAACTACAGAAGTTAGTCGGCAGCGCACGGGGCATCATCCTGGGAACTCCTGAATATCATGGAAGTTATAGTGGTGTGCTCAAGAATGCAATGGATCTGATGGGATTTGACGAATTTGAGGGTAAAATGGTGGGCTTGCTTGGAGTCTCAGGAGGAATGATGGGTGGATTCAATGCCATGAATGAGCTGAGGACTGTAGGCAGAACACTTCACTCATGGGTAATTCCGTCTCAGGTTGCAATTCCAAATGCTGCTTCCGTTTTTGATAAAAGTGGAAATATTACCGATGAGAAGATTCAAGGTCGACTTATGAAGTTAGGTCAGCAGGTAGCTTCCTTTTCTAAATTGCACCTGGCAAGTCATGACACAGCATTCTTAAAAGCCTGGGAAGAAGCCCCGGTTAATCCTGGCGGTGATTGATAGGGAAGCTTTGTGATATTTACTACTTTTGCCCGCCTTTATCATTCCTGCCCGAATGAATTCGGTTCAGGCAGGCGGGCAGGCGCCCTTGTTTTATAAGCTTATTATATGAAGCGAAGACCACAATTCACATTCCTGTTTGGAATCATTATGCTAGCTATTGGGTTGACTATTCAATCCACAAACTGCCAAGCTCAAAATTCAGGAAGTGTAGATAGTCTGTACGACGAATTATATAGGGCCGGTGAAGATTCGGCCAAGATCAAAATACTCATTGCTTTGGTTAAAGGGCTGGTCGATTCTAATTCGGATGAAGCCTTGAGGTTATCAACTCAGGCAATTAAGCTATCCCAGGAGCTGGAACTGGAATTTTTGGAGGCCTTATCTCACAATCAACACGCAATTGTTTATCACAATCGTGGTGAATTCCTCAAGGCTCGGGAGCATATCTTAAAGGCTTCCGAAATTTACAAGAAGTTAGATGATAAAGATGGTATAGCAACTTCGCTTAATAATGTAGGTGTAATGCATTACTCTCAGGGAGAACTTGAGCAGGCGTTGGATTTCTTCCTGAGGGCTTTAAAGTATATGGAAGAAGTTAAAGACGAAAAGGGAATTGCAATGGCTTTGAATAATATTGGAAATGTGTACAAGGACATCAATAACTCCGGACAAGCACTGGATTTCTATGTGCGATCTATCAAAGTAAAGGAAAAAATAGGTGATAAACACGGAGTGGCCATGACCCTGAACAACATAGGTTTGCTGTATAACGAACAGAAATTATTCAATATGGCACTGGAGAATTATAGCAAATCTGTACTGATCAAAGAAGAAATTGGAGATATGCATGGATTGGGCATGACCATTAATAATATAGGATTAGCGCTTGAAAACTCTGGCAAGCCTGGTGAAGCCCTCAGTTACTATAAGCGATCCATTAAAATAAAAGAAGGTGTTGGAGATAAATATGGCATTGCCATGACCTACATCAATATGGGCAACTCATACAATACCTTAAAGAAGTACGATGAGGCATTGTACTACCTCAACAGAAGTGTAGAAATATCTGAGGAGATTTCCTCTAACACACAATTGAAGGATGCCTATCTTGTATTGCATGCGGTTCATGAAGAAATGGGAAATTTTAGACTGGCATTGGGCTTCTATAAGAATCATATTGAGAAGAAGGAGGGGATGATCTCAGAAGAAAACCTAAAGCGTATAACCACCTTGCAG
Source organism: Bacteroidota bacterium (assembly GCA_022572355.1). Classification (GTDB taxonomy): domain Bacteria; phylum Bacteroidota; class Bacteroidia; order NORP154; family NORP154; genus NORP154. The sequence continues at coordinate 61,552 of JACZWC010000002.1, read as the reverse complement.
GCCAGGTATGAGAACAAAGAACAAGATGAGGAAATCTACCTCCTTAAAAAAGATGTAGAATCCCAAGAGAAGGCGATTCAATTGTATCTCATCCTTTTGTGCACGACAATCATTCTGCTCCTTCTCGCTGCCGTTTTATTTTGGAGAAACACGCGAACTCTCAGAAAGCTAAGAAAGACTATTCTTACTATGGACGCAGCTATTTCCACAGATGCTCCTGAGGGAAAAGTTGATCGGGACCAGCATGGAATGCCGGCAGACTTCATCCAGAATTAAATCATCTAAGCAATGAAACGAATTACAGCAATTGCAAGTCTGTTTTGGGCTTGTGGAATGACAGCAACTGAGCAGCCTGCTGAAAACACAGGTGTGTATGAGGAATATGAGAATAAGTTTTACAATGAGATAAAGAAAGAGCTGAAAGAGGAAGACCCTTCGGCAGGCTCAGGACAAGCGAAAAAAGACGAACTGGAGCTGGTGTATAAAATGGACTATACCTCTATTGATATTCCTGAATCTGTAGATGAATTTACCACAGTTTGGTGCAATGATCCACTATCACAAGGTAGAACTGGAACTTGCTGGAGTTTTGGGGCCTCTTCTTTTTACGAATCGGAAATTCAGCGGCTGACAAAGCAAGAGATTAAGTTATCTGAACTCTATATCGTTTATTGGGAGTATGTAGAGAAGGCGCGTGAGTATATTACGACAAAAGGTGAGTCTCGTTTCACAGATGGTTCACAACCCAACGCCGTGACGAGGATGATAAAAGAATATGGCGTGGTTCCAGCGGAATCATACTCAGGTAAGAAGGAAGGCCAGAAGTTTCATGACCACAAAGCCATGTTCGATAAAATGTCGCGTTACCTGGAATCATTAGAAAAGGACTCTAACTGGAATGAGCCAGATGCACTTCTTGCCATAAAGTCAATCCTGGATGAACATTTGGGGCCTCCTCCCTCGGAAATTGAATATAAAGGAGAGAAAATGAGCCCGAAGGAGTTCACTGAGAACATAGCCCAAATCAATCCCGATGACTATGTAGATTTCATATCAACGTTAGAATCTCCTTATTTTGAAAAGGCTGAGTATGCTGTTCCCGATAATTGGTGGCATGATGAAGAGTATAACAATGTACCTCTAGCCGATTTTATCAAACTGATCGACCATTCAGTAAGGAATGGCTATAGTGTGGCCTTGGGTGGCGATGTTTCAGAATCCGGAATAAGTCCTGAAAAGGATGTTGCCATGATTCCATCCTACGATATTGCTTCAGAGAATATAAATGATCATGCCAGGCAATTTAGATTTAAGAACGGCTCTACTACGGATGATCATATCATACACCTGGTAGGATACCTGGAGAAGAATGGTGAAAACTGGTACTTGATCAAGGATTCTGGTAGTAGTGCGAGAAATGGCAACAATGAAGGCTACTATTTCTATCATGAAGACTTCATAAAGCTGAAAACCCTTACGTTCACCGTTCACCAGGATGCAGCTGCGGATCTTCTCAAAAAAATGCACTAGTGTTAATTTGTAAATAAGTTCACTTTGATTTTCATTATTGGAAAGACAAACGATGGTAAGACTAATAGCAAGACGATCGTTTAACAACTGTCTTGCAATCGTCTCACCACCGTCTAACAATCGTTTCACGACCGTCTAACAACTGTTTAACCATAGTATTATGGATGAGTCTAGAGAAATTCATACCGAGTTCATAAAGGAGACCCGGAGAAGATTGTTTGCAGAATCCCTTCCAAGATTGCACAAATGCCTATCGGAATTGACAGAAGAAGAAATATGGGAAAGGCCCAATGAAAACTCCAACAGCGTTGGCAACCTGATTCTACATCTTACAGGCAATATTAACCAATGGATTGTCTCAACATTGGGCGGAGAAGAGGATACCAGACAAAGACAAACAGAATTTGACGAGCAGGGGCCCATTCCGACAGCTGTGTTGCTCGCTGATCTTGATGGAGTAATGAAAAAGGCAGATGCGATTATCTCTAAGCTTGAGCCGGCCGAACTTATCCAGTCGAAAAGTGTCCAGGGTTATAAAGAAACAGTCTTGGCTATTTTAATACATGTAACGGAACATTTTAGCTATCACACAGGGCAGGTTTCATATATAGCAAAGGCCCAAAAGAATTTGGACCTCAACTATTACAAAGACGAAGATTTAGACAGTACGGAGTAAACTATCTGCCAGCAACAATGAGCTTTTTCGTTACTGTACTCCCGTCGCTGGACAGGGAAACAAAGTAAATTCCCGATTTGAATTGGGAAACATCTAAATCAATTTCATTCTGCCCTGCAGAACTTTCTATTACTCTATCCAATAACTTCTCACCAATTAGATTGTACATGGCAAAATGCACATTCTGGTTTGATTTCGAGGTAAAGCTAACCTGAGCAACTTCAGACGAAGGATTGGGAAGGATATCCAATTCTGAAATATCAAGTAGTGTCGCTTCTGAAATCGCACCAGGAGTACCTGCTTCTATAACAAGATTGTAAATAATATCTGGTGCAGGAAAATCCATGGGACCTGCAGGTGGAATTGTTGCGTTCACGGTATAGCTAATGGTAACAGTATAAGTAGCTGCTGCTGCAGGTGTCCCGATAATCTCCATACAACCTGTACTGCCGCCTGCATAAACAAAGGATGTGGGAGAAGCGGTTGAAAGGCCTGAACCGGTTGGTGAGAATACAACTCCTGTTACCGTACTTGTATTGACGGTGCCTGTGACAGGCCCAATAGTGGTGTCAGCGGGTACAACAATTGTGAGTACCTGTACATAAGGCGTACCTACCGTTCCCGTATCAATACCTTCGGTTGCTGGATCAGGCCACATGCCTGCATTTGTATACTGAGGATCAGGAACGCATTGTGCGTAGGTCATGGCTGAAATGGCTACTGCAAATAGTGCGGTAATCAATAAATTCTTTTTCATCTTTGTGTTTTTTAAATGTTGTTGGGTATAAAATTAAATATCAACACTATCAAAGATAAGGTATTATGGGAAACTTTACCAACAAGACCGTGTTTATTACTGGTGGCAGGCCTCCGCCTACTGAAGCAGGCTACGGCCTGTAAACACACGAGTGACTCTGTTAAAATTCTGAAAGCATAATAAATTGCTGTTGCTGACTATTCACCATTTTCCTCAATTTATTTTTATCTAAATTTGTGAAGCACAAAGACCCCGCGTGATCATGACAAAAAAATTACAACAGATAATTACAAAGCTCTCTAAATTAAATGAAAGCGATCAGAACAGGATCGCAGATTTGTTGTCGCAGGAACTGGGGTGGGATGACTCTTTCAAATCTACTCAGCCTCAGTTACAAAACCTTGCTAACGAAGCGTTGGGGGAATATGAAACAGGCAACACAAAGCCGCTAAAACTTTAATGAGATCGGTAACAACTGAGCGTTTCCGTAAAGCGTACCAACATCTTCCAATAGGCATTAAGTTAAAAGCTAAGGTGGCATTCTCAATGTGGAAAGAGAGTCCCAGGCATCCAGGCTTACGATTTAGGAAGATACACGATCAAAAAGAGGTATTTTCAGTTAGGATTGGAATTTCGTGGCGGGCATTGGGGGTAAAGAAAGGAAATACAATGATCTGGTTTTGGATCGGTTCACATGAAGACTATAATAACTTAATAGGCAATTTGTAATAATTATATCGACTAAAATTTTAATCTATGAGTCATTTCAAGCAAAAAACAGTATTCATTACAGGCGGCAGCAGAGGAATAGGCCATGCAATTGGGTTGCGACTGGCATCAGAAGGGGCCAATATTGCCATTGCAGCAAAGACCATTGAGCCACATCCAAAGTTGCCAGGAACTATCTACACAGCAGCAGAAGATATGGACAAAGCGGGAGGTAAAGGCCTGGCACTGCAAGTGGATATACGTGATGAGGAAGCCGTGCAAGCTGCAGTAGATAAAACAGTTGAGGAGTTTGGTGGAATCGATATCCTGATCAATAACGCCAGCGCTATTAGTTTAACCAATACGTTAGACACCTCTATGAAACGCTATGATCTCATGAACGACGTGAATGTCCGTGGAACATTTATGACCTCGCAAAAATGCATTCCTCATTTAAAAAAGTCGGAAAACGCACACATATTAAATCTTTCGCCACCACTGAATTTTGATGCGAAATGGTTTTCGCCTCATGTTGCTTACACAATGGCTAAATATGGAATGAGTTTGTGCGTCTTGGGAATGTCAGAAGAACTCAAACGCGATGGCATCGCCGTCAATGCGCTGTGGCCAAAAACAACCATTGCTACAGCAGCGGTTAAAAATTTATTGGGTGGCGACATGCTCGTGGATAAATCGAGAACTCCTGATATAGTTGCAGATGCCGCCTATCACATCTTAATGCGCGATAGTAAAGAATGTACTGGCAATTATTTTATCGATGAGGAGATATTGCTTGAAGCTGGTGAAACAGACATGGATAAATATTCCGTAGTACCGGGTGCAGAGCTAATGTCTGACTTCTTTATTTGATTATTAGCGAATCGCGAATATGCGAATAGTTATTTTGATGAATTGAAAAATTAAAGGATACACGGATGCGGTATATTCGCGTTATCCGCACCGATTCGCGATTCGCAGATCATTTAGATCGTTGCTTGAATGACCAGGTAAAGTAAAAGGTAGCTACTTCGTCTCCTTGCTGGTCGGTTCCTACACTTTTTACCTTGACAGTTTGAGCGTCTCCCGTATCAATGCTTCGCTGTACCGCATCGTTGATGAGATGTCCTTCACGGCACGTGAAAGTTAAGAGGCCAACTGCTTTCTTGGTAAACTCACCCTCGATACCCAATACCAACGTTGTTACGCTTGGGTCTCTCTTGTAAACTGCCGCACGGCAGGTTACACCAGTGCTCAACTCTGCTGCCATGCTCAGGCAGGCAAAATACATAGATCTGAAAGGATTTTTGGTGAGCCACTTGTAAGGAATGGTAACGACCGTCTTCTCATCCGTCATTTCCCGAACCCTGATTCCCGCAATGAATGCCAAGGGCAGGTCTTTTAACAGGAATGCAGTAAAAGTAAGCCTGCCAAGAACCAGCTTTCTGAAGCTGTCAGCATTGGGGTTGCCACTCATGTTCAAATCTAATTGTTGAGAAAACCTGCCTTCCAACAGGAAGTACCAAAACTATAAAATAATAGATGAGTCGGGATGAAATAGGGGTATGCATTATTAACATAAAAGCGTGGATAAAAAATTGAGTAAAGAGTAATTGACACAATCTAAAAAGCGAATTTTAAGCCCTAACCAAAACATATAGTGTTATGAAAACAAAACTATTACTTACGATTTACGCAGTAGTCAGCTTGGTGCAAGGCCTCATGTTCCTCTTTATGCCCGAAATGGCAGTTGATGACAGCGGTATAACAGCGGAGAGTGAAAATTCAAAAGTTGTTTTTGCACTGGTTGAAGTGCTGGGTATTACGTTTCTGGCATTCGGCGCGATGGCCTTCTTTTTGAAAGATGTGACTGGTGAATCCGAAACCAAGACATTAACCGGATTTATGATCGTTTCTCTTCTATATTTGGGAATAGCTTGCTACCATAATTTTGTAGTGGGTATACCGGTTCCGCTGGTACCACTTATTCTCATGACGGTATTCGCAATATTATTTATTGTGAGTTTCATGAAGAACAGAAGCGCTGGTTCCGCACCCGAAGCTGCTACAGCTCCGAGTCCCAGTCCTCCACCTCCTCCTCCAGCTCCAGAGCCTACACCGGCACCTGAGCCTGCTCCCGAACCCGAGCCTTCAGCTGATTCTGATTCTGGCGGTGATGGAGATTCTGAATCAGATGACGAAACTAAAAAACCGGAAGCAACATCTACGCCTGAGCCTTCAGCTGATTCTGGGTCAAGCGAAGATGAAGATTCCGAATCAGATGACGAAACTAAAAAACCGGAAGCAACATCTACGTCTGAGCCTTCAGCTGATTCTGATTCTGGCGGTGATGGAGATTCTGAATCAGATGACGAAACTAAAAAACCGGAAGCAACATCTACGTCTGAGCCTTCAGCTGATTCTGATTCTGATTCTGGCGGTGATGAAGATTCCGGATCAGATGACGAAGCTAAAAAACCGGAAGCAACATCTACGCCTGAGCCTTCAGCTGATTCTGGGTCAAGCGAAGATGAAGATTCCGGATCAGATGACGAAGCTAAGCCAGAAACGACAGGGTAAGCTTATTGAACTAGGTGGATTGAAATTTACCTGGTTCTTCAAAATCTGCAAATCTGATTACCGCTCTGATCGTCTTATAAATTAAGGCGGTTGGGGTGGTTTTTTTAGATTTCCGGCTTATCTGCTGGAAGTCAAAGTTCACTTTTCATTGTTAATAACTCTGGGGTTTGCGTGAAAGAGTAGGGGGTTCATATGATTATTTTCGCCTATTATGGAAAAAATCATATTAGAAAAAATCGGCAATAAAGATTTCTTATTGAAGATTATTATTCTTTGTGTCTATTTCTTCGCCGCATTCGCGGTCAATGCAGAAACGATAGATACTCCTGAATTCCGGGATAAGTTTTATCTGGCAAAGGGCTTGCTGGCCAGGGGGAAAACAGAGGAGGCGCTACCGCTTTATCAACAACTGCTGGACGAAGATAGCACCAATGCCAATCTCAGTTACTTGCTTGGAGTATGTTATACCGAAAAACCGAAAGGAACGTACGAGTCTATATACCACTTAAAACATGGAGTAAGCAATATTTCGCTGGACTACGATCCCGCAACCCATAGAGAGAGCAGTGCGCCCGTGTTCGCATGGTACTACCTGACAATTGCATATAGTCAAAATAACCGGTGTGAAGAAGCCGTAGCAGCTGCCGAAAAGTTTGTGAGCTTGTACGGTGTACACAAGAATGACTTCTATACGCGCGATACGGAAAAGTGGGTTGATAAATGCCTGGCCAGAAATCCATCACAAATAAAGGAGAAAATTATCGATGGCCGCCCCGTTATCCTGGAGCGGGAGGTAGTTACCAAGAAGATTGAGTACACCACCAGGACTCCTCTCTATGCCGTTCAGGTAGGGGCTTACTCGCGGTTAGTTCCTATCTGGCGATTTGACGGTTTAAAAAATATAGATGCCTTTATGGACAACAGTGGCCTGATTCGTTATGTAATAGGCCATTTTACCTTTGTTTCACAGGCGAACATGTTGTTAAAGCAGATATGGGCTGCTGGTTATGAGGATGCCTTTATCGTAAATATCAACGATGCCCGAAAGTACAGGACTGAAAGATATAGTGAATCGGTTGTTAGCATTGATGACGTCTCCTTTAAAGCTATAATCAGGGGAAGGGTCGATTACCGCATCCAACTAGGTGCCTTTCGCGAATCAATTCCTGAGGAGCTCGTTCAACTTTATCTCCGGCTTGAAGGTATTCGTGAGAGCTCTGATAAAGGGCTCACTATTCTTACACGTGGTTCATATCCAACATATGAACAAGCCGCCATGGAAAGAAGAATCCTGGCTGACATGGGTATTCCGAAACCCTTTATCGTGGCTTACAACTACAACCGAAAGGTTTCAATTGCAGAAGCCAACAACTACCTGGAAAAGAAATCCAAGCAGAACTAAGGATTTAACAACAGCTTTCTTTCTTGCTTTCTGAGTTCTCGGAGTTACAACATTTACAATTACAGCAACAGCAGCAGCATCCGATAGCTATCTGATTACATTTCTTGGAATTATTGGTAGATGTTTCGCCTTTGCAGCAAGTGCTGAGTTTATCATTTTTCATAATACAAATTGGTTTTAATTACAGATCTTATTAAACATTGCATTTATAGAGTTCATGGCAGTTTTACAAGCCTTCAGATCAATACAGTAGCAAACTCTCGGGCCATCAACTTCTCCTGTGATAAGTCCTGCTTCTTTTAACTCTTTAAGGTGTTGAGAAACAGTAGATTGAGATAGGGGCAACTCATCAACTATTGAATTGCAAATGCATCCTTTCTTCAATTGAAGAAGTTGAAGTATCGCAATCCTTGCGGGATGCCCAAGCGCCTTTGAATATCGCGCCAGGTCAATTTCTCTTTGATTGAACGCTGATATTTTTGAGTATGCCATAAGTACTTAGTTCGCATTAATTAAACACTTCCTATCAACCACCACCCTCAAAGGAGGTGGATTTTCAAGTTGTATTAAACGTATTTAATTTCGTCGGAATGGCTGATTTCTCAATTAACTGCTTCTGGCGTCTGGTCTCTGGCTAAAGCTAGTAGCCAGTGAAACCTTCTGATCAATTAAAGAGCCACCTGAACACTGATAAATTAATTTAAAAGAAATAATACTTAATCATATATCGCAAATATACGATTAATAATTTAGATATTCAAAATGAGCAACATTTTAATACTTTTGTGTTGCTTAGGTTGTTGCCGGGATATCATTCCGGCAACTGAAAAGGGAATTCCGTGCCCAACCTTCACCAAGGTTATGGTGGACAAGGAAGTCGGAAACTGTACCCGCAGCTGTAAACTCTATAGAATCTGTTTACAAACTATTGCCACTGTTACTCTTCGGATTGATGGGAAGGCGTTAGCAGATAGAGTGAGTCAGAAGACCTGCCCTGCACAAGTCCGCCGTAGCTTTAGCTAAGGCGGAAATATAAATTCAAGCTTTCGGGTGAAAGGCAAAGAGTGACTCTAAAATAATAGTCCATTCTTCGTTTTGCTCTGTAGCAAGTATAAATTTTAAACTCTTAATGCTATGAGAAATTTCATGAAAAAAGTTGCGGTAATCGCAGCAATTGCAATAACAACAACAGCTGGATTTGCACAAACAAATTATGTGCACCAGGTAATTATATTAAATGAGGGGCAGTACACATACTTTGATTCTAATCAGGTAACGCCGGTTACACTGGGCGCTTATGACCCTATTGCAGATACCTATGCTGTCTTTTCTACAATTACCAATGCTCGATTTGGATCGGATTTGTTAATGGATGGAGACAATATATATGTTGCCGCTGATACAATTCTGTACGTTTATGATAAGAACAGCTTGAGCCTGACCAATTCAACGGTCATAAAGGGAATTAGAAAACTCGCTATATGGAACAATCAGTTATTGGTCACAATAGGCGAAAATGCCGTTGCTTTTGATTCGTATTTTGAAGTTTACGATAAGAGCAGTCTCAGTCTCATTTATAAGCTCAATACAACAAACGGCCCCATATATTCTGTAGAGGGTATATCAGTGGTAAATGATACCGCCTACCTCGGTATCAATAATGCACTTCTCGATTGGATGAATCCTACCGGAATTATTGGGATTGTAGATCTGAATAATCAAACGTATGCCGGTGAAGTTGACATGGGAGTAGATGGTGTAAATCCTGATAACCTTATGGTAGATGGAACCATGATCTATACACTGAACAATAAGGATTTCAAAGGAAGTTCTATTTCGGCTTTTAATACGCTGGATAGAACCATTATCACAACTAATTTGGCAGCACCATCAGGATGCGGATCGTCGGTATTGGCGGATAACAACATCTACTATCACCGGTATATTTACGACACACTTTGGAATGACATCAACGTGAAAGTTCATAAATACGATATCAACACGCAACTGGTCGATTCTGTTAATCCTAACCTCAGTGATCTGTACGGAATGGTACATGATAACATTAATGGCTATCTATATGTTGCCAACACGGATTTTACCAGCTGGGGAATGGCCTATAAGATGCAATATGATGGCACGCTCATCGATTCGTTCGCAGTCGGAGTATCGCCAGGAACACTGGCATTGGATATACGGACTATCGTATCTGTGGATGATAATTCTAACGAGACCCGGATAGTTATCTACCCCTCTATTGTGGATGATGTAATCACTGTTAAATTTGAGCAGATCAGTTCAGCCAATGTTAGAATTCTGAATACAATTGGTCAGCAGGTTCTTCAGTTTACCTCTCAGGGGGAGGGATTGGATATCAATGTAAGGGAACTGAGATCAGGATTGTATTTCATAACAGTGGAAACTGATAGGAATACGGTTACCCAGCGATTTGTTGTGAAATAAGGTTCTGCCTGCAACGGGATGCAACTGTTCTTCTCCTTATATAGAAAGGGGAGGGGAGCAGTTTAGTAGTAAAAATGAAACCTATATTCCCATTTCGAATTTACTTTTTCAATATCAAGTTTGTAATAAATGCAGTTTTGCAAGCTTATCACTATGTTGTATTTTTTTTCATACTTGCCATGAATCAATTCAAAGTATGCGGGTGCACCACCTTGTTCAATAATTCTTCCATTTGTGAAATCTGCTCCAGTGAATAATTTCTCTTCACCGCCGGGGAAATGCAACGTATATTCAACCAGGTTGCCATCTCTGGCCCGCGACATTGAATTGCGCAATTCCTGAGCGAAATATCCAGCATAAGCCATAAAAACAATTGATAGAGTCAATAAAAAGACGAATACTTTTTTCATTTTGAGTTAGTTTTGATCGTTTGGATTATATGAATGACTAATATAGTACCAAAAATTCTAACCACATGAAAATTCTCGTGCTGTGTACAGGTAATTCATGCCGTAGCCAGATGGCAGAAGGTTTTCTGCGAAAGTTCATGAAGGATCGGGATACCGTTTACAGTGCCGGAGTAAGGCCAGAACCAGTCAATCGATATGCCATTCAGGTGATGGACGAAATTGGTATCGATATCAGCGGCCACACCTCAAACCATGTGAATGAATACGTGGACAAGGATTTGGATCTTGTGCTAACAGTTTGCGATAATGCTAAAGAAAGTTGTCCCGTATTCCCAAAACCCGTGAGAATGCTGCATCAAAATTTCAACGATCCATCAGCTGCCTGGCTGGAGGAAGGGGAGAAGCTGGATGTATACCGCAAAACAAGGGATGAAATTGAGGCGTACTGCAAGGCGCTGATACCGGAGATTAGCTCATAATTTTGTAATATTAAGCTATGAAACGCTTCCGGAATATAACGTTCCTCTTTATCCTCTGTAGTACATCGGCATTATCCCAGCCCATTATTATCACAGATACAGTTATTCAGACATCACTATGTGCAGGCAGTAACATAATTATTCCGTTTACGGTAGTTGACTCAAGTGGCAGCTTTAATTTTGGAAATATATTTACGGCACAGCTTTCAGATCAATTAGGTGGCTTTTCAAACCCAACTAACATAGGGTTTTTTCCGATACCCTGGACAACGAGCGGGTACATTTTGGGAACAATTCCCGTTAACTCGCCTCTTTTGGGTCTGTATAAAGTCCGTGTTGTGGGAAGTAGTCCTGGGATAATAGGCTCAGAATCCCCTAATTCAGTTTTGATTATTAATACGGCTACACTTGCAACCATAAATGCACCAGATTCAGTCATATGTTCTGGCGACAGCATTACACTTACAGCCACACCTTTTTTCTCCTCACACCAATGGTCACTTAATTCGACCAATATTTCTGGGGCTACCACTTCTACGCTCGAAGCTTATCAGGCCGGAAGCTATACGGTGACAGTAGTAGATACTTTGGGTTGTGAATCAACATCAGAGCCATACGAAGTAACAGTTGAAAACTGTGTTGGCATAACAGAACATTCAGACCAGCGACACCTGACATTATTCCCAAATCCCTGTGTGGATGTTTTGAATATTAATTATGAAGGCGCAGCCACTATTTCCATCAGAAATCTACTTGGGCAATATATCATGTCTGTTAAGCACTTCAAAAATGATGTAAGTCTAAACATCTCCGGTTTGGATTCTGGATTGTATTTTGCTGAGATACACGCTGAGGGCAAGAGCTTTACCCGAAAGTTCATCAAGAAGTAATTACCTGATAAAATCGAGGGAAAAGCGGGAAGTATTACCCCGATTATCAGTCACCTGTACTTTTAGTTTGTGTGTGGTTTTGCTTCCATCTGGATCTGAGTCCAATTCCAGCCGATCCCAGTCATTGAATGAGAATGTCATCATGGAATTTTTTGGCTCGTAACTCATCAAAATCCATTTGCCATCAATAGTAGCACGATATGATTTTATTCCTGAAAGACTGTCATACAGCCTTACTTTGATGTTCTGTGTGCGGCTCATATTCTTACCATGATAAATATTGATAGCTTTTATCCGGGGAGGTATCGTATCAAGCACAACCGTAAACGCTCCAAACCTTTTTGTTCTGGTCGACACAAATTCATTGGCGTAAGTTCCTCCCAGGTAATAGGTTCTTCCTCCTCGCACAGATGCGACCATGGCCTTATCCCTTAAGTGCGGTTTGATATGGCCTGTTTTTAGCGAAATGTTATAATAGGAATGAACCGGAACATAGCTGTTATGAATATGATGAGTTGGAGCAATGGCGTTGATCATGGTATCGGTCATTTTGTATTCAAACATGAGGTCGTCATACAGATAATAAGCTGGCAAAGAAATCTTTATATTTTCCGTTTCGTAAGTGTTTTCAATGGGATACTTGAATTGTTTAACAAAATTGGGCGACATGCTGGCGCTGTCTAAATCCATAGAAGCCAGATAAATGCTCACCGGAATATTCGCCTCTTTACCACCTGCATTTGCGTTAACATTATTTGAAAGCGGATTACTGATAGCCTTTATAAGATCATCTGCTAAGTTCTTATTCAGATCCGAAGCAATAGTGTCGGCCAAAGAAGGTTCATCCATCTTCTCTCTTGCTAAAACCTGCATTGCAACGATGGAAGTGTTTCCATATGAATCTTTAATAATATATTTTAAATCATGAACTTTTCCGTCTGTAAGGTTCATAATGCCCCTATTAAGTGTTTTCTTGTATAAGGACAATTTGTTATTGGGTACGATAAAGCTTTTCTGCACATGTCTTCCGTTTTTTCTGAACTCTCTATAATCTATGTGTGCATTTATGTACCTGTCCTCATGAAAACCATAAGTCTTTATTTCGTGATAGTAAATTGTAGTACCGTCCAATTGCAACTCTATGGAGTATATCCCACATTTGTTATGCGATCCATTCAGAAAGTCATACACCTCGACGCCAAATCCAATTTCTCCATACACTTCAATTGGATTCTCAGATCTCAATCGATAATTGCCTTTGGCTCCGGCAATTGCATAATATCTCGCGATTGGCATGTGATTAACATGACTGTTTTTATTAATTGGATAAATTCTGACCGCTTTTACTACAGGTTTGAGTGAGTCTTTGATCTCAAATCCATATAGCAAAGGATTTATTGGATTGCCAGTAATATCACTGCGCAATTCAAAGTGAAGATGCGGGCCGCTCGATCCACCCGTATTTCCCGAGAGGGCAATTACCTCTCCTTTTGTCAGCACAAGTTGATTTTTATAAGGAAACAGCTCAATACTGTATCGCTGCTTTTTATATTGCTGATCTTTGACATACTCTTCAATCTTTCCGGAATACACGCTTAAATGAGCGTATACACTTATATAGCCGTTGGGATGGGTTATATAGAGGGTTCTTCCATATCCCCAGGCAGAGACCTTAATTCGTGAAACATAGCCATCTGCTACCGAATACACTTTGTGTCCTACAACGCTTTGAGTTTTAATATCCAGGCCGCCATGAAAATGGTTGGATCTAATTTCTCCGAAGTTTCCGGCAAGATAAAGAGGAATGTCAAGAGGTGACCGGAAATAGGGTTCGTTCTCGCTACTTTGCGCAAATGCCACGCTAAACGATAGGAAAATGAGAGTTATAAATATTGGTATCCTGTGTTTCATAAGTGAATTACCCCAAGCCGTTGCAAAATTATTGGTAATAAGTCCAGCTTAATTAGCTTTACACCATTAAATATGCACATCGAAAAGTGAACAATTAATTTGCCATTTTATTTGGATGGTGCATGTGGATTGCTAAATTTGTGTTAATCACTGCAACCATGACATGAGCGCAACAGACCTTCCTTCCAAAGTTGATAGCATTAAGAACAAGGTGAATAAGATCATGATGATGCACCAAAAAGTCAAGGATGATATGTTCAAGCTGGAAGCAGAAAAGGATGAGTTAATCAAAACTTTAAAAGAGAGAAGGACGATAATTGAAAATTTGGAAGAAAAAAATAAAAGGATTAAGTTAGCAAAGTCGTTGTCTGAAAGCAACGAAAGTTCATTAGATGTTAAACTGAGGATTAATGAATTGGTGCGGGAAATTGATAAGTGTATAGCTTATTTGAATAGATAATAGAAGAATATACCCAATATGGGGAGTTTATCGATAAAGTTAACTATTGGAGACAGGATTTACCCCCTGTCAATAGAAAGAGACGAAGAGGAAAATGTTCGCAAAGCCGTTAAGATGATTGAAGAGAATTTGAAGAACTATGAGGAGAATTACTCGGTGAGGGATAAGCAGGATTTGCTGGCAATGTGCGCATTGCAATTTGCAAACCAGCTTGTGACAGATGAAGAGAAGGTGATGATTGAGGATAACGGAATCGTGGAGAATATTGATAACTTAGATAACTTTGTCAGTAATTATCTGAATAACAACTAGTCGTTCTTTTACATACTGCTACTATCATATAGGATAGTGCAACCTATACCCGCATAAATTCTAAGAAGTTTATAAAACTCAACACTATAAAACCTGGAGTTTAGCTCGTATTGCCAAGGGCAGGCTACCTTCTCCTGTATTTATACAGGAGACTTCGCACACAGTGTGAGGCAGTAGATCCCCGAATTGATTCGGCCGCTCCAACCATTCTATAAATGGGGTTTTATTAAACCTTAGGATTCTTGCGGGTTTTTTTATTGTCCTCAGCAATCATGTTTATAACGATAAATAGATTTAACTATGGAGATATCACTTATAGTGACAGCGGTTACCTCTCTGATAGTGGGGGGTGCGATGGTGGCTTTGTTGTTAAAGAAGGCAATAGAGAGAAGGGGAAGCCACATAATAGAACAGGCCAAAGTAAATGCAGAAATGGTTGGAAAAGAAAAGATTCTTTTGGCTAAGGAAAAGTTCATGCAACTAAAGTCAGATCATGAAAAGGTAATTGCCGACAGAAATAAGAATACGGAAGAAGGAGAGAAAAAACTTGCCAAGGAGAAGGAGGACTTAGCGCATCGGGAGAGTGGATTTCAAGCCAAAGAAGATGAAATTAATGCCTTAAAGGATACGCTCACCACCCAGCAAAAAATCGTCAATAAGAAGCAGGAAGATCTGGATAAGTACCAAAAAAGATCAATTGAACAGCTAGAGGTTATTTCGAGCTTGTCTGTGGAAAGTGCGAAATCAGAGCTAATAGAAGCGTTGAAGGATGAGGCTAAGACGGAGGCCATGTCACTCGTCCAGGACATAATAGAGGAAGCCAAGATGTCTGCCGATCAAGAGGCAAAGAAAATTGTAATCCAGACCATTCAAAGGGTGGGGACGGAACATGCTATTGAAAATTCAGTTACCGTTTTTCATATTAAATCTGATGAACTTAAGGGCAAGATAATAGGTAGGGAGGGTCGCAATATTCGAGCTTTAGAGGCGGCCACCGGTGTGGAAATAATCGTAGATGATACACCTGAAGCGGTTATCCTTTCCTGTTATGATCCTGTTAGAAGAGAACTTTGCAAGATCGCATTAGATATTTTGGTTGAGGACGGCAGAATTCATCCGGCCCGTATTGAAGAAGTGGTTTCGAAAACCAAGAAGAAACTGGAACAGGAAATCATTGAAACGGGAAAGAAAACCGCTATAGAACTTGAGATTCACGGTTTGCATCCAGAGCTTATAAGAATGGTAGGCCGGATGAAATACAGATCGTCCTATGGGCAAAACTTGTTGCAGCACTCTCGTGAAACAGCCAATTTATGCGCTATTATGGCTACAGAACTTGGCCTTGATGTAAAAATGGCCAAAAGAGCGGGCCTGCTGCATGACATTGGCAAAGTTCCGGATGATCAGCCGGAAATACCACATGCCATTTTAGGAATGAAAATAGCAGAGAAGTGCAAAGAAAAACCAGAGGTATGCAATGCCATTGGTGCCCACCACGATGAAATTGAAATGACTGGTTTGTTATCGCCAATTATCCAGGTATGCGATGGTATTTCTGGCGCGAGGCCTGGAGCCAGAAGGGAGGCCTCCGATCAATACATTAAAAGGCTAAAGGACCTGGAAGAGATTGCTTTAGCCAACAAAGGCGTGTTGAGCGCATACGCCATACAGGCGGGTCGCGAACTGAGGGTAATTGTGGAGAGCGACAAAGTCTCTGACAAAGAATCTGGTGAAATGGCGTTTGCAATATCCCAGAAGGTACAATCAGACCTCACCTACCCGGGACAAGTGACCGTCACTGTAATTAGAGAAACCCGTGCTGTTAGCATAGCAAAGTGATTTGTAAATGCTACTTTAGCGCGAAGTATAATTCATTGTAAAAGTGAGTACCCAGAACGAAAATAGCGACGAAATTGATCTTAGGGAGGTCTTTGCCATATTAAAGGAAAAAAGAAAATCTATCATATATGGCGTTCTGATAAGCGCAATATTGTTTACGGGTATTCTCCTAGTCATACCTAAGACCTATGAAAGCACTGGGATACTGTCTTTAGGTGATATAAGTAAAGGAATTGGTATTCCCACTTTCCGTAGTATGGAAAATGTATATGCTAACTCGAACCTGCTGGTTAATTACCTCCAAAAAGTTGAAGGAGGAGTTGACTGGCATATTTATGATGAGCTTTTTATAACGATTAAGCCAATATATGGCTATGATGTTAAATCCACCGTTAGTATTGATCAAAACCGTGTGTTGGGGTTAAAGATTTCATGTGACGGGGCAACACCAGAGGAGGCAAGGGACAGAGTCTTATTACTGGGGAATTATGTAGAGACTGTTATTCTCAACAACTGGATTTGGGAGTATGTAAATCTTGAAAAAGGAAGGGCAAGTGCAAATCTCACAAAAAATAATAGCAAAATACTCCAGACAAAATTTGAGATTGAAAACCTAAGGGAAAAAGAAGATCTTTTTGAAAATAAATTTCTTAGCACTGAGGCAATGAGGTCTACTTTTGAAGCTCAAATTGTTCAGGTTGATGAAGTTACAGAGAAATACCTGTCACCTAAGCAGCAGCTCGTCTCGGTGAAGGTGTCAATTAAAAACAGTGAAATTGAAGTAAAAGGCCTCGAAAGGAAGCTGAGGATGAATCAGACTATGTTAAATTATCTTGCAAAAACAGAAAATCTATTTGATCAAGAGAAACATTTTCTCTATGATCTGAAATTATTAGATAAGATAAGTGAAGCGCGAGAATCTTTCTTTTCGGAGCAGGAGAATGATAAATCAATTAAAGAAGTATATTTTAATATTGGAGAACAATTAAACGGGTTTATTAATCTTCGTTATGCTAAATATAAATTTGTTTCTGGGCCTACTATAAATACAGAACCAATAAAGCCCCGGGTGCTGTTACTATCAGTAATGGGGCTGCTGATATTTATAATGTTCTTTAGCGGACGGGTTCTGTTTCTCAATTGGTGGAATTCTTAGACGGGACGTTCCAAGGCTATGTTCTTTTAGTCAGTTTGTACTTTAAGAATAAATAGATAAAGTAACTATTCGTAGTCAGGTATCGTTTCCACAATCGTTTCGGTTCTTGCAGGAGCCTGAAGAACCATTCCAATCCATTTCTTTGCATCCATTGGGGCGCTCTTGTTTGCAGCCCTGCATACATTGTAAATGCCCCACCTATCCCTATCATAACAGCATTTATTTTTCCTTTCATCCGTGCCATCCATTGTTCTTGTTTCGGGCAACCCAGTCCAACAAAAACGATATTTGCATTGGATTCTCGAATCAAATTGATTACGTCGCTTTCTTCTTTATCGGTAAGATTCCGAAATGGTGGAGAATAAAACCCAGCTGTCTTTAAACGAGGAAAATCTATGCCAATTCTATTTTTTATCAAATTCAAAACCTCAGTGGTGGAGCCGTAAAAGAAAACCGATAATCCGCTGTTTTCTGATTCCTTTAAAATATCGCCCAACAGATCCATTCCTGCTATTCTATCCTGGCTAACCCCGTACAGTATTTTTAGCGATTTTACCAGTGGCATACCATCAGTTACCGCCAGGTCAGCACTATTAACAATATCTGCAAATTCTCTGTCCTTATGGGCTTCAACCAACATATGAACATTGGCAACACACACATAAGAAGATTTCTTTTCAGAGGCTAACCCAATTATCTGGCTCAGTGCTTCTTTATAGCTGATCTCAGAGACATTAATGCTTATTAGCTTTCTCTTTCTCATTTAATATCGCGTCTGAATAGATATTTATTAATTGCTCATAATTTTTTTCAGGGGTGTATTTTTCCAAATAGGTATTTCTCGCATTAACATATAATTGCTTCAGGTCCTGCTCATTATCACTCAAATATTTAATCCTGGAAGCTAAATCTTTTGCATCACCGGGGGAAAAATGAAATCCATTGTAGTTATCTGTAATTTGCAGCTTAACAGCTCCTATATTCGATCCAATTACCGGTGTGCCTGTAGAAAATGATTCAATCACCGTCACTGGAAGCCCTTCATACCACAAGGTGGGGAATATTAGCCCTTTTGCCTTTTTCAGTGTATTGATGATAAATTGCTTGTCTCGGAATCCTAGATACTCAATATTTTTATTATTTAGGGCTGCATCCTCAATTCTACCTCTCAAGGGGCCATCTCCGATTATTTTTATTTTGTAATCAAAGTGGTTTAATGATTCCAGCAAAGTTTCTATTCCCTTGTCCTCAATTATTCTTCCGATATAAACAAAATAATCTTCCCTGTTATTATCGCCATCTCCAAAATCTTCAACAGAATTTGGTTTTACAACAACCTGATCTTCAGATAATCCCAACGACGAATTGAGTATTTTATCTCTTCCAAATTCAGCGACTGTAATGTATTTACCAACCTTGTTTTTCCAGGTACCGGCAATTTTATGAAAAGATGTCATAAATGTTACAGCAGCGGTTTGCACAGCAGAGTTGCGATAACATTTGTGAATAATGCCAGCTAAAGGAATTGTTTTATTTACGCAGTCTTCGCAAATTTTCCCATTTCTGTATAACAAAGCACCTGAACATATTAGACGATAATTTTGTATTGTGATTACAATTGGAACTTTATATTTCTTAGCTATGAAAAAAACAGACGGAGATACAAGAGGGAAAAAGTTATGAATATGAATTATTTGTGGCTGGAAGCTGATTATTTTCTCTTCAATGATTTTCGCTGAATCAGGGTTGAAAACATTTTTTATGCCCGCTGAAATTTTATCACTTAGAGAGTTGATTGATTTGTTATCAAACAATAGTTTTTCAACATCATTACCCCCTTTGGATAGTAAATTATATTCGGATTCAAAAGTTGCGTCTTCTCCGCCTCTTTGCTGGTAACTATTGTGAATCAATAGGATTTTCACGGGTTAGTGTTTGCTTTTATAAATGAATATTCTTCTCCTGATGAAGAAATGGCAAATATTTTATACCCATGATTATTTAAATTACTTACAGCTGTTTTGGTTTTAGATATCCCCACATTTTTAAATCTGTGATGAAATTCAACAAGAATTTGTGAAATCTGCACATTGGAATCAAGAATATCATCAATTACCGCATATTCAGCCCCTTCAATGTCCATTTTAAAGATATCAATTTTGGAATGCCCAAGTTCCTTCATGATGGTATTTAATCTCTTTACATTCACTCCAATACCTACCGATGCTTTAGTATTCTTTTTGAGCATGGTGTGTGAAACGTGATCGGGATTATCTGGTGGAAAAAACTCTGCTTCCCCGTCGTAATCGGCAATTCCGTATTCATATAATTGAAATTCTTTTGGCGTATCCTGATCCTTGACCCAGTCAATGGATTTTGGTGTAGGGTCAAATGCTAACACCTGCACACCATATTTTTCAATCAGGCCCAAATCAAATGAAATATCTTCACCAACTCCGAAAGAATAAATGATGCTGCTGCTATTTATAGAGGTAGGGCAGATATCCCATCCTCCATAATCAGAACCAATGAATGTAGACGAACATTCTATTTGCAACCTATAGCTAACGTCTTTGCCTAACAATTGCTTGATAGCTCTTTTAATCTTGCGTATAATCGTCTCTTTTTTATTCATGTGTACTTACCAAGTCTTACATCGAAATATATTTCAATCTCAGAATATTTTTGATGCTTAACCCTTATTGCTTTAGCAATTTCATTTTTTAAGGAGTCCTAAGTTTAAATACTTGAAGCACTCCATAAATCCTATTTCCATATTTTCTATAGAGCAAACATGGGTTATCATATGGTGAATATTCCTCTTGATTTCTTCTTGAAGACTTTCATCTGTTAAATAATTGAATATTTGTGTTGTCATCATTTCGATATTATCCGTTTCAACTAAAAACCCAGTCTTCCCGTTTTCAACATATTCAACCTCGGGGCTATGAAATGGGCCATTGGGCCCTTGTTGAAATGATACAACCGGGCATTCAAAGCAAAATGCATGATTAACTGATAAACCTAAGTATCCGGGCATGACCATCATATCACAGAGATAAAGCAATTCGCCGGATTTTTCATCATCATGAATTGAACCATGAAAATAGAAGTCTTCATCGTATCCCTTTTCGCTTATCTCTTTTTTCAATGCATCTAACTTTTCTCCCTGTCCAACAAAATGAATTCCTAGCTTACCATTCAATTTATTCGTGAGTTTTTCATAAAGGGTTACCAGTATTTCTGGGTGTTTGGATTCAAGTAATCTTCCGATAAAAATTAGATTGTATTGTTGAATAATATTGAGTCGTTTTTTTATCTCTGCTTTTCCTTCTGCTTCCAGCTGTACTTTTATTTTGGACAAATATGGAATGTCTAAAGTGTTTTGAGCGACAAATATTTTCTTATCATCAACAATCCTTGCAAGAAATTGTTTCTCCAGTTTGCTGTAAGCAATAATTGCATCGGCTTTTTGTAAATAAAATAATCGGATTTTATCTTTAAATGAACTATCAGGACTGAATTTTCGTTTTCGATCATATGCGTGTCCCCATAGTGCAAATTTCAATCCTAAAATCTTGCAAAGCAGAAACGTAAGTGGCAATGAAATTATTCCTATAGCAAGCTCGTGGATAACTACTGCCGGTTTGTATTTTAAAATGCAATAGAAAGGATTTAAGAAGACATTTGTTTCGTTTTTTCCATACATGAATTGTTTAACGATTATTGAGTAGGGGGCAACGATTTGTCCTATTCCGGAGTTGTTTCGTCCATGCAAAAATTTCAATTCCACTTTTTGCGACAACCCATCTAAAATCGCCTTTCTGTATGTTGGGAAAATCCTCCCTATTATGAAAATCATTTCTTTCTTTTGCTTTTAGAGATACCTTCACAATAGTGCAATATGTTTCTTGTCAAATCAAACAAAACATAACTAGCCAGCATAAAAGGATTTTTAGTAATACATAAAGCGAATTTCAGTCTTTGGGGAATACTGGAAGGAGATTTAATGTTAAAGAAGTACTTCAAAAAAGCGTAGCGGTTTTCGTTGTCCAATCCAGTTTCATCCACATGGCTGTAAAGTATTGAAGAATATGATACCATTAATGGAAATCCGGCATTCTTGGCCCGGATGGAAAATTCATAATCAGCTCCGTAATGAGGCAATTGCTTATAATTATAAGTGCCAATAGCTTTGAATACAGTAAACGGGATAAGCGTTCCTCGTCCTGAGAGTGCCGAAACTTCAACATGTTTATTGGGCTGATTATCCAGGACAGCAAGGGTCTTGCCCTTGTTGAGAGACTCGTATTTAGCCGTCCAGAAATTGATTTTTACGCCCCCGTCATTGATTTCTTCAGGGTGTTTGAGGTCCGCCGACAAGGATCCGATCAAAGTATCTTTAAATGACTTTGCGCTATCCATTAAGGATGCTAAATAATTTTCCTTAACCACCAAGTCATTATTTAAAGTTAAAATATAATCGCTTTCACCGCCAGCGTTTAATGCCCAATCAATTCCCAAATTTGTAGCTCCTGCCCACCAGAGATTTCCATCTCCCTTTAGTAGAAAGACATCCGGATAATTTTTCTTGATCATTACATCCGTTCCATCAGTGGAGCCATCATCAACAACTATTATTTTGAAGTCACTGTAGATCTGTTTCTGCAAACATTGCAGACAGTCTTTGGTATAATTTTTATTGTTGTGAACAGGGATAACAATATATATCATATTCTATTTACTGCTTACTTAATAGAAGGTGTTAAATCAGAAACTAATGAGCACCAATTTCTTTTATTAAGCGAATAGCTGCCTTTGTAGGATACAACGCTTTAATAAAGAGATAAATAAACCAGGTATATAACAAAACAGTAAGCGTACCTATTATATCAATAGTTTGCGAAACCAGTGTTATCAAAAGCAAGCCATATGTAGTTGAAAGGAATAGCAAAGAAAATTGAGAGTTGGACTTGTGAATTTTAGCTCCAATCCACCCTATTAGTAGTCCAAAAATAAAAATGATAATTAATCCATAAAACTGATACGCAAAATAGAGCTCTCCAATTAAACCTACACGTATCCCAAAAAACCCTCCAGAAAAGAGAGATTTAGATGCGTAACTAAACGACATTGAAATGGCTTGCTGTTTATCAATTCCCATGAATTTAAGGACTTTTGAATTGATGCCTGAGGCTAGGGAGCTTTCCGCCCATTTGTAATTATGCAGTTGCTCAGGTTTGAAATGATTAATAGCAAACGCAAAATCACGAAATTCTACGCCCACGATAGCCAATTGAACGGCGGTGGATTTATAATTGTCAATATTTGACCCTTTTCTTATTATCATCATACCGCTATAGAATACAACAGCTAACGTCAGGCCGATAGTTATATAAAATTTGTTAAAAATTATATCTCTCCTTGTCTTTATCAGATAACAAATTAATGCCAAAAAGAAAACCATTATTGTCATCCGCTTCCCATTTGAAACGGAAAAGAATGCCACCAATACAAATAATATTAGATACCAATATCTTTTTACAGAAGTAGCACTTTGAAACCTGTCAAATATCAAAAGCATTGATAAAATATTTATTGCCACAAATCCGTATAGCGGGCCGAAATCGAGCTTGTACATATCTTTTTCGATGTTGGTTCCCTGAAGAATTGGGATATAGCCCACCGCATAATACAGAGACAAAAACCATACAAATGGAAAGGCTATTAGAAAAGCCCCAAACCCCGGGTGAATGTCACGCTTTGGCATTACCTGAGTGGCCAGCGCAGTTGTAAAGGTTACAACATGCCGGGTTGTAAGATGCGTAAGCCTTTCAAAAACAAATATTGCCAAAAAGAAGGTAGTGGTGAAGGCGATATAAACCAGATGTGCGTGTTCTACATTTACCAAATAGAAATCACCATAATAATAATAAGAGGCGATTACATTAATGGATCCGATCATAAACCAACAAATCCAAATAAACCCAATCAGTTTGCAGTAAATATTCTTGATATTGAATAATATTATCAAAGGCACTGCCCATAATACCATCAGATAAAAGCGAGGCAAGAGAAGAAGAGGAGTATCAGTAGTTATCCATGTTACCACGGGCGTGAATAAAAGAAAGCAGGCATACACAAAAAAAAATAACAGGATTTTTTTAATTAGTGGTTTCATTTAAGTTGCGTTCTTAAAAATATTGAATCTGAATAGACAAGCTCACCCGTATCCGGATTATAAACTTGGCTAATATTTCCTGAAAAATCAAATCCCATTTCATTTAATACTTGATAAATATTATCAAAAAGAGGCTGGCCCTCATATAACTCCTGGTATGTCATTTCTACTTGTATGATCTGAGCATTTTTGATTGTATTATATCCTCCTTTTATAATTTTATCTTCAAATCCCTGCGCATCTATTTTAACCAGATAGTTTTCCTTTGAAATATTGAGATCATGTGCAATTTGATCGAGAGCTTTAACACTTATTTTCTCTACTGTAAAGTTCTTCGTATGGCTGTAAAGCTTTTTATGCAAGTCCGTCATCCTTAGCAAGGAAGAGCTGGGTGAATGACTGCTAACATTAATTTCTGTTTCGTATTCATTTTCGCCCAATGCAAAATTGAATGTTTCAATATTGAGTTTTTCAGTATTTATGATCAGGTCATCATAACATTTCTTGATCGGCTCAAAAGAGTAAATTTTGCTCTCCGGTAAAATCTTGCTGATCGCCAAAGCATATTGTCCTGTATTTGCGCCAATGTCTAAAACAGCCGTTATATTCCTAGCATAAATCCAGCCATAACTAGGTGGAATATATCTCCGGACACTTATCCCAAAAAACTGAAATAACCCTTTAATATATTTTTTCAACATAGCTAATAACTTAATTTATATGCTTTCTTAGGGATTGAATATGATTGTCCTTTAAACACAGTATATTGCTATTATCACTCACCGCAGGATCAAAACCAATAAGATTTCCCTCTTTTATTTCAAATATTTTATAGTTGTACGCCTTCAACTGTTCTTCATAATCACGAAGTGTATAATCATAGCCAGACGCCGTTAGCCGATTGTATTCACAAAATAAAATAGGGGCGTTTTCACTTTCAAATATTTCTCCGCCACCCCTTAGTATTAGCAGTTCTGCGCCTTCCGTGTCGATCTTAATAATGTCAATGCGATCAATGTTATTAGCCTGGCAAAATGAGTTGATGCTTGTCACGTTAATTTCTACTTTCTTTGAGATTTCCTGCATGGGCGATGATCCTATTGAGTTGTATGCATCGTCTTCACATATATTAAACTCCACTGTGCCCTCCCTGTCACTGACACCCACATTGTGTACGCTAATATTTTTAAAGTTATTTAATTCAATATTGTCATTGAGCCTGTTTAGTGGAATTTCGGCAGGTTCGAATGCATATATTTTTATTGAATCTTTCATTTTAGCAGCTGCGGTTAGCGAATACAGCCCCACATTTGCGCCAATATCAAATATTACCATTTCCTCTTTAACCAGATTCCTGAAAAACACAAGGTTATCGGTTTCAAAATCGCCCCAATAAAAATTCTCGTCAATAATGCTGGTAGGATAAATGACCATTTTGAAACCAAACTTTGATGAAAACAAAAATGGCTTTTTATACCTGGATTTAAAGTAAATTTTCTTTAACCTATTTTTTATTTTATCCAAAAGAATCATCGATCCCAAATACCCGTTGCTTTTTGATTAACCAGTTTGTGATATTGAATTGGCATTATGATACTCTGCGGTAGTAAGCACAATATAGTTGCAATAATCACCCCCGTAGCCCCCATATTCATATATTTTGCAAGATATATTGAAAGCGGAATATTCAGCAGTCCCGCAAAACAAAGAATAATTGTTACCAATTTCATCCTTCCTACACCATTGGTGAAATAAGTAAAAATTATAATCCACGTATTTTGTATAACAAATAATCCCATGAAAACGCTCAGTACAAAGGGAATCGGAATGCTATCTCCTATCCATATTCGATATACAAAATCTGAACAACTTATCATTAAAACAACTCCAACGATCACCGCTAACCAGATTTGCACAAATTTCTTGACCGTGTTTCTTATCCAATCATAATCCTCTTTGGCATACGCATTGGTAAAAGCAGCCCATAGTGGGGCCAAGGCTATTCCGAAAAGCATCGTTACGATGCTGAAGTATTTAAAGGCAATGTTATAAGGAGTAACCTGTTCCGGGCCTAACACTTGTAAAATGATCATATTATCAGAGCTGTATATAATCAAAGTCATCATTTGAGCGATGAAAAAATACAGCCCCAAACCAAACAATGGCTTTATTTTTTTAAAATCAATACTGCTAAGAGATGGAGAAAGAAGTCGATACTTAGTTCTGAAATAATAAATAGAGGCGAGAAGGGGTATTACAAAGGTTGGAATAGTAATCCACAGGCCCACTAAAAATAGTGAGTCCTCGGTTGTTTTGGTTATAATAAATACGGCGATAAGAGCCGTTAAATTCGCTAAGAAGGAAAAGTAATTTACATAGGCAGGTTTCTGATCTGATGTAAACACAATGCTTATTATATTGAAGACAAACTTCAACAAGAAAAATGTAAACACCCAAAAGACAAGTTTGCTCAGCTCGTCAGCCATCTCCATAGTGGAGTTAAAAATTGCAGGATAGTTGATAAAAGCCTGAAATGCGGCAAAAACAACAAAAAGAACAAGTGCAATTATTATTAAAAAAAAGTAAGTAGTACTGATATAGGATTTACCCAGCGCGTAATCTTTCATTGCAAGGGCTTCTGAGAGTTTGTTTTTCAAGCCGTTGCTCAACCCCAAATCAAAAAATGTCAGCCACAATATGACAGAACTCAATGTAATCCAAATACCATATTTCGTGGGATTCAGGTAGTCCAATGTAAGTGGCACGAGCGCAAATTGTATGATTACATTAAACGCCTGAAACACCAGTGAAGCAACTACATTCTTTTTAATTAATATGCTTCTCTCATGGCCGGTGCTGAAAAATTTGAAAATACGGTTAGCCATTCAATTTATTGTGATGTTCCCAATACCAGGGTACAGCTTTATTCAGACCCTCATCAAATCCATGCGTTGGATTATAATTTAGCAACTTCTTCGCTTTGTCTATCGACGCATGAGAGTGTTTTATCTCACCAGGCCGTTCTGCGACAAATTCAACTTGAATTTTTATTATTTCCGGATCGTACTTAGAGAGTAACTCTCTGATCTTGCCAAACAGATCTATGACCGTTGTATTCTCACCATAAGCAACATTGTAGATGTTGTTCAATGCTTCTTTGTTCGATGTTGTTGCGGCTAACTGATTGATCTGCACCACATTTTCTATGTATGTAAAGTCACGGGACTGAGTGCCATCGCCATAAATTTTTGGGGATTCATGCTTTATCATTAAATCTACAAATCTGGGAATAGCCGCTGCATATGCTCCGTTAGGGTCTTGCCTTGGGCCAAACACATTAAAATAGCGCAAACCAATAGTTTCCAGGTCATATAACTCAGAAAATACTTTTGCATATAGTTCGTTAACATATTTGGTAACCGCATATGGGGATAGGGGATTCCCAATATTGTCTTCCAACTTCGGCAAATCGGGATGATCTCCATAAGTTGATGAACTGCAAGCATAAACGAATCGTTTCACTTTGGCATCCTTAGAAGCAACCAACATATTCAAGAATCCCCCAATATTTACATCATTGGTTGTAATTGGGTCGTCAATGGATCTTGGAATCGATCCGAGGGCTGCCTGGTGCAATATGATGTCAATACCGTCACTTGCCTTTTTACACACATCCAGGTCTCTGATATCTCCTTCAATCAACTGGAAATTTGACTTCACGAGAAGATCTTCAATGTTTTCACGCTTTCCAGTCGAAAAATTGTCTAAACAAACAATTTCATTGTCCTGCTCTATCAGAGCCTCACATAAATTTGAACCAATGAAGCCAGCTCCACCTGTAATAAGCACTCTTGAATTCGTAATTTTATCACCGATTGGCATAGGCAACCTGTTCTCCAAATATTCGTCTTTTACACAGCTAATCTTGACAGGCTCAAAATTAGCATTTTTAAAGAAGCCGAATCTTCAACTTATTAAAAATTGATTGTTAAAAAATGAATGAGGATTTTCGGGTAACCCCCCTTTAAATGCGATATATTTGCACGCGAAAGCGGCGATACAAAAGGTTATGATGCAACGGTATTCCAAGTTTTTTAAAGCGCTACATTTTATTGTGGATATATTCATCCTCAACGTTGCCATCATCCTTGCTTTTCATACCAGGTTTACCGCTGATGACTATCCACTTGGATTTCAGGATAAGTATGTAGTTCTGTACATGGTATTTAATATTGTCTGGGTATTGGTAGCGCTTGTATTTAGAATCTATGAGCTTTACAGGGTAGTTCGCGTTGATAATGTGATAAAGAACCTGATCAAAGCGGTTGGATTACACCTATTGCTCATCTCAATTTTTATTGTATCCCTTAAATGGTATTATTTCTCCAGAGAATTCCTGTTTTACACCTATCTGTATTTTGGTATGCTGGTCGTTATCTCCCGAACAGCTTTTCTGATATTTATCGGCCATATAAGATCTGCTGGTATTAACACTCGAACTGCTGTTATCATTGGTTCGGGACCGGTAGCATTGGAAACGTACAACTTACTGGCGAATCACTCTGAATATGGATTTGAGTTTCTCGGGTTCTTTACGGATGATGAATTTGAAGAGGATAAGGGACGAAAACTATTGGGTAAAATTGATGATATTGAGAAATTCGCCGAAAACAACAAGGTCGATGAGGTATTTTGTGCCATTCCTCTTGCTAAAACAGAAAAGATCCGGAGTTTGATGAATTTCACTGATAGAAAGATGATCCGGTTTAAACTCGTACCGGATTTCAGGGGCTTTTATAATCAGAAAATGGCGCTGGAGTTTTATGAGGACCTGCCTGTACTTCTGCGCAGAGCTGAGCCCCTCCAAAATGCCTTTAACAGCGCAGTAAAGAGATTCTTTGATATCATGTTCTCCTTAACTGTAATTCTGACTATTCTCTCTTGGGTTACACCTATTATAGCCATACTTATTAAGATCAATTCGAAAGGCCCGGTATTTTTTCAGCAAAAGCGGTCAGGTAAGGTTAATCAAGTATTCAATTGCTTGAAATTCAGAACCATGTATGTGAATGATGATTCCGATGAAGTTCAAGCTACAGAGAATGATCCGAGAATTACGACAATCGGTCATTTTCTTCGCAGAACCAGTTTGGATGAACTACCACAGTTTTTCAATGTTATTACAGGTGATATGTCCGTTGTTGGCCCGAGGCCCCATATGCTTAAGCATACCGAAGAGTATTCTAAAGAAATCGACAAGTTCATGGTTCGACACCTTGTTACCCCTGGAATTACCGGATTGGCCCAGGTAAGGGGATATCGCGGTGAAACCAAAGGTTCTGACCTAATGTACCGGCGCGTGAGGACAGATGTATGGTATATTGAAAACTGGTCTTTCCTTCTTGATTTACAGATAATATTTCAAACCGTTCTCAATGGATTTAAAGGCGATAAAATGGCAGCTTAGCCTTCCGAAATGTTAAATTACATTGCGCCTAAATCTGAATTTGTAAAGAATGTATTTGCGCTTTTTACCGGCACTGTACTTGCCCAGGTAATTCCAATTGCTGTTGCTCCGCTGCTAACTCGGATCTACTCACCACAAGATTTTGGATTGCTGGCTATCTACGTTAGCTTATCGGGCTTGTTTGGCATCATCGCAACAGGCAGGTATGAGTTGGCCATCGTGTTGCCTAAAGAGGATAAAGATGCACTGAGCCTGTTTGCCTTATCAATAATTCTGTCTTTCATAATTGCAGCACTGACTCTCTTTTTAGTTATAATATTTGGTTCGCAAATAGCGAATTGGTACAATGAGCCAAAAATTGAGCAATGGCTTCTTCTGATTCCGGTTACAGTTCTTTTTACGGGAATATACCAGGCACTGAATTACTATGCTACCAGAAAAAAACGGTTTGGCAACATATCTGTCAGTAAAGTTGCTGACTCGTTAACGAATGCTTTGGTTAAGGTTCTCGTGGGTTTTAAGACTATCGGTGCTGGAGGCCTTATACTAGGCAATATTATAGGCCAGATTGCGGGCAGCTTGGCCTTGCTTCAATCCTTTTGGGAGAAAGGTATAGTACGGCAAATCATTACAGGAAGGCAAAATATTTCCGTTCAGGCAAGGCACTACTCTGATTTTCTGAAAATCAATTCAATCCATGCTTTTTCAGATGTGCTTGCGGTGACTTTATTAATATTTTTCATCTCTTCTTTTTTTGGTTCTGCTGTTGTTGGCTTGTATGCGCTCGCAATGCGAATTATCAAAGTGCCAACTGGATTTATAGGAGGGTCTGTGAGCCAGGTGTTTTACCAAAAGGCTTCTGAGAAATATGCAAATAATGAGGAAATCAAACCTATGGTTATAAAAATGCTTGGCAGCCTTGCGTTGATATCGGCGCCTGTTTTTGCCCTCATTATTTTATTCGGGCCAAATCTGTTCGCTTTTGTTTTTGGAGAGGGCTGGCGCGAAGCCGGAGAGTATGCGCAAATTTTATCACCATGGATTTTTTTGAGTTTTATTATATCTCCTATCTCTCAAATACCGATTATCGTCAATAAACAAAAGGAAAATTTTCTAATCAGCCTGGTAGGCCATGTATTAATTATCGGCTCAATCCTATATGGCGGACTTGTGCTGGAGGATATAAAAACTACCTTATTAATACTATCGTTATTACAAATGCTTTTCTTGATTTTTGTGGTGATTTGGATTGTCAACATATCAAAAACAAGAACAACATAACACTGAGGTTTGTCAAATTCTGAGTTTTGGAATAAGCGGGCATTAACATTCGGCCACACAGGATGGGCCAATTACTCCATTTATGCATTTGACCAACTGGCGCGCCTAAAAGCGTTAGAAAGTATTCTGACGAAGCTGACAATAGAGTCAGGATTGGCGCTTGACTTCGGTACCGGATCAGGAGATTTTGCACGGATGTTGTCAAAAACATTTGAAAAGGTGATTGCGTTTGATACATCAGAAGAAGTAATTGCAATTGGCAAAAACCAAAGTGGGCACATTCTCAACATACAATTTTGCACCGGGAGCTCCGTGATGGATGTAGAAATTAGCGATAGTTCATTGGATTTAATTCTTTCAGTGACTGTATTGGGCCATCTAATGGACGATAACCTCCTTCATTCTCATTTGCAGTTTTTTAAGAATA
Source organism: Bacteroidota bacterium (assembly GCA_022572355.1). Lineage (GTDB taxonomy): Bacteria > Bacteroidota > Bacteroidia > NORP154 > NORP154 > NORP154. Next base: position 30,626 of record JACZWC010000002.1, on the reverse strand, counting down.
AATTAACCAACAATGGCCAGATAATCGCTTTGGAGTATACACCTCCGAATAAAATACCCCAGAGTGAATATCAAAAGTTTTTAACCTTCAGTGAGTGGCAAGATGCTTTTTCAGAGAACGGATTTATACTTGACGATTGCTACGGATTTTATTCTCCTACTGAAGCATCATGTAATAGTTATGATAAGTACAGGGGTTATTTGATCGTAAAAATCTTAAGAATCTTTCAGCGTTTTGAATGGCCAAGGAATAAGCTCGCAATAGTTGCAAAAAAAAGCGTTAATGATAATGACGATTACTTTTGGCCCAACGAAAGCAATGACCTGTTAAAGATTATGGTTTATAAGAAAAGTTGATGAAGGTTTTAATAATTGGATTGCCGCATTTTGCAAAGAGATTAACTGAAGAGCTAAAGCAATTCGACAAAGGCAATCAATACATTTGTTTAGATACATATTATAGCTTTTTGGATAAGTTCAGGTTTTTGTATCATGTTCGAAATTGCGATATCGTATACTCGTTAAATGGCTCCATTTATAATGCCCGGGCATTTGACATGGCGCTCAAGCTCAAAAAAAAGTTGATCATACATTGGGTAGGCACAGATGTCATAAAGGCCAACGAAAGCCATCAGAAAGGCCTTGTCAATCAAAAGTATATTGATGAAGCCGCTCATTTTTGTGAAGTAGACTGGATCAAGCTGGAACTGGAGGAGATAGGCGTCTCAGCTGAGCCTGTTCCTTTCCTTTCCTTTGACGATAAAGGATACACAGCAGAACCTTTTCCAGAAAAATTCTCATTGTTGACTTACATTGGACTGAACCGGGCTGAATTTTATGGATTTACTGAAATTATAACCCTTGCGAGAAAGTTTCCAAATATTGAGATTAAAGTTATTGGAATATCTAATTACGGCGAATTATTACCTGAAAATGTTAAATTATTGGGGTGGGTAAAGGACATGAACTCAACAATTAACAATGCTGTGGCGTGTGTGAGATTTCCGAAACACGATGGTTTATCCGGATTTGTGCTTGAATCACTGGCGTGTGGACGGCATGTAATTTATAAATACGCATTTCCACATTGTTCGCAGGTAAATGACATGACTGAACTCGAGGACGCCACCAACTCATTAAATCAAAAATTTTCAAGTGGTGAGCTGCATATGAATACGGAAGGCGCAGCTTACATTAAGGCTGAATTCAGCCAGGAAAAAGTACTGAGCAACCTGATAGAGAAATTTAATACTGCTTTGAATGAGCGATAAGAAACGCGTTCTGTTTATTACATATTTTTTTGAGACAAAGGATGGGGTAGGCGCCCAACGCGTCTCCTATTGGGCCAATAATATTGCTCAACTCTCAAATGATTCGATTTCTTGTGATGTTCTAACCAGTAAATATGATCTCAAAGAACAGCACAACGGGATTGACAACGTCTTTTGTGTTGGCGGTGAAGGCAAGTCTATTTTCAACTTATTTGTAAAAGACCAGGGATATAATTGGCAAAAAAACATTAGGTCGTTTTTTCTTAAAAGAGATAATTCCGTCAAATATGATACGATTATTATCTCGGGTGGGCCTTTTATGCAATTTCAATTGGTTCCCTTCATGAAAAAATTGTTTAACTGCCAGGTCATACTCGATTTTCGCGACCCATTTGCCAACAACCCGCATTTTGGAAATAGCTGGCTCAAGATAATGGTGAAGGCCCATTATGAAAGATTATTCATAAATAATGCTGATACCGTTCTTACCATTAATGAAACATGCTCTAAACTATTATCCTTTAGCGAAAGAAATATTGACAAATTGAAGATTATTGAAAATGGCTATGATGACCTGATCGTGGATAAAGCAAACCTTCAAAACAATATTTCTGACAATGACAAAATCAATTTTGTTTATGCAGGCAAGTTTTATGATGATTTGAACCCAGCCAGATTTCTAAAGCTTATATCCAGTGCAGATAACGCAAATAACTTTTCATTTTCTTATATTGGAACAGAGGCATCGACAATCGCAGGATTTGAAAGCATAACTGACCATGGGGCTAAGGATTATCGGAGCACAATAGATATCATAAATTCTTGTGACATTGGACTGATCTTCACAGGTGGCAAACCCTTTGAATCTACCACCAAAATATTCGATTATATTGGATTGAATAAGCCAATTGCAATCATCACGGGAGGAACAACAAAAACCGGGGAATTGCACAGCATAACTGCTGGATATCCATGCGTGTTTTGGGCTGAAAACAACGAAACATCGATACTAACTATGTTGGAGAAATTAAAAAGCAGCAATCTCGAGGTAAATTATCCTGACCGGGATACTTTTTCCAGAAGGGCCGGACTCATCAAGCTCATTGATATGATATGATATGAACAAGCTTTACACACATGTATTGATTATTTGCGTGCTTCTCTGTGTGATATTTGTCATGTTCACACCGGCTACAATAACATTCACACGCCTGGAGAACTTTATGTTACCCATTGCCCTATTACTTTTAGCACTTGCCAAAGGCATTAGGATAGAGTTGTGTATTCTGTCAGGCTTGGTTGCTTTCTTCGTGATTTCTCTGGTTACTTTTCTAATAAATGATTTACCAATGGGATTGGTATCCTATGAAATCAGGACAGTTAAGTACATCCTTTTCTTTGTAATTGCGTTAAATATTGTGAACAAGTACCCTAGATTGATAGACCTCTTTCTCAAGTCGGCAGTGGTGTTGATAGGATGTATAATGGCGTTGGAGATAGTGAATCCCGTAGGAATTGGAGATGAGCTATTTGATTTTTTCACACACCGCCAATCTTATGAATTTTTACAAAAGGGAAGCTTGAGAATCATCGGTGCTATGGTAAATCCGAACGATAACGGCGTGATATTGGTTTGCCTGTCGGCTTATTTTATGTCGGCATATTACTATTTTCGAAATAAAGTAGATGTGCTTTTTATTGCGCTTTGCGCATTGCTGATCATTCTAGCTCAGTCCAGGACAGCAATGGTAGCTTTTCTGGCTGTGGGCATAGTATTTCTTGTACATCTAAAAATGACAAAGCGAACAGCCATTGGTTTTGCGGCGGTAGTTTTCCTGGGAGTAGTTTCTTTATATTTTCTCGATACCAATTATCTGATGGAAATATTCACAAAAAATCCGATGAATATTGGTGAGTTCACAGGAAGATTTCCCGCGTGGGAGTTTATGATGGCTGAATGGAATAATAACAAGATCTTGGGCGTGGGTCACTTTGTTCACAAAATGGACGCTTTCAGAAATGCTCCCGATAGCGAATATATTTATGTTCTTGCCAGTAAGGGCATCGTTGGGTTCATCATCTATTTGAGTTTGCTTTTGACACCCGTTGTCGTATTGTGGAAATATCGCAAAGATGAACCGCATGCCATGTTGGGAATACTGCTGCCCGTAGCCTTCACACTCGTTGCAGTAACTAATTTCACCATACTCAATGTTCGAATAGCCATGTTCTACTATTTTTTGCTTGCTTTGTCATTCTCGGGAGTAATGACAAACAAAAACTATAAAATGTCCACATCTTTTCGGGGGCTCAACCTCATTAAGGAATCATGAGGGTACTTCTGTTAGCTGATATTAACTCCATACACACCAGGCGCTGGGCCTTAGCTATTGCCGCTTCTGGTATAGAGATTGGAATATTCAGTCTGGGTAAATCAAATGGTGACTGGTATCAACAAATTGACGGGATTACAAATTGCAATGAAAAGGGGTTTGCCGAGTCTGTATTTAAGCGCGGTATCATTTCCAAACTCAATTACCTAAAGCTAATTCCAGCACTTAGAAAAGCGATAAAAAAGTTTAATCCCGACATTCTCCATGCACACTACGCCTCGAGTTATGGTCTGCTTGGAAACCTATCAGGATTTCAGCCACTCTATATCTCCATATGGGGCAATGATGTGTATGAATTCCCCAGGCGTGGAAAGATGCAAAAATTGATTCTGAAGTCAAACTTGAAAAATGCTGACAAAATCTTCTCGACAAGCTGGTCGATGAAGAGGGAAGCTGAAAAATACACGGATAAGGAGATCGTGGTGATTCCTTTTGGAGTTGATCTGGATGATTTTAAACCAATGACTGTTGAGAGTGAATTTTCCTCAACAGATATAGTTGTTGGAACGATTAAGACCCTTGAATCAGACTATGCCATTGATGTATTGATCCGTGCTTTTGCGATTGTTTGTGATCGAAATCCTCAGCTTCCTCTAAAACTTCTTATTTGCGGACAGGGTTCGATGCAAAATATGCTAGAAGGGCTATGTAAAGATCTGGGCATTTCTGACAAGACGACTTTTAAGGGATACATAAACCATGAAGAAGTTCCCCGTTATCTCAATATGATGCAGGTATTTGGATGCTTATCGGATAATGAAAGTTTTGGTGTAGCCGTTGTAGAAGCAATGGCCTGCGAAAAGCCTGTTGTTGTGTCCAACGTGGGTGGATTGCCCGAGGTAGTTGAAAACGGCAGGTCTGGTGCTGTAGTCCCTTCACAAAGCCCAAAACTAGCTGCGGATGCGATTGAAACGTTGGTGCTCAATCCTGCAGTGAGAGAAAAAATTGGCCACAATGCAAGATCCAGGGTTGCTAAAATGTATGATTGGAAGAAATGCGTGGATAGCATGATCGCTAACTATTAACCTGGACATATTAGCGCATTCATTGGCTATTGATTTTAGTATTATTGTAAGGTAAAAGTCACTTGATGGAGTCATCTTCTGAAGGACAGCGTATTCCAGTAGTTTCCGTGGTAATTCCCTGCCGTAATGAGGAAAGGTATATAGAAGAATGTGTGCGCTCAGTACTGGACTCGAGCTACCCCACCGATAAGATAGAAATATTTGTAGCTGATGGCTTGAGCACAGATGGCACATCCGCAATATTGGCTGAGCTGGCACGGAGAAACCCCAGGGTTTCGCATCTCATCAATGAGGAAAGAAAGACACCCTATGGCCTCAATCAAGGCATCAGGGCAGCCACTGGAGAGATTATAGTCATTCTTGGTGCTCATTCGGCGATTTATCCGGATTATATTCAGAAATGCGTAAATAAGTTGGCAGAAAACACGGATGCAGCCTGTGTTGGAGGAGTGCTGGAAAACACTTTTGAAGATACCATCTCAGAAACTATTTCATTGGCTATGTCCTCAGCTTTTGGTGTCGGATCAGCCCATTTCAGAACCGGTTTAAAGGAAGGAGAGGTGGATACCGTTGCATTTGGTGCTTACAGAAAGTCCGTATTTGACCAGGTTGGGCTCTTTGATGAACAGTTGACAAGAAATCAGGATGATGAATTGAATTTCAGAATAACTAAAGCGGGCTTTAATATTTTATTATCAAAAGATATTAAATCCAAATACCACGTACGCGCTTCCTTGCCCAGGTTATTTAGTCAATATTATCAATATGGGTTTTGGAAAGTATATGTAAATAAAAAGCACAAAACAATTACAACGGCCAGGCAGCTTGCGCCGCTATTTCTCGTTCTGTATTTTTTATGTCTTACCGCCCTTGCCTTGTATGATAGTTTTTTCACTCTATTTGCCTTCGTTTCTCTTGGAGTATATCTTCTTGCAGGTTTGTTGGCAACGTTTTCTAAAACACTGAATCCTGTAAAGCAATTGTTGATATTGACTTCTTTTGTAGTACTGCATACAAGCTACGGATTTGGTTATCTGATGGGATTGTTTTATTTCATACTTGGAAATCGAACTATTAAAGGTTAATTGATATTGGAGAAAATTAACAATAGCTTCTTGAATAGAATAGCATCCATGCAGAATGCATTGATCTGTGCTATTGTCTTTTTCCTGCCGTTGGGGAGATATATGGTTCCTCTTTTGATAATTGGCTTTACCGTTACCTGGATCGCTGAGGGTAATTTTGCACAGCGGCTCAAAGCGCTGCGAGGAAACTACTTGGCTTATGTTTTCATGCTCTATTATATACTGCATGTGATGGGAATGTTGTATTCGGGCAATACTTCATTTGGTTGGTTGGATCTGGAAATGAAACTGTCGTTTTTACTAATGCCGTTCCTGTTTGTTACAATAGCGCCTTTTTCAAAGGAGCAGCTCAACAAGGTGTTCTTCTATTTCATTTTAGGCAACTTCGCAGCTGTATTGTTGTGTCTTTCAGATGCATTGTATATGTACACTGCAACCGGGGAGGTAAGTGATTTCTTTTACGGAAGTTTCTCCTTGTTTCATCATCCCACGTACTTCTCCATGTACCTTGTTTTTTCAATTGCAATCCTCGGGATATGTCTGATTGAAAATCGTTCATTGTTTCAGAAATATGATAAGATCATTTCTATCCTGATATTGTCCTTATTTATGGGATGCACCATTTTATTATCCGCAAAGAGCGGTCTTATCACTTTGCTGATTACATTAATAATTTTGACGATATACTATACAATTGGAAAGAAGAATTACCTGAAAGGAATGGCTGTTACTGTGGCATTTACACTTGGTATCGGAGGACTGTTGAGCACATCCGACGTAGTTAAACAACGAATCAATAACCTGATTACCATATGGAATATCGACTCAGAATCACTGGATAAGACCAATGTGGAAAGCAATACAGCACGATTATTGGTATGGCCTGTAGCAATAGAAATTATTAAAGAAAATTGGTTAATAGGAACCGGAACCGGGGATATAAAAGATGTGTTGGTTAGCAAGTATAAAGAAAGGGGGTTTGAAGGCATACAGAATCTCCGACTAAATGCCCACAATCAATTTCTGCAGTCTTTCGCCGCATTGGGTTTATTGGGCGGTATCGCATTGCTTGTTTCACTCATCTGGCCCTTGATTATAAGCATTAGAAACAAACAATATGTTGTTTCCTTCTTCCTGCTAATTATCTTTATCAATGCCTTAACGGAATCCATTTTAGAAACCCAGGCAGGTATTGTATTCTATGCATTCTTCAATTCCTTACTCGTGTTCCACGTTCTGAAGAATCCTAACCTTGAATCTTAAATTATTAAATTTGCTTCTGATTAAGAAATCCTGATGATTCCCTTCTTTAAACCTCATTACGATAAGTCAATGGCTGCTGAGATCGATAAGGTCTTGCAATCAGGATGGTTGACAACCGGGCCTCAAACCAAAAAATTTGAGCAACAGATCACGGAGTACTGCGGAAACAGAAAGACAATTTGTGTAAATGCCGCCACGAACGGACTGGAGATAATGCTGAGATGGTTTGGTATCGGGCCTGGTGATGAGGTAATAATACCAGCCTATACCTATTGTGCAACAGCCAATGTGGTTGTTCATTGCGGCGCGACACTCGTTATTGTAGATGTTAGTGACGATTTCAACATATCTATTGAAGAAATTGAGAAACACGTTACTCCGCACACCAAGGCAATCATACCAGTAGATTTTTCTGGTTTGCCTTGCGATTACGATGCCGTCAATGACTTGGTACGGAGAAAGGAGATTAGATCTCAATTTACCGCTTCAACTGAAGAGCAAAAAATGCTGGGCAGAATATTGGTGCTGGCAGATGCAGCACACTCGGTGGGAGCTGTGTATAAAAACAAACGAACGGGCAGCTTAACGGATGTATCCGTGTTCTCATTCCATGCTGCAAAGAATCTTACCACCGGAGAGGGCGGGGCTATTTGTTTGAACTTACCAGAACCATTTGATAATGAAAAAGTGTATAAGGCGCTCTGCATTAAGGTATTACACGGACAGTCAAAGGATGCGCTTTCCAAAACCAAAGAGGGGAGCTGGCGGTACGATGTTAATGAGGCGGGATATAAATGCAACATGACGGATCTCCAGGCGGTTATCGGAATTATAGAGTTGGAAAAATATGAATCGGATACTTTGCCGGCGCGAAAGCAGATATTTGAAAAATATGACAGGGCCTTCGGCGAGTTCGATTGGGCAGAGCTACCTGTTTCGAAAGATTCAGACAGAATCTCTTCATTTCACATTTATCCCTTGAGAATACGAGGTATATCTGAAGATCAACGCGACAATATTATTCAGCGAATTACGGAAGATGGAGTAGGAGTGAACGTTCATTTTATGCCAATTCCTATGTTGAGCTTCTACAAGGAGCAGGGCCATGATATCGGCTCAACTCCTCGTGCCTATGATAACTACAGCAGAGAGATCACGTTGCCCGTTTATGTGGATTTATCTGAAGATGATCAGTCAACTGTAATTCAGGTTGTAACAAGCTCTGTAGAGCGAATAATTGGTTAAAGTCATCGAATTACGAATAATACGAATTACGAAATAGAGTTGCAATTTCCTTCAGTGCTATCATTCGTAAATTCGCAACGATTCGTAATTCGCACACCACTTTAGTATGATAAAGAGAGTTTTTGACCTCATTTTTTCCCTCTTTGGAATTCTGCTGCTCTCTCCTTTGCTGTTGTTGATTGCTATTGCGATAAAACTCGACTCTAAAGGTGGGCCCTTGTTTCTTCAAAGCAGAGTGGGACTGAACAACCAGGATTTCACAATGTATAAATTCCGTACTATGTATGTGGATTCAAATCAAGATTTATTGCTGACCATAGGTGACAAAGACAGCAGGATCACCAAATTCGGTTCGGTATTGCGGCGCATGAAGCTGGACGAGCTACCCCAGTTATTTAACGTGCTGATTGGAAATATGAGCTTGGTTGGCCCGAGGCCGGAAGTGCGCAAATATGTGGATCTTTATAATGACACCCAGCGACAAATACTGTCACTTAAACCTGGAATAACTGATTATGCCAGTATTGCCTACTCAAATGAGAGTGAATTGCTGCTACGAGCTTCCGATGCTGAAAAGGAGTACACGGAGAACATCTTGCCAAGTAAAATTGAGCTGAACATGAAGTATATTAATGAACAAGGAATTTTTACTGATATTAAAATTCTCGGATTAACGCTTAAGAAGATTCTATTCAAGTAAACTAATCTAATTTTTCGTGTCTCTTTGAGCCTTTGAGGCTTAGTGGCAAGAAAAAATTGCCACTAAGACCTGCCTTTTCCGGCAGGCAGGCACTAAGACACCGAGATGCACTAAGATTTTGTTAACTTGAACTTATCATTTTAAAATAAACAAGTTATGATAAACAAAATAAGATCCGCTGTATTGGTTGCTGCCTTGTTTCTCCTCGCAGCTTGTCCTTATGACTCCAAAGTTGAACTCAATACCTACGAGGAATCACTCCCTATTGAAAAGGTATATTATGGTAATTACACGTTGGTAAATGAAGATGGCTCCAAAGAGAAGATTGAGATAACCAAAGGCGAGTCTAAGTTTTACAATATCCGCCACAACTCAATTGATGAAGATGGAAAGAAGCAGGAGTACCAATATTACAGGGGATATGTAACGGAAATAAAAGGCGTGAAAATTGTAAACGTGGAGAAGAAAGATGGAAACTACAACTTCTATAAATTCACATTGAAATCAGATAATGAACTTGTGCTGATAGCTGTTGAAGATGAATTTATGAAAGCGAACTACTCTGGATACAAACAACCTAAGACAGCTGAGCTTCGGGCATTTATAGAATCCAACATGGAAAATGCCAAGATGTTTGATGCGCCGATGAATTTTAAGAGGGATGAAGTAGTCGGCAAAAAGAAGAAGAAAAAGAAATAACAAGAACGGGTATATACTGTTGTCCTGCTTTTTGGCGTGTTCTTCCGTATATTTATTAAGTATATAACAAGTTAGCCACCATTTAAGAAGACGTCATAAGACGCTGTTTAATAATATGAAAGGTAGAAATCTCCAATTTTACGTTTTATTGCTTTTTCTTGTTCATAGTTCAGGATGTGACAAGCCAGATGCCTCATTCGATATAAGGTTAGAGATTGTTCAATGGGCGTATAAAGGTGATACCGTAACCGTTGATCCTGAACGAGTAATCATCATACCTTCCAATTCTGAGGAAGTTATAGACTTAGAACTTGGACAATTGGAGTTCGGTATTAAATTTAATATTTATAAAATGCTCACCGGGGATTCAATAACCTATGTTCAGGAGATAGTTGAATATAGCAAAGAGAATGGTAGCTGGGCTGATCGCAGGAAAGTGGATGGTAAGTTCATACCGGGGCGAGGAGACCTTGCCAAAGTTATGTTCAATTCCCGTATCAAATCAAAGCAAAATTTCCAAATAGGTAATGAGTCTGCAATGATAAGGTATAGATACACGGTACTGAATTAGTCTGCAGGGCGTAACGGTGGCTAACAATAAATAAACGCGATGCAGCGAAGTTCAGTCTACAACCTTTGATGAGTTAGGTTCGCGGTAATTAACAAAAAGGCCATACTGCGTTTATTAGGGCCGTTAGCTACAGAGCTGCCAGCATCACTCCTGATCCATCGCTTCCATTTCAGATTGAAACTAAAACAAACCAAATAACGTTTTAGTAAGTATCTTTGAAATAAATAAATCGTTATGATAATATTAAAAGACGAAGTTGCAGAGTTGATTCATAAATTACCAGATACTACTACGCTGGAAGACATTCAATATCATCTGTATGTTCTTGAAAAAATCCAGAAAGGCCAAAAATCTATAAAAGATGGTAATGGTATCTCTAATGAAGAAGCAAAATCCAAACTTTCGCAATGGGTTTAGCTTCATTCCACAGGGCTTGGTCTAGTGCGTTTGGCGCTTTAACTTCCGTGAGATGTGTTAACTTAGTAAAGCCATGCTGTCAATCAAAAATGAAAAGCGATGCTCGAAACTCTAATTTCCAATCTCTCCATCGGCGCAATTTTGCTGTTGGTGGCGTTAATTTTCAAGGCTGTTCCACCTAAGAAGATCAACTGGTTTTATGGATATAGAACCACCAGATCCATGAAGAATCAGGAGACCTGGAATGCTGGTAATAGAATTGCCGCTCAGGGACTCCTTATTTTGGCCCTGATTCAGTTGGTGTTCGGCGCATGCTCAACGGTATTTTTTGAAGATGAAAGAGCCCTTGATTGGACGACTGGTTTTATGTTAGTGGGAATAATAATAATGCTATTGGTCATTGAATTAAAGTTAAGGTCACTCTTCGACAAAGACGGTAAAAGAATATCAGAGTGACACCACCTATTGCTATCAATGTCTTTGGCGGAATAGCGGGTGAGCAATACTAAGTGTAACTTGTAGCGTGCGTGTGTACAGCCGGTGATGTTAAAATAGCCTGGCGCTACTACTCAAAGCCGGGCCGTTGGCAAACATAAAACAGTATGTCAGTAATAAATTAGCCATGAAAAAAATCTATTTAGGACTTCTGATAGGGCTATTCTCGATAACTATTCATGCTCAAGATCTCTATTTTGCCTGGGCCAAATCCATAAGTGGCCCGGATTCTGATGATGGCCAATCCATCACGACTGATGCTTCGGGTAATATCTATATTACCGGGACTTTTGAAAATACCGTAGATTTTGATCCGGGTATAGGCACGTTCAATATCACTTCTAATGGTATGAAAGATGTTTTTATACAAAAGTTAGATGCCAGCGGGAGTTTTATTTGGGCTATATCCGTGGGTGGAACAAACAATGATTATAGTAATTGCATTACTACGGATGTTTCAGGCAATGTATATATAACTGGATATTATCGGGACACAGTTGATTTTGACCCAAGCTCAGCCACCTTGAATTTTGTCTCTAATGGTCTTGACGATATTTTTATTCAAAAATTAGATGCCAATGGTAACTTAATGTGGGCCAAATCGATGGGTGCATTATCAGCTGATCGGGGTACTTCCTTAACTGCCGATGCCTTTGGAGCTATTTACACAACCGGATATTATAGAGATACTGTAGATTTCGATCCAGGTCCGGCAACCTTCAATTTGATTTCCAATAACACTGATATTTTTATCCAAAAATTAGATCTCAATGGCAATTTTATTTGGTCCAAATCTGTGGGGGGAACGAACCCGGATTACGGTTATGCCGTAACCACGGATGCCATAGGTAATGTGTATGTAACGGGCAGTTTTGTGGGTACCGCAAATTTTGACCCGGGAGTCGCGACTTTCAATTTGACTTCAATTGGGAGTGTCGATATTTTTATCCTAAAGTTAAGTTCCAGTGGTAATTTTATCTGGGCAAATTCCTTTGGTGGGACTGAGGCTGAATTGCCTAATTTCATCACTGCAGATACCTCAGGTGTCACGTATATAACCGGATTTTATGAAGCTACGGTAGATTTTGACCCCGGTGCCGGGACCTTCAATTTGAATTCAAATGGTGGTCGGGATATTTTTATACTGAAGTTAGATTCTGATGGGAATTTTATTTGGGCTAAATCTATGGGCGGAACATCAGAGGATTTAGGTAATTCCATCACTACCGATGCTTCGGGGAATGTGTATTCAACGGGATCTTTTATAGGCTCGGTAGATTTTGATCCGGGTGCTGGGACCTTTGTTTTGACTTCAAATGCTTTAATAGATGTTTTTATCCAAAAATTAGATGCCGATGGGAATTTTGTCTGGGCAAAATCGGTCGGAAACAGAGGGAATTCTATCCATATTGATAACACAGGAAATGCATATGTAACAGGAAATTATATAGGTACAGTAGATTTTGACCCTGGATTGGGAACATTCTATTTAACATCTAATTCATTTGATGCATTTATTCTCAAGTTAAGTTCAACAGGAGTTAGAATAGAAGAAAGCATTTTGTTTAATAATGTTTCTATCTTTCCTAATCCCATCGGCTCACAAGCAGGTCCATACCAAGAGCTGGTAAATGTTGAATTGGGCAACTTGAAAAAAGTATCGATTAGCGTATTTACAATAAGTGGTCGTTTGATTTATCATATGGGAAATATCAATTCTTCCATTCATCAAATTGAATTAAATGAAGCTCAAGGTATTTACATAATCGAAGTAAGTTCTCAAACTAAGAAACAACAATTCAAACTGGTTAAATATTAACGATTTGGCAACAAAGGCTTTAGCTTAATGCCACAGAAGTTGGGTCTTCCACGTTAAGTGGGCTAAGTTCGGTTGGCATGTATTGACTTAGCAAGGCGGCACTAAGTAAAGCCGGGCTATTAAGTGCTGTCTATTCTTCAAGAACTGCAATCAACTCCTTAATCTCGATCACTTTATCTTCGTAACCCTGCTTGTGGAAAGAGTATTCCAGATTGATCAGGACACGTTTTATCATATCCATATTGGTGCAGGGCGAGTAAAACGACTGCCTCGGCTCAATATTGAGTTGTTTTAAAAAGCTGTTTACATCGCCTCTGTCAAAAACAGTCCCGCGACTAAATGGGTTGATATAAAACTGTATATCATCTGAGGAATTTTTGAAAGCAACGATAAAATGCTTGGGTAAATTAATACCAAAAACCGGGATTCCCAAAGGCTGACAAACCAACAAGTACAACAGTGAAAGAGACAGGGGGTTCCCTTTTTTGTTCTCCAATACATTGTTAATGAATGAATTTTGAGGAGCATGAAAATTCTTAGCATTTCCAACAAATTTGTGAATGTCAAAAAGCACATGGTTGATGGCATTGATCTTCGCCAGTATTGAACTGCTCTTTTGCACTTCTATCTTTACATCCTTTCTTATGAGGTTCAGATGATTGGTAATCTTCTCTGAGTCAACATCGGGGTATTGGTATCTGGCGATTAATAAGACACCCTTCAAGAGGCTATTTTCCCTGGAGTTAGCCCATGCTCGTAGTTGATCTTTTACATCGTCAAACTGAATCGTATGGATAATTGCCTCTATTCTCGTTTGAAGCAACTCTGAGCCAGCTCTTTCCTTACCCGGGAAACAGCTTTCCCAAGTCAATTCCAATGAAGGTATTGCCTCACTGCCTAAGGACATTATTTTCTCCTTAACCTGATCGTATATGTGATCATGAGGATCATCCAATAAGGTAACCAAAGCATTGAGTTCAGACTTCTTCATATATATCAGACGTGGAAATATCTAGAAGGTTGAAACAAATTTCTTCTAGTTATCAACAGTTAATCGCTCGAGTACCAGCCTAATCATCTTATCAACTGATTTTTGATAGTCTTCGCTATACTTTTTCGCCAGCCTGTTGGCGATTATTGTACAGATAGTACAAGTATTGTGCCCAAGCATTCTTCCGATGCCATACAAAGCCGAGGTTTCCATTTCATAATTGGTGATTCGCTTGCCTTCAAAACTAAAGTTGGTGAAGTTCTCATTCTGCTTGGGATACCGAACCGGCAATCTCAAAACCCGGCCTTGAGAGCCATAAAAGCCAGGGGCAGTTGCTGTAATCCCTCTTACCATACCTTCACCCAGTTTGTCCATAAGTGTTGTTGACGCCTTTACTATGTAGGGCCGAGGCAATTCAGCTCCCCATTCAGTCTGTTCTATAAATGCCTCCGTCATTGAATGCTCAACCAGATCATCAGGATAATCATAGTAATGAAGCATTCCATCCAGGCCCAACCCGTACTCTGATAATACAAAGGAGTCAACTTCAATATCTGCCTGCAGAGCTCCTGAAGTACCGAGCCTGACAATATTGAGAGACTTATGGGTTTCCTTTATTTCTCTGGTTTGCAGGTCTATATTAACAGCGGCATCCAGTTCGTTGATGACTATGTCGATATTATCTGTTCCAATACCTGTTGACATAACCGTAATTCGCATATTTCCCTTTAAACCGGTATGGGTTGTAAACTCACGATTGCTAATCTTATATTCTATCTCATCGAAGTAGTTGGAAATCATCTCAACTCTATGCGGATCACCGACAATTATTACGTTGTCTGCAATGTGTTCCGGCTTCAGTTTTATGTGGTAAAGACTACCGTCGGAATTTAGTACCAATTCTGATTCAGCTATTGCCATGTGTTGCAATTTTTTATGTGTAATGTCAAATGTAAGTATGAAAAATGATGTAATGTCAGTTTATAGAAATATCACAATGGAAAATTGGAATCATGGAATATTGGGGCAGGCCTGCATCATAGAATGTAACATTATACGATTACGATCTTTCCTTTCTTGAGGGATGGTGCTATTCCATTTTCCCACCTTTCCATCATTCCATTCTTCCATCTTCCAAGCGGACAATTTCTCTTAATGAGCGTTCTGTATAAAACATGCTTTGTGTAGAAAATGGAAGTAATTTTCTTAGTTTTGCACCTGCCTTTCGGCAGACAGGGCGAATTTAACCAATATAAAATACACCATGAGTGAAGTCACTGATAAAAGGAAAATCCTAATTCCTATTGACTTTTCGGAAATTACTTTGGTCGCTTTAGATCAGGCAATCAATCTGGCAAAAGTGATCAATGGCGAAATAACCATTGTAAATGTTATTGAAGACTACGGCTTTTTCAATAAGTACATCTCTAGCGCCGAACATGTTGAAATCGCCAAGAGTACCAAGGAGAAGATGTCGAAACTAGCTGCTGAAAAATCTGCTGAATCGGGAATACATATCGATTCAATGTTAGTACATGGCAAGATTTATGAAAAGATTAACGAAGTAGCCGAAATGATTGGAGCTACGCTGATTCTTATGGGCACTTCCGGTTCCATGGGGATAATGAAATTTATTGGATCAAACACGCTGAGGGTAATCCGGGAATCAAAAATTCCGGTAATATCGGTGAAGGGATCGGAAATCAAACCGGGCTTAGACAATATTCTGTTGCCACTGGACTTGAGTAAAGAGACGAAAGAAAAGGTGGCCAAAGCTATTTGGCTCTCCAAGTTATACGGTGGTGTTAAGGTTAACGCAGTCTCAATAGCCACTACTTCGGATAAGACGCTTCTATCCAAAATGAAGAGGCAAGAGGCTCAGGTAGTTAATTTTCTTCAGGATAAGGGAATTGTTGTGACCAGCGAGTTTATTATGGATAAAGGAGGAAAGAAATTGGCAGATGTCATTTTGGATTATGCTAAAAAAGTTGATGCAGGACTGATAATGATCATGACACAGCAGGAGAATGATATTACGGATATGTTCATAGGATCATCTGCTCAGGGAATTATCAATAATTCAGAAATCCCTGTGATGAGTGTTGTTCCCGTTCCCAAGAAGCTGAGCACGGCATTATAAGCCACTCAGGATAATTATTACTTTTCGCTTGCGAGGCCCTCTCCTCAAAGTTGATAAATTGAATAGCCACATAATATTACAAGTGCGCGCACGCCAATCTCAGTGCGGATATTCATAACAATCAGTTGCCATGACCGCTGAAATAATCACCATAGGAGATGAAATACTGATCGGCCAAATAGTCGATACGAATTCAGCATGGATGGGAAAGGAGCTCAGCAACATTGGAATGGAGGTAAAGCAGATTTCTTCTATTTCAGATAATTCAGAACATATCATTGCCGCCTTGGATGAGGCTAAAAACAGGGTAGATGTAATTTTTATCACTGGAGGATTGGGGCCGACAAAAGATGATATCACAAAAAAGACGCTGGTTAAATATTTTGAAAGTGTGCTGGTTATGAATATTGAAGTATTGGAAGATGTGACCAACTTATTCAAGGCCTTTAATGTAAAGATGATTGATGTAAACAAAAAGCAGGCAGAAGTTCCGGATAACTGCCAGGTTTTAAGAAATCGAAAAGGTACTGCACCAGGAATGTGGTTTGAGAAACAGGGAAAAATTTTTATTTCAATGCCCGGCGTACCACATGAAATGAAGATGATGATGAAGGAACAGGTACTGCCTAAGTTAAAAAGTGAGTTGCAGCTTCCTCATATTGTGATGCGCACCGTGCGCACGCAGGGAATCGGTGAATCATTTTTGGCAGAAAAGATTGCCGACTGGGAGGAGGCTGTCGCTAAAGAGGGAATTAAACTCGCTTATCTTCCCTCGGCTGGTGGTGTGCGGCTCAGGTTATCCATTACAGGCAAAAATCTTGAATTGGCGGAGAACCTGGTGGAAAAGTACGTCTCCAAACTTGAAAAGATCATTCCAAATTACATTTATGGCAATGACGAGGAGGGCCTGCCCAAGGTAGTGGCAAGCCTGTTGAAAGACAGGAGGCTTTCGGTCTCTACAGCGGAAAGCTGCACAGGTGGTTATATAGCTCATTTATTAACTCAATACCCGGGAAGCTCTGAATTCTACAAAGGTTCGCTGATTGCCTATTCAAATGAGGTCAAAATCGATGCGCTCTCTATTGATTCTGAAATCCTTGAGCAACAGGGGGCGGTAAGTGAAGATATTGCTCTTGCCATGGTGGATTCGGTCAGAACAAAAATGAATACCGACTATGCCATATCGTGTACTGGAATAGCTGGCCCAGATGGAGGAAGCGTGGAAAAGCCGGTCGGAACCGTTTGGATCGGAATAGCCAGCAATCAAGGGGCATACGCGGTGAAATATCAGTTTGGAGGTGACAGGGCGATAAATATCGAGATCACTGCAATGACTGCACTGAATATGTTAAGAAAAGAAATCCTCAAATCGACTGAATAATGCGTGTAGAATTGTGCCATATCTTTTTGGTAGAACAGATTAATATCTCTTTCTTTGCACTCCGAATTTAAAAACACCTATTTAAGATGTCCAGAGTTTGTGAACTTACAGGTAAGAAAGTGATGTCAGGCAACAATGTTGCTCACTCTAAGAAGGCTACCAGGAGAAAATTTTATCCAAATCTCCACACGAAGAAATTCTATATTCCTGAAGAGGACAGGTGGATTACATTGAAGGTTTCTTCATCCGGGTTGAGAAACATAGATAAAAATGGCTTATATAACTGTATAAAAGAAGCCAAGGCCAAGGGTTATCTTCAATCCTGGAGATAAAATCTTTTCCATTTTCAGTTATTAACAAATATCCGTTTAAAACTTTCGATAATTTTTCGTGTGCTATTCTTAAATATACGCTATCATTGCGGCACACAAAATCACAAAAGGTTATGAAAAATTCTCTTAAGATTTACTCGTTGATAGCTTTGGTAGGCATGGCGCTTTCTTTCTCGTCTTGTACCAAATGTGTTACATGTAAAGTTACAGATCAGCAAGGTTATGTAATTTCCGATCAGGAAGTTTGTGGTAATAAAGACAATCAGGATCAAAATAAGAGTTACTGCGAGTCACTTGCCGGCAACATAAGTGGAACGTGTAAGTGCTCTACCAAGTTCACGCTTTAGATTCTCTCATTCTATTAAAAAGGCCAGTTGTATGTTACATGCGATTGGCTTTTCTATTATGTCGGCAATATAAACGTGCAACATAGCTTTAGCATATATCGAATGATTGGCCACGCCGACGTTACTTCTTTTTCCATTAGATTTATTGCCCGTCTCTTAGCTATGGGTTTGCTTCTCTGTTCGACAGAGCTCATGAGCGCCCAGGAAGTCGATTCAGTAGTTCCCGAAACTCATTTTCCGAATACTGATTTCGAAACAAAGGCGCTGAATATGGAATTTCACGCAAAAAAAAGAGAGGATCTTCGTTCCATCATGCCCGAGAACTCAGTGGCAATAGTGTTTTCCAACTCGATCAAAAATCGTTCTAATGATGTTGATTTTGAATTTCATCAGAATCCCAATTTCTTTTACCTCACGGGATTAAATGAGCCCCATGCTATGCTTGTTGTCTTTAAGGAAGAGCAACGGATTGAATCTTTTGATTCAAAGGAAATACTGTTCATCCAGCCGCGGGATTCTATGAAGGAAATCTGGAGCGGTAAGACGATGGGAGTTGATAGGGCAAGAGAGCTTCTTGGTGTTAAATACGTCTTTGGGAGCGGAATGTTTACAGAATTCGACTTCGATTTTTACAAGTTCGATAAAGTGTTTTACACGGTGGATCATACCAGTATTACAGATGATGTAAACAATAGAAGAGATCTTTTCAGCTTAAAAAAACACTTTGTTCAAATGTTGGATACTACCAAGAGAAATGTGGACTTGTATATGCTGAGAGAATTTATGGCCACTTTGAGGGAGGTAAAAGAGCCCGAAGAAGTTGCTCTCCTAAGAAAGGCCATAGAAATCACCTGTGGAGCGCAACACGATTTAATGGCAAAGCTGAATCCGGGTATGTACGAATACGAAGCTGAAGCCATTATTGAATATGCCTTCAAGTTTCAGGGTGCTGAAAGCCCGGGCTTTCCTTCCATTATTGGAGGCGGAAAAAATAGCTGTATTCTTCACTATACTTCCAACAGAGATGAGCTGAAGGACGGTGACCTTTTGGTGGTGGACATAGGTGCAGAATATCACAATTACTCGGCAGATATCACAAGAACATTTCCTGTAAACGGAAAATTCACGGAGGAGCAGAAAATTATTTATCAAATTGTACTCGATGCACAAGTTGCTGGAATAGCAGCCTGCCAAAAGGGTAATAAATTTTGGGCACCCAATGAAGTAGCCACCAAAATTATTATTCGTGGCCTGGTAGAGAACAGAGTAATCAAAAAGCGCATGGATTACAGAAAGTATTTTATGCATGGCACATCACATTACCTGGGATTAGATGTGCATGATATTGGCCTCAACGGGTCGCTGGCACCGGGTAATGTACTGACTGTAGAGCCTGGGATTTACATACCGAAAGGTTCCGACTGTGATCCGAAATGGTGGAACATTGGAATTAGGATAGAAGATGATATTCTCATTACAGAGGATGGCCATGAGATTCTTTCGGATTGCATTCCAAAGACGATCATTGAGATTGAATATCTCATGGCTAAATAAAAAATATTAAGTTTCTTCGTTCTGTGTTTGGTTACAGATTATTCATTTTAATACTTGTATCTTTTGCGCTGGGCGCAATGCTGGCTGGGGGATGCAAGAAGAAAGAAACGTGTTATGATGAATCTAAAGTTGATTCATCGAAAGCTTGTTCACTTAAGTGTTCTCTTATTTGCGGATGCGATGGTAAAGAGTATTGTAATCCATGCGAAGCTGAAAAGGTGGGAATTGTTTCATTTGAATATGGCCCCTGTTAACTCAATGGCTTAAACGTTATGGCGATCGACAAAAAGGAAGTGTCTTCCTGGTTTAAGGAGTTGCAAAATGACATTTGCGCGAAGCTCGAAAAGCTCGATGGAAAGGCTGCCTTCGGAACAGATGAGTGGAACAGAGAAGACGGCGGGGGAGGCATCACCAGAATTATTGAGACTGGGGCATTAATTGAAAAAGGGGGAGTGAATTTTTCGGAAGTACACGGGAAAGTGCCGGAAAATATGCTCGAAACTCTTGAAATTGACCAGGATTCCACAGAGAATTCTACATTCTTCGCCACAGGGGTATCTATAGTCCTGCATCCGAATAATCCCATGATGCCTATTATCCACATGAACATCAGGTATCTCGAAATTTGTGACAAAGACTCGATATCTTCAAATTGGTTTGGTGGCGGGATCGATTTGAGTCCCCATTACATATTTAAAGAAGATGCCCGGGGTTTTCACCAAATGCTTAAAGAGACATGCGATCGACATGACAAGGGCTACTACCCAACCTTTAAAAAATGGGCCGACGACTACTTTTACATCAAACACAGGAATGAAACAAGAGGAGTAGGGGGTATCTTCTTTGACAGGCTATCAGAAACGAAGGAATCCAGCATAGACAGTCTTTTTGCTTTTGTAAAGGATGTGGGCGCTGTTTTCTTTCCAATTTACGAGCAGTTGGCGAACAGAAGAAGAAATGAGGAGTACTCCGATAATGAATTGAACTGGCAAGCATTGAGAAGAGGCAGGTACACAGAGTTCAACCTGATATATGATAGAGGAACAAAGTTTGGGCTGGAGACAGGTGGACGAGTAGAATCAATCCTCATGAGCTTGCCCCCTCAAAGTAAATGGACATACAACCACTCTCCACCGGATGGAAGCCCCGAAGACATTACCCTTAAACAGCTTCGCAAGAATATTGACTGGATTTCACCTGATTGAACCAATCTGAAAAAAAGGCAACCTTTTGACTCCGAATTACGTCTAATATATGTATTACAGTATATGCAAAAATTATACGTTGGTTGGTGCCAGATTGAAAAGGCGGAATTTATGTTACAGAAAAGAGTAAAAAAAACTAATATGTTTAAAATTAAACATGTTGGTAACATTTCCAACTTTCTAAGCAAACGATAGAAGTATATTTTGTATTTTTACACTGAATGGAACAATTAATAAGTAAAATTTTAATAAACAGAATTTTATTTTTTAAAAAGCAAAGTGTCTAAACGTTTGTTAAAGCCATTTGATCTTTATCAAAGCATGATAAGGAATTCCGTATGTATTCTCTTATTAGTTTGTTCATTTTTATTTGCCAGTACTGAGAAAACGGAAGCCTCTCATGCCATGGGCTCCGACCTGACCTATACCTGTCTTGGAGGTGATCAATACGCAATTACACTGGCTTTTTACAGGGATTGCAGTGGCATTAACGCACCAGCCAACATGCCAGTAGTTATTACCTCCAGTTGTGGAAACATAAATATTAGTTTAGCAAATGTAAGCATGGTGGAGGTATCTCTGTTGTGCCCTACAGCTATCAGTACTTGCCAGGGAGGCTCACAACCCGGTGTTCAGCAATGGATATACACCGATACGGTTACCTTGGTACCATGTACTGATTGGACTATTAGCTGGACACATTGCTGCCGGAATCCGTTAATTGATAACCTGGTAAATCCTTCCAGTGAAGAGATGTATATCGAAGCTACTTTAAACAATTCTAATGGCTGCAACTCCTCTCCCATTTTCACGAACCTGCCTGTTCCTTACACTTGCAATCAGCAGATGTATAATTACAATCACGGTGCTGTTGATATAGATGGAGACTCTATTGTTTACACGCTTATTACGCCGTTGTCGGCTGGTGGAACCCCGATTGGATATACCGCAGGATACTCGTCGACCTACCCCATATTTACTACCAGTGGCAGTGTTGCCTTCAATACCCAAACCGGGCAAATGGATTTTGAACCTATTGGAAACCAGGTATGTGTAGTGACAATATTGGTAGAGGAATATCGAGATGGGGTACTGATCGGTACTACGATGAGGGACATCCAGGTGGTTGACATTCTGAATTGCAGCAATTTTCAACCGGCGCTTCAATCTCCTGGCATCTTTAATCTTCAAAATTCTACATGGGTAGATTCTCTTACTGTCGAAGCCTGCGTAGGAGCTCAATTATCTTATAATTATGTAGTGGCAGACCCTGATATTCCCGACTCAATTTTTCTCAATTCCAACATTGCCCTGGCAATTCCCGGAGCTACACTTACCCAAACCGGAGTCAATCCAATTACTGTCACTGTTACCTGGACAGCACAAATTGACGACGTTGGCCTTAATATCTACACTGTCACTTTTATGGATAATGGTTGTCCCGTTATAGGAACATCAACAATTGCCTTCTCCATAAACATCATTAGTGGTACTTATGCAGGGGGTGATTTCTACTTATGTGATGGTGATACAGCTCAGCTAACCGTTGGTGGGGGCACAACATTTCAATGGTCACCGCCACTTTTTTTAAGCAATGACACCATTTATAATCCTTTGGCATATCCGCCAACTACTCAAACATACATCGTGACCAGCGATTTATCAGGTAGTTGTAGTAATGTGGATACAATTACTGTGAATGTTGTTACGGATTTCACTTTGACCACTAACGGTGATCAAATACTGTGCAATGGCGGGTCGGCACAATTAAATGCCTTTGCAAATCCCGCTGGATCCTACGTCTATAGCTGGACACCTTCTTCAACACTTAGTTCTGATTCCATTCCCAATCCTATAGCTTCGCCAACAAGCACAACGGTATATGAAGTATCGGTCTCTGCTCCAAATGGCTGCACCAAAACATTGTATCAGTTGGTTACCGTGAGCCCAACACCACTCAATTCAGTGCCAACGGTAGATGATGCTATACTATGCTTTGGAAGTCAAACGCAAGTTCATGCCAATATTGCATCAGGAGATTGCAATGCATATGATGTAAGTGGAGTACCCTTTGCTCCAGTAAGTGGAAGTGGAACAAATGTTACGCTTGGTGACGATTTTGTATCTGGAGCACTGAATATTGGCTTCGATTTCGTGTTCTTCTGCAATTACTATGATATGTTTCACATAAGCTCAAATGGCTTCATCACTTTTGATGCAGCATCATCAAATGGATGTTGTAGCGGACAAGTGCTTCCGGACGTAGTCGCACCCAGTAACTTAATTGCCTGGGCCTGGGAAGATCTCAATCCAACTGCAGGTGGAACAGTTGATTATTTTACTGTTGGCACGGCGCCAACAAGAGTATGTGTTGTTAATATTAATTCTATTCAACACTATGGAGGGGGTAACGCAATTACTACTCAGATACTGCTCTACGAAGGGACTAATTTTATAGAAATCCATACTACGACAATGCCCTCAGATGGTGGTGATCACACAATGGGTATAGAAAACCTGGGTGGAACTTTGGGCTACCCTGCCCCTGGAAGGAACAGCAGCAACTGGAGCGCTACCAATGATGCGTTTAGATGGACGCCGCTAACGCCTCCCCCGTATACGATCACCTGGCTGGACATGGACAGCAATGTGGTGGGAACCTCTGATAATGTTATGGTAAGTCCGGATTCAAATATGACCTATACCGTAATTGTTACAGATGGGGTCTGTATTGATACGAAAACTATTGATATTGGAGTTAGCAAGGTGACGGTGAGCCCAGATACAACCATGTGTCTTGGAGACAGTATTCCGCTGCTTGCAATTTATCAAGGCCCAACAGGCGCACAAGCTCCGACGGTTTGCGGACTGTCTGTAGGTTGTGGCGGAACAGGCGGCAATACTCCTTATACCGCAGGCACCGGAACAATGACTAATAGTTCAACAGTCTATCCAGCACCATACGGGAATTGGTACAAAAATGCGAGGCATCAGTTCTTATACACGGCTGCAGATTTAACGGCAGCTGGAGTTACCGCTGGAACATTTACTGATATTGGATTTTTTGTGACGACCATTTTTGGTACCACTCAATATAACTCGTACACTATTAAAATTGGCTGCACGAGCATATCCAGCATCACCAGCTGGCAATCTGGGTTAACAACTGTTTTCACACCTAAGAATATCGTAATAAGCACGGGCCTGAATAATCACTTCTTAGATTCCCCTTATGATTGGGACGGCACCTCCAATCTGATTGTGGAGATTTGTTATAACAATTTGTCATCTGCTTATACCAACAATAGTGCTTCACCGTACACGATAACAGGATACACTTCAGCGATTTACTATCGATCCGACGCTATCACTGCCTGTCCAATTACTACAGTTACCGGAACAAGTAACAACAGGCCCAACACTCAATTCTCCGTTTGTACTGACCTGATAATACCTCAGTTTACGTGGACACCTAATACAGATATGGACAATGACACGATTCCAAATCCAATGGTATCGCCTTCCGGGCCTACGCAATATGTGATAACCGTAGACAACGGGAGTTGTATTCTCACTGATACAGTAAATGTGTCTCCGGGAGGATTTGAAATGTCAACGGCTATTGTGGATGTAACTTGTGCCGGATATTGTGATGGAGCTTCAACTGTTATTCCCCTGGGAGTTGCTCCGTATACGTATGTTTGGGATGACATAGATACTCAAATAACAGCCACAGCATCTGGATTGTGCGCTGGAGTATACAGCGTTACCGTGACGGATGGAACTGGATGTGTTGGCGTTAAGATAGATACTGTACCTGATGGCGGTATCGTTATTGCTGCTATGCTGGATTCTACTGACGTAAGTTGTTTTAACGATTGCAACGGCATAGCTACAGTTGATCCAACTGGGGGATTGGCTCCTTATCTTTATTTATGGGATAATGGAGAGGTAAATGCCCAGGCCACAACTCTGTGCGCGGATACTCATATGGTGGTAGTTTCAGATATTAAAGGTTGCGCAGATACGACCTACGTTATCATACTCGAACCTGCATTGTTGCAGTCTCAGGCATCTGCAGCATGTGCCGGCTTGTGCGATGGAACTGCAACAGTTGCCATTACGGGAGGTACTGCGCCGTATACATACCTCTGGGATGATTCTGGATCACAAACATCATCTACAGCCACGGGATTGTGTGGGGGAGTCTACACTGCAATAGTGACAGACGCAAATAACTGTACATTATCAGATTCTGCAAGTTTGCCTTCGCCTACGATTCAAACAGCAATTACAGATGCAACTTGTGTTGGCGTATGTGATGGTGAAGCAACCGCAACGCTAAGTGGTGGAACTACGCCTTATACATATGACTGGACCGATAGCCTCGGCATGCCGGTAGGGACGAATAATCAGACAGTATTGGGTCTGTGTGTAGGATCTTTTACTGTTCTGGTTACAGATAGTTCGGGTTGCATGATGATTGAGAACATCGATATTCTTGAACTATCCAGTGTAACTCCGGTTGAGGATTCTACAACGGATGTTTCGTGCTACGGATATTGTGATGGCGCTGGGCAAATCTCGGTATCTGAAAGCCTGCCTCCTTATACTTATTTATGGGATGATGGACAGAACCAGACAACCGCAACACCAACAAACCTTTGCTCTGGGGTGTATAATGTTGTAGTTTCAGATATTAATGGATGCCTCGGAGTTTTAGCCATCAATATTGCCGAACCACCTGTGTTCTTAGCCACAACCGTACCCCCAGCTGATATTCTCTGTGATGGTCAATGTGATGGCGTTGCGACAGTTGGTGCGATTGGAGGAACAACGCCATATACTTATTCCTGGGATGATGGCGCCAATCAAAGCACGGCAACTGCTTCGAATTTATGTAGTGGAAGTTATACCGCTACCATTACAGATGCTCAAGGTTGTTCAGTAAACGCCAGTCTAACGATTACGGCGCCACCTGCATTGCTGGCTACATATTCTGATACACTGGTAAAATGCGTTTACGATTGTGATGGATGGATAGAGGTAGATGCGACCGGGGGTGAACCACCTTATAATTATCAATGGAATGATTCACAAAATCAGACTACTGCGAGAGCAAGTAATCTCTGCGTTGGTTTGTATGTAGTTGAGGTGACCGATGCCAACGGCTGTCCGGTGTATCTTATAGATTCAATTACTTCTGCACCTGCAATTCTAAATATTCCTGCTTTTGGTGCTGACATGTATTTGACTACTATATTTAATACGGATATTGACTTTTATGATATGTCAGTTGGCGCCAGCACTTATGCATGGGATTTTGGAGATGGTGGCACAGATACTGTTGCGAACCCAACTCATACCTTCCCTCAAATGGAGCCCGGTGTATATACGGTGGTGTTAACCACAACGAACAGTTTGGGATGTACTGAAACTGTTTCAAGAGAAATAGTAATTAAAGGTGATTTCAGCCTGTTTGCGCCCAATGCATTTACACCCAACGGTGACGGCATGAATGAAACTTTCTTCCCTAAAGGAACCGGGATAGATCTGGATAACTTTAACATGTACATCTTCGATAGGTGGGGAGATAAAGTTTTTGAGACTGATAACATAGAAAATCAGTGGGATGGCCGTGTTAATAATGGCAGGAAAAAAGCACAGATGGACACATACATTTGGCTAATTGTTACCTACGATCAGGAAGGTATTGAGCACAAGCTGATAGGTAAGGTGACAATGATAGATTAAATTTAACGCTCCTCTTTTACATTTTCATCCTTAATTTCCGATTTTAGTAATTATTCATATTTTTAAGGCGCTATTATTGTCTTAATTAAAGGCCATTGAAAATTATAGTGAATTACTTCCGAAATGTACTTTTGATGCTTTGCATTATTGCAGGCATTGATTCCCAGGCACAAGGTCCGCAATGGCAGGTATACAACAGCAATAACTCAGGGCTACCAGAGGATAGGCTTAAATCCATCACAATGGACAACAATGGCAATATTTGGTTGGGAACAGCGGGAGATGGCGGTGTGCGCTTTAACCGCGCGGACAAATGGGAAGTATTCAACGAGACTACTTCAGGAATAACCAATAACCATGTTGATTCAATTGCTATTGACCGGCAAGGCAACATCTGGTTCGGAACGGGTACGGGTGTATGCATGTTTGACGGCGATACAACATGGATAACTTACACAACTGAAAACTCCGGACTTCCCAACGATGATATTTACCCTGTTGCTATCGACCGGACTCAGGCATCTTCTGCGCTGAGAGATGACGCAATAGGAATTTGGATAGGCACCTATGGTGACGGTATTGTAAAATTTGATGGGAAGAATTGGACTACATACAAATCCACCAACTCACCTTTGATTGATGACCTCATCAGATCCATAGCAATTGATAAAGATGGAAATAAGTGGATTGGAACATTATTCGGGGGAATTGCCAAATTTAATGGCGACGCCACCTGGGCCGTGTACACTGATTTCAATTCAGGACTGCCCAGCAATGCTGTTTATCCTATCTGTTTTGACGCGGACGATAATATTTGGATT
The DNA here is from genome assembly GCA_022572355.1 of Bacteroidota bacterium. GTDB lineage: Bacteria > Bacteroidota > Bacteroidia > NORP154 > NORP154 > NORP154. The sequence goes on along the minus strand of JACZWC010000002.1, from coordinate 3,119 downwards.
GGTACCGAAGGTGGCCTGGCAAAGTTCGACGGAAAAGACAAATGGGAGGTGTTCGACGAATCAAATTCTGGTTTGCCAGATAACAAAGTGTATACAATGAAGATCGATCAGCATGGAATAATTTGGATTGGAACAGTCTCAGGGGGATTGGCGAGATTTGATCCCAAAGGCTCAGCTGACTCTGCGGCCCCAAATCCGTGGACTATTTACAATACGCTCAACTCTGGTTTGCCTTTGAATGAAGTGCGCGGGATTGCAATTGACGCTGAAGGCATCAAATGGGTGGCAACATACGGGGGTGGCCTGGCCAGGTTCGATGAAAAAGGTACTGGCTGGAAAAATACAGGATATGATGACCTTTTCGGTTTTGATCCTTCGGATAACAAGGCATGGACTCTTGACAACATATCTGGACTCGTTAGAAAGTTTGATATCATAACAGAAGCTGATCACGACCTCATCGCTTCTAAATTGGATAAGTACTTAAAAATTCATCCTTCGGATGTGGATGCGCTTATCCTCTATTCGAAGCTTGGATTAAGGCAGGAAAAGTACATTACCAAATTGCATGAAATGCTGGACAAGGCTTTAGAAATGGAACCGGATAACGCTGAAGCCCACTATTGGAAGGCCAGATTGTATGGAATAAGAGAAAATGTAACAACAGAATCGAGCACATCATTCGAATTCAGGAATTATGACAAGGCTTTGAAATACTGTAAAACAGCGATATCAGTTGATCCAGACAATGATCAGTACAGAGAAACGCTGGCGCTATATCTGTCTGCAAAGAGAAGGTTTGAAGAAGCCAGGATTTTCACCAAGCACGCCGCCAATGGGAAATTACCTGTTTACTTGCTTCTACGCGACTTGCAAATATTTCCTCTTCCCTCTAGTGTGATATTCTTGCCGGATGAAACCAAGGGTGTAATTCAGCAGATTCAAGGCAAAGGGGAACCCTCAGACTATTTGATGTTAAGGGTACAGGTATTTGCAGTTCCGATGACGTCTGACGCATTGGAAGGTTTTTATGAAACGAGGCTGCCAGAATTTCGCCTATTTGAAACAAAACGGGATAAAAAAGCGAAAACAGCTTCATTTAAGCAGTACTTGAAGATTTGGGATAAGGAGATGTATACAACGAATGCGATAGAAGATATACCTGAGAGGCCCAAGGAGGGAGTTACATTGGATGTGGATTACATCTATCGGAAATCTTCAGATAACGATCCGCCATGGATAAGCGAGATGGTGAAGCTTTCCCCCTCGCTTGCTGATAAAAAAACATTTTGCAAAATTGTCTTTGTGAATTATAGATAGAGTAGGGGGCCGTTTTTATTCGGGTTTCTTTTCCGATGCACCTTTTTCCAGGTTTTTCTTCGCCTTTGCAGCGCCGTTTTTTGAAACTTTCCCTTTGGACTTTGGTTTGGCGATTTTTATATCCAATTCCTCGCCGTTTTTGTTGAGAACTATAGAAATAACATCGCCTTCCTTTAGCTTCGATTTGATGATTTCCTCAGCAAGTGGATCTTCTACATATTTTTGAATAGCCCTTTTCAATGGCCTGGCACCAAATTTTTCATCGTAGCCTTTCCCAACAATAAAATCTTTAGCTTTCTCATTGATTTTTAGTGTATATCCCAAATCTTCTATTCTTCCATAAAGTTGTTGCAACTCAATTTCTATAATTTTATGAATGCTTTCCCGCGATAATGCATCAAAAATAATTACATCATCAACTCTATTTAAGAACTCCGGAGAGAACGCCTTCTTCAATGCGTTCTGAATAACGCTTTTGGAATAATGTTCTCCACCATCATCACTCGTTTTCGTATCAAATCCAACTCCCTTCCCAAAGTCACTCAGCTGTCGCGAGCCGATATTGGATGTCATAATGATAATCGTATTCTTAAAATCTATTTTTCGGCCCAATGAATCAGTCATCTGCCCGTCATCCAAAACCTGAAGCAATAAATTGAAGACATCCGGGTGAGCTTTCTCAATTTCGTCGAGAAGAATTACTGAATAGGGCTTTCTTCTTACTTTTTCTGTTAACTGCCCGCCTTCTTCATATCCTATATAACCAGGAGGTGCGCCTATCAATCTGGATACTGCAAATTTCTCCATATACTCACTCATATCAATACGTATAAGCGCATCCGCATTGTCAAATAAATTAGTCGACAATATCTTGGCGAGTTGCGTTTTGCCAACACCTGTAGGGCCCAGGAAAATAAACGAACCAATTGGACGATTAGGATCTTTTAGGCCAGCGCGATTTCGCTGTATAGCCTTCACAATTTTCCTGATTGCGCTATCCTGGCCCACAATCTTTTCCTGGATCTCCGCATCCATGTTAATCAGGCGATTGCCCTCAGTTTGTGCTATTCGCTGAACGGGAACACCTGTCATCATAGCAACAACCTGGGCTACGCTATCCTCGTCAACTACTTCGCGACGGTTCTTCGTTTCCTCATTCCACTCCACATTGGCAATTTCTAATTCTTCGAGCAATCTGCGTTCAGTATCGCGCAATTTGGCTGCTTCTTCATATTTCTGGCTTTTTACAACCTTGTTCTTTTCAACTTTTACATCTTCAATTTTCTTCTCAATATCGGTTATCTTGGGTGGAACATTGATATTGATTATGTGCACCCTTGAGCCAGCCTCGTCGAGGGCATCAATTGCTTTATCCGGCAAATACCGATCAGTAATATACCTCGCCGTTAAGCTCACACAAGCCTTGATAGCATCATCTGTGTATTTAACCTTGTGGTGATCTTCATATCTCTCTTTGATGTTGACGAGGATCTCAATGGTCTCTTCAGTGGAGGTGGGCTCAATGAGCACTTTCTGAAATCTGCGGTCAAGAGCACCATCTTTTTCAATAAACTTGCGAAATTCATTTAAAGTCGTAGCACCTATACAGCGAAGCTCTCCACGAGCCAAAGATGGCTTGAAAATATTGGAAGCGTCCAGAGAACCCTCAGCCCCCCCGGCGCCTACTATAGTGTGTAATTCGTCTATGAAAATTATGACATCGGCAGCACTTATGATTTCAGTCATTACCGCTTTGAGTCGTTCTTCAAATTGCCCGCGATACTTTGTTCCGGCCACAA
>JACZWC010000073.1 GCA_022572355.1 Bacteroidota bacterium | reverse complement strand
TCAACGAACCACCACCTGTTCTTGTGAATGTAACTTCGATCACCGCAAGTTGTGGACAATCGGACGGTTCTGTAACAGCCATCGTGACCAATGGTGTGGGCACGTTTACATACTCATGGAACAGCGGATGTACAAGCTCTACCTGTAATAATCTTCCAACCAGCACTTACAATGTGACCGTTACAGATGGAAATGGTTGTATAGGTATTGGATCAGGAGTCATTGCAGATGCGGATGGACCTGCAGCTACGATGGATGACAGTACTGCGGTAAGCTGCTTTGGTGGAAGCGATGGTACGGCTACTGTAACTGTAACAGATGGAACGCCTCCATATACCTTTACTTGGAGTACTGGAGGAACGACAACTGGGGAAACCGGGATGCCGGCTGGGCTTGCAACTGTAGCCATAGAAGATGTTAATGGGTGTTTGACAGGTGTGAGCGTGGTAATAGGTGAACCACCTGCTTTAACGATAAGTATAACAGTGTTTGAACCCAGTTGTTTTGGCTCATGTGATGGTGTTGCAACAGCAACAGTTGGTGGTGGCACTGGCAGTTTTACCTACCTGTGGGATGATTCAAATACGCAAACTACCATGTCTGCAAGTGGATTGTGCAATGGCCCTGTTGGAGTTATTATCACGGACGGCAATGGTTGTAATATCAACGGAAATGCTGTTCTGACAGAGCCACTTTTACTAACCTTGGCATTAACCGAAACCGGAGCTACCTGTGGTGGGTTGTGTGATGGATCTGCGACGGTTGTGGCTTTTGGAGGTACGATACCTTATTCTTATTCATGGAATAGCAACCCTATTCAGACAAGTCAAATAGCTGGCAATCTTTGCGCGGACAATTATGTTATCACCATAACAGATGATAAGGGTTGTACAGCTAGCTCAACAGCAATTATAACTGAACCTTCACCTGTGGTTGTTTCAATTATATCTTCAGGTAATGTTAGTTGTAATGGAGGGTGTAATGGATATGTCCAAGCCTCTGCAACAGGAGGAACTTTTCCTTACACCTATTTGTGGAGCAACAGTGTTCCTGGGGATCTAATCACGAGCTTATGTGCTGGTACGTACACCGTTTCGATTTCTGATATTAATGGATGTTTTGATACCATTTCTGTGGTCATTTCAGAACCTGGCCCATTGGTTCCCGTGATAACACCGACGAATGTCACTTGTTTTGGATATTGTAACGGTGAGGCGCTTGTATCCTTGTCTGGAGGTTCGCTTCCCTATACTTATCTGTGGAATGATAGCTACTTACAATCGACTGCCAATGCTGACAGCCTTTGTGCAGGTCCTTTTGAAGTCACTGTAACGGATATAAATGGTTGCAACGTAACGGCTACAACGAACATCTCGGAGCCTCAGGTATTGGCATTTGTCGACAATACCACTCCTTCCACATGTGGTGATCAAAATGGTTCCGCCTGTGTATCGGTGGTTGGTGGATTGGTTCCGTATACGATAACTTGGAATAATCCTGCTGCAACTGTTGGCTTGTGCATTGACAGCGTATATGCCAACGTTTACAACCCGATCCTCATAGACGGCAATGGTTGTATTTACACGAATCCTGTCATAATTAATGATATAGCCGGACCGGTAATTGACAGTGTAGTTACCACGGATCTCGCTTGCTTTGGTGATGCCAGCGGAACAGCAACAGTTTATATAACTGGAGGCACTTTCCCGTTTTCTTATACATGGGAGGATCTTGCGGGAAATTCTATCGGGCCCAATACAAGCGTAATCTTTGGGCTGTCAGGTGGTACGTATACTATCATGGTTGAAGACGGCAATAGCTGTAATTATTCAGTTCAATTTTCAATTTTCGAGCCACTCGGAATGCAAAGTGCGATATTGAATACTTCAGATCCATCGTGTTTTGGTGCATGTGATGGAAGCATTTCTATCCTTGTAGCGAGCGGAACGACTCCGTATACTTACGCATGGACCAGTGGTGGTACTCTTCCCAACGCAACGGGATTGTGCGCTGGACAAAATAATGTACAGATTTGGGACGCTAACAACTGCCAGATACAGACAGGGTATCTATTAATTGCTCCTGCTGAAATTGTAATATCTGGAACCACAACTGATGTATTGTGTAATGGAGGAAGCGATGGAAGTATAAGCATACAGGTTACTGGTGGCACCCAGCCATTTACATATGTATGGCTTCCTGCTGGTACTATTGGAACCGTCTTGGTTACCAATTTGCAAGCTGGTAGTTATACTATTCAAGTAACGGATGCAAATGCGTGCGATACATCAGATGCATATGAAATTTTTGAACCTTCTCCATTGACAGCTGGAGGAAACTCTTCGCCTTCAAGCTGTGGTAATCCCACTGGCGAAGTGCAAGTGCAGGCATTTGGTGGAACATCGCCATATTCTTATGAATGGTATGATGATCAGGGGAACTTCATAGGTCAAACAACGGCAATTGCCACTGGATTGACTGGTGGGCTGTCAGGGATAAATTATTCAGTTACAATAACTGACGCAAATGATTGCTCAATTCAATTTCAGCTGCCAGTATATGACAACATGGGACCGACCATAGCAAGTCTTACCCCAACCAACCTAACTTGTGCCAACAGTACGGATGGGGAAGTTTTGGTATTGCCGATTAATGGAACTCTTCCATACACTTATTCGTGGAGCACTGGTGGTAGTACCACGAGCTTAAGCACAGGATTAACTGCTGGCTCTTACGCGGTAACTCTCACGGATCTTAATGGTTGCTCGGATACTTTGAGTGTTGCAATAACGGCTCCTGATCCTATAGTGCTGACAACACACAATGATACAACCATTTGCATTGGTGGAGCCACAGACATTTGGGTAGATGGCACTGGAGGAACTTTGGGAGGAGGAGGCCCCAATCCAGATTACTCATATTCCTGGGATAATGGTGTTGCAAGTTCAAGTAGTGCCGTTGTTAATCCATTAGCTCCAACGACCTATTCTGTGACCGTTACAGATGACAATGGTTGTTCAGAAACAGCATCTATTAACGTGATGATCTTTCCACCTATTACAGTTTCGATAGAGAACGATACAATCTGTGAAGGTGCTTTTGCAAGTTTAACTGCAACCGCTGCTGGAGGTAATGGAGGACCCTACAACTGGTTATGGAATGATCCTGCAACTTCTATGACGGAAACCATCAGTATTTCTCCCACTTCGAATACCAATTATACCGTTGTGGTAGACGATGGTTGTTCTCCGGTAGTGATTGTCAATGCGGATGTTATTGTTTACAAATTACCAACGGTGAATTTCACCTGGGCTTGTGACCCCGATCCCTACGAAGTGCAGTTCACTGATAATTCATCGGGGGGTGTGGATTCAATTACTACGTGGAGCTGGGACTTTGGAGATCTTAATAGTTCTTCAATCCCGGATCCATCACATGGGTTTGATGACACCACAGGATATTTAAATGTTACGCTTACGGTGACAACGGATAAAGGCTGCAGCAATAGCAATACGCTTAGCGTTCTGGTACCACCAAATGCGGCATTCATTATCACACAAAATGGTAAAGAATTAACCCCGCCGGAAACCTCTATTCTCTCACCTGATGTGGATTTTGTCGATGCATCATCCGTGGATGTAATCAAATGGACGTGGAGTTACGGCGACGAAAGTGTTGACTCGGTAGCGATACCCACTTTTACTCAGGGTTCTATGATCTCCCATACCTATGAAGAAGAAGGCATGTATTATATACTGCTCACCGTGGAGAATCAATACGGATGCCTGGATACTGCCATTCGCCCTCTTTTGATAAAAGGTGAATATGTGTTGTTTGCACCTACTGCATTCACTCCCAATAACGATTTTAAAAATGATTATTTCTTCCCACAAGGTATTGGTGTTGAAGAGAAAGAATTTGAATTCTACATATATGACCGATGGGGAGATTTGGTTTATAAATCAAAAGGTAATTTTGACTTAACCAATTTTGAAGAATGGGGATGGGATGGCAGGGCCAATGGAGGTAGAAAAATGGCACAGCAAGATGTATATGTGTGGCTGATAAGGACTGAAGATACCGGTGGACGAGCTCACGAATACATCGGGCACGTTACACTGATTAAATAATTCTATTTAATCAATATCACTTTCCTGAAAAAACTTTGCGCGAGTGTATTGACACGAAGCAAATAAATACCTTGAGGGAGTTCATGAAGGTCCAGTTCAATTGAGTGACCGGCCATTTGATTACTCAGAATAAGTTTTCCTTGCGCATTAAAAAGTAGCAAAACTCTCTTCGCAGAAACTTGTGATTGACTCAGAATTTTTACTGTTAATCTGTCACTTGTAGGATTTGGAAATACATTTAGCTGTTCTTTGAACTGATACTCTGAAATATAATCCCAGACAGTACAGGTAATAGGTGAAGAGATCAACCCTAGTGGACAATTATTACTGCCGATAGCTCTTACTATTAATGTGTATGAGGTGCCCAAAGTTGCAACCATCGAATGGGTTTCACCAGCACCATTATTGGCAATCCAAACGGATCCACTATCTTCACTTACCAGGTATCCTAAAGCACCAGGAACAGGATCCCATGAATAAATAATTGGTAGCGTATTGTTGTCACATGTTACAATCGGTGCTTGTAATGAAGCACTATTGGTTACCGTAACCAGCCTGGTGGCCGTGCTGGTTTTTCCGCAAGAGTTGGTTATTTGAAGTTTTACTAAATAATTGCCTGGAAGGATGTAGGAATGCGCAGGATTCGCTTGGGTACTGGAATCCCCATCATCAAAATACCATATAGAATTACTGGTGTCGCTGCTCATGTTGTTGAAACCGATAGAAGTGCCTGGACAAACCCAGTTACCAGTAAGTACTTCAAAATTGGCACTCGCAGAGCCCGTGCTGTCTACTAATATAGTGGCAATGGCAGTGTCAGTATTACCACAGGAGTTGACAACAACATGTGTCACCTGGAAAGTTCCAGTGTCAATATATGAGTGTCTTGGATTGGTTATTGTATCAGTATTGCCATCTCCAAAATTCCAATAATGAGTCACGAACCCTGAACTTGCAGCTTGGAAACTGATCAGGCCTCCTGGGCAATAACTAGACTGACTAAGAAAAAACTCGGCGCTGGAATTAAGAGAAGAATCTACTATAACGGTGTCATATAATATCAAAGTTTGCCCGCAGAAATTCGCAATAGTTAATTCAATAGGATAGGTTCCAACTGATGTGTATGCATGTGCAGCACTCTTGGTTAGCGCCGAATCGCCATCTCCAAATTGCCACATATAACTGGCATTCTTCTTCGTACAAATAAACTGAATCGTTTCAGTTGGACAGACTACTTTGTTGGCAATGTATATAGAACCAAGAGCTGCTAACGAATCTACAACCAGAATATTTATGGTTGCCGTATTTGTATTACCGCAAGCGTTCACAGCCGTAAGAGAAACTATATAAGTTCCGGTATCGCTAAAAGTGGCGGTTACGTTGTCTCCAAACGCAGAATCTCCATTATCGAAATTCCACGCAAAAGAATAGGTCTGTACTGAAATTGGATAGAACGAAATGGTGTCATCTTGGCAAACCGTAGTAATTGAGGCATAAATTGAATGCTGAGGACTCAATGTGCTATCCACAATTATAGTTGTATCAATGGTATTTGTATTACCGCATTCGTTGGTTGTTGTGATGGTTACTGAGTATATACCAATAGAATCATACTGGAAAATAGGGTAGGGATCATTAGTGCTTGTCCCTTCTCCGAAATCCCAAAGTATTGACAAGCCTTCATTATAATAAAATGGAAAATTGGATCCAGGGCATATTACAGTATCTGCGGCGTCAGGGTGAATGTGAATTGCGGGTATTACATTGTTATTTATTGAAATGCTATTGGAATCAGAAACAGTTCCACAAGCAGAATTTACAAGAGTAAGTGTTACGTTATATATTCCCGTATCATTGAAAGCGTGTTCTGTGTTCAATACATTGCTGGTAAATCCATCACCGAAATCCCAGATCGCCATATTATCAGTGTCGAAGTTACCCTGGACTTCAAAGGCAATGAAACTTCCCGGACATGCTTCGTTAATTAGGTTAAAGAAAGGCATGGTGGAAGGAACATAAATAGTTTGCTCGGAACTGTCGACATTCATAAGCGAATCAAACACGTATAAGATAACTTGGTACTCGCCGGTTGAGTAGTAGATGTGATTTGTATTGAGAGATGATGAAATTATGCCATCTCCAAAATCCCAGGAAACAGAATCCACACCTGTGCTAGTATTGGTAAAGATGACTGTGAAAGGCGCACAGCCAGAACTATCATTGACGGTAAAGGAGGATGATTGAGCAAATCCAAATGAACCTGTTAGTCCCAAAAAGAAAAAACACGCAATAGCCTTCATTTTATACAGTAAGATTGTTGTTGGCAAATAGACTGTAATTATAAGGTATTGGTTGTCTGCAATGTGGCAAATCAAAGAATTTCAATGTTCTCCTTCACCAGAATCGGAATAAGCCTGTACAGCGCTGCCTGCCTCGTAGCTTCAAGGGCACTTATGTGTAGTACATCCATCACGGGATTGTCATCCGTTAAGAGTATGCCATCCGAGAAATCATAACCTTCCAGAAAGATTCCATCTTCTTTCGGAAAATTAAATGGATCCGCAAATGTATTTCTACGGTCAAAGCCTTTGGCTTTAAACTCAGGAGTATCGAAGGAGGCGTAGAACATTACTTCCGCATGTACAGTCCAATTTTCCTTCTTTCCGTCGATGATCTTGTCGGTGTTCATTAATTTGACTTTAAGACCAGATTCGATAATGGTCTTTCCAATAGATTTGACAGCTAAAGATCCTTCCCCTTCAAGCACATTTTGGTAATGTAAAAATAGTACGCCATCAGGGTTCATCAAATCTTGAATTTCCTTAAAGCACTCAACCGTATAAACATTGGACGGCTGATTCTCACCTGCGCTCATATCCAGAATGACAATGTCATATTTCTTGTTGCAAGTTCTTATATAATGTCTTGCATCGTCTTCAAATACGGAAGTGTTTTCTGGCATACCAAAATACTTCGTAGCTACTTCTGCCATCCGCACATCGATATCCACTGCATCAATAATAAATCCCAATGCCAATAATTCATTGATCAGGCTTCCGCCTCCGATACCACAAATCAGCACCTTGGATCCTGCCGGTTTATCAGATGCATAAAGCGCTACCCGGTGTATGTATTTCCACTGTGATCTTCCACTGGGAATGTGCATAAAGGATTGCGAAATATTGTTGATCATCAACGATCGCTTTTGTGTTTTTAAATCATCTGCAATAAGTATCTGCCCCATCAATCCATCGCTTTTATGGATAATTTTCACATGAGAACCTTTCTTCTGTTTTAGCGGACTGAGGCCATCGGATATTAAGAACGCACTTACCAGGATAATTGCAACAGTTATCAATATGTTTTTCTTGAAAAAATAAAAAAAAGGTACAATTATTATGAGCAACGCAACGCAATAGATACTAAACTTAACTCCATAGTTTGGTATCAAATAAAATCCCGTAATCAGACAGGTTAGTACTCCCCCCAAGGTTGAAGCGGTATACACCAAACCGGTATAGGAACCAGCATCTTTTACTTCTTTCGAAAGCGTATGAATGATATTGGGTGGTATCATTCCAAATGCAATCATTGAAGGCATTAGGTATAAGATTGTCGATTGAACAGCTGCCTCATGGTAACTTGACGTCATGGTGAGCTGCATAATAATGTTGGCCCACTTGGGCATAACCAAAACCAAGATCGCAGCACTTAAAAAGATAAGGTACAGGGTCTTTTTTCCTGGGTATCGCTGGGTTATCCTTCCACCTGCGAAATATCCTATAGACAGGCCTGCAATGGTTACCATCAAAACTGAGGTCCAGACATATAAAGAGTTTCCAAAGTATACCGCCGACATCTTTGCACCAAGCAACTCCACAGCCATAACGGCCGCACCTTCGATAAATGCCAGTGAAAGTAAGTGCTTGTTGATGCCGGATGCTTCCATAGATGACAATTTGAATCAAACAAAAATAGTTTTTTTGCATTCATCCATTGACTGAGGAATTGGGTAACAATAAATAAACTTTGTTAAAGAAGGCAACCTTCGGACCATTTACTCGTCTTTTTTTTGAATTTGTTAACTTTGTTTAATCAGTATTCGCTTTCACCCGCATAATCCGATCTGGACAGTTGAGCGCTAAATGAAAAACAAGAACTACATTGAGGCATTAGAAGAGGTGTTCAAAATACACTATCGAGCTCTTTGTTACGCGGCAAATAATATCGTTAACGACTACAATGCCGCCGAGGACATTGTACAAGATGTGTTCGTCAAGCTCATTAAGAAACAAAACGATATTGAAATCAACTCTTCTTTGAAGGGTTATTTGTTTAAATCGGTGTTCAATACAGCCCTTAACTACAGCGAAAGAAGCAAGAGAAATATAGTAGTAGAAGATGAAATTTTAGAACTCGCTGCCGGAGCTACATGTGATGTGGATGAGTATTTAGAACAAGTTGAATTAGAAGATAGAATTGCCCAGGCAATGAATGCCTTACCTCCAAAATGTAGGTCAATCTTTATTCTCAACAGGTATGACGACTTGAAATACAAGGAGATAGCTCAGCATTTGGGAATTTCAATAAAAACTGTTGAAAACCAGATGGGAAAAGCTCTCAAGAGAATGAGGTACTATTTGAGGCCTTATATATTAAAGATAGCCTCTGTTAAGTCAGAGAATATACCTTAGCTAAATTTTCTGAAGACCATAGTAGGGGTAAACGCGTATTTAAGTGTCTTACTTATGCACGCATACTATAATTGATCTTATGCGCGCATACTATAATTGCTTGATAAAAGATGGAAGATCTTATTGCCAAATATCTGTTTGATGAACTGACACCAAAAGAGGAGAAAAATCTTTTGGACTGGATTTCTAAAAGTCCCGAGAATGCCGAAACTTTTGTGCACTCTAAGAAGTTGCTGACGTTATCAGATTCTTATTCAAATCCATTTAAGCCAGATCCTGACAAAGCGTGGTTAAAAGTTAAATTGAAAGCGTTGAGTCCATCTATGGATTCTTTCAAACATCACACGCGTAGAATCCTCTTGAAGCCTGGAATATTTAGTATCGCAGCTTCAATTATTCTGTTGTGCGGCTTGGTCTATGTATTCTCCGTATTACTTTCTCATAATTATAATAACATGATGGATGCATCCGGTGAATTGGCTAACGCGGATGAATTACATGTAGAAATGGTTGAAATTATATCAGGTGATCAAGTAGAAATACTTTACCTGCCAGACAGCAGTTTGGCCATCTTAAACAAGAACAGCAAGCTTACTTATCCAAAGCACTTTGATGAGGATAACAGGATTGTGAAGCTTGAAGGAGAATCATTTTTTCAAGTGAAACGTGATCCCAATCATCCATTTTATGTGTTTACGGAAAATACTAAGACCCGCGTTCTGGGAACATCTTTTAATGTGAAGGCATATAAAGATGATCCGAATACAGAAGTGACGGTTACCTCGGGAAAAGTTGTTTTCTTTTTAGAGGGTACTAAGAAGGATAGGTTGCTGGTTTTGGAGAGCAATGACAAAGCAACTTTTAATAAGAAGAAGGTGAGTGTACTAAAGACACGAAATGAGAACATGAACTATCTTGCATGGTTTAATGAATTGGAGTTGGAAATTGTGGAAGAGTTGCCACTTCCAAAACCTGAATTGATCACAATGGCGGGTTCTAACCGGGAAGAGATATATGGAAAAGAAAAGGCAAGTCCTTTGGATTATTTGAACAATGTATCCAAGTGGAGCAATACCTTCGTTTGGAACAATCGCTTGATCAAAAAGACATTGGTTGAAGGCGAGATATATAGTTCAGCAGTAATCGCGCACTACCATGAAATTACGTTAAAAGCAACATTTTATGATGGTGACGATGCAGCAATTGCTACGGAACTATTTGTTGTTCGTCAAAGAGTCGCACCAGGAGACATTATAAAATATCAGCGCAAGCTCGACAGGTGGTATGATCTCACGAGCAAAGTGATTATTGAAATTGAGAAAGCGGAGGCACCTACAATTTCGCTTTACAGGGATTAAGATGGATTCCCCCTTGTCTTAATGGAATCTGATTCCCTCGTTTAAAAAACTTTTAATGGTCGGTTGCATTTGCACTCTATAGGAAGTAGCTAATTCGTTGTGCAGTAGATCCATCATAGGTTTATCATCGGTGAGCACCAATCCTTTGTCGAACTTCATTCTGACAAATACCACCCCCTCATACATTGGAAATTTGTAAGGAAGGGCAAATGAATCTCTTCTGCTAAAATCTTGGTCAGCTAGCCTGGACCCATCTACGGAAGCGAAATAAACATACTCTTGAAGCACATCGAATTTCGACGTTGTGTTAATCAAATCAACCGTGTATCCAGCTTCTTTTAATGTCCTGCCAATCGATTTCAAAGCCATACCCATTGAAGTGTTGTACGCACTGGGGTAATGTATAAAAAGTACTCCATCATCTTTAAGTACAGCTTTCATATCCTGAAATGCTTCAAGGGTATACAGATTGTTGGGTTGGTTCTCACCTGCGCTAATATCAATGGCGATGATATCATATTTGTTCTTTGTTGTCCTTATTATATGCCTGAAGTCATCGGTTATAACATTAACTTTATCAGTCATATTAAAATATTCTTTAGCGATCATTTCCATTCGAGGGTCTATGTCGCAGGCATCGATTTCAAATCCCAGTATCTCAAATTCATTAACCATTAGTCCTCCACCCAGTCCCGCGAGCAATACCTTGGATCCCACCGGCTTATATGATGAATAGGCAGCAATTCTGGCAACATAAAGAAATACCGATCTTTCGGTTGGCAGGTAGACATAGCTTTGTGAAATATTATTGACGTATAAAAGTCTCGTTTCTTTTTTTAGGTAATCGATTACAACAAGTTGACCCATCAGTCCGTCTGATTGGTGAAGCACGTTAAAGTGCTGACTTTTCGGAAATTCTCTTGAAATACTTATAATATTAATACTCGATAACAACACAATTATTGATGCGAAGATTAGTGCGCGTTTAATGTTTTTTGTTTTGAGAAAGAAAACAACTGGCATAATCATAGTTCCAATAGCAACTACAATTGTGCATATTCTTAGGCCTAAGATTGATATTAAAAAGAATCCCATCACTATCGTAGAAATTATTCCACCGGCAGTAGATATTGCATAAGTTTTTCCTGCAAATTTCCCGGTGTGCTCAACATTTGAAGAAAGAGCTGATATTATCATCGGGGAAGTCATGCCCAGGCAGCATGTAACCGGAAATATTAAAAGCATGCTGGATATCACAGATCCTGCTCTAACATCGGAGAACAAAGTAAATTCCATAACAAAAGACCCAATGAACGGCATAGCTGCCACCAATACTGCAGCAATTCCCAGTGTTTTATAAAGGATTTCGACATCGCGATACTTTTTACTCATGATGCCTCCTAAATAATACCCCACTGCAAGGCCTAGTAATGTTACCGCTAGTACAGAACTCCAGGTATATAAGGAAGAACCAAAATAGGGTTCTATAAACTTGGCACCCAATAATTCTACTGCCATTACCGAAGCACCTTCAATAAATGCAGTTAACAATAAAATCTTTTGACCTATCGCTTCTGAGTTGAATGATCCAATTTCCTTTTTATCCATATACAAACGCTAATCTAAGTCAAAGTTATCAATCTCGAATTCTATTATGAAATTGAGCAACAGACATTGCACAATTTTTTTGATAAATTTGTTCTCTTTTTAACGCAAGGCAACCTTTTCCTTAATATTCAGTCTTTTATTCGGGGTTTAGGGTAAAATTTGGGGGCTTACAATCAGATAAATAGTTGTAAAATTTTCAGGAGCTTTATTATATCACCCAACTGATGTTAACAAGTATGTTATTGTTTTAAAATCTTAAGTAGGGGTAAAGGGACTTTTGAGTGTCTTATATAGTAATACCGGATTACGTAAGCTGAACAGTAAATACAGAAAACTTAGATTTGCCTGATGGGTGGGGCCATTATGACGGGTCTGATGATTTCTTTTTTATAGCATGAATATATTTTCTTTGAAAATTCCAATGAAATTTAAGGCTGCACTTTTGCTGGCTTGCTTAATGTTTGGATTATCTAATAATTCATACGCTTGCGACCAGACTTCCATTGTAATTAACACTGCTATAGACAACGGAGATGGTACCTATACTTATACGGTAACCATTTGCTTGGGTATCTCACCGAACTGGGGAGGTTCAGATAATTTAACTATTACTGTTGGAGGAGCCAATATAATCAGTAGCTCTACCTCATCGGTTTCTACGACTTATACCTATTGTGATACGCAGTTGGGATTCAATGGACAAGGTTGTGAAACCGGTGTTATCGTTATGGGACAGCCTGCTGTGGGAGGCAACCTTATTACGACTACTGTAACTGGTAATGTAAGTGTGATGAGCGGAGCGCTGAATATAACGCCTAGTGGCAGTGAGCCTTTAGCGCCGGATGACCTGTTTGGAGATTGCGGAGATTGCGGTAATCCGAACCAGCTTTGCTTTCAAGTGACCTTCACGACTGATGCACCGATAACCAATGCACAGCTTAACGGTGCAGAGGATTTTGGATCTAACTGCGGAAACCCAACATGCTGCCCTAATGAAATTGACAGTACAGTTCCTCCTTTACAACCCGGAGGCTGCACACCTCCTACCGCATCCTTTACTTCAACTTCGCCTCAGTGTGTGGGAAGTACTTTTAATTTTACCAATACCGGCTCTTCCGGTGGCGGTACATATACGTATGCCTGGACATTTACTATGGGTACCCCGAGTACTTCAACCAGTGAAAACCCATCAGGTATTTCCTGGTCTACCGCAGGTAGCTTCGATGTAGAACTTATAACATGCCTGTCAGCGGATCCTGCTTGTTGCGCTACCATAGTACAATCGATAACTTTAAATGCCAATCCTAGTGTTACATTAACGGGTGTGGATGAATCTTGTGCAGGGGTTTGCGATGGAACTGCTTCATCTACAGTTACGGGAGGAACGCCAACATATAATTATGTATGGTCATCAGGAGGAACAACCTCAAGTGTTAGTGGGTTATGTGCAGGTACTTTCGGAATGACAGTAACCGACCAGAACGGTTGTACTGGAGATGCAACTGTTGTTATCGCGCCTGGCCCTGCACCAACTGCAACCTTTACGGTTGCAGGATCGGGGTGTTTAAGCTCGAACAGTTTTTCATTTACCAACACTGGAACAAATCCAACCGGAGGTGTTACTATCCTGTGGGATTTTGGTGATGGATCAACTTCAACATTAACCAACCCCACTTATTCTTATAGCACTTGCGGAACTTTCACGGTAACTCAAACCATAACCGATCCGCCATGTAGTTCGGTATCAACACAAACCGTAAATGTATTGTGTGAGCCTGTGCTCGCGGTAGTGCCAACAGATGAAAGCTGTGCTGGAGCATGTGATGGCGCCCTAAACCTTACACCCTCAGGTGGTTTATCTCCATATACATATGCCTGGTCAAATGGCCCGACTACTCAAGATCAGACTGGCCTTTGTTCAGGAAGTTACACAGTTACAGTTACGGGTTCTAATGGATGTACCGCTGTTATTACCGGAGTAGTGGCAGCAGGTGGTACTACTCCAATTGCTGGATTTACTTATAATGGAAACCAGTGCCTGACTGGCAACAGCTATATCTTTACAAATACTGGAACAACAGCAGCAGGTGGCGCCACATTTGATTGGGATTTCGGAGATGGTGGAAGTTCTACAACAGAAGATCCAACGTATACCTACGCAACTGCTGGCACGTATACGGTTACACAAATTGTGATTTTAGCTGGGTGCAGTGCAACTGCTTCCGTTATTATCGTGGTAAATCCGGATCCAGCAGCTGCAATTGTTGGAGTTGATGAATCCTGTCCTGGAGCATGTGATGGAACTGCAGACCTTACACCGTCAGGAGGAACTTCACCGTATACCTATGTTTGGGGAGGTGGTCAAACTTCGCAGGATCTTACAGGTTTGTGTGCCGGCACCTATGATGTCACCGTAACGGATATTAATGGATGTACGGCCGTAGCTACGGTAGTGATAGGAGTAGGTTCCGGACCTACGGCGGGTTTTACGCCCAGTCCTTTATCGGCATGTTTGACCGGTAATAGCTTTACATTTACGAATACTGGCTCTTCAGTAGGAGCTACATTCAGTTGGGATTTTGGAGATGCAACTACATCGACTGCTGAGAACCCTACTCATTCGTATTCAACAACAGGAACATTTACTGTCACGCAAACCGTCACTGTTGGTGCCTGTTTTGCTGTTGCGTCGACCACGATAGAGGTTTTTGCAGAACCAACAGCAACACTTGTAGGAACCAACCTGCTCTGCAATGGAGTTTGTACGGGAGCAGTTGATTTAACACCGAGCGGGGGAACTTCACCTTATACTTATGCATGGTCCAGCGGGCCCACAACACAGGATCTTACTAGTCTTTGTATAGGCACTTATACTGTAACCTTAACAGATGTGAATGGATGTACGGATATTGCAAGCGTCACTTTGACCCAGCCCCCAGCTTTAGGGCTTACGCTAACTGGTACAAATCTTTTATGCAATGGTGTTTGTGATGGAGTTATAACATCTGCTGTAGGTGGAGGTACTCCTACCTATAATTATGTATGGTCTACGGGGCCAACCACTCCAGGACTTAGTAGTTTGTGTGCAGGTTCTTTTAGTCTTACAGTTACGGATTTCAATTCATGTGTGATAGTGGAAACCGTTGCTATTACAGAGCCACCACTTCTTACAGCGAGCATTACAGGCAGCACCGACCCAACCTGTAATGGTGCTACGGACGGAACTGCTACCGTAACAGCTTCAGGTGGCACGGGAATACTGACCTATGCCTGGACACCCACAGGAGGCACTGGCACAACGGGCACGGGATTGTCTGGCGGTATCCTTTATACCGTAACAGTCACGGACGCCAACGGATGTACCACCACAGCTACTATTACTTTAACAGAACCGGCACTGTTAACGGCCAGCATCACCGGCAGCACCGAGCCACTGTGTAATGGGGGCACCGACGGAACAGCTACTGTAACAGCTTCAGGCGGCACCGGAATATTGACCTATGCCTGGACACCCACAGGAGGCACTGGCACAACGGGCACGGGATTGAGTGCAGGTATACTTTATACAGTAACAGTCACCGACGCCAATGGCTGTACCACCACAGCTACTATTACTTTAACCGAACCGGCACTGTTAACGGCCAGCATCACGGGCAGTACCGAGCCACTGTGTAATGGGGGCACCGACGGAACAGCTACTGTATCGGCAAGTGGCGGCACCGGAATACTGACCTATGCCTGGACACCCACAGGAGGCACTGGGACAACGGGCACGGGATTGAGTGCAGGTATACTTTATACGGTAACCGTTACCGACGCCAATGGCTGTACCACCACAGCCACCATCACTTTAAGTGAACCAACCCTGTTAACTGCCAGCATCAGTGTGAGCAATGACCCAAGCTGTAATGGGGTAGCCGATGGAGATGCCACCGTAGCAGCAGGCGGCGGCACGGGCATACTTACCTACTCATGGGCACCCACGGGAGGCACAGGAGCCACTGGCACAGGATTGTCTGGCGGTATACTTTATACAGTAACCGTTACGGACGCCAATGGATGTACTGCAACAGCAAGTATTACTTTAACTGACCCACCACTGCTAACGGCAAGTATCACTGGAAGTGTCGATCCACTGTGTAATGGAGGAACTGGAACAGCCACAGTCACAGCCGCTGGAGGAACGGGCAT
>JACZWC010000001.1 GCA_022572355.1 Bacteroidota bacterium | reverse complement strand
CGTAGCGTTTTTTTAGGTTTCTTTGATGAAAAGAACATTAGAAACAAACAAATATCAATAAGGCTTAGTCAAAATATAGTGTAAAGGATGTCCCTTTAACTTTGTAAACTATGTCCCTTAACGAACAGTTTAAAAAAGTAGAGATTTCCCAGCGTAGAAAATTGCCACCAGGCCTGTTAACCGGTATTTGAGCTAGTCTCCACCCGATAGTGGAACGGCGTCATTTTGCCAAGTTGAAACTAAAATCAAGTTAAAACCGTTAACTTTGTAAGTAACCACAAAATAGGTTGTGATGGATGTACAATCAATAAAATTAGGTTTGGTGCAAAAGCTGCTAAATGTCAATAGTGAGACCGTGTTAAAGAAGATCAGCCAAATTTTGGATAAAGAAGTGGTAGTCGCCTATACTACTTCTGGGGAACCACTTACCAAGGAAGCCTACAATAAGCGCTTGGAGAAAGCAGAAAAACAGGCCGAATCAGGAGATTATATAACTCAGGAAGAACTGGAAAAAGAGGCAAAGAATTGGTAGGCAGACAACTACGCATCATTTGGACACGACAAGCCAGGGAAGCATTGAAAACCATTTTCAATTATTACAAGGAAAAATCTCTTCAAGGGGCGATAAACGTAAAATACGACATACTAACAATAACTGGTTCAATCCGATTTGCGAAACAATATCAAATTGACGATATCAACCCAAAGTACCGTAGAGTTGTAGTTCGTCATTATAAGATCTTATACACTGAAACAGGAAACACGGTACGTATCCTAGATATCATAAGTACGCTTCAGGATCCTGCGAAATTAAGAAGCAAATAATTACTCCGATCTTAAAAAAGCAGAAATTTCCCGGCGTAGAATATTGCTACCAGGAAAGATCCCCAGATAAATACACTCATAAGTAAGGCCAACACCACCGTTTTTCCTTTGAAGTAAGCAGCGGCAATCATTGAGCATATTGGCACGGAGATGATTCCAAGTATGGCCACCAAGCCCGTTAACCCGTATTTGGATTTTGTTTTCGCGATGAAGCGATTGAGCTTTGTAAATTTCTTTCTGGGTTTTTTACTCCTACCTGAAAAAAAGTTGATAACGGCCTTGCCGAAATAGAAAAATATAAATACGCCAATCCACCCACCACCTACTGTGAGCAGCCAGGCCTCCCACCAGAGATAGTCAGTGGTTGTTATCAGCGTGAATGGAGTCCAGATAAATTTAAAGATGGCGAAGAATATCCACCATAGTATCTTGAGTAATTCTGTTACCATTACCTAGTTAATTTTGAGCAAGTCATATACATCCACATTATGAACGAATTACGAATATCCTCCGTGCTCGCACGTCGGAGTGCGAATTAACGAATAAGTGCACAAAGAAACTGCGATCCACCTATTCGTATATTCGAAATAACCTGCCCGTCCGGCAGGCGGGTTCGTAATTCGTTTATAGTTTATAGTTTGTTACCAAAGGCGAGATCTCCTGCATCACCCAATCCCGGAACGATATACGCTTTGTCATTCAACTCCTTATCAACGGCTCCAACCCACAGCATAGTATTGGACGGGAGATTTTCTTTCATATATCCAATAGCCTGCTCGCTTGCAATGGCAGCTACTACATGAGTAAAAGAAGGGGTTCCCCGCTGAAGTAGTGCCTCGTATGAAAGCAACATGGACTGGCCTGTAGCAAGCATGGGATCAGATAGGATAAGTGTACAATCTTCTAAGGAAGGTGTCGCCAGATATTCGACCTTCACATCAAAACCCCCACCTTCTAAATCCCGGCGATAGGCCGAAACAAATGCGCTGGGCGATCCATCAAAGTAATTCAACAACCCATTGTGCATCGGAAGGCCCGCCCTTAATATGGTGGCCAATATGGGAAGTGGATCAATCTTTTGGTCTTTGGAAATACCAAGAGGAGTTTCTATATCCTGGGTTTTGAATTTCAGTTCCTTGCTGATTTCATAGGCAAAAATCTCTCCCATCCTCTCAAGGTTTCTTCTGAACCTCATCGGATCTCCCTGAATTTTCACATCCCTTATTTCCGCAATAAAATTGCTGAAAACGGAGTTTTGTTGTCCAAGTATGTTTACCTTCATTTGACTCAATTTAGCAATTCTTATTTCACTAAATTATTACGGTGTACAAGTTTAAGAAGGAGTTTTTAACTTTTTTAAATATTTTTTCAAATAGTTTGAGATTTGAGATGTTAATTCGCGCTTCGAATCAACGGTTATTCCTGCCTTTTTATCACACTGTAAGCAATCACGAGCTCGTTCATATTAAACATCTGTATCCTGTAAAGGATGAAAAGCAATTTAAAGAGGACCTTCACTTTTTGCTGAAACATTTTAAGCCAATTGATATTGATGAATTGATCAAAATCGCCGATGGGCAAAAATCAGTCTCACAGAATTCCTTTTTTCTCTCTTTCGATGACGGATTGAGTGAAACATATCATGTCATCGCACCGGTTTTAAAAGAAATGGGAATTCCGGCCGCATTCTTTCTTAACTCCAGCTTTATCGATAACCTGGACCTGTTTTACAGATTTAAGTGCAGCATTCTTGTTGAGGCCATTCAAAAGAAACCTCCATCTGGTGCTATTGTATCAAAAATTGAAGATGCTCTTCGGAAACATTCAATTGCGGCTGTGAACCCAGTGCGTGGTTTATTATCAATAAATTACGCTCAAAAGCCTGTACTGGATGAAATAGCCATGTTATTGGAAGTGGATTTCAATGATTACCTGAATTCAAACAAGCCTTACCTCTCCACACCGCAAATAGAGTCGTTAATTAACGATGGTTTTGCGATTGGAGCCCACAGCGAGGATCATCCAGAGTATAACCAGCTTTCTCTTGAAGAACAGTTAAATCAGACAAAGCACAGTATCCAATTCATTCAAGAGAAGTTCAACGTGAATCACAAGTTATTCTCATTCCCTTTCACTGATTTTGGAGTATCGAAAGAATTTTTTGAGAATATCTTCGATACGGACAATAAGATTACCGATATTTCATTTGGTTCTGCAGGGCTAAAGAAAGAAAGCTTCACCAAACACTTTCAACGTGTACCAATGGATAACTCCAACTTGCCGGCTGAAAAAATCCTAGCTACAGAATATCTATACTATCTGTTGAAAGCACCTTTTGGTAAAAATAGCATATTGAGAACATGATAATAAAGGAGCACACACCTGCTGGGCTGGAAGAATTCATTAACTCCAAAGAATTCCAAAAGTCAAAGGTAATTCCAATTACAAAGCATCGTGCACTTTCACATATCAACAACCCTAAAGTCGATCGTGATGATATCATTTTATTCACTGCATATGAAGACGATGAGCTTGTAGGTTACCTGGGCGTATTGGCAGACACAATTTACCTGAACGATGATGAACAAAAGGCCGGTTGGTTGAGCTGTATCTGGACAAGCGATAGTGTAAGAGGCCAGGGAGTGGCTAAACAGCTTTTAAGTAAAGCGTTGAAGTCATGGGATCATAAAATTCTCGCCACTGAATACACTCCTGCAGCGAAGGCGTTGTATGACCAGACAGATGCGTTTATAGATTTGACTACCCTCGATGGAAGGAGAGCTTACCTGAGATTCAATCTCCATGAATTACTCCCTCCAAAAGGCTTCCCAAAAATGCTCACAGGCTTGTTAAGATTGAGCGATTTTATAATGAATATTTTCAATTCACTCAGATTATTTCTTTGGAAGCCATTTATCCAATTAGACGATTCCAATCTGGAATACATAACTGAAATAGATGATGAGACCAAAGACTTTATCGAAAGGAGAAATAAGCATGAATTAATCAGGCGAGACGCTGTGGAATTGAACTGGATCAATAAATATCCCTGGGTTTTATCCTCACCTGACACCGATGCCGATGCTAAGCGGTATCATTTTTCTTCGTCAGATAAGGTGTTTGTTAACCAGAATATTAAGATGAAGAACAAGGATGGGGAAATGATTGCTTTTTTGATGTTTGTCATTCGTGGAAACAACCTCAAGATACCCTATTGTTACTTTGATGAAAAACATACTGACAAAATTGTACAAATCATTTACCATCAAATGTTCAAGCTGAATTTGAACATGATTACGACCTTCAACCCTGCAATAGTCAATTATATCAAAAGCCACAGAACCCCGTTCATATACAATAAGCAGATGCAACGGAGTTATCTTATTACCAAAGATCTGGGTAAAAATCTTGCTACTAACAGCCGGATTGAGATACAAGATGGCTCTGGTGACTGTGCATTTACATGATTGCTGTACTTTAACCTTACCTTTGAATTACAGGTACAAACAATGAATTCATCCGTAGAAAAATACAGGAGATTTTGCCGTGAAGACAATGACTTGCCTCTTTTCTTCCAAGACTGGTGGTTAGATGCAGCAGCTGGTGAAGACAATTGGGATGTTCAACTTGTGGAAGAAGATGGAAATATCAAAGCTTGTATTCCTTACATCATTAAAACAAAGGCATTTCTAAAGTCGATGGGTATGCCTGATTATACACCCTACCTTGGGGCCTGGATCCGTAACAATCCCATTGGCTCTAGTGATGAAGCAATAAAGAATGAACAATCGATACTCAGTCAACTATTGGGCAAGCTTCCAAAATTTGATAAATACCACGTCAAACTGAGCACAGAAATACTGAGCGCCGATGCATTTGCCAATCTGGATTTCAAAAAAACTGACTGCTACACCTACGTACTGAATAACATACAAGATCATACAAATATCCTCAATGGTTTTAAGCCGGCCAACCGATCAAAAATAAAGCAGGCTGAAGGAAAAATTGAAATTATTGAATCCAATGATCTGCCAGCTCTTTTCAATATTTGTGAATTGAGCATGAAAAGACAAAACCTGGACATTCCTTATTCTTATAAGAGATTGGAGAAGATATACAAAGCTGCGAAGGCAGAGAACAGCGTTCAGATCTTGTTAGCCAAAGATGAAGAAGAACGTATTCATGCCGGTGCGCTGCTGGTATGGGATAAAAAGCGGGCTTATTATCTCATGGGGGGGAATGACCCGGAATTGCGAAAACATGGTGCGAATACCCTTTTGATATGGAAAGCTATAAAATTCTGCTCTGAGCACGTAGATACCTTTGATTTTGAAGGATCGATGATTGAATCAATTGAAAAATTCTTCAAGAGCTTTGGCGCAGTTCGTCAATCTTATTATCTGGTAACCAAGACATCTTCCAAGCTCATCAAGACCGCACAGAAAGTTAAAAGTATCATAAAGAGATAGTTAGGTGGGAATAAGTAAAATTGTAATTCGTGTATACGGTATTTGGACCAATGATGATAATCATGTCCTGCTGTGCGATGAATACCATCAAGGTGAGTTCTTCACCAAATTTCCCGGTGGCGGACTGGAATTAGGAGAAAGCGTGACAGATTGTCTGAAACGTGAGTGGAAAGAAGAATTAGGCGTTGAAATAGAGATCCTCCAGCATTTTTATACGACGGACTTTTTCCAGCAATCAGCTTTTGACGACTGTTCACAAATTCTAAGTATTTATTATTTGGTGAAGCCAACAACAGAGGTGCCTGCTGAAATATCTACAGCAAAAGAAAATGAACTAACTATCAGGAAATTAGGGCAAACTTTCAGATGGATTAAAGGTGCTGATTTGGATGAAAGTGATGTAACGTATCCAATAGACCGCAAAGTAGCGGCAATGCTTAAAAAAACATTGCTATAATATCCCCTTCAACACTTTGACTGTGTGTTCAATCATTTCATCATCGACGTCCAGGTGTGTAACCATGCGCACAGATTGTGGCTCCAAAGAAATAGCCAATACGTTCTGCTCTTCAAATTTGGCGAGGAACTCTTGTTCTTGTATATCCTCAGTGAGCCTGAAAAACACCATGTTCGTTTCTACCGGCGCAACAGCATCAACGTAGGGCAATGTTTCCAACACACTACCCAATTCTTTCGCTCTGCGGTGATCGTCTTTTAACTTTTCTACATTATTTTCAAGTGCATAGCTACATGCTGCAGCCAGATATCCCGCCTGCCTCATTCCCCCTCCCATCTGTTTCCTGTTTCTTCTTGCCTGATGTATAAACTCTGAGCTACCCAACAAAAGTGAACCTACCGGAGCGCCCAATCCCTTAGACATACATATAGAAATGCTGTCAAAGAGCTCCCCTATTTCCTCGGTCCGGCATTTGATTTCTGTAATTGCATTGAATATCCGCGCACCGTCCAGGTGAAAAATGAGGCCCTGATCGCGGCAAACTCTACTCAACGCCTGCATTTCTTCCAATGTATAATAACCTCCCCCACCTTTGTTGATTGTATTTTCAATAGAAACAAGTCGGGTCAATGGGCAATGAAAATCGTCGGGATCGTTGATGTTTTTCATGATATCATCTGGAGTTATCTTCCCCCGTTCTCCGTGTATCAATCTCACTGAGGCTCCTGCATTGGCAGCTATCCCCCCTCCCTCATAAAGATAAATGTGTGCGGTCTCATGGCATATGATCTCCTGACCCGGGGCCACATGTGTCTTAATAGCTATCTGATTGGTCATTGTACCGGAAGGGCAAAAAACAGCAGACTCCATTCCAAACATGCTCGCTGTCTTTTCCTCCAAAGCAATAACACTCTCATCCTCGCCGAAAACATCATCGCCAACTTTCGCGCTGAACATGGCCTCTAACATAGCCCTGCTCGGTACAGTAACGGTGTCGCTTCTAAGGTCTATTGCGTTCATCAAAATTTCTTTAACTTTAACTTGAGCAAAATTAGCGGAATAAATGACAATTTACCTCAGTAAGGTATTGCTTTTGATCGTATTACTTTTGGCACTATCAAGAGGTAATATAATAGCTCAAACCCCCGTTTTACAGAAGTACTGGGTATTCCTGAAGGACAAGGATATTTCGGGCTTCAATCCATATACATATTTTGATATCAAAGCCATAGAAAGGAGGCTTAAGTCTAATTATCCCATTAGCCATCCCAGCGATTGGCCGGTTAATCCGGAATACCTCACTTCGATAAAAAAAGCTGTTACGGCCGTGTCCCAACACAGCCGATGGTTCAATTGTGTAGCAGTTTATGCCACGGAAAAGGAAATTGAAGAGATCAACGGCTACGGTTTTGTCGTCAGTACCACTCCATTTTCTTCTACTAAAAACATCCTTTCTTTATCAGGGAGGCGAATGGTATCTGAAACTATTGAATTGAGTGAAGAAGACGAGGAATTATTGGTTAAGCAAACAGAGCGAATGCAGGGTAACTTGTTTCTCGAACAAAACCTGAATGGCCATGGGATACGAGTCGCAATTTTTGATGCTGGGTTTGCAGGAGTAGATATGAACATGGCATTTGATCA
Source organism: Bacteroidota bacterium (assembly GCA_022572355.1). Lineage (GTDB taxonomy): Bacteria > Bacteroidota > Bacteroidia > NORP154 > NORP154 > NORP154. Next base: position 154,004 of record JACZWC010000001.1, on the reverse strand, counting down.
TCTCCGAAGAAATGGAAGAATTGTGAAGACCTGGGATTTTCTCAAGAAAAAGGAATTTGTTTATAAGCATGACATGCATGGCACAATGGTACTCTCCTGTATAGCTGGGAAAGTAGGCAATAAGAGAATTGGCATGGCCACAGAAGCGGAATTCTTGCTGGCCAGAACTGAAAGTGGATTGTTCGAACCTTTTTCAGAAGAAGAGAACTGGTTGGCTGCCTCGGAATGGGCTGACAAAAATGGTGCTGATATCATCAACAGTTCACTGGGATACACCAATAACCGGTACTTCCCGGCTGACATGGATGGTAGAACAAGTTTAGTGACCCGGGCTGCAAATATGGCAGCTGCAAAAGGCATGTTGGTTTTGAATGCCGCGGGTAATGATGGAGACATAGAATGGAAACATCTCGGCGCACCAGCGGATGCTGACAGTGTTTTATCAATCGGCGGAATTAGCGAATTGACGGAATATCATATTTACTTTAGCTCATACGGACCAACGGCTGACAAGAGAAGAAAACCCAATGTATGTGCTTATGGCTATGCGGTTGTAGCTGGTAAAGAGGGGACGGAAGTTGGATATGGAACTTCCTTTTCCACACCCTTGGTTTCAGGATTCGCTGCCTGTGCCTGGCAATCAAATAAATCACTTAGCAACATGGAATTATTCAAAAAAATAGAGGCCTCAGCTGACTTGTACCCTTACTATGACTATGCACATGGTTATGGTGTGCCACAAGCCTCTCATTTCACTGGCACACAAGAACAGGAAAAGATCAAGCCAACATTTAAAATTGTGATTGAGGGTAACGCGTTAAACGTGGTCATAGACAAGGAGCAGTTCGATTTGAGTGAGGAAGACAGCAAAGTTTATTTTTACTATCACTTTGAGAACAATGAAGGATACCTCGATAAGTACTTTGTACTGTCTGTGGAACAACACGATGTCCTATCTCTGAACATAGCTGAATATAAGGGATTGGGTAAGGTAACCATGCACTTTGCAGGATTCACGGAAAGCTATAAGTTTTAATATTAAAACATGATTAACGCACGTTTCTACCTGATTACTTTCTGCATTTTATTCTCTCTTGGATCATTTTCCCAGACCATCCTACTTGAAGAAGATGTGAAAGCTGATACAATCATCCCAACATTCGGTCCCAATATGAAAAACTACTATCATTTTTATGTTGGTTACGGCTTGATTCTTGGCCCGGACAATATTGGAAGTGAAATAAATTACGGCCGGTCCTATGATGTTTCATTTGGTGCATTGTATAAGAGAAAAGTAAATAACAATTATGCTGTTGGTATAGACCTCCTTATTCATCAAACTTCTTTCAATTTGAAACAGGACAGTTCTAAAATCCTTCCCAACACCTCGATGCATAAAAATGAGAAACTGGTTTTCTACAATTTGAGCCTCGGCTTATACAACCGCATCAATTACGGAAAACGGGGAAACTATATGGGAAACTATATAGATCTTGGCGTACGAATTGACTGGCCATTTTCTGTTGTCCATTTTACCAAAGACAAATACCCGGTGGCTACAGCTAACAATGGTGGAACTGTCAGAACAAGAACTTCGTCATTGATATTCATAGAGGGTTTTAACTATTCCATTTACGCAAGAATGGGATTTACCAGATATGTCCTGACGGCAAGTTACCGCTTATCTGACCTGTTTATAACGGATGCCGAGGTATATCAGCAATATGGCCTGGGTATTGAAACCTACCCTGATTTACCGGCGCTGGTTGTGGGAATAGAAATAAGTCTGTATAAGTAAATCCGGTTGGTTATTTTTTTCTTGACACAAGCAAGCCATCTCTCACAGGAAGCATCACATTCTCGACTCTGTCATCTTCTCGAATTTTCTCACAATAGGCCACCAATGCTACAGTATCTTCATCCATGGTATCTTCATCTTCCAGCACCTTGCCACTCCAAAGCACATTATCCGCAATGATAAATCCGCCGGTGTGAACTTTATCAATAACCAAATCAAAGTAGTTGGAATAATTTTCCTTGTCGGCATCTATATATACAATATCAAACACCTCATCTATCTGAGGAATAATAGTCAGCGCTTCGCCAATATATTGAGTGACTTTATCCCGGATTCCCGCTTCCTCCATGTATCGATCGACCATTGGTTTTATTTCTTCATTGATATCAATAGAATGAACCATTCCTCCCTCAACCAATCCTTCAGCCCAGCAAATTGCCGAGTAACCTGTATAGGTTCCTATTTCCAGTATTTGTTCGGGTTTTATCATCTTGCTCAGCATACTAATTACACGTCCCTGATAGTGGCCGGCAATCATTCTGGGTACAAGGACTTTTGCATAGGTTTCCCTATACAGTTTCTGCAGTATTCCGGGTTCTTTCTCCGTGTTCTTCTCAATATACTGAAGCACATTCTCCCCTAAAAAATCCATTTCCGCGTTTTTATATCTGTATTCCTATCACGAGCATATCGTCTACCTGCTCAAAGCCGCCCTGCCACTGTTCAATTGTCTGCAGAATACGTTTTTTCTGTTCACTCATCGATAAATCTCTTGTTGCAATAAGCAGTTCTTTAAATCTTCGGCTTTTAAATTTCTCTCCTGTTTCACCTCCAAATTGATCGATTAGTCCATCTGTAAAAATGAATAAACGATCATTTTCTTGCAATTTTACCAAATTATTCTTGAATGAGAACTCTGAAGTTTTCCTTTGTAAACCTATGGAAAACCTATCCGCGTTAATCACCAGAATTTCAGCTCCCTCTTTGGTTTCTCTTAATATCCATAAGGGGTTTACAGCGCCTGCGTATTCAAGTTTCTTTGTATTCAGGTTTAGCTTTATCAATGCCAAATCCATTCCGTCTGTAACTCTTTTTTGCTCCGTCTTTCTCAGGGCCTTTTCCAAGCCCTGATTCACATGATCAAGTATTTCTGATGGTTTCGTTTTTTCGTCGTCTAATACCGCCTGATTAAGTAGATTACTGGCTACAATACTCATAAACGCTCCGGGGACCCCATGCCCGGTACAATCTACAGCAGCAATGATAATTTCGCCCGATCTTCCAACCTCACTGGTAGACGGCGCATTTATCCAATAAAAGTCACCGCTAACAATATCGCGAGGTTGATAAATAATAAAATGTTCCGGAAGTAGTTTTTCCACCCATTCTAATGGGGGAAGAGCCGCTTCCTGAATTCTTTGTGCGTAGTTTATACTTTCTGTTATGTCTCTGTTCTTTTTATCTAGCTCGTAAGTTCTGGACTTTACAAGATCCTCTAACTCACTTTGTTTTCTCTTGAACCTGGATTCTCTCCACTTTATCACCTGGTAAAGGCCAACGAGAATAGTCGCCGTTAGGAAAGAAAAGAATAACCATGTTTTCCAGAAAGGCGGAGTAATCCTAAATGCAAATTCAACCGGAGTTGTATTCCAAAGCCCAGTTTCGTTACTGGCTATGACTTTAAAAATATATTCACCATGCGATAAATTAGTATAGGTAATTTCGTTCAGCGTAGTTGGATCGTGCCACTCTTTATCCAAACCCTCCAATACAAATCGATACCTTACCTTTTCGGGTATTGTCAAGCTTACGCCAATAAAATTGAACGTCAAATGATTTTGGTCGTATGGTAAGACCAGGTTGTTGGGGAGAGAATACCAATTTGTGAGATTTTCCGCATATGAACTCCAATCCGTTTCCTCAAAAAATAATTTAACATTTGTAATGTTTGTGGTAGGCTTATTCGCTACTTTCAAGTCGAGCGCGGGATCATAACTTACAACACCTTTAACCGTGCCAAACAAGAAATTTCCTTCAGAATCTTCACAAGCGGCATTCTTATTGCACTCATTGCCAAAAAAGCCCTCTCTCACATTGTACTGCCTTATGTCTATTTCTCCCGAAATATTGAACTTCTGGTAGTTAAACCTGTTCAATCCGTTGTTGGTACCTATCAGGAGATTCCCATATCCATCAGAAATCATTGAATAGACAGGATTGGCGCTCAATCCATCGTCTACATTGATATGATCAAATTCCCGGCCGTCATATCTGTATATACCATTGTTCAAAGTTCCAAACCAAATATTTCCTTGAGCGTCCTCCAAAATAGGAACAACTCTCCTGTCCTTTATTCCATAATCAATGTCAAAGAATACGATCTTTTTCCCATCTGTTCTACAAATACCTCTGTCGGTTCCGAACCAAAATGCTCCCCTTGAATCTTGAAATATTGAATAAACATTTACATCATTTAACTCTGTATCTTCAAACCTCTTCTCGAATCTCACTTCGTCATATTCTATTACGCCGTGATTTGTACCGATCCATAAGTTTCCGTCTTTAGATTGACATATGGTCCGAAAAATGGGATCTGACAAAGGCACGTCTACTTTTACATCAATAAACTTAAAAGCTGGCCTGCCAGAAACGCCAGAAAAATTAATCTTGTTTGCTGTTAGCTTAGACAATCCTCCGTTACAAGCAAACCAGAGGTTGTTTGCATTATCTTGAAAAACGTAATTAATCGTGTTGCTAGGCAAACCATCAAAAGATGTGTAATTATAGAAAATAGTCCTTTTCATCACCTCAGCCCTGGCTTTATCCACAGTCGGAAATACGCTTAATCCCTTATCCGTTCCAATCCACACATTTCCATCTACATCGCTCTTGACAGACCATATCATGTCACTAACCAGACCGTCTGCCTCTGTATAGTTGATAAATGTTTCTCCCTTAAACTTGCATACACCCCCACCAAAGGTTGTAATCCAAATATTCCCATCTCTACCTTCAAGTATAGTGTATATTCTGTTGTTGCTCAACCCATTTTCTACGCTAAATTTCGTCATTGATACATGATCATATTTAAACAGTCCGTCTTCGGTTCCAATCCAGATATCACCACGCGAATCCGCCATAACATCTTTAATATTTCTATTTGGCTGATTCGTTTCAGAGAGCATTTTTCGAAAATTTGAGCCGTCGTACATTATCAATCCTTCGGTTGTGGCGAACCACATATTACCCCTGTTGTCCTTAGATATTTTATTCACTGTTCCTCCACTGAAACCGCTTTCAACGCCAAAACTTGTTACCAGTGGAGTCATTGGCTCAGATGAAATTCCAGCAATCCTCACCACTCCTTGCGCGGTACCCAACCACATCCTTCCAAACAAATCTTCGCTTACGGAAGTGATATGAGCAATACTATTTGCATGAAGAGAGACAATCGAATTAATTTTACCCTCCTTTCCAATCCAGTTCAATCCACTGTCCGTTCCGATCCAAATTCTGCCTTGCGAGTCTTCAAATAAAATCTGAACGTTATCACTCGACAATCCGTCGGACACTGTAAATGTTTCCATAGCAGTTTCTGTTGGTCTGCCTATCCGCTCGAGATTCGAGAATTCCTTTACATCAATCCTATTCAGACCGTTTGACGTTGCGACCCAGAGTCTGTTGCGGTTATCATATAACAAGTGGTTAATTTCATCACTTACCAGACCTTGCTCAGTAGTGATGATGTTAAATTTCTTTCGGTCAAACTTTACAAGCCTACCTGTGGCAAGCCTACCTGATATAAACCAAATGCTTCCAAAACTATCACCAACAATTTGACCAATATAATTCGTAGGAAGGCCATTAACCGTAGTGTAATTATGGAAGCTTTTTCCATCGTACATGCTCAATCCACCAGCCGTACCCAGCCATATATTGGCATGGTCGTCCTGATAAATTGTATACACCAATGAATGAGCAACTCCTTCTTGTACTGAGTAATTCTGGAAGTTATAACTCTGACTTATTGCCAGAGAGAAGGACAAACACCAAACCGCGATTGTAGCAACACATGTTAGGTATCCACTTGGGGGAGATTCAGATCGGTTACTTCTTAACATCATTCATTTTAGCCAGGGGTCTCCAAATGATTATGTTCAAAGGCAAGCTAATACTTTACTTGATTATAAATAGAAAGATAATAAAAATGCGTGATCGCAACCCAAGTTCAATAAAAAACCCGCAAGTACCGGTGGTGTCCTTGCAGGCTCAATATGTTAAATTATAATTCTTTAGCTTTTCGTGGTATCAGGTTTATATATTCCTTTTCCGGCTTTCTCGCCACTTTTACGCCAGTATGCCCAATTCCCTTGTAACTGACCATTATCATATGATAATTGATGCCATTTACTACCATTTTTATACCAGTAAGTCCATGCACCATCAACTTTACCATTTTCGTAAGTTACAGAGTTCCATTTTTGACCATTTTCATACCATGTAGTCCATTTTCCTATAGGTTCTCCATCTTCGTTATAATACTTTACAGATTTTCTTTGTTTGTTTTCATAATACTCTACCCATTTCCCCGCTTTATTACCATTTTTAAAGTACCCTTTCTCCATAATATTGCCATTGTCATAGTATGTCAAGTCCTCAGCAATACCATTGCTCAGTAATCTTATCTGCGACCACGAAGAATGTGAAAGAAGAATTAGAAAGGAAACCAGAAACAGCGCTCTTATCATTCTAAAGAATATTATATTGAGTGCCTAGCCAAAAACAAAATTAAAATAAGAAATTGTTATTTCCTAGTCGATAATACGAAACATTAGTTCACAAGGTTACCAGAGACTTCAGGTTTCTTTCCGTTCATGTAAACCACGAACAATGCCCGATATCCCAGAAAATTCCCTTCGAGATCAAATTTTTTCGTCGTTAGCGTTATACTCACAACTTCCTTCCTGATATTAAAGTTCTCCTTATCATAATACCAATCTTCACGTAAAAATATCTTCGTTATTTCATCACGTTCAAGAGATTCTTCCACAACAGTCTCCTGCAGGTCACCAGTTTCAAAATCCTCAATAAAAGTGGTATCCAACGAATACTCAATTAGTTTAATTTCTTCTATGGCAATTTTGTTATTCAGCAGATCATAAGGTGTTAGCGTACTATCGTATATCTTTTCAAATATATCGTTCACCAGAGTCATATTATCAAACTTGCCTATCCATTCCTCATCCTCTGAATCTACAATTATAGTCGCTTCAGACCTAAAATTTTTGGCCAAAAGAAAAGGTTCTTCAACAGATTCGGCATTCGCTTCCGTGTTGTTTTCAGATTCTTTGTTGGAACAACTGAGTAGAAATGACCCGATAACTGCTGCAAGAATTATACAAGTTGATTTCATAGCCTTTTTTTGTTATAGACAAATATAGCACTTTTGAGAGCTCTTTTCTCAACAATTATCTCAGGTGATTATTAACTCTGCCCTGTTCATAAGTACAGATAGCTCTCCTCTTTAGACATTCGTATTTTCATGATTTTCGCTGGAAGCAACTTTGACCCCAATGACCCTGAGAAGGATCGTAACCGTCTTCCTCATAATATTTCTACTGGCTCTGACTGCACTTGCCCAGAAGCCAAAAAATTTTGACACCCAATATGTCCTGGGTGGTGGCGAGGAAGAATTGTTGGAAGCTGCCGAATGGTATTTTGGTTATGGTGATATTAAAAGAGCACTTCCTCTCTTTGTAAAGCTTCACGACAGGTACCCAGGAACAAACGCTTACCGATATTACGCTGGCATATGTTACCTGGGTAAAACGGATGAGCAAGACAAGGCGATAAAACTCCTGGAAGATGCTTACACGCGGAATCCTAAACTACTTAATCTCCTATTCTATCTCGGTAAAGCTTATTTTTTCAATTATAAGTTTGATGAGGCAATTGGTTATTTCAAACTGGCCATGGAAAGCAGCAAAACATCAGGCCTCAATAGAAGGAAGATTCCCAGATTCCTAAAGCATTGTAAAAATGCTAAAGAACTAATGGCGGCAACTCAGGAAGAGAGACTCCTTATTGAAAACTTGGGTGCTCCGGTGAATACCGAAGACGATGAATATGTACCTCTGGTGTCATTTGACGAGTCGGTATTGATGTATACGTACAAGGGGAAACGATCCAGGGGTGGTCGCCAAAACATGTATGGTGAGCCCGATGCCGATGGTGAATATTATGAAGATATATACCGATCATACCGCTTGGGTAACAAGTGGCTGGATCCTGAAGATATTGGATATAGAATTAACGGCAATTATCACGATGCATCGATCGCACTATCTCCCGATGGTGAACAACTCTTCATTTACAAAGATGAGAATGGGGGTGATATTTACGAAAGTTTCAAAGATGGTGATCTCTGGCCTTCTGCCGTAAAATTGTATGGCGATGTAAATACGCAGCATTATGAGGGCCATGTCAGTATTTCTATAAATGGTAAAACACTATACTTCGTGAGTGACAGGCCCGGGGGAATGGGAGGAAAGGACATATACAAGGCCAAACTTCAGGAGGACGGCAGCTGGGGGCAGATCAGGAATATGGGCCCCAAGTTCAATACTGAATTTGACGAAGATGCGCCATTTATCCATGCCAACGGGGGTTTGCTCTACTTCAGTTCACAGGGGCACAACAGCATGGGAGGCTACGACATATTTTTCTCGACACTCAAAGATGGGAAATGGGAAAAAGCGATAAATTTGGGTATGCCCATCAACACACCCAATGATGATATATTCTATGTTGTATCCGCGAATGGGGAAAGAGCTTACTTTTCATCGGCTCGAAAAGGAGGATTAGGCGGACAAGATATCTATGTTGTAAAACCTGGAGTATACGGCAAAAAACCTGTATTGGCCCTTATAAAAGGCCTTATACAGAGCAATGGCAAGTTTGTCGAGGCAAAAGTTAGGGTTACAAATGTAACTACCGATGAATCCTATGGCATATACAAAGGAAATTCAAACAGTGGAAATTATCTTATCGCTTTACCTCCGGGGTATGACTATAAGATAGACTTTGTAGTAGAGGGAGAAAACATGCACAGCGAGAACATAGATCTCACTAAGCTGGAAGTATACCTGGAAATTGAACAAGATTTTGAACTGAATGCCAAGAGAAATCCCTTTATCGATTCGACCAACAACATCCAAAATGCACTCAACGAGAAACTCGAAGAGATTCGTTTGGCCAAGGAAGAACTTGCAGTGGAAAGAGAACTGCATTCTGAAAGTGCGGATTCCATAACACCTGCAGATACTATAGAACCAGCAACCGTAAAACTTTATTTACTGGATGAAAATGGCAGGATAATAATGGTGTCGACGAAGAATAACTCAGGCATATTCAATTTCACCCAGGTAGTTGTAAAAAAGAAATATTCTTTCATGCTAGACTCTAAAAATTCTGAGTTGGAAGATGAGATTATCATAATGATTACCGATGAAAACGGGCAGCAGCGAACAATAGTAACAACGGTAATTTCAGCTACTGCGGAAGAGGCCGCATACCTGGAGAGCTCAAATGTGCTAAAATTACGGCTGCCCGGGGATGAACAACCAGAGGAAATCGCTATGGTAGAACCAGAGCCTGAACCAGAGTCTGAACCTGAGCCTGAGCCTGAGCCTCCAGCGGCGGCAACCGCCAATTTCAAGAATATCTTATTTGATTTCGATAAAACGAGCCTAAGGTTAAAGAGCAAACAAGAATTGGATAAGGTAAGTGACTTTATGAGGCAAAATGACAACGCCCAACTTGAGCTTGGGGGCCATGCAGATGCAATTGGAACGGAAGAATACAACATGGCTCTATCTACCAGTAGAGCGCAAAGTGCTGCTCAGTATTTAGTGGATAAAGGGGTTCGACAAGATCGCGTTGCGCTCTATGCGTATGGTGAATCTGACGCTACGGCTTCGAATACCAATGCAGATGGTTCTGATAATGCTGCAGGCAGGCAGCTCAATCGACGCGTGGAATTTTCCGCTACGGGTAAGTTTTCCAGATTGAGCAAAGGGAGATTGGTCGCATTGCGAAAGGCAAGGATAATTGCAGGAACAACAGCCAATATTATTTACAAGGTGCAAGTTGCAGCGTACAGGTATCCTGAAAAATACAATAACAAAAAATTGGCCAGCCTGGGAGAACTGCAAGCATTGAACGTAAACGAAATAACCCGATTTACGATTGGTGAGTTCCGTACTCTGAGAGAGGCACGGAAATTCAAAAATATGGTTGTAAACCAGGGAACGAAGGATGCTTTTATCACGGCAGAAGTAGGCGGGGAAAGAAGGTATCTCAACGAATTGGATGGTACGAGAAAGGGGTATGCTTCGCGCAAAAAGAGAAAATATATTTCCCCAGAAGCAATTGCCGCTTATAAGAAAGTAATGGATCTGTACGGAGAGAACCAAGCACCGGGATTATCATTTAAAGTCCAGGTAGGAGCTTACAGGAACGCAGACAACTATACGAGCAGCGACGTAAGGGATCTGGGAAGAGTTGATTATAAAAAGTTAGGGGATAATATTACCCGATTTACGATTGGATCATTCGCTTCATTGAGGGGAGCAGAAAAATTCAGGCAAAAAGTACTGAAGAGAGGTGTTGATGACGCATTTATAACGGCTCTCTATAATGGCAAACGGATTCTGGTTGCCGATCTTATTGCCAATAACTTTTTTGTATTGTAAATAGAAAAACCCAAAGCTTCGTTTTCGTTATATTTGTTACTGGACATTCACAATATTATCTGATGAGATCAACTATTTATTCATGTGCGGTTGCCGTCTTTATCATACTATGCACGCCTTTTAGTGTTCGTTCCCAGGATAGCAACCAAAACAAAGTAATAGTGGTGGATGAAGTGGACCTTGCTAAGGAAGCCGACATTTACATGGATAAAAAGAATTTTCTCGCAGCGCTTCCATTGTTTGAAAAGTTGTTTGAAAACTATCCCAACAGAATTGCTTACAAATTAGCTCTCGCCATATGCTACACTTACAAATCAGGAGAAAAGAAAAAAGCAGTAAAATTCTTCGAAGAAATTTTAGTGTCCGATCCCAAAAGCAAACATATAAACTATGAATTGGGCCGGGCTTACCACCTAACCAGCCAATTTGATAAAGCATTGGTTCAGTTAAAAATCGCTAAAGAGAAAAAGGGAAGCAAGGACAAAGAGAAGAACATAACAGAATTAATCCGGTTTTGTCGCAATGGTATTGAGCTTATCAAGAGCCCGGTCGATGTAGAAATCGAAAACATTGGCCCCGTGATCAATTCTTCAGGTTCTGAATATGTCCCGGTAATTTCTTCTGACGAATCTATGCTCATTTTCACTTATGCAGGTAAAAACTGTATTGGAGGACTGCAGAATCAATATGGCCAACCCGACCCAAAGGGTTATTACTACGAGGACATATTGGTCTCTTATAAGATTGGAAAATTGTGGTTATCTCCGGAGGATATAGGAAGTAATATTAATTCCTCAGCCCACGATGCTTGTATCGCTCTATCAGGAGATGGACAGAAGTTATTTATTTATAAGGATACAGATGAAGGGTCTGGTGATATATTTATGAGTGAATTGGAGGGCAATGTATGGTCTCGCCCACTAAAGATGAACATAAATATCAACACAGAACATTGGGAAGGTAGTGCCAGCCTATCTCCAGACGAAAGAACGCTTTACTTTACAAGCGAGCGGCCCGGCGGACTGGGAGGCCGTGACATTTATAAATCTGAGATGAGAGAAGATGGAATATGGGATGAACCTATTAATCTCGGTCCCAATATCAATACCGAATACGATGATGATGCTCCCTTCATTCATCCAGATAACAAAACCTTGTATTTTAGTTCAATGGGGCACAATAGCTTAGGGGGTTATGACATTTTTAGCACCACTCGTACCACGGCCACAAATTGGACCAAAGCGGTCAACATCGGATATCCCATCAACACACCGGAAGATGACGTCTTCTACGTTGTAGCCGCAAATGGTAAGAGGGGATATTACTCCTCGGCGAGAAATGGAAGCTTTGGACAACATGATATTTTCATCGTTCACCAGGGAAAAACGGCGATAAGGCACGCTCTGGTACTGCTAAAGGGCAGGGTAACAGCAAACGACAGGCCAACTGAAGCCAAGATCACAGTTACCTATACTGCAAATGGTGAACCGCAGGGAATCTATAAATCCAATTCTGCAACTGGAAAATACCTAATCAACCTACCAACGGGAAACGACTATAGTATAAAATATGAGGTGGAAGGCTATTATCCTCAAACGGAAATTGTCAATGCTTCGTCTATAGATTATTTCACAGAAAAGGTTATAGATGTCAAGCTATATTCCGAAAATTATCAACCTCTTGTGACGATAGAAGGTAACCTGTTTTACAGCGAAAAGCCACTCCGCCCCGCAGCCTATATTACCATGTTCGTGAAGGACAAAGTCGGCAACGTCACCATTAAAACAACTTCAACGGACAGCAGGGGATATTTTAGATTCACGGATTTGCAACCAACGGACCAGTATTTCATTACGCTGGATGAAAAAGATCCGGAGCTAAAGGCCTATATCAGTCCTGTGATAGTTGGACATGCGAGTATTGGCAAAAATCCAAAAGCAAATTTGAAAATCAATGAGGCTGTAACTGATGTTAAGGGTGAATTCAGGCTCGTTTTCAAAGATGACAAATTCTTGTTTACCAACTTACCCTCTGATCCAGCTAAACTCGAGTTTGTGGATTTTAAGGACCCTGATATATACCAGGAAATTCTCGAGAAGTACGGAAACATCAAAGTTGATAATTTAATTTTCAAGGTACAGATTGGTGCTTACCAGGAAGCAGAAAATTTTGATTATGCATACATCTCAGCCGTTCATAAGGTGAGCACACAAGTACTTGAGGATGGTATAACGCGATTTACGATTGGTGAGCTGTTTACACTGAACGAGGCAGAAGATCTGAAGCTTAATGCCATTGGCCGGGGATGTACGGATGCATTCATCCTTATTTTTTATAAAGGTCAAAGACGCCTGCTATCAGAAGCTGTTGCCAATGGGTTTTTTGAGACAAATTAAATATACCCTATGAAATTCAAGCTAAGGCTTCTATTTTTAATTTCTCTTGCCCTCATTTCCTACGCACTCTCCTCAAAATTTTACAACCCCGCTGGAAACGACAATAAAAAAATACTAAAGGAGGCAGAACTTCATTTCAAAAGCCAAAAGTATGCTGCCGCATTGCCTTTGTATCTGACCTTGGAAAAATCGAGCCCGGATAATTTGGATTACCGATTTAAGATTGGCATTTGCTATCTGAACAGATCGAATTCCAAAAATCAATCTATTAAGTACTTTGAAGATATCCTGAAAATTGAACCGAAAACAACTGACCTGCTCTACTATCTGGGCCGCGCCTATCATCGAAGTTATATGTTCGATAAAGCCATTGATTACTTTAAGCGAGCCGATCTCAGTAAAAAAACTTCTTCTGATAAAAGGAAAAGCCTGAACTACTACATCACCTGTTGCAGGCAGGGTAAGATCATGATATCCAACCCCGTGGATGTCCAAATAATAAATCTCGGGCCACCAATAAATACAGAGGGCTCTGAATACGTCCCGGTAATCTCTGCAGATGAATCTGTTCTTATCTATACCTACAAAGGGACAAAGAGCAAAGGAGGCTTGCGCGATGAATATGGCAGGCCGGATCCGAAAGGACAGTACTACGAGGATATCTACCATTCCTATAAAATGCAGGAAACCTGGCTCGCACCTGAGAAAAACAAGCTGTTTTATGCCACGGTGTTCAGCACAACGATACAGGAAGGTATCAATACTTCGGGCCACGACGCAAGTATTGCTCTGTCAGCTGACGGGCAGAAACTCTTTATTTACAAAGACTCGGACGTAGGATCAGGAGACATTTATATGAGTGAACTCGATGGCCTTTCATGGACCTACCCCGTAAAATTGAACATCAATATCAATTCTGATTACTGGGAGGGATCGGCCTCGTTATCTGCTGATGAAAATGTACTCTATTTTACAAGCGAGAAGCCTGGCGGTTTTGGAGGAAAAGACATTTACAAATCTGTTAAGCGTGAAGATGGTATATGGGGTGAAGCCGAAAACCTTGGGGCTATTATCAATACATCTGAAGATGAGGATGCACCCTTCATCCATCCGGATGGGAAATATCTGTTTTTCAGTTCAAAAGGACACAGGGGAATGGGCGGTTACGATATTTACATCTCAGAATATACCGATAAAGGAAAGTGGACAAGTCCAGAAAATATCCGCTACCCGATAAACACGACTGCTGATGATATTTATTTTGTGGTGACTGGAAGTGGTGAACATGCCTACTATTCATCAGGCAGAATAGGTGGCTATGGCGGTCAGGATATTTATAAAGTTGAAATGGGTTCTGTTAAAAAAATTCACAAGCTGATCATGGTGAAAGGCAGGGTTACATTGGATGATGAATTTACAGATGCTGAAATCATTGTTAGCTCAGATCGGGATAAGGTTACAAGCAAATACAAATCAAACTCAAGTTCAGGAAAATACCTGGTGAGTTTAAATGCTGGCAAGAAATACAAACTGAAATTCAGTGTAGTGGGATTTTTAGAAAAGATCCTTCACATAAATGCCAGAGATATACAGAAGTTTGAAGAACGCAAGGAGGATATCCATCTCTATTCGCCAGAATTTGAACCGAAGTTGGTTATCGACGGTAACTTGTTATACAGCGAAAATCCTGTCAACCCTGCCGGTGCTATCACTGTAACGGTTACTAACGAGACAGAGACGATCAATCGTACGGTGATCTCAGATCAAAGAGGATACTTTAGATTTATCAATTTGCCTATAAACGAGCACTATATCATATCCTTTGATGTGAAGGACCCAAATATGGTGAAGGGTCTGGAACCAGTTATTATTGGAAAAATCTCTGTAAGAGGAGAGCCACAGAGTAGTCTGACCCTCAATGATTTACTGACAAATGAAGATGGCTCCTATAAAATCGGAAAAACAGTTGATAATTCTGACGGTTATGTCAATTTGCCGGCAGACATTCCCCCCATGGATTCCCTATATCGCGGTAACCCTAGCCTGTACAAGGAAATCATCAAGCGATTTGGCGATAAAACCGCGAGCAACCTGGTGTTTAAGGTTCAAATTGCGGCGTTCCTCGATGCCGACAAATTTGAATACTCCAGCCTCCTAGACCTGGGTGAGGTTGAACAAGAAGTATTGGAGGATGGCATCACACGATTTACAATAGGAAATTTCAAAACACTTAAGCAAGCGGAGGAACTAAAGAAAGTAATCATCCAACGCGATGTAGTCGATGCGTTTACATTGATCTTCTACGATGGCAACAGAAAATATATCAAAGAGGTTATTTCTGAGAACTTTTATTCTGAATAACGTCATTTAAAAATTTATTAGATTTACCTTCCCTTTTGGGAATACCACATTCAAAATACAGTTCATGAAAAAGTTACTTACTCTTCTTTGCCTGTTAGGATTTTTAAACGGAATTTCATTGGCACAGGATAGCTCGAATGCGGAGCCAGCAGCTCCTGAAATTGTACCGGAGGCAGATGTTCCCATTACAACTGAGGAGCCAACTCCTGAAGGGGGTGTGGAAGTGCCGCCAGCGACTCCTGTTGCTCCGCCTACTGGTGGAGAAACACCTGAACCTGAAGCTCCTGAGGAGCCAGCGGCGGTAGAAAAACCAGTGGAAGAAACACCGGCTGAAACAGCTCCTGCTGCAGAAGAGCCAGCGCAGGACGAGTCCACCGACAAGTCATCCGACAAGTCATCCGACGAGTCATCCGACGAGTCATCCGACGAGTCATCCGAAGCTGATGCGAAGGTAGAAGCACCTGCGAAGGTAGAAGAGAAACCTGAAAAGGAGAAGTCCAACAAAGGCGGATCCGCCTCGGGCGGAAAGGAAAAAGCTCCAAAAGAGGAAAAGGCCAAGAAGGAGAAAGCCCCCAAAGAAGACCCTTCGGCAGGCTCAGGGCAAGAAAAGGTGAAGAAGGAAAAAGCTCCTAAGGAGGAAAAAATAAA
The DNA here is from genome assembly GCA_022572355.1 of Bacteroidota bacterium. Classification (GTDB taxonomy): domain Bacteria; phylum Bacteroidota; class Bacteroidia; order NORP154; family NORP154; genus NORP154. Next base: position 138,048 of record JACZWC010000001.1, on the reverse strand, counting down.
AGAGGCGAAGGCTCCTAAAGAAGCTAAAGTGAAGAAAGAGAAGGTGAAAAAGGAAAAAGCTCCTAAGGAAGCCAAAGCCAAGAAGGAAAAAACTCCGAAAGAGGAAAAAGCCCCCAAGGAGAAACGGTTCAACAGAATGGACAAAGTCTTTTTGGGTGTCGGTGGAGTGTTCATTGGAATATCTGCCGTGATATATCCTTGGGGGACGTATTAATTTCCTACCTCACCCAAACGGTCTTCGCATTCACAAACTCCCGGATACCCATTTGGGATAACTCTCGTCCGTAACCAGATCTCTTGATTCCGCCAAAAGGTAGCCGAGGATCAGACTTTACAATTCCATTGATGAACACGCCACCTGCCTGAATTTGGGTTGCTAGTTGTTCTGCTCTGGCAAGATCACCTGTCCACAAGGATGCGCCGAGCCCGTACCGAGTATCATTGCCCAAGGCGATCGCCTCATTTTCATCTTTTGCGCTGATTATAGAAGCAACAGGCCCAAATACTTCCTCTCTAAAAACGGGCATCTCCTGATTGATATCGGTCAGCACAGTAGGGTCGTAAAAAAATCCCCTACCCTCACTCCTACTTCCTCCCAACAATACTGTTGCCCCCAATTCCACCGATCGCGCCACTTGTTCTTCCAGCTTTTCCAATAAATCCAACCTCGCCAAAGGGCCAACCTGGGTTTCAGGTTTCATCGGATCTCCCACTTTCAACGCTTTCATTCTCTCAACAACGAATTCAACGAATGGCTTGAAAATATCCTCAGCAACAATAAATCTCTTTGCTGCAATACAACTCTGTCCTGCGTTTAGCATTCTCGAGAACACTGATGCCTCTGCCGCTGCTTCCAGATCAGCATCCTTCAAGACAATGAACGGATCACTACCACCCAGCTCTAGTACCAATTTTTTAATGTTTTTACCGGCAATGGAGGCCACATCTGCTCCGGCCTGCTCACTACCGGTCAGTGTTACGGCCATCACACTTTCATGCTCAATAATGGCTTTTACCTGATCTACATCTACCAATAGGGTTGTAAGCCCACCAGATGGTAAACCTGCTTCGGAGAATATGCTTTCAATGGCAAGTGCACATTGAGGCACATTGGGTGCGTGCTTCAACAAACACACATTGCCGGCAGCAAGTGCCGGCGCCGCAAAGCGAAACACCTGCCAGAAGGGAAAGTTCCATGGCATGATCGCTAAAATGATTCCCAGTGGCTCATAAGACACATAGCTTTTCGACGCATCCGATTTTATGGTTTCAATCTCAAGGAATCTCGCCGCATGTTCTGCATAATAGTCGCACACCAGTGCGCATTTCTCAATTTCAGCCAGCGCTTCCGAGATTGGCTTGCCCATTTCAGTAGTGATCAGGCGCGCCAATTCATCTTTTCGCTTCAACAATAGCTGAGAAACCGCTGTTAAGATATTGCACCTGGAAACAATTGGAGTTTCGCGATATTCTAAAAAGAATTGATGTGCCCTGTCAATTTTATTAATGACCTCCTCAGTAGATTCCTCAGTAAAACTCTTTTCTAAGACTTGTGTAAAGGGATTGAACGTTTCGATGTTCATCTCAGCTAACTTAACGTGAATTCAGTTTAAATAAATCTTAGTGAAACCTGGTGCCTTGGTGTCTTTGTGGCGGCTTTTTATAATGCCACTAAGGCTCGAAGGCTCAAAGGCGCACGAAGATCTGGGTTGATAATATTATTTTTTAGATAATATGATATAAGTCTATTCTATTAAATTTTCAAAAAGCCCAATCCCGAACTCACGTTAACTTAACTTGGGTCGGCAATGCTATCGAGTTTGCTGATCATTTCCGCCTTAACTGCTTCGTATGCTTCCAGATAGCTTTTGTCGACCGGAAGAGAAGGCGGCACGCTAACTCTTAGGGCATCAACTTGTGTTCCATTTTTCCAAAATCTATAACATACATGAGGGCCCGTAGCCAGGCCTGTACTTCCTACATAACCGATCACATCGCCCTGACGAACCCGGGTTCCCTTTCTAATACCCGATTTGATCTTGTTCATGTGCAGATATTGTGTAGAATAAACACTGTTGTGTCTCACCTTCACAAAATTTCCATTGCCTCTCGAGTATCCCGATATCGTTATTACCCCGTCTCCGGTTGTCATAATGGGCGTGCCTTTGGGTGCGGCATAATCAGTTCCCAAATGTGGCTTGTAGCGCTTCTGTACGGGATGATACCTCCTTCTTGAGAACTTTGAAGAGATTCTCGAATATTTTAAAGGCGCCTTTAAAAATGCCCGTCGCAGGCTCTTGGCATTTTCGTCAAAATAGTCGGCTGCGTCGCCTTGTTCAAAATATATGGCATAATAATCATCCCCAAAGTGATTGAAGTATGCACAGATCACCTTTCCCATGCCAATTTTTTTGTCATCCACATATTTCTCTTCATATATAACTTTGAAATTATCGCCCTTTTGAATCCTGTAAAAGTCGATGGCCCAGGCATATATCTCTGATAACTCCAACGGCAGGTTGTAATCGATTTCGTTGTCAACTATGGTTTGCCACAGCGAAGAATTGATGACGCCCGCAGCAACCCTTATCCGTACCTCTACCTCCTTGCGCTCCCTGTAAATGTTCAATGAATCGCTCAAATCATACACCACATAGTTAGCAGCGTCGATCTCATAGATGAAACACTCTACCTTTTGCAAAGAATCGTCTGTATAGAAAACAAGGTAGTTCTTACCTGTTACGAACTTCCTAACATCAAAAACATCCTTTGATTTCTTGGCTATGCGGTCTATTTCAGCGTATGATACTTTGAACTTAAGAAGGATCTCTGAAAGGCTTTGGTTCAGTTTAACCGTGCCGTCATAGATTATCAGGCTATCCCTTACAATTCCATTTTCCACATAGTAATTCAGGGGAATGGTATCTATCTCAACCTGCGTCGAATCCTCAAGGGCCATTTCGCCGCCAGCCTGCGACTGCTGCTCACTCATATAACCCATGAGAATAAATGCAAAAATTGAAATGAACAACCCCGCGTATACTCTTATGTTCTGATACCTAAAGCTCAATACACACTATTATGAGTTCGTAATCTTATCAACCCAGGCTTTCCCCCACTCGTCTATCTCTTTTTCAGACCACAATTCAGGAAAGAATATTCTCTTTTGAAATTTGGGAGGCAGGTATTTCTGCCAGTTTGTACCACCGGTAGCTTTAATGTCTTTCGATTCCATTTGAAGATATCGCACCGCGGACTTATAGTGAATCAGGGGCCAATTTACATTTACATTCACATCAAACAACTTAAGTTGCTCCAACAACTTTTCATCTGATTGATCACTTTCACTAAGGCCCTTGTACTTCTTCCACATATTTTTTTCCGTGTACTCTTCTCCCAGTTTCACCAGATCATCAGAATATTTTTTTTCAAATTGCCGCAAGGTCAGTGTTTTTTTTCCAGAAGCGAGTTCCATCGCTCCTAACTTCCAGTAGATCTTCTCATACATAGCGGCAATTGAGGGGTTTTCTTCATTCTCAAATTTTTCCCTTTTTGATTTGTCGACCATGCGTATGAAGTCGGTGGCGCATATTTCAATCTTTCGGTATTGTACTGACTGAAATCCACTTGCCGGCAGCAAAGCCATGCGAAATCTCAGAAATTGGTCCTTCTCCATCCCGTCGACCATTATGTCAAAAGAATGAGTAAGGGTATCAAAATAACGGTTTATCCTGTTCAGGCGTTCCGTGAAATAGCCTTTATCGAGGGATTTTCTCCAGCCCTTGTCCTCACCACTTTTCAATACATCTCTCCCATTGTGGGCGATTTGATTTTGCTCGTGCAATATCAGCTTGAAATACAACTCCGTTATCTGGTGGTAAATAATAAAAACCAATTCATCCGGAAAATCAGTATTTGGTTTTTGAAGGCTCAGCAGGGTATCGACGTGGGTATAATTCCAATAATTTGTACTATCGGAATAGAGCAGGCCATCGAGATAGGATACCATATCCTGTCCCATTGTTTCGTACTTGGCCTCGAGCTTTTTGAGTCTTTCGCTTATTTCCGGATCGATGTCCATTTAGTCTCTTTAATAGGCGTACAATATAATTGAAAAAACAACCAAACAATCCTGAAAATAGATGAATGTTGTGAACGGCAGGCTGTTAATTGAGATTGGAGTAAGTGAATGCTACTTGGTTTGTTATTCTGAGAGAACCGAAGAATCTTTAGTTACAAAGAAACTAGATTCTTCACTACGCCTAAAGGCAGGCAGGTTGGTGAAGCAAGTTAAGCCTTACTTGACAACAACCTTTTTACTTTGAAGTACTTTACCGTCAACAGACAGTGTGCACAAGTATACTCCCGACTCCCAATTCTTAGTATCTACGGATTGCCTGGTTTTTGAAGAATCGAGATAAAAATGAGCGACTAGTTCACCTTTTATCCCAAAGATCTTAATTTCCTTGTAGCTATTGATTCCCTGGATTTCGATAATAAAATTGTTGTCGGTAGGATTAGGATATATCCTAAATCCATTCTTATTCGATTCATAATCTTCAGTTCCAACACCTTGTTCAACTACAATCACTTTTGTGGCAGAATTCGTAAAACACGCGCAATGTGTCACTAACGTAACCGTGTAGGTGCCCACGCTATCATAAGTATGTATAGGGTTCTTAGTCGTATCTTCAGAATTATCTCCAAAATCCCAGGACAAGCTGTCTGTAGCCATATCAGTTGAATCAGAAAACTGCACGGTGGCACCGCTGGAGAGATACACTGTATCGACATTTGTTGAAATTGCAGTTGTATATCTCAGGCAGGTGGGAACATCAGGTGTGGTCCATTTGGCAATATAAAAGGCACTGTCATTTCCTGCCACGGTGAATTGACCGCCAACATACAATGAGTTATTCCAAACTGCCAATGCAAGTACAATGCTATTGGTCCCGTTACCAACAGGGTTCCATTGTCTCCCGTCCCAACGTGCTATACCCTTTAAAGTATCGGGTAAGTTTGTACCTCCCACATATAGCTCGCCATGATATAAAGCCATAGCATATGCCCCGGTAATAGTATCATCACTTAATGACGACCATTCATTTCCATCCCATTTTCCGATGAGCGTGGTTTTTACCTGGGTTGAATCAGCATTAAATGCATTATAGAATCCACCGCCAACATAGAGTACGTCATTTTGTGGGTCTGCGAGCATCGTGTTAACAACACCATCCAGGCCCCGCCCAGCCTGTCTCCATTGCGCTCCATCCCAGCGGCCTATAGAATAAAGTGTGACCCCATTTATTGTACTAAACTGACCTCCAACATACAATTCATTTTTATAAACGGCCATGGCCTTTGGAAATCCGGTAGACCCTCCCATATCCATCCAGTTATTTCCATTCCATCGGGATATACTATTTATATTCATGCCGCCAATCCCATTAAATGTTCCCCCTGCGTATAACTCATTTTTATAAGGTGCAATTGCCCTGATGTCTCCTATCCCAGTCACACCCATTCCAATATCACTCCAGTTCGTTCCATTCCAACGAGCTATACTGCTTGTGTTTGTCGTGCCACCAACTTCATAAAACCCTCCTCCTATATAAAGGTCATTGTTATATTTTATAATTGTCTTAAGATAAGACCCGGAAGTGATACCTGAACCAAGACTGCTCCAATTTATCCCATTCCAGGATGCGATGTGGTTTACAGTTAATCCATCAATCTGATATAATGAGCCTCCAATATATAATTGTGAATTATACACATACATAGATGTTACCTTGCATCCGGGGCAATATGCAATTTGGGCAACTGAAACTTCACTCCATGTCTGAGAAAAAACAGGATAAAGAAACACAGTGAAACAGAAACAAAATACACAAAGCATCCTTCTCATAAACTGAAGGCTATAGTTGATTATACCCCCTAATTTACGAATATCGGGGTAATAGTACAAAACCCGTTATACAGTAAATCACCGTATTAGTACCATTTTATCATGCAGTATCACTTGGTGATTGACTTCAACGGTGTAAAAGTAAATTCCAACTAATAATTGGGAAGTTGTGCTCCGAGCCTGCAGCCTGCCCCCTGCTGTTTATGATTCAATCTACTGGATCACAATTTTTTTTCTTTGCAATTCTTTTCCGCCGACTTCCAGGCTGCAAAAATATACCCCCCTTGTCCAATCGGACGCTTCTATTCTTAGCCTTAGCCTGTTTTTATCAACCGCCAGCTCTTCAACCAAAAGGCCTTTTATATCATATATTTTCAATACCGTTTTTTGCTGAGACCTTTTGTAGATACTACGATCAATTTCCACGATAAATCCGCCTTCCGTTGGATTGGGGTAAACTTTTAGTATTGAATTTGGAATAGGTAACGGGTTTATTCCCACTAAACTATCCAATACCGTGATGACTTGAGTTGCAGTATTCGAAAAACACGCACAATGGGTCACTAAAGTAACTGTGTAGGTGCCCACACTATCATAGATATGCACTGGATTTTTAACGGTATCAATTGAGTTATCTCCAAAATCCCAAGACAAACTGTCAGTGGCCATATCAGTTGAATCAGAAAATTGTATACTAGCTCCACTTAATAGATCCACCGTATCAGCACTTGTTGATATGGCAGTTGAGTATTTCAGACATGTAGGAACATCGGGGGTAGTCCATTTTGCAATATAAAAGGCACTGTCATTTCCAGCCACGGTGAATTGACCGCCAACATACAATGAGTTATTCCAAACTGCCAATGAAAGTACAACGCCATTGACCCCGGTACCAAGAGGGTTCCACTGTCTCCCGTCCCAGCGCGCTATACCCTTTAAAGTAACCGGTAAGTTTGTACCTCCCACATATAGCTCGCCATGATATAAAGCCATAGAATATGCTCCGGTAATAGTATCATCACCTAATGACGACCATTCATTTCCATCCCATTTTCCGACGACTGTGGTTTTTACCTGAGTTGAATCAGCATTAAACGCATTATAGAATCCACCGCCAACATAGAGTACATCATTTTGTGGATCTGCGAGCATCGTGTTAACCACTCCATCCAGACCCAGCCCTACCTGTCTCCATTGGATTCCATCCCACCGCCCAATGGAATTGAGCGTGACCCCATTTATTGTACTGAACTGACCTCCAACGTACAATTCATTTTTATAAACGGCCATGGCCTTTGGAAATCCGGTAGACCCTCCCATATCCATCCAATTGCTTCCATTCCACCTGGATATACTATTTATGTTCATTCCACCGATTGCATTAAATGTTCCCCCAGCATAGAGCTCATTTTGATAAACTCCAATAGCGTAAATATTGCCCGTACCAGTCACACCCATTCCTACATCATTCCAGTTTACTCCGTCCCAGCGGGCTATAGCTTTTGTATTGGAAACGCCTCCTGCATCACCAAACATGCCTCCTATATACAGTTCACTGGAATATTTAATAAACATTAAAGTTCTCCAATCAACACCCGTTCCAAGATTTCCCCAATTCAAACCATTCCAGTTGGCAATATGGCTTGTATTTAAACTGCCCGCCTTTTGAAACCACCCACCGGCATACAATTTGTTATTGTAGGTGTAAAGCGCAGACACGCGCGTTGCTCCCGCAACAGGCCCAAGTTTGCCTGGAACACTATCCCAAGTTTGGGAGGATGAGGGAGAAGAGATCATGAAAACACAAATGAAAAATACCCAAAATCCTATTTTCATAGTCCAGAGGTTTAAGTTGATCATACCTCTAATATACGAATATCGGGGGCATAGTCCAAAAACCGTTACACCGCAAATTAGCGATCCGTCCCGATAATTATCGGGAGTTATCGGATCAATACCATTTTATCATGGAGTACTACTTCATGATTGACTTCAACGGTGTAAAAGTAAATCCCCTCGGACCATAAATCAGAAGCTCTCAATTCGAGAACATTATGCCCCCTATCCAGCGATATTTCTCTTAACAAACCACCGTTCATGTTGTAAATTTTTAACGATGCCCTTTCGCTTTCTGCTGGTATAAAGTAGGGTATATAAGTAATCTCATCAAATGGATCAGGATAATTTTTACCTATGTGAACCACTCTATGAATTTCCGAATTATTATGATTCTCCGCTTCGGCTTCAACTTCAAAGAAATTTTCCTCATTCGGAGCTCCCGGACCAGTTTTTGATTGAGGCAACTGAGGGACTACAATTGGAAAATCTTCGCCGAATACCAACCGCAATATGGATTTTGCATCTGTAGTCACTGGTGATTCGGGAATCTGTGCTGCCAAGTTGCGTATAAGCTGTTCTTGTGCCGCATCAATTTCAAATACGGTGAGGGTTTCAATAGCCAGTTGCAGGACAATATCTTGCAGGTCAATCCAGTCCTGCTCGTCCTGAGTATTGGCAGTCATTGAATTGAGCTTGGCACCCGCTGTAGCCAGATCGTCATTCGCAAGATAGGTGCCGAACAAGATGCGGTCAGCTTCAAGGGTATTTTCATTTTCTAAGAGCGCTATCGCTGAATTCACCAGGCCGTCCTCTAACAAGTCCGAGATGAAACAGGTAAGCGCCAATCCTCTAGATTTTTTTGCAGTAATGATCTCACGGTCAACGGCAGTGAGTGTTCGTATACCAGGATTGTTTATTTGTGCATCCTCGATAAGGTTGGCTATGCCATTTGGCAGGCCGTTGATGATCGTATTGAGTATACCCAGTACCACATCTGAAACAGGCGAATTAGCCAGCATTACCTGTTGGAAGTGGCCCGGAGGCAGAGGAGGATTTTTTGTTATCAGTGCAATCAATACCGCATCCGAAAGAGGTGAATTATTCAAAAGGAGGTTTTTTAATTGGCCATTGGGCATATTACTATTTATTGCATTCAGCAAAGTTTCTGTGTCGCCGCCGTCGAGGTTACTTTGAACCGATATAAATTCTGCCTCCAGCAGTGAAATTTCAGCGCTTTTATCGTCTATAAACTGCTGGCTGCAGGTAACAGGAAAGTGACAAGATTCGTTCAGCACATAGTCAGTAAGATTATCAATAACATCAATAGACAAATCAAAAGAGATAGGTATAACACAGTCCCCACAGTTAGGGTGCGTGGAATGCATAATGTATTCATATGCTATATTTGGACAGTTACTACCGCAAACATGCCGTATTTCTCTGTGTATAGCAGGACTGGAAGGATTGAATTTATTTCCCGCAGGTGCCTGGTTATCAAGAGGTGAAAAATTGCCTTGAGGCCCCAACTGGCCAAAGGTGAGCCAATTAATGAAATAATCGTTTGAACCAACTATATCAACAGGCTCATAGGTATTGCATCTGAGGTCAAGCCCTGCGTTGTTTTGCCAGGCAACGGTACCGAACCGACAATCCGTAAATAAATTACCTCGATCAGGAAATGCATTATCGGTTAATATACTGTTCAGGGTTCCGGAGTTATTCACCAGGGCGCCGACAAACAAAAAGTTAAATTCATTGTCCAATACTTGAAATCCCGAAGCGTTTTCAAAATACATGCCCGAAAAATAATCGGCCTGGTTTGAACCAAGGTTCTTAAATTCATTTTCTTTTATCTTGTCGTATCGCCCTGAATAACTGGAAATACCAGTTCCTGATATATCTTCAAAAAAATTGAATCCTATTTTCTGCCCGGAATAAAGACTATGAGAAATGGAATATGATCTAACGCCATGGTCAAGATCAATAAACGTGTTTGCAACTCCTGAAGAAATATAACCGACAATATTTGCAGCTGAATGGGATTCAATACCAACAACGGCGTTTTGAAATGTGTTGTTTGTGAATGTTACCTCATTCGTCTGCCAGTTATACACGTGGTATGGGGGATTACCTGTAGGCGTCGCATTTCCGTAATCGTAATCCACACCAATGGTATAACCATGATCGAGCAATGTGCCGCCATCAAATATACATTCGTCGATGAAGCTTATGTTGTTTTGAAACGTGTAAGGTGTAAATTTGACAGCCACCGCATTTTGGAGAAATTGAGGAATCAAAAGAGCGAATGAGGAAGAAATAGAGGTTTCTATAATTCCTCCTCCGGAAGGTGCCATTACCGGGACAGTCAGGCACTGCGATGGTTGGATAAGACAGGGTGGACTTGGACAAAATTGAGGAGGAGGAGGAAAACATGGAGGGCTTCTTCTGCCAAGCAATACCCCAATGTGTGCCTTTTCTATAATACCACCATCTACAATAATTTTTCCCTGTGAAGTCGGTGTTTGAGAAACAAATGAATTACCATATACTTCTACTCCCTGCCACATGGTGCCGCAGTCAGTTAAACCCGTTAGCGTTCCGGGTTGAGTAAGTGGAACACAAGGTGATGGAGAACAAAGCGTTGGGCCTACCGTTAAAACCAACAAGCCTCCCCGTTCAATAATTACCTTTCCCTTGATGCCAAACTCAACTCTTCTGCCTAAAATGGTTAAGGATACTCCGGGATGAATTCTTAGAGTTCCTTCAATCTTAACAGTACAAGGTGGGGTAGGGCAAACCCAAAATTCGTCAATTGTTACATCGTAATCAATAAAATCATAATCTGTTATAGCGGCGGAACAATTGTTAGGATTATATCCTGGAGTGCATGGATCGACATTGATAATTTGTGCAGAACTGTGAAATTGTCCGCAGAGATCCGTGACTGTTAAAATAATTTGAAAAGTGCCAGGGTCGGTATAAGGATGTGTAGGATTTTCAGTATTATCAATTGGTGAACCATCGCCAAAATTCCATGCATAAGTAACCGCTGTTGTGGGGGTGGAGTTATTGGTGAATGTAAAGAGATCATTTGTACAAACATCAACGGTTGGACTAATAGTGAAGATCGAATTTGGGAAGGGGGGTGTCTGTGTGATATTAATGCTTGCCGATGCAATGCATCCGTTAACATCCGTAACAAGAACTGAATAAACGCCTAATGATAGACTTGTCACAGATGATGAAGTTTGATTATTCGGGTCATCCCATAAATAAGTATAAGGAGCAATGCCCCCAGATACACTGGTAAATGCAGAAATTTGAGAACAGGGGTTGTTATTTTCAATAATTGAAACAGCCAAATTCGATGCGACAACCAACGTTACGCTTGCCGATTCAGAGGAGCATCCATTGGCATCAGTGACGACAACTGCATATGTGCCAACTGGTAACCCAACCGCTGTTGCAGTGGTTTGGGTATTTGAATCGTCCCATAGATAACTAAATGGAGCTGTGCCACCTGATGTAATGACTACTGTAGCGGTACCGTCGTTAGCAGAACAATTAGAAGGAGGAGAAAAAGTAGGGAATATTTGTATTTGCGAAGGAGTAAAGTAAAAAGCAGTGACTTGAGAACTAGAGCAGCCCAATGCGTCTGTGACGGTAAGGAAATAGGATGCGTTCGATGGTAAATTGGCAAGTTGTGTTGTTTGTGATAAAGGATCATTCCATAAATAGTTAAAAGGTGCTACTCCACCCGTCGGTACAGGGTTAGCAAGTAATGTCACTCCATCCCCAAAACATGTCGGAAAGGAAAGTGTAAAAAAGCCCGGATTTGAATTCTGACCTTCAGCAACTGTGGTACTGATAGTCGTATTACAACCGGTCACATCCGTAACAATAACCTGGTATATATCGGCATCTAATCCAACCGCAGTGGCGGTGGTTTGAGAATTGGGATCGTCCCATTGATAGATAAATGGAGCTGTGCCACCAGATGTAATCAATACGGAGGCTGTACCATCGGAGAAGACCTCACATGTTGTGCCACTGCTTGAAATTGAGAGTATAATAGGATCTGTTTGAATAATGGTTACTTCCAACACTGCGCAATCACCTGCATTATCGGTAACTGTTACGCTATAATTACCAATTGTCAGCCCAACGGCCGTTACACCGGTTTGATTATTAGGATCATCCCATAAATACGTGAATAGCGGTGTACCTCCTGTAACCGTTATTGTTGCAGAGCCATTATTAAAACCGTTACAATCTACATTTATTTGGGCTGCTAGAACTATATTGATAGTATTAAGCGCCCCCGGCTCGTTTAATATAAAAGATTGCGTTAGCTGACAACCATTTGCGTCGGTTGCAATTACCGTGTAGGTTCCGGCAGAAAGACCTGTCGCCGTGTTATTTGTTTGAGCTAAAGGATCATCCCATAAAAAAGTATATGGGGAATCACCGCCGGATACGTTAATTGTTACCAAGCCGTCACTTCCTCCTTTGCAGGTAATATCTATCTGAGCTGTCGAAGCTACAATAAAATTAGTGGCGGGCTCTTTGATTGTGAAGTCAACTGACGCGCTGCAACCGCCTTTATCTGCTGTGGTAAATGTATAGTCTCCTGGAGGCAGGTTCGAATGAATTAACCCTGGACTGACAAATGGACCTTGAAAAACCCATAGGTAGCTTGGTATATAAGCCTGTCCTGAGCCGAGATAAGGATCACCCCCTGTAATATTAAAAAAAGTCACAGCACCATCATTTCCTCCTTTGCAAGATACGTTTGTTATATTGGGTGTAATAATTATGGGTGGACGATCCTGAGTAATTTGAACCATAGCAGTTCCGGAACAACCTGCATTATCTGTAACATTTACTATATAAGTTCCTAAAATCAGACCTGTTGCAGTTTGATTTGTTTGATTATTCGAGTCATCCCATTGATACATCAAAGGCGGAGTCGCCCCTGATGGAATGGCTGTAGCGGATCCTGTTGGAAATTGATTATCACAGTTAACTATGTTTGTTTGTAAAGTAGTAACGATCAATGGCACTGGTGGAAATACCAAGTATGTGGCGGTAAAGCTATCCCCATTATTATCTGTTACTATAACTGTATAACTGTCAGCAGTTAAATTTGATGCTGTTGCAGTAGTCTGGGAATTAGGATCGTTCCATAGATAAGTGTAAGGCGGTGTTCCCCCGTCTACTATAATTGTAATGGATCCGCTATTGAAAGGACCCGAACAAAGAACGTTGGTTACGGCTACGCTTGTTAAATACATGCAATTGGTGGTTAATATTTGACCTGTTCCACCAAAATCATCATAACCTGCATCTAAAGAAATATCACAGATTGGCAAGCAGTTGAAAGTAGAATTCAGTGCTGGATTGACACCAACAAGGATCCCACCTGCGGATAAATCTATTATCCCCATATTATTTATATCAAATAAAGACTCGGCGCAGATGTATCCATCTTGTTCAACTGTTATTTTTCCGTTAGCACCTATATCTATAATGGCCCCTGTTTTGATAAGCAGCGTTGCCCCGGCCTGCACTATGATTTCACCATTATCGATTTTTAAAGTTCCATTATTATTAACTTCTAATAAACTGTTCGCAGGCAGTGTAAACGTTTGTGTGCCTCCTCCGTCCAACTCCAGTGTACCTCCACTCTCAACCACATATTTTGTGACCTCACCTTGCGTGCCTTGCTGGATCAATAATTCCGCTTCATTTTCTAAGAACATTGATGTACCGCTGGAAAGACGAAAAGTTGAATTATTATTAAGCTCAAAAATAACCCCGGCCCCTTTAAAATGAACTTGTGCTCCACTTTGATTTAAAACAGCATCGTATTCAAAACTTTCATTATAGGCTCCTTGGCCGAGCCCGGTGAGGTAGAATTGATCATTTACATTCTCTACAGTAATATGTTTAACCGCAAATGTATTGTTTAACTCAAATCCTCCTGTATTTAAACCGGCAGTATTCATTATCGCACTTAACATATTTACTCTCCCAAAACCCATAATAAAATCCAGATCAGTATTACTAAACCCGTCTTGTATAAAGTCGCCATCAACATCATTGGTACCGGGATTGGTATATGTGTATCCCTCCGTATAAGATATGACACCGTTCAAATCGAGAAACGCCAGACCATTGGGGTTATAATTAACCTTATCAGCTGTTTGAAAAAGAATTGTTCTTATCTGAGCATTGGTAATTGTAGAATTAACAGCAGCCATCGTTGCAGCAATGGTCGCAACAATCGGTGATGAAAAGCTTGTTCCTTGCTCCGTATAATATGCATTATGGTTAGTAAGTTTAAGCCCTCTGGTCGCTAAATCCATAAATCGTCCTGGCGCAGTCAATTCAAGAAAGCCAAAAGATTGATTGGCAAAATCAACCGGAGCATTCGATTGAGTGATGTTTGGGTCAAAATAATTATAATTTAATCCAAGGCCACTATTAGCATTACTGGCAGCTCCATATTCACCAATAAATGGGTCTTCGGGCGACGTTGAACCTACACCTACTACATCATTTCCTCCAACTCTATATCCAAAAGGATATCCTATTCCTCGTGCAATAAAATTTTGTCCTATCAAATTACCCGAAGACGCAAAAACCATAACTCCGTTATTCATCGCATTACCAATAGGGGTCATAAAAACACTTACATCAACAAAGGGCATCATTCCATTCTGATCCTGAAATCCCCAACTGAGATTCAAAAACCGGGGGTTATGGCTCATAAATTCAGTAAATGCATTAAAGTAGCCGGGAGCTCCTCCAAAATTACTGCAATGTGAAGGTACAGGCTGGCAGGGCATAAAAAAGCCATGGCTATTTACTTGAGTAATGTCATATCCAATGGATATAGTTCCTTTCTGCTGGGAAGGCAAGGCTGGATTTGATCCTATCAGACTTCCCACTTGTGTTGCATGCTCTGAAATTTCATTTCCGTCATCACCGCAATTACTTGGAGCATTTAAAATGTAATCATTCACCGCATTTCCCACACGTGCAGGGCTGAGAAATTCCACATGGTCCGATTTCATCCGCATACCTGCGAAATTCCCGCCGGGTTCTATAATCCCAACAGTCTGCGACTGGGGTGTGAGGTTTTGTAAAAAAACCCATGCATTCGGTGCTTGTATTTTATTTATAAACCATAAAGGGAAGTTTGAATTTGATGGAGCTCCAGTTTCATAATACTCGATTCCTCCATGGAGTTGTATTGAAAAAGGCGGGTTGGCTTTATCAATTCCGGGATCTTGCCTTAACAGAGAATCCAGAGAATCAACATTCACCACTACAGGTAGATAGGCATGATATATGTTCCGAAGATTAGGAAAAGAGGGATCGGTTTCAACTCTTCTTATCTCCATTTCATCAGGATCACCCCCATATGCTAATAAAGTATTATCAAAAATGGCTTTAACAGATGGACTTTGAATGCCACCAGTACCAAAATATATTTGATCCGGTTGAGTAAATGGTATTATGTTATCGTTGACCGTTTGTATAGTAAGAAATTTTGCATGAAGTCTACCATTGATATATTCTTTAGGATCTGAGTCAAACATCAGGGTATCAAACTGTAAGCTGAATATGCAATCCGGCCCATAGGGAGTAACAACCGAACCAATGGTTGTTCTCACTTTTACATGATATATTTTCCCTTTTTGCAATCCGATTATTTGCGCAATAGGTAATCTTTCATCATTTCGAATGATGGATAGTGAATACCCTGATAAAAGATGCTCAATTGAAAATTCATATTTACTGGCTTCAGGTATAATATTAGCCCTCAAAGTGTCCTGTACTATTACGTTTGATCTTTGGCAATCTTTGGGAATTAGCTGAGTTGTAGGTAGTGGCACACCATCTAAAAACAGAACCCATGCAGCACCTCTGTCTGGTCCCCCATCATCATTCTGTCGGGCACCCACCAGAAGGTCGGGTATTCCGTCATTATTAAGATCACCGATACCGGCTACAGGTAAACCAAATAAATCTCCATTCGTAATTGCACCTGTGAAGTTGCCTTCGGTACTTGATATTTTCTGGTGTCCTTTGACCGTGCCGTCACTATTCATAAATAAGATCCACACAGCGCCCCTGTTGGTCCCTCCATCATCATCGAAAAAAGTACCAACGGCAATGTCTGTAATTTGGTCTCCGTCAAGGTCTCCTACATTTGAAGGGAATGCAAACCGGTCACCAGGATCAAGAAGGCCGGTAAATCCTCCACTTGTTGCAGATATTTTCTGATGTGCCTTCACAGAACCATCCGAATTCAAGAACAGGATCCAGACGGCACCAGTACCTGAACCGCCGTCATTGTCAAGTGTAGATCCTACCGCAATATCCACTATACCGTCTCCGTCGAGATCACCCAATGTAGCTACCTCACTGAATCTGTCGCCATTGGTTAATACTCCGGTAAAGTTTCCAAATAAACTGCTGATCTTCTCATGGAACTTTACTGTTCCATTTGTATCCAGATGCAATATCCATACAGCTCCTCTGTTCGTGCCTCCATCGTCATCCAAAGAGGCTCCCACTGCGATATCTTCTATACCGTCCCCATCCAGATCACCAATACAGGCTACAGATGTACCGAACCGATCATTGTCATTCAATACTCCAGTGAAGTTACCTTGAGTATCAGATATTCTTTGGTGTGATTTAACGGTGCCATCACTATTCAAGAACATGATCCAGACAACACCTCTATTGAACCCTCCATCATCTTTGAAAGCGTTCCCAACTGCTATGTCTGGAACGCCGTCCATATTTATATCTCCTAATCCGGCAATATTGTTTCCAAAATTGTCGCTTCCAACTAATATGTCCGTAAAACCTCCCTGCGTATTGGAGATCTTCTGATGAGATTTCACAGTTCCATTGGTATTCATAAATAGTATGTACACGGCGCCGCTGTTGAAAGCACCGTCATCATCGTGTTGGGCACCAATTGCTAAATCGTCTATACAATCACCATCTATATCCCCAATGTTGGCTACACCATGACCGAATATATCGCCATTGTCTAAGATTCCTGTGAAACCCCCTTGGGTATCCGAAATCTTTTGATGGGAAAGGACTGTACCCGGTTGCGCGAAAGAGATGTAAGGGAATAATAACAATATTGGAAAGCATATAATTAACAGTATTGTACGGAGGTATGATTGCGTAGTCACGGCTAGATCTATTAATGTAGATTAATAATCTGCTAGAGCACTGGCTCTTGGCATTAATTGTCGGAAACGGTAACCGTATCAGGCCAAAAAGAGAGCTGGCAAGTGTAGATCAATCAAAGGTGGGGCTCTTTATTGACGTCTTAAATTTACAAAATAAATGGTTGTAAACGGTTGGGATCGGATCGAATTAAACAAAACTGTAAAATATGTCGATGATTATTGGCAGGTTCGGTATTTATATCTACAATATTGACGCATTTTAAGTTGAATACAGGGAGGTACAGAAGCCGTAATAATCCTGGGGGCGAAACCTATAACGTTGCCAGCGGATTCGCCAGGCCAGAATAACTTTTGAGATCCATTTGCGCGGAACCCACAAATAATTTGGCTTCAACACGAATAGGTATATGATTGTCATCATTGGAAATCCAGACCGTAAGATCATTCTCAACATCAAAAACACGCCCCTCCTGTACAACAGGATGAAAGGTCATGCACCTGAATTTGCCTAGCCGTGTCTTGATATTTTCCATACCTACATATCTTATCCTCAATGGAAAGATCTCATCATCTACAAATGTATTTACCAGTAGTTCATCTCCAACTTCAATGTTAGAATAGTCTAAGTTGCGGGCGTAGTAGAATGCAGAGAGCATGTCTTGAATTCCCTCAGGAACGTCCATGATCTTCCCGTCGCTGTTAATTTTATTGTTAATGTGGTCAAACTCCTGATCCTGATTGATAATATAACCACCTTCGTTAACTCGTCTAATGAATTTCAGCGGGACCAGTGCCTTCTCGTCGATAAAAGTTTCATACCGATCCCTTACCTTGTAGAACAGACTAAATGCGCCTACTGTTCGCCCAGTGCCTACAACATGATAAACATCCCTGTCTCCAATCTTTTTGCTCTCTTTTTTCACTTCCAGAATCGCCTCACCAGCTTCTATCCATCCCCAATGCACTCTGAACTTCAGTATCTCCCCCTTCACAAAAGCTTTATTCGTAATTGTTTTATAATCAGAGAACAAAGCAATAGCTCGACTTTTCGCAAATGATGATTCATCTATACTGCTGAGAATTAATAACCCCAACACTACTACCGATGCAATTCCCTTTTTCATATTGGTTTTACACACAAGAAACGTTCCACTCTATAATAATAACCCAAATCCTCGAGAATTATTACAATATAAATGATAATTGTATGCCCGGCAAACTGAAACAAATAGTAGTTTTGCGCCATGCGTCGCCCATCCATTCTCGGAAGGTTTTTTATCTGGAAGATTAAGAACACCGACCATAAATATTTTCTGCTCGTTTTAAGTGTTATCATTGGCTTATTATCTGGCCTTGCTGCGGTAACACTCAAAACTACGGTACACTATATTGGGGTATTTTTTACCAAGAGTAAAGTTTTTGATATTCAGGAAGAGAATTATTACTACCTGGCATATCCTTTAATAGGAATACTTATCACTGTTATATATCTGAGAACTTTCATCAAACAGGATATTGGCCATGGCATATCCAGGATACTCTATTCCCTTTCAAAAAAGAGTGCCATTATGAAATCCCATAACATGTATTCCTCTATAATCTCCTGTACGTTCACCGGTGGATTTGGCGGATCCGTAGGGATGGAGGCGCCTATTGTCTCAACAGGAGCAGCTATCGGTTCAAATATAGGCCAGCTTTTCAGAATGAACTATAAAGCCACGGCACTCTTGGTTGCCTGTGGTGCTACCGGAGCTATGGCGGGTATTTTCAATGCGCCCATTGCAGCGCTGATCTTTTCGCTGGAGGTACTTATGCTGGATCTAACGCTTACTTCTATTATACCTCTTCTAATGGCTTCTGTAACCGGGGCCCTCATGGCAAACCTGTTATTGGGCGATCAAATCATGTTCTACTTTACTTTAAAGGACGCTTTTAACATTTACCACCTGCACTATTATATTGCACTTGGAATTATCGCTGGGATGATATCGGTGTACTTTACCCGGGTAAACATGTCGGTTGAAGCTCGCCTGGAAAAAATTCTCAATCCCTATAAAAGATTACTGATTGGAGGTGCATTTTTGGGTGTGCTCATCTTTATTTTTCCCCCACTCTACGGTGAGGGTTATATTGCCATGAAGGCGATCCTAAGTGGTACAGCTGATAGTTTATTGAACAACAGCTTATTTTACTCTATGAGAGACAACACCTGGTTTCTCCTATTATTCCTTGCTTTTGTACTGGTGTTTAAGGTAATTGCCACTGCCATTACCACAGGATCCGGAGGTATTGGAGGAATATTTGCACCTACTTTGTTTATGGGCGGTATCACTGGATTTATCTTCGCCAAAGTTTTGAACTCCTTTAATTTTGTGACGGTATCGGAAAGTAACTTCGCCTTAGTGGGTATGGCAGGTCTGATCGCCGGTGTAATTCATGCGCCCTTAACCGCAATATTTCTTATTGCAGAAATCACAAATGGCTATGACCTTTTCATTCCACTGATGGTCACTTCCGCCATTTCATATTTAACTGTTATGTATTTTGAACCCCATTCCATTTACACCAAGAGATTGGCGAAACGCGGCGAGTTGCTCACGCATCACAAGGATAAGGCCGTACTGTCGCAACTTAAGTTAGAGACTCTCATTGAGAGGGATGCAACCACAATCAAAGAGGATGCCACTTTGGGTGATTTGGTAAAAGTTATAGCCAATTCTAAAAGAAACATTATAGCCGTATTGGATGAGAACCAAATGTTGCTGGGTATCGTTCCCCTGGATAGTATCCGGAAAATCATGTTCAATCAGGATATGTATGAGACTACCACAGTAAGTAGTTTAATGGTATTGCCACCTACCTACGTGTACCCGACTGAGCCAATGGAAGACGTATTGAAAAAGTTTGACGATTCAGGAGAATGGAGCTTGCCAGTAATAGATGAAGGAGAGTACAAAGGATTTGTCTTAAAAAATCGATTGTTTTCCGCTTACCGGCAAAAAATGATTGAGTTTTCAGAGGACTAAGGTTCGCGGTTACACACTAATAGGAACTAGTTCAATATTCAACTCCAGGGATTCCTGGTATGATTCCCCCAGGTCGCACATATCCTCATCATCTTCCTCATATTTCCATAGGACCTTTACCTCGTTCCCTTTTTTTGAGAATGCCTCTAGCTTTTCCAAAATATCCAACACATATCGGGTCGAAGAACTGTTACAATATTCAAGGTTTAGGTCAACAGTAGTCAGTTCATGGTCCTCCGACAAATATTCTTCAATCCAATCTAAAAGCGGCTGATAGAACTCACCGGTTCTTTCGGGAATTGACTTCCCCTCTAATTTGAGCAATCCTGCATTGGCATCAAAAAATACACTGGGATTTTTAAATGAGCCCTCTATTTCCAAATTATCCATACTTCTAAATTAATATTTAATGCCCCTAAGCAATTATCTAAAGATAATATTTTTACCAAACACGAAACAAAAACATCAACAACCTAGACAACAATATTCACGATCCTCTGCGGAACAACTATCACCCGTTTGGGTGCATTGCCGTCTAACCATTTTTTACTGGTCTCATGTTCCAGTACCTCTCGTTCTATTTCCGCCGCCGATAGTTCTACTGAGAGCTCAATTTTGAATCGAACTTTTCCGTTAAACGATACGGGATATTCATACGTGGCCCGCTGCAGATATTTTTCATCATAGTCCGGATAGGTGCTGAAGCTTATGCTCTCTGTATGCCCTAACTTTTCCCATAATTCTTCTGCAATATGTGGCGCGAATGGAGAGATGATAATTGCGAGATCTGTGAGAATCGATTTACTATTACATTTAGCCTGTGAAAGCTCATTAACACAGATCATAAAAGCGCTAATGGAGGTATTGAACGACATATTTTCAATATCCCCCTCCACTTTTTTAATTGTTTTGTGAAGCGCAGTCAGCGCTTCCTGGTCTGGCTCCGAGTCTTCAACATCATCATACAGTTTCCATAACTTGTTAAGAAACTTAAAAACGCCTTCAATACCATGGGTATCCCAGGGTTTTGAGTCTTCCAATGGGCCCAGAAACATCTCGTACATCCTTAAAGTGTCTGCCCCATATTTTAGTACCAGGTCATCAGGATTGATCACATTTCCCTTGGATTTGCTCATCTTCTCACCTCCCGGACCCAAAATCATTCCCTGGTTAACCAATTTTTTCATGGGTTCATTAAACGGGACAATACCCAGATCATATAGAAACTTGGTCCAAAACCTTACATATAATAAGTGTCCTGTCGCGTGTTCTGCTCCTCCTATGTACAAGTCAACATTTTGCCAATAATCAATTGCTTCCTTTGAAGCCAATGCATCTGGATTTCCGGGGTCCATATATCGCAAGTAGTACCAACTGCTTCCCGCCCACCCGGGCATAGTATTCAAATCCAAGGGGAGGCCATCCTCTGTAATCCAATTCTTTGCCCTGCCCAGAGGAGCATCTCCTGTTTCTGTTGGAAGATACTTGTCAACATCCGGCAGCTTTAAAGGCAATTGATTCTCTCCTAATGCGTATGGCATCCCATCCTTATAATATATAGGAAAGGGTTCTCCCCAATATCGCTGTCGACTAAAAACCGAGTCCCGAAGCTTGTAATTCGTTCTGGCTTCCCCGATTTGGTCTTTTTCAAGCCGATCGATAATCGTGTTGATCGCCTCCGGTATTTTGAGCCCATTCAAAAAATCAGAATTGATCATTACTCCATCCTTATCTTCATTGGCGCCTTTACTGGGATCACTATTGGAAATCACTGCCACAATGGGAATATCAAAGTGTGTTGCAAATTCCCAGTCCCGCTGATCACCTGAGGGCACAGCCATTATTGCCCCAGTTCCATATCCTACAAGGACATAGTCCGATATCCAAATGGGAATTTTTTCTGATGAAAAAGGATGAATTGCAAAGGCGCCTGTGAACTCGCCACTTACCTGCTTTACTTCCGCCATCCTCTCTCTCTCT
This sequence comes from Bacteroidota bacterium, assembly GCA_022572355.1. Lineage (GTDB taxonomy): Bacteria > Bacteroidota > Bacteroidia > NORP154 > NORP154 > NORP154. Next base: position 116,068 of record JACZWC010000001.1, on the reverse strand, counting down.
GATCGCTTTTTTGTTTGTTCAACGTAGCCATCCACTGCCTCTTTCCTATCCTCACTACATATTTTTTCAACCATTTCATGTTCTGGAGCGAGCACCATGAAGGTTGCGCCAAAAATGGTATCAGGACGCGTAGTAAATACCTCTATTTTTTCTTCACTTCCCTCTACAGAGAAGCGCATTGAAGCCCCTTTGGATTTACCAATCCAGTTTTTCTGCATTTCCCGAAGCGCGTCCGACCATTCAATTTCATTTAACCCTGCCAATAATCTGTCTGCATATGCCGTTATCCTCAACAACCATTGCTTCATCATTCTTCTTTCAACCGGGAAACCACCTCTCTCAGATAATCCGTCTTTGACCTCCTCATTGGCCAATACGGTACCCAGCTCCGGACACCAATTGACAAATGCTTCTGACAGGTATGCAAGTCTGTAATGCAATAGCGTCTCTTGTTTCTCATGTTCACTTTTGGCGAGCCACTCATCTGCAGTAAATTCAATAGCTTCCGATGAATGGGCTTCTACCTCTGAAGTTCCGGATTTAGAAAATGACTTTACCAAAGCCTCTATCGGTTCCGCTTTGTCGGTTTTCTTGTTGTACCAGGACTTAAAGAGCTGCATGAAAATCCACTGGGTCCACTTATAATAGCCCGGTTCACATGTTCTTACCTCGCGTTCCCAATCAAATGAGAATCCCAATAGTTCGAGTTGTTTTCGGTAGCGCTCAATATTACCATCTGTGGTGATTGCCGGATGTTGGCCGGTTTCTATCGCATATTGCTCTGCAGGAAGCCCAAAAGCATCATAACCCATTGGATGGAGCACATTAAATCCTTTTAGCCTTTTGTATCTGGAATAGATGTCTGAAGCTATGTAGCCAAGAGGATGACCAACATGAAGTCCTTGCCCCGATGGATACGGGAACATATCCAGCACATAAAATTTCGGCTTGGTAGATTTGTTTTCAGCACGAAAAGTGTTGTTTACAGACCAATACTTTCTCCACTTCTTTTCTATCTCAATAAAATCGTATCCCATACGTTTGCTCATTCATTGCTCCTAGCTGACGTATATCAGATAAGAATTGAGTTGCAAATTTATAAAATTCAAATCAGCTTAAACCTAATTTTATTAATTTCGTTCCCTTGCAATTTGCAATAAATGTCCAAGCAAGATAAGATAGTCCGCCGAAAATTATACGCTTCTTCCATCTCCACAGTGGTTAGCATTTCACTTGTATTATTTATGCTTGGCCTGGTTGGCCTGGTGGTGCTTACTTCAGAGAAGCTTGCGGTTATGGTAAAGGAAAATATCGGCTTTTCCGTTTATCTTAAGGATAAAACAAAGGAAGTAGACATCATCCAAATTCAGAAATCATTGGATGCGGCCATTTATACAAAATCAACGAAGTATGTAAGCAAAGAAGAGGCGATAAAAATATTGCAGGAAGATTTAGATCCAGAGGAGGACTTCATTAGCTTTTTAGACGGCCATAACCCATTACCTGCTTCCATAGATGTTGTGCTAAATTCAAAATATGCCCATCCAGACAGTATCTCTAATATAGAAGCAGCACTGTTGGAAAGTGAGTTTGTCAGAGAAGTCGTTTATTCTAAAACCCTGGTAGATCTTGTCAACGAAAACATGAAGCAGATTAGCTTCTTTATTCTGGGATTTAGCCTATTGCTCTTCACAATTGCAATTGCACTCATTAACAATACGATAAGGCTCACGTTGTACTCGAAAAGATTTTTGATAAGAACAATGCAATTAGTTGGGGCAACTAAGCGTTTTATCCGAAAACCGTTCATACTTACGGGTATTTTGCACGGATTTTTTGCCGCAATTATTGCAATTGCCCTTTTAAATGGGCTGTTGTTTCTGGCGCAGCGCGAAATGAATGAATTGATTGAATTACAGGATGTGACGATGATAGCCTATTTATTTGGAGGAATATTGGTAACAGGTGTATTCCTTTCATGGATTTCGACCTATTTGGCTTTGAGAAAATACCTGCGTATTAAAACAGATGAACTTTATTACTAAAACAATTAATCATGGACAACAAACAAAACCAAGCCTCGGGGTTTGTATTTGAAAAACAAGGATACATTATTCTGCTAATAGGAATGGCATTTATTATTGTCGGATTTATGCTGATGTCGGGCGGAGGATCAGACGATCCTAAGGTATTCAACCCTGAGATCTTCAGCTTTCGCAGAATTACGTTGGCGCCGGTTGTGGTGATGATTGGATTTGGCATTGAGATCTATGCCATTATGCGAAAGCCTAAGAATTAAGCTCGCTTAACTACAGTATTCCTTAATGTCTTACCTGGAAGCAATTATCCTTGGAATCATTCAAGGATTAACAGAGTTTTTACCCGTAAGCAGTAGCGGGCACCTTGAACTCGCCAAAGCTATAATGGGTGTTGAAATCGAAGAGGATGTGACCTTTACCGTATTGGTGCATGGCGCTACGGTTCTCAGCACCATTGTCATATTTCACCGAGACATCTGGAAAATCATTATTGACTCATTGAAGTTTGAATGGAACAATTCCGTTCAATATGTGGTTAAGATTGGTATATCCATGATCCCGGTGTTGTTCATCGGTGTATTTCTTAAAGACGAGGTCGAAATGCTGTTCAACGGCAATACCATGTTCGTGGGATTCATGCTACTCATCACTGCGGTATTGCTGGGGTTTACTTATTTCATTAAAAAAACAGAGAAAGAAATCTCCTATTTATCGGCAGTGATCATGGGACTGGCCCAAGCAATCGCCGTTCTGCCCGGGCTTTCCAGATCAGGAGCCACAATAGCTACGGGGTTGTTGCTCGGTAATAAAAAAGAATCTGTTACCAAGTTTTCCTTTCTCATGGTGCTGATTCCGATCATAGGTGCCAACTTCCTCGATATCATGGATGGCGAGATACCAACTTCAGCATATTCAGGACCCATGCTCATTGGGTTTATCGCTGCATTCGTGTCCGGATTACTCGCCTGCAAGCTGATGATAAAGATTGTAAATAGCGGTAAGTTGATATACTTCGCCATTTATTGCACAACCGTTGGAGCCGTTGCAATTTATTTCGGATAAATGAAGACACTGCAAGTTGAAAATAAATCGTTGCCACTAAGTCAATTGGATAATTTTCAGGAAGGACAACTCTTAATGGTTGACAAGCCTTTAACATGGACCTCCTTCGACGTGGTCAATAAGATACGAATAACGCTTACCAAGGATTATAACACAGGTAAAATAAAGGTTGGCCACGCTGGAACCTTGGATCCACTTGCCACCGGCTTGCTCATAGTATGCACAGGAAAAATGACCAAACAAATCGACCAGATTCAGGCACAAGAGAAAGAGTATTTGGGTACCATGCAGCTAGGTGCTACAACACCTTCATATGATGCAGAAACAGCAATAGACCGAGAATTTGAATTTCAAAATATAGATCCTCAACAAATCATTTCTACCACAAATCAATTCCTCGGATCTATCATACAAACGCCACCATCTTTTTCCGCCCGAAAAATAAAAGGTGAACGTGCATACAAAAAGGCACGGAGGAAGGAAGTTGTGTGCATGCCAAAAACCAGCATTGAGATCAAAGAATTCGAAATCACAAACATCGATCTGCCTGAAATTAGCTTTAGAGTAGTGTGCAGCAAGGGCACCTATATTCGCTCCTTGGTGCATAATTTTGGTGAAGCGCTAAACAATGGGGCTTTTCTGACTTCCCTCATAAGAACACGAATAGGGGACTACCGTTTAGAGAATGCCTTGAATCTGGAAAAACTTCTTTGTTAATTGAATATTTTTAGTTGACAAATAGGGTGGAAATTGATACTTTCGCTTCCCTTTCAGAATATCTGAACAGATAATTAATACATAGAAATATATGAAGCTCTCCCAATTTAAATATAACCTTCCCCCCGGCTTAATTTCTGATCGGCCTACGAAAAACAGAGATGAGTCAAGACTGATGGTAGTGAACAGGCAAGATCAATCCATTGAGCATAAGATTTTTAAAGATGTCATTGATTATTTTGAAGACGGGGATATTATGATCGTCAACAATACAAAAGTATTTCCTGCCAGAATTTATGGCAATAAAGAGAAAACGGGAGCTAAGATCGAGGTTTTTCTGCTGAGAGAGCTAAACCGGGATCAATTGCTATGGGATGTCCTGGTTGATCCCGCCAGGAAAATAAGAATTGGCAATAAACTCTACTTTGGAAACGATGAAACACTTGTTGCGGAAGTTATAGACAATACAACCTCCAGAGGGCGCACATTGCGATTTCTTTTCGATGGCTCATATGAGGAGTTCAAGGAAACTATTGAGGAATTGGGTGAAACACCGTTACCGAAATATATCAAAAGAGCGCCAGACGAACAGGATAAAGAAAGATATCAGACCATCTATGCCAAACATGAAGGAGCAGTGGCCGCACCAACGGCTGGTTTACATTTTAGCAGAGAGTTGCTCAAACGACTTGAGTTAAAGGGTGTTGACATCAATGAAATTACGCTTCACGTAGGGTTGGGTACATTCAGGCCTATCGAAGTTGAAGACCTTACCAAACATAAAATGGATTCTGAAGAGGTTGATATTCCAGAATCTACGGCAATAAATGTGAATGCTGCCAAAGCCAGAAAAGCAAAAGTTTGTGCCGTTGGAACAACAAGCATGCGAGCAATTGAATCCTCCGTTTCAACGATAGGGCAGTTAAAACCCAGGGATGGATGGACCAACAAATTCATTTTTCCACCTTATGAATTCAGCATTGCGAACTCGATGATCACCAACTTCCATTTGCCTAATTCGTCGTTGCTGATGATGACATGCGCATTTGGCGGATATGATCTAATATTCAAAGCTTACAGGCAAGCCATTAAGGAAAAGTATAGATTCTTCACTTATGGCGATGCCATGTTGATTCTGTAGCGCTACCGCTGCTTCTTCCATCAATTTACTACATTTTTATCTTTTCTCATTATTGAGTAATTTCGTATAGGTGCGAGGTAGGCGCCATGATATCATTTCCCAGAATAGTGGCCATTTTTGTATTCATCAAAAAAGAGTAAGTCCAACGATACGCTTATATAATTTTTAAACCAAAGATCATGAAAAATGTTTTATTATCCCTCGGAGCAATACTCTGTATTGTTGGTCTCGCTTTTTCGCAATCACGAACTCATGAAAACAGGTATATACAGATTCCTCCCATTGAAACACCGGAGTATTCATTGGTTATAGCAGGCGCTCACTCTCAAATCACCTTCACCATAATGAAGGCCACCGTAACGAATAAAACCGATGACTATTTGCTTTATTACCAGGAAGATGTGATTTTTAACTATGACTTTGGAAAGTTTCCGCAGAGTGAAAGACTAATTTTTATTAAGCCCAAGGGCAGGTTGGTCAGAACATATAAAGCATCTGGTGGAGATAAGTTTCATGTGGACAAGCTAACTGTAGACCTCAATTGTTTTGCAAGGCTAGCTATCACAGGAGCTCATCAGAAGATTCCAAATTTTGTGATTGCCACGAGTTCCAATAAAAACTTTAAGGCCGGTAATTTTAGTTATAAGGTGCTTAAGCTGGTCAAGGAGACGCGCGAAACTTATGTCCTTTTTGAAGTTGAATACACCGGAACTGATTTCGGCATAGTTGACGCCAGCAAATTGGTAGTTAAACTCGATAACGGTGAAGAATTTAAAAACTACAAACTCGCACGATTAAGAATACTTCATCCAGGTAAGAAAATGAAAGTTGGTACTGTATTTCGCATACCTGTCAAGACAGCAAATATGCATGACGTGAATCTGGAACTTGTTTGGAAAGAAACATTCATTGAATCAAAAGCTGTGAGGCTGGCCAAAAAGACCCTTGTCTTCGAGATGGATCCTGATAAAATAATAACCAGAGCAACACCAAGAGCTCCCCGGACTCCTTCAAGATCCAGTACCACTACAACAGATAGGGAAACGGCGAAAGCGCAATCGGAAGCGCAGAAGGTCATCGCTGAAGCGGAACTTGCGAAAGCAGAGGCAACTCTGATGCAAGCGCAAGCAGCAAAGGCAAAAGCGGAAGCTGAAAAGGCAATTGCAGAGGCTGAATTGGCGCAAGCGAACATTCAAAAACAGCAGGCACAGAATCAGGCTCAAGCTGGCACTGAGGTTAAGTACCGGGGCAGCGGTGATCCATTAAAGGGGCTCAATGTGAGTACCGCTTCCACCATGGAAGTTGGAAAATATTATGCGCTTCTTATCGGCATCGACGAATACAGAGGCCAATGGCCCTCGTTAGATAATGCAGTTAACGATGTGGAGGCAATTGAAAAGCTGCTGAAATCAAAATACAAATTTGATCACTTTATCACTTTGTACGACTTTAATGCTACACGTACGGCGATAATCAAGCAGATGGAGTGGTTGATAGACAATGTGAAACCAGAAGACAACGTGTTCATTTATTATTCTGGCCACGGCGAATTCAAACAAAACCTGAACAAGGGTTATTGGGTACCACATGATGCATTGACCAAATCTACATCGGAGTATATTTCCAATAATGATATCCAAACGTACCTCGGAGGAATTAGATCAAAACATACATTACTCGTTTCTGATGCATGCTTTAGCGGTGACATATTCAGAGGGCAAACTGTCTCTGTACCCTTTGAAGACACAGAAAAGTATTACAGGAAGATACACAAGATGGTTTCCAGAAAAGCTATGACATCAGGTGGGATTGAACCGGTAATGGACGGTGGAAGAGATGGGCATTCCGTTTTTGCGTACTACTTTCTCAAATCACTCCGCAACAATCAGGCAAGGTATTTTGATGCCACTCAGCTCTATAACGACTTGAAAATTCCTGTTATCAATAATTCTGAGCAGTCACCACGCTTCTCGCCTGTCAAAAATACCGGTGATGAGGGAGGGCAGTTTATTTTCATTAGAAAGTAAGTATCCCTTCTAACTTACAGATAGACCTACCTTAACAGTGGCACACATGAGCAACCATGTAATAATCGCGGCTGGCGGTAGCGGATCAAGATTTTCTTCAGACGTTTCTAAGCAATTTGTGAATTTAGCTGGGAAACCGATGCTCATGCGTACGATTGAAGCATTTCACCAATCATTTGAGAAAATAAACATTATCGTCGTGCTTCCTACAGACCAAATTCAGCATTGGGAATCACTCTGTGAAGACCACAATTTTGATATTGAGCACAAAATTGTATCCGGTGGCCTCCAGCGTTTCGATTCTGTAAAGAATGGCCTGGCAGAAGTTCCAGCCAGGGATTGTACAATAGGGATTCATGATGGAGCCCGGCCACTGATAACTCCGGAATTAATCAGAAGAGCTTTTGAACACGCGTCTGAAAACGGTTCAGCCATTCCGGTTGTACCTGTGACAGAATCTCTTCGACAATTAGAAGGGGGCGGCAGCAGGACTGTTAACCGCGATGAATTCCGCCTCGTGCAAACTCCGCAGTGCTTTAAAGCGGAGGTTATTAAGGCCGCTTTTGAAACAGAATACGATGCATCTTTCACGGATGAAGCAACAGTAGTTGAGGCAAACAACACTCCCGTAAGCCTTATGGATGGAGACCCTCAGAATATAAAGATCACAACCCAAAGCGATCTTGAGTTGGCAGAGAAGCTGTTAAGCTAGCTTATTCACTTTCGAATCTGCAACCAATTGCCTTCCACCCTCACCCAAAGAACTTATCAGATTTACCCCAGGCTTTTTCCCTTTTTCAAATGATCCAAGCTCTTCTGCAAAGCCCAGGTATTCAGCCCCATTCAGAGTAGCCCATTTAATTAGTGTTTTTAAATCGATAGTTGGATCAACCAGTGAGATGGTTTTTAACTCCTCAATTATTGAAAGACCGCTATTTGAGGCAAGACTGTCGGTTCCAATAGTAATCCTATCCTCATAGTCCTTAAACAAACTGAAATCCGGCGTATTGTCTTCAATATAAAGATTGGCCTTCGGACAAAAACACCAATACATGAGGGGATAGTATTCCGAGGCTAATTTGATATCATCGATTGTAGTGTAGGTATTGTGAACAGCCATCAGTTTCGAAGCAGAAGACAGGTTCTCCGCCATCCATGCCAGAGATGAATCAGTTGTGGGGTTAAAAAAGTCTATTTCCAGGCCCCGCTGCTTGTAAAACTCCACAAAGGCCCCCGAACGGTGCACAAATAACTCTCGCTCCTCCTCTGATTCCTGATTGTGAAAACAGACAGGAAATTTCTTCTCGGCGGATAGGTTGTTTATGAATGCCAGTAAATCTGGTGAAATAGTGTACGGAGCATGCGGAACTATTGAACACGGCAATCCCATGTCTATTGACTCTTTGTAAACTTTATCGCCAATGTCAAATCTACCTTTAGCTCCTTCAGGGTCGATACCAATGACTTCTACAAAATTGTGATAGCGGATATCGCTTTTGAGCTTAATGCCAAATGAGACCGATTCATTACATATATCACCTACTGCCACAATTCCTTCCGCAATCATTGCTGCATCAGCTTCAATCATTGCAGCCTGCACAACATCTTCATCTGCAACCCTGATTTCTATAATTGGTTTTAGAAAATTGAGCAATCCTTTCTTTTCAGGAAGCACACCAAAAAGGTGAGATAATTCAAGATGACAATGCACATTTACAAATCCCGGGCATATGGCGCCACTATGATATTCTATATCATCCAGGCCATCCGTAGAGTCCAGCATATCCAGTACTGTTCCATCATCTTCAATAATAAGCACTCCATTTTCTTGGGGTGGGCTTGTATTTGAATAAATTATATCCGCCGAAATTTTTCTCACGAAACTGCGTTATTATAATATGTCCCAAAAATATAGATTATCTTTGCACCAGAGTTACAATCACGGATTAGAACGAAAAAATGTTACGACAAAGTTTAAACCTGAAGCTCCAACAAAAGTTGTCACCACAGCAAATTCAGTTGATGAAATTGCTGCAGGTACCTACGGCAGCATTGGACCAACGAATCAAGGAGGAGCTCGAGAGCAACCCGGCTCTGGAAGAGGGTGAGGAAGAATCGGAGGCAGATACAGAAGAGGATTTGGGAGACGAAGAAGACACTAATGCGGAAGATGAATTTGACCTCTCGGATTATTTAGAGGATGATGAAACTCCGTCCTATCGGCTAAACACAAAAAATACCGGTATGGATCAGGAAGACAAGACACTTCCCATCTCCGTTTCTAAGTCTTTTCATGAGTTATTGCATCACCAATTGGGTGAACATTCACTTGATGATCATCAGTACATGATTGCCAATCATTTAATAGGCAGCATTGATGATGACGGGTACTTGCGAAGAGAACTTGCTTCCATTTCCGATGATCTGGCCTTTACTCAAAACGTGATCACCAATGAAGAGGAGTTGGAATCGTTGTTGGAGATCATACAAAACTTCGATCCGCCCGGTGTGGGAGCCCGGGATCTGCGGGAGTGTTTAAAGCTGCAAATGAAAAGAAAAGATCACAATGATGATGTTTCTATTCTCGCCAATAAAATTCTGGAAGATCACTTTATCGAGTTCACCAAAAAGCATTATGATAAAATAACTGCTAAACTCGAGATCGACAATGAAGAACTAAAAGCGGCCATTGATGAAATCGTGAAGTTAAATCCAAAACCTGGTAACTCTTTGGCTGAAAGCCTTAAGCCCATTCAACACATCATCCCTGATTTTATCCTGGAAAAGACAGATGGAGAGTTAGAACTAACCTTAAATTCAAGTAATGCCCCGGAACTGAGGATGAGTCGCTCTTACTCAGATATGATTGATGCTTTTGCAAATGAGAAAGCCAAACCAGACAAGGAGCAAAAAAACACGATGACTTTTATAAAGCAAAAACTCGATAGTGCAAAATGGTTCATTGATGCAATCAAACAACGGCAAGATACCCTGATGCGAACCATGAGCGCTATAATAGAATTTCAGAATGATTATTTCCAGGATGGAGAAGAGGTGAAGCTAAGGCCAATGATCCTGAAGGACATTGCTGAAATGGTTGAAATGGACATCTCCACCATATCTCGTGTAGCAAACAGTAAATATATAGATACACATTTCGGCATATTTTTACTTAAATCATTCTTTTCTGAATCTTTGCAAACCGACAGCGGTGAAGAAGTTTCAACGCGTGAAGTCAAAAAGATACTGACAGATCTAATCTCGGAAGAAGACAAAGCTTCACCACTTGCAGATGAGAAATTAACAGAATATTTAAAAGAGAAGGGTTATAACATCGCGCGAAGAACCGTTGCCAAATACAGGGAACAACTCGATATTCCCGTCGCCAGGCTAAGGAAAGAGTTGTAAAAAGCATGACAAAGTTTGCCAAGATCGTTTCATTTGTTTTTCATCCACTGCTAATGCCTACACTGGGGTTTTTCATTCTTTTAGACTCCAGCGTATACTTGTCTTCGAGCATCAATCCGCTTACGACCAAGATTACTTATGCTACCATTTTTATTTTTACTTGTGTCTTGCCATTTATTAACGTCTGGTTTCTGGTTAACAAGGGATTCGCAAAAGATATATATCTGCGAACCAGGCAAGAACGCAAGCTCCCTTATTTATTCTCTGTTATCTACTATGTGATTCTGTACTATTTTCTGAAACCTATCAATCTACCACCTGTAATTTACCTGATGGTGCTCGGAACCACCATTGCGGCTATCATCACATTGCTCGTCAACCTAAGATGGAAAATCAGCGCTCACATGGTAGGCATCGGGGGAGTATTGGGTGCAGTGATCGGTATCTCCGAAAGATTTATGCAGAATTTGAACGGGACCATCATCATATTGTTTCTTATTGCCGGTATAATAGGATTCGCCCGCCTTAAACTGGATGCACATACGTCATCCCAAGTATACGCAGGATTTGCCACCGGCTTTGGGTGTCTTTTGCTAATGATGATCGCCTTTTAACAGAAACTCCTTACTTTACATCATCATGGAAGCAACATCAATCGTACAACCCGACATTTACATTTTCGGATTGCGAATCATGGAGCCCATGACTACGGCTACAGATCTACTTATTGCTGCTGTGTGCTTTTACGGATTCTGGGTGCTAAAAAAACGAAAGAATTCCAGTAACACTGTTGTGTACATGAAGTGGTATTTCTTCACCATGAGCATAGGCGCTTTTTTCGGTGGGATTACTGGCCACGCATTTCTTTATGCGCTCGACAATTCCTGGAAACTCTTGGGATGGATTATTAGCATGATGTCTATTATGCTCGTAGAAAGGGCTTCCATACAGCATGCCAGAAGACATTTTAAGCCCATCGTAGGCAATGTATTGATGGTCTTTAACCTGATTGAGTTGGCCATTTTGATGACGCTGTGCATCATGACCGTCAATTTCCGATTTGTACAGATTCATGCTTTGTATGGCTATGTAGGTATCGTACTTGGATTTCACTCTTACGTGTATTATAAAACGAGGGACAAAAGCAGTATTTACATTGTGTATGCCATCGGGAGTTTATTCTTCTCTATTTACATTTTTAACGCACCCATTATTCTCGATGAATGGTTCAACCACCGTGATTTTGCGCACATGTTTATGGCTTTTGCCAGCTACATGTTGTTAAAGAGTACGTTGAATTTGAATAATACGCCGGAGAGGGTTGAGGCTGAGACTACTCCTGACTCTTAACGATAATAATTTTGCCGCGTTTGATCAGTGACTGTTTATCTGTGAGTGTGTAGAAATAGACCCCATTGTCGTGCTGACTTAAGTCAATCTCGTGCAGATCACCTGTAATTTGCTCTGTGTATAGGAGCTGGCCAGAAATGTTGTGAATTTGAAGATTCATCGTTTTATTCACCTCTGCACTGATGTTAATTTTTCCAGATGCTGGGTTGGGATAAATATTGATACGTTCCTCTTCTGTTTCAAGGTTCTTGATCTGAGTTATAAATCCATCATTTTTCAAAATTTTCCCATCTCTACCCGTTACATAGGCAGAACTCTCAGTAAGGAAAAGTGAAAGCAAAGGATCGCCTGATCCACCATAGTCAAGGCTCCAATTGATGGCGCCATCTATTGTCTTGTAGATATTACCATCATATCCAAGGGCATATCCAATTTGATGCGTCACAAATGCGCAGTCCATAACTTGACCCAGCGGTAAGTTTGAGTTTACCTCCGTCCACTCATCACCACCGTTTACAGTACCATAGATTCCGTCTGGATAGGTAAAAAGAAATCCAGTATCACGATCTATAAAGTGACATGCAGTAAAATCTAATGTTTCACTACCGTAGATAGAATCCCACGTAATTCCTCCATCAATTGTTTTGAGCATTCGCCCACGATTAATTTGTTCGAGTGAAAAACCGCCGTAAGCAAATCCCAAGCTATCGTCAATGAATTGTAACTCTCTAATGAACGACCCATCATAAACCTCGCTCCAAGAATTCCCATAGTCATCCGATCGATACACCTTGGCTGACTTGGTGAGAACTCCTGTTCTGGCGCTTAAAAATTCAAGATCGAAAATGGAAGACGCATTTGAACCCAATCCTCCAACATCTACCCACGTTGCTCCCCCATTTACACTCTTGTACAGACTAGATCTTGCAGCATAGATAGTATCCTCATCTATAGCAAAGACCGAAAACAAACCCGCACCAACTCCAACACTGACATCTATCCATTCATTGCCGGCATTGATAGTTTTTAATACCGTACCATAAACACCGCAAACCAAGCCAATAGAATCATCAACAAAATGGATGTCCTGTAGGTGATAAACGGTGTTGGACGATTGATTCACCCATTGACAATAGCTGTTTGTTCCAGAGAAACTGAAATAAAAAAGAAGAAGAAATATTAAATAGGCTCTGATCATCGATTTAACAATCCCTTAAAATTCAGTAATTAATCTTTAGATGAAAGATACGTCTTTCTACACCTTAAAGTCAAGTACTATTGAGAATATGGCATGTATTTTAGCGGAATCGGAGACTTTCAAAAAGAAACGGGTTAGCTCGTCTTTATAAAAGCCAGTTTTCAACGTGAGTCTAAATAGAAGCGGTGGGCTTCGTCCACCGTAGCCCGAGTTCAATAGGGATTAAGAATTTGAATAAAAAAGAAAGCCCTCCTACGCTCCTCATTTCAATCGGAGCTACGGAGGGCGTAGGTGGGCGATGAGGGATTCGAACCCCCGACCCCCTGGGTGTAAACCAGGTGCTCTGAACCAACTGAGCTAATCGCCCCGATAAGGGAGTGCAAATATATTAGAATTATTCTATTGTGCTTTTCAGCCTTTCAATTTTTTCCTGGAAGCGCATAAAGATCCGATTCCTCTCTTTCTCCGAGGTGCCGCTTATCAGGGTTGACTTGCTCAACAAGTTTTGAATAGAGTTGTATGTGTGTCTATAGAAGTTTTCATTGGTCGTTACCAGTGAATTATGTCCATTATTGGTAAGATACACCGCTTTTGCTTCCCCCATTCTAACCAGTATGGTATTGTCAGTGGCCAATATCTCATTGAAATACAGCTTGTAACTCCCCTTTCTCATTTCCTTTATTCCTTCAGGCAATTCCTTACCCATGGGGAACTTTACCTGTAAATCCGCTTGTGTCTGCATGTGATCTACAAGCATGGACAGCTTGTCGCACAGTATGAGTGCGTCGCCTTTATTTTTAAACAGGCCAGATACCCAATAGTATTCGAGTTGGTTCAATGTTGTTTCAATAGTGCCGCTATGAAAAACCTCCACTGATGGAATATTAGAGTAGATTTCAATAAGCTCCGATGCTGTGTCTTTGATCCTCTCATTGAACTCCTTTTCCAATTCAAATTTCCTTCCTTCATGCTCCTTGTAGTTAAGCAGGGTTTTGGTCCACACAAACAGCTTAAATGAGGCTATCTCCGGAATTCCGAACAACTGAAAGAAAGGAATGTCGTTGGCAACATAAATCATCTCCTTGTCCTCGTAAGAGTCTATTCTCTTGAGATCCCGCACCACTGTTTTCATGTACGACTCAAAGGAGAACTCCCTCTCATCCAACGGTTTATAGTGAAATGCGACTAAATCCGATGAACTAGCAGTCAAATTATCCAGCGATACCCCATATTTTGTAGAAAGAACAGCAATTTCATCGAAGGTGAGAGAGGTTTCACCCCTTAACCTTCGGTAGGCGCTATCGTTGCTCACCTCTAACGTATCCGCAATTTCATCTACCAGTGCCAAGTGACCGGGTAAGTGGTCCTTAATCACCTGGAAGAATGCTCCCTGTATATCATCTTTTGCCATATAGCTCAAAATTAGTAAAAAATGCAAATAATCAGAATTTGAAAAGTAGTATTGGCAACATATCCGATTAGACCCAGGCAATTGGTAAAATTCACAAAACTCAACTCTACGCACTCATTGCGCTCCATCGATTTGCAAATATTGCAAAAATCGCAAATAGGCGCGCGGAAGTCCGTTTCAATACGCTCTGTGCCCACTCTACTTTTGGGATACAAATCAAAACAAAAACAAATAAAAATGAGAACAAAAGAACCAAAAACGATATCTCAAATTCTGAGAGACAATTCAATTATTAAAAGTAATAACCAACTAAATATTGAAAAGATGAAAACAATTATGAAAACAACAATTAAAACAGGATTATTTCTGCTAACACTATTAATAAGTGTCCACACTTATGCCGAATCCAAAGAGACGGTTGCGGTGTTGAACATTGATACCAAAGGTGTCATTCAAGATGGTGAGGCTATGGGTTACTTAGTCCGGTTGGAACTTGAAAAAACCAAGAAGTACAATGTAATGGATAAGTACGATATCGCAGATATTATAGAAAAGGAAGGTATAGACATCAATACTTGCTTTGGTAAAAATTGCCTGGTTGATGCAGGTAAAAAACTGAAAGTGGACAAGATGTTGACTGGAAGCGTGGAGAGATTTGGAGAAAAAATAGTGATTACCCTGCGGCTAATAGACGTGAAAACAAGTACTGTTATTGCGTCAGATGCCACAGAGTACCTAAATCTCCAGCCTGAAATTCAAAAGATGGTAGAAATCTCTGTAAAGAACCTGCTGGGAATTGAAAATGATCCAATTCTTGTAAACCTGCTGGTAGAGTACGATACGCCAATAACCACTCCTAAAACTACCTTGAAACTAAGTGGCCCAAGAATGGGTGTGTCGATGGTGACCGGCTTGGCCGCTAAGCGATTAGCCGCTCCTAAAAACGAAGGTGGTTATGGAATGTTTCCTATCAACGTTCAGTTCGGCTATCAACTTGAACAGCAGTACCTGAGTGCAGGAAATTTTCAGGCACTTATTGAAGTTATCGGATTGATCGGTGGATTGGAATCAGGACAAATCTTACCCTCGATTTCATTCTTGAATGGCTTTAGGGATAATAAGTCGGGTATTGAATTCGCCTTCGGCCCTGTGATCAGAGTTGTTCAAACTGCCAACGTCTATAAAGCAGATCATGTAGGTGGAGATGGAGCGTGGCATGTGGAAAGTGACTGGTCAGACGATCCGAACAATTGGGATGGCAAATATCTAAAGGATAACCCCAATACTGTGACAGAACTTCCTGATAGCAGAGGCAAACATAAGATGTCAGCAGGTATTGTAATTGCTGCAGGGAAAACCTTCAAATCAGGTTACCTGAACATTCCTGTGAATTTGTATATCGTTCCAAAAAAGAACGCAACTGTTTACGGACTTTCAATTGGGTTCAACATCAACAAAAAGAGAAGAGTACAATAATTCATGTCAATAGCCTGTCGGGTAGAAACACCTGGCAGGCTTTTAAAACCAAAAGCCATGCATACTAAACTCTTTTTATTCGTTGGAACACTGATCTTCTTTACCCTTGCTTTTCCAATAACAAGCAATTGTCAGGATCAAAAGCAAAGGCAAGATCCGGCCGAAAAGCAGGAGGAATCAGCCATAACAAAAGTCAAAATTCTCCAAAATGAATACGGAGAAGGAAGAATGATCCTAAATGATAAAAGTGTCTATAAAAAAGTCAAAATACATCAGATACATGACTTGTGGATTGTGTACATCAAAAATGGAAGTACCCATGATATGATGAAAGACCAGATCGATAGAATCGAATACGGAAGAGAAAAGAAAGCCATTCTCAGATTTGATGATAACGGAATAATTAAAATCCATATAAAAAGATAAAAAATGAAAAAATTAGCCATAGCATTAATTTTCAACGCAATAGGTATTGGCACATTGGCACAAAACCCCAATCTGCCCACAGAGAGATGCCTGATCGTAAAAAAGAACAACAAGCAAATTAAAGGAGTACGACTCTGGAACATTGGCAATGGCAAGTTAGAGTATGAAAAGGAAGGTAGTTTGCATGATGTGTCTACCGATGATATAGAGATCATCAAAACTAAGGATGAGATGATCTCATTTGACATTTCAGGCAAGATGATTATAAGGCCATATGACCTGATATTCACGAATGGAGATACTATAAAATGTGTAATTACAAAGATGAATGCTACAAACATCTATTACCTAAAACAAAAAGGAAATAAGAAATATGATTACATCCCCAGATCAGTGGTGCAAGATGTCATTCGAGTTAGTGACACCCTGGTCTTTCATGAAATATCCGATAGATACTATGAGATCATTAAATCGTTAGAACGACAGGCGGCTGAGAGAAAGATCACAGCTATTGCCAAGGTTGAGATAACCGATACCGAAAATGAAAATGACAGGGTGGAAGCGTCTGAAAGCTATGTTAAAGAAGAGGTGAAAGCAGTTGAGGAAATTCAAGAGGATCCTTCAGTAGGCTCCGGTTCAGGGACTGACACAGGGCCCGACACAGTGCGAGAAAATCAAGAACCTACACAGAAGTTTTATGCGGATAAATATAATAACAATGACCTGATCTTAACAAGAGATGGCAGAGCTATCATATGTAGAATAGATAAAGTAACAACCAATCGCATCTATTATCACATTTCGCAACCGGGCCCGAACCCAGACGGCTACGTGGACAGATCAGACGTTCTCAAATACGTCGATACCCCGCCCGGCCCTCGTCTTAATTCTGATACAATCTTTCTCAATTCAGGAAATTCTTTTACATGCAAAATCAGGGAGGTAAAGGATGGGCGAATCCACTACATAATTTATAAACGCGGCCCTGAAACGCGCGCTTCAGTTGATTTGCGACACGTGAAGAGCTATAAGAAAAAGCCTATAGCCGAGTTTACTGAATCAGAGCTTAAATCTGCAAGAACAACGAGTAGCGCAATCAAACCTATTCTTCCCGCAACAGCCAGCAGCACTGATTCAAAAGTAAATCCAGGTATAGCTGTTGGGCAATTTTTTGCTGGCACAGGGGTCGGATTGGTAGTAGGTGGGATCGGCTTTTTAGTAGGATCAATAATTACCGATGATTTTTCCGCAAATTCAATTAATCTGACTGGTTATACGATCGGATCTACCATTGGAGCAACAGCAATGGTCGCGGTAGTTGGTTTGGCCTCAAAGAATACCAAATCCAGTTTCGGCGCCACTGTGCTGGGCGCGTTCATTGGATCGTTAGGTGGTATGCTTGTTATGAATCAGCTACCTGAAATTGATTCATTTCAAGGGCAGGTAGCGGGGGCATTGGCTGGAGGCACACTCCCGGCTATCGGCGCAATGATCGGACATCACGTTACACGAGAGCCCAAGAAATCAAATTTTAATGTGCAGATGAACTACAATAGGGTGGGATTGACATATAACTTCTAAATTTATAGAAATGTGTAAATGGTTGCTAATAGTTTGTTTCATGACCACCCTTCAATCCAATTCTGCCACCTCGTTGCAAAACATAGTATACCTAATACCAGGACAAGGAGGTGATGAAAGGTTATTCCAGCATATTACCATAGATAACCATCAAATAAAGCATATCAAATTAGAAGTGCCTGAAAAGAATGCTACCCTAAACGAATATGCTCATGCACTATCTACCCAAATTGACACTACCCTGCAATTTTCAATAATCGGTGTGTCTTTCGGAGGAATGATTGCCGTTGAGATGGCTAAATTCCTGAGTCCAGAAAAGGTGATCATTATTTCCAGCGCTAAGTCTGCATCTGAATTGCCAATAAGATATCAGATTGCCAGATGCCTGCGCCTGCATAAACTCGTTGGCGGAAAATTTTTGAAGAGGTCGGCCAACCTGGCCAGAACCTTATTTGAACCCGACAGTAGGTCTGAGTCGAAAGTATTCAAGGCGATGATCGATGATTTGGATCCCACCTATCTCATTCGGGCGGTTGATTGTATCTTTAAGTGGAAAAACAGCGATTATCCCAAAGACATCATTCACATACATGGCGAAAAGGATCATACCATTCCAATTAGAAATATCAAAAACGCAATCGTTGTAAAAAATGGTTCACACATGATGGTGTTAACCCAAGGAAAAAAGATCTCTGCTCTGATTAATGAGCATCTATGATCTTATAACTATTTTAAGGTAAAATTCAATCGTGCTATACACATTCCTTAAATACATTATTGGTACGGCACTTCGTGTATACTTTAAGAACAAAGAGTCCATAATTACGTTTGATGACAAAAGAATCGCCAGAGTTTGCTGACAAAATCCTAAAGTTGAAAAAAATAATCGTTGTCATTTGTATTGCTTCGTTGGGAACGTTTGCTTCAGCGCAAGACCCAAAATTGCCAAGTGAGGATTGTTTGATAGTTAAAAAGGACAATAAACTCATTAAGAAAGTGAAGCTTTGGAATATCGTCAACGGCAAATTGGAATATCAAGTGAATGGAAGTTTACAGAACATTTCCATTGATGATATTAAGATCATCAAGACCAACGATGAAATAATTTCATTCAATGATTCCAATCAACTGGTTATTAAACCTTATGACCTGATAATTACCTACCACGATACAATCAAATGTCAAATCTATAAGATTAATCTTGGAGATTTGTATTACACACAGCGCGAAGGAAATGATAGGCTTGGGTTCATTCCCCGTTCTGAAGTAAAAAGCTATATGCACATTGATGATTCAATGGTATTCGATGCGTTCTCCGATAACTATTACGAAATGGTAAGTGAGCAGCAAAAGGAAATAGGGCTTGCTAAGGCCTCTAAAGCAACTGAAGGGGAAGCATCAAGTTTGGAAGAAGCTGATAGCATAACCGCTGAGCCTGAGAAGGAGGAAAAAATTGCAAGTTATGTTCAGGATGAGCCATTATCAGGCAGTTCTGTCGAATTAGAAACAGACGAAAAAATGCACACGTTTTACGAAGACGAAAATGGAAATCACGACTTGATCATTACAGTTCATGGACTAGCCATAATTTGTATAATAGAGAGAATAGCGATGGACCAGATTTATTATCATATTAGGCGTAATGGGCCTGACACCCGAAGAAATATTCTGAGAACTAGTGTGGCCAAATACTTCAACAATCGGCCGCTTGGCCAGGAGAACGATGATATGATTTACGTAAAATCGGGAGATTCATTCTCGTGCAAAATAAAGGAAGTAAAGAACGGGAAAATCTACTTTGTTGTATATAAGGCAGGACCAGATGAATACGATGTAATTTCGTTGAGCAATGTTGACCGGTACGAGAGACTGGGCATCGGTGAATATCCTAAAGCCCAATTATCCTTAGTTAGTAAAAGCCATATTTCTTTGGGCATATCCGCTGCACACACGGCGAATAACGTCGAAACTACTCGTGTTAGATCAGGGATGGTTTTAAGTCAATTTTTTGTAGGCTATGGCGGTTGCATATTTTTAGGCGGCGTAGGCGTGATCACAGTACTTGCTTACAAAAGAGATTATGAGATCAATTCCACCAATTATGCCGCTTTTTATACCGGGTCCATTATCGGCGCTGCAGCTGCGGTAGCCCTCGTTGGATCACGCTCAAAGTACACCAAATCCAATCTAGCCGCTACCTTTTTGGGGGCAACAGTGGGTGCTTTAGGCACTGCGGTGATAATAAATAACCTGGGTGAGATCGGGTCCTTCGCAGGCGCAAGTGTCGCAGCAGCTATTGTGGCGATGTCACTACCTCCTATTGGAGCGATGGCAGGACACTATCTAACAAGGAAACCCAAGGAATCTAAAATTGATTTGCAGGTGGGTTTTAATAGTGTTGGGTTAAGGTATAACTTCTAAACTTATAGAACTTGCTCTATACCCTGTTAAAATATATTATTGGAACTGCCCTCAAGGTTTACTTTAAGAACATCCATGTTCGAAATGTAGAGCTATTACCGAAGGACAAGCCCCTGATCATTGTGCCCAATCATCCAAGCGCTTTTATGGACCCCCTAATCGTGGCCTCTTTGATAAAACCACATCTGCACTTTCTCGCCAAGGGTGGTTCTTTCAAAAACCCCATTGCTCGGTGGATATTCGGAAGGCTAAATATGATTCCCATTTTTCGCCCCCATGAGAGTCCGAAGCAGATGCACAAGAATAAGGAGGTGTTCCAAAAAGCGTTCAACCTGCTAAGAGAGAATGGCAGTATCATCATCTTTCCAGAAGGCATAAGTATTACGGAGCGTAAGCTTAGAAAGTTAAAAACCGGTGCTGCCAGAATAGCGTTAGGTGCGGAAGCCGATAATAACTACAACCTCGATGTAAAAATAATCCCAGTTGGCATCAACTACTCCAACCCCCACCGTTTTCAAAGTGAGGTCTTCATCAATTTTTCCAAGCCGATTGAGGTGTCAGAATATTTGGAGGAATATCGAAATGATGAGCGCGCCGCCGTTGAATCATTAACTGAAGAGATCAGAGCCCGATTGGAAGAGCACATCATAGCCATTGAAAATGAAGACCTGGACAGTATGGTCGCCAGTATTGAGATTATCTATAAACAAGATCTGAAAGAAGAGGTAGGAATTAAGAAAGGCGAGCAAGACCGCGATTTTCAGGTTACCAAAGACATTATAGATGCCATACACAGGATCAATGAGAGAGATCCAATTCGTGTGGAACTCGTACGAGAGAAAATTGAAGACTACATGAATAACCTTGAACGCTTACACCTACAGGATCATGTTCTAAAACAGGGGTCCAAAAATCAGTCTATCATTACGGATGCGATTGCCGTGGTCTTCAAGTTCATATTGGGACTTCCCTTTTTCCTTTTTGGAGTGATCAACAATTATCTGCCGTTTAAAATACCAGAGTTTTTCGCCAGGATGGCACTACCCCATTTTTATGGTGCTATAGCCATGAGTACCGGAATAATCACCTTCTCCCTGTTCTACTCTCTTCAGATTTGGGCAGTAATCAATTACGTTGACTTGGGATATGATCCGATCATTTCAGGAATCATTTACGGCATTCTACTTCCAATTACCGGAATGTTCTCCATCTACTATTGGAGGCGCTTAATCAGAGACAGGGAAAAATGGAGGTTTATCTCGCTGTTCTACAGGAAGACAGGTTTGATTTCAAGGCTTATCCTGCAACGGGAGGAAATTATTGAGGAATTGGAGAAAGCGAAAGATGAATACCTGGAATCAATAAAAATACCTAATTAGCTATTATCTCAAACTCTGTCCTGCGGTTATTCTGGCGTCCGTCCTTGGTATTATTGGTATCAACTGGCTTAGAAGATCCATAGCCTTTGGCCACCAGCCTGTCCTTGCCAATACCTTCCCTAATTAAATGATCCACCACAACTTGTGCCCTGGCGCCTGACAATTTGAGGTTCAGCTCTTCAGAACCCGTGTTGTCTGTATGCCCTGAAAGTTCGATTTTTAATCTCGGGACGTCGTTCAATAGGTTCACAAGTCTAGCAAGTTCAGGATTAGAAAGGGGGTTCATATTCGATTTACCCACGTCAAAAAACACATTCCTCAAAGCTATCTTGCTACCGATAGCGATATTCTTTAATTCAATTGTCTTTTCAACCAGGTTATAATCGCTTTTAGCAGGAATGTCGAAGTTCTCAGAATGAAACAAATAACCCTCCTTGCTCACAGCAATACCGTAGTTCTTACCCGAAGGCAGGGACATTAAAAATTTGCCCGTTGCAGAGTTTGAGTTCATCTTTGAAAACTGTTTAGCCGTCTTGTTATCAACTATTTCCAAATTCGCTTTGAGAGGTTCTCTGGAAATCGCGTCAATTATTTTTCCTTTAAAAACAGTCAAGCTCATCTTATCAACCTCAACAGATTCTTCAATATGAACATCAAGTATAGGTTCCGCCACACTGGCCAATAGGAAATCCTCACTTCCAACCATCATCTGCTTGGGTGATCCCCAGTATGTAACCTTGTAAATATCCAGCCCACCTTCACCACCAATTCTGTTGGAAGCTATATAGGCGTACTTTCCATTGGCAGTTGCCGCGTAGAATAAATCGTCGTAAGGTGTGTTGATTGGATAACCCAGATTCACAGGCTTCGTCCACTGTTCCAAATCATTCTTCCTGGAGTAAAATATATCGTAGCCTCCCATTGAATTGTGGCCTTGAGAGCTAAAATACATGGTCCTTCCATCTGGGTGAACGTAAACTGATCCTTCGTTGTATCTTGTGGTAACGGGTTGTCCCAGGCTCTGCCCCTTTCCCCACTTGTTGTAATCTGCAACGGTATACACCATCAAACCTGTGATGAAAATCTCCTTATCTCCCCTTTTCATACCATCATATATATAATACACTTTGATGTCCTGTGGCTCGTAGGTGGCAAATGTCTCATTGTGTTCTGTGTTTGGGACCTTGGATAGTTTTCGAATAGGCTCACTCCAAAGTATTCCATCCAATGTACTCTCATAGATATCCATGTTTCCGTTCTCTTCTTTAAACATGAGCAAGCGCTGGCCATCATATGCCAGGGAAGATGCTGTTTCATCATTTGGTGTGCTCAGCGGAATTCCTACATTCTTAGCTTGTGACCACTTCCTCTTTACCTTGGTACTTCTGTAAATATCACTGTCAAACTCTCCCAATTCGTTTTTTGGATGGCCGTTATCCCTTATTGAGGTGAACATCAAGAGCTGGCCGTCGGCAGATAAGCAAGGGCTGTAATCGTCTTGGGGTGAATTGAGGGCTTTTACATTGTCAATCCAGGCTTTAACGGGTTCGCCGTGTAGTTTTTTACCCGACTTGCACTCCTTTTTGTACTTACCAGTTATTTTTTTGTAGTGCTCGGCCAATTTGCTTTTGATACTTTCCTCAAACTTGGTGTAGCTCTTTATTGCAGCCGCCCACTCGTAGTTGAGTTGATTCACCTGCGCCAGGTAAAAATAGAGCATCGGACTAACCTCAGCGTTCAGTTTTGACGCCTTTTCAATAAACTCTTCAGCTTTGTATTTTTCATTTGTATTGAGATAGCAGTTCCCAATCTTCATGTTTAGCACCGCACTATTCGGATTGAGTTTCTGCAACTCTAAATAGGCCACCAATGCCTGCTTATACTGTTTTTTTGGATCTCTCAGCATCACCACATCCTCGTTTGCCTTATCGCGTATAAGGTCCGCGGCTTCCATCTTTATCATGGCCGCTTTGAACTCATCCTTTTTATCCTTGAAATTGGCAGCTTTCCATTCGACGTTCTGAGCAGCCAGAGACACGCTGAAAAATAGGAAGGTCAATATGATCTGACAGCTCTTCATTCCGTCAATCGCAATTATTGATGTAAAATTTCTTTCCGAGTTTTTCACCCAGCTCTTCGGCCTTCTTCCAATCAGCACATCCACCATCAACATCCCGAATCATCTCCTTGGTGATTCCGCGATTCACATAGGCACCACCGTATTTAGAATTTATCTTGATGGCTTTGTCAAATTCTGCAATAGCCTCTTTGTATTTCTCTTGCCTATGCAGTACAACACCTTTATTGTTAAATGCCGGCGCATAGGACGCACTTAGTTTAATCGCAGCATTAAAATCAGCCAGAGCATCTTCATATTTCTTCTGTGCCAGATAGATGCCTCCCCTATTGTTGTATGCCATGTAAAAGTCTCCATCAACCGATATTGCTTTGTTATAAGCGGCCATGGCGCCAACGAGATCACCCGTTCTCTTCTTCGTACTTCCCAGGTTGTTGTAAATAAATGCAAGTTTGGGGCTGATAGACGCAGCCTTCTGATAATCTATGATCGCATCTGTGTAACGTTCAAGCCTTCGGTAAGCAGAGCCTCTGTCGTTGTAGGCATAAGCAAATTGCCCGTCAATTGCGGTTGCTAATGTAAATTGATCTATGGCGCCCTGGTAGTCCTCTTTCATAAAGAGCACATCCCCCAAGCCATACATGGCATTTTCATTCTTTGGTTGCAATTTGATTACCTTCTTATAATCTGCTACCGCCTCATCTAATTTTCTCAAAGCGGTGTAAGCCTCACCCCGCTTTAAATAGGCCGTTGCCTTCGTGTCGTTGGAATCAACCACAGTGGTGAAGTCTTTTATGGCTGCTTCGTATTTCTTCAACTGTAGATTGGCCATACCCCGGTTGTAAAAGGCATTTAGAAACCTGGGAGACAGCTCAACCGATTTATCGAAGCTAGCTATTGCCTCCATGTACTTTTCTTCTCCAAAAAAGGCTATTCCTTCATTATAAGCTTCTTTTGCTCTACTTAAGGTCTCAAAATCGAGATTCAGGGCTTCAATAGAGTCTTTAAAATGCTGCTCTTCCGGGGTTAATCCTCCATCCTGTGCCATGGAAGATTGGCAAATGAAAACGAATATTAGTAAAATTAAACTCTTGAATATTTGCACGTAGTCGATTCTTTTCTCTAATAATTACAACAAATTGTGGGGGGATAAAAATAGAATTTTTTACATTGTAAACTAAAAGTTTTAGAAAAATTTGAATATTACGCCAAAGAAATTGAAAACGTATATCATGTGGCCCATAACGATCATTGCGCTGGTACTTCTCCTCATTGCAGGATTGTTATACAGCATTCAGGAAAAACTCATTTTTTTCCCGGATAAATTATCGGCCAATCATCAGTTCCAATTTGAACAGGGTTGGGAATTTGAAGAAATTAATTTCCCAGTTGAAGAAGGAGTTTCCTTAAATGGTTTATTGTTTAAATCCGCCGAAAAGAAGGGATTGATCATATATTTTCATGGCAATGCAGGAAGTTTAAGCTCCTGGGGATACGTGCAGGATCCATTTACACAGCTCGGCTATGATATTCTAATCTTCGATTACAGAGGATATGGAAAGAGTGGCGGAACTATCAGCAGCGAAAAGCAACTGCATGAAGATGCTTCTTTTATTTACCATGAAATGCTTAAAACATATAAAGAAGAAGAGACCATACTCTATGGTAGATCTATTGGTACTGCCATTGCGGCTAAGCTGGCAGCAGACAATTCTCCCAAAAAACTACTCCTCGAATCTCCCTACTTCAATTTCAACGATTTAGTAAAAAAGCACTATTCGACCATATTGGCTGCGCTGGTAAAGTACAAATTGGAGACCAACACATATTTGTTACAGGCGAGTTGCCCCGTTTATCTGGTTCACGGTGTTATAGACAATATTATCCCCTTTCAATCCAGTGAGCGATTGGCCGCACTTTCAGAGAACATTGAGCTTACAGCTGTGCCAGACGGAGGCCACAACGATCTTATCGATTATGAAATATTTCAGAACTGGTTGAAAAAAACGCTAGCAGAGTAACTTATTTCAATCTGATTTCTATTTCTGCCCCGCATGTATTACAACTGCCTAAGACATAGGGAATTCCGTTGATTTCTTTTTGGACGGGTTTTTTCATATTGCACTTGCCACAATTTTCGCACCAGGCATTGCTCAATATTTCAACTTGTTTTGCGTGGGATAACTCCTTAAAGGGTTTCTGAAAGAGCTTTCTGAAAAAATTCAATATTCCCCAATATATATTCGCGATAAACTTGAAAGGACTGAAAAACGCAAATACAACAACCAATCCGAGTATAACAATAAGTGAGATCAAAAAGTAACGGCTCTCATCTTCCACAATCTTTTTATACCGTTCAAATACGGAAATCTCATCCTGATCAGTACGTTTACGCAATTCCTGATTGTGTGTGAAATCTTCAGTGAAATCAAATTGAACTTGATGACTTTGTGAAACATAGCCCTGTTTCCCGAACGTCAATTGATAGACTGCGGGAAAGGGAACAGGTTTGAGGATGAATTCGAAATAGCCAACACTATCTGTGTGTGTACCAAAGATATTATCATATTGTACACTGCGCTTTTCCGTGATATACAGCGTCACATTGACCGACTCGAGGTAAGCGGTGTCACCCTGATCTAACTCGTACACGTGACCTTGAAAGCTCACTTTTCCGTAATACCCGCAAGAAGAAAGAGAACCAAAAACCAAGAGGACAAGAATGTATCTATTGAATGCCATAATTACGCTGTTATTCCTTCACACTTCAAACTGTACCGGCCTTTTAATACTTTCTTCCAAGGATAATATAGTTTCCGTTCGTTGAATACCGTCGATAGCCTGGATCTTATCGTTCAATACATCCCTCAAATCTTTGGTGTTCCGACAAATTAATTTCAGGAAAATGCTGTACACACCAGTTGTGTAATGTGCCTCCACTACTTGAGGAATCTTCTCTAACTCCCCTATGACCCTGTTATAGATTCCGCCCTTATTTAAAAAAACGCCCAGGTAGGCTGTGAGATCGTAGCCCAGTTTTGCTGCATTAACTACGAGGGTGGAGCCCAGTATGATGCCCATGTGCTCCAGTTTTTTCATTCTCACGTGAACCGTTCCTCCCGAAACAACAATTCTCTTGGCGATTTCTGAATAAGGGGTTTTCGCATCATCCATAAGAATGGAGATGATATCACGGTCAATTTTATCGATTTCTAAATTAGTGCTCATATTTATAGACTTATATTACGGATTTCACAACTATATTGCATTTAATTACATATTTCACAAATATATCATAATTTTTATACATTTTTAATAACTTATACATGTTTTTATTACATTTGCATCCACAAACGGTTCGTTCTTTTACAGACAATCATTTTACACACACTGTGGGGTGATGAAATTGTTTCATTATAAAATGGAACTGGCAAACATGCCCCCCTGTCTCGGGGGTGGAGAAAAAGCCGATAAACGCAGAATATTGGATTGACCACTTATTTACTTTGTTCTGTGGCTAAGGCCTCCTTGTAGGTTCGAACCCTACCCCTACAGCAAACACATGCCCGTGAATTGATGTGACTCATTCAGGATCACCGAAGGTAATTCTACCCCTACAGCAATTAACAATTGAAGATTGTTGAGTAGAGATTATAGATTGAGAATGGTATTAACTATTCAAATGTGTTTCCCATCTAATAATGTCTTCCTTGAATTAACTTTTTGCGCTCTTTGGTTTGATTGAAGTTATAGTCATTAACCATCGCATATAACTCAGGAGGCATTTGAATTGAGCTACCCAAACATTTGATATACAAGAATGTCCTGAGAGATAATTCATCAAAACGATGGCTGCCACCTAAAGTATAGATATTAGTACTCGCATTGATCGTATAATTTACAGCTGCCGAAGAGACAAAAACCTTTTTTTTACCCTCAACGTTGGTGATTAAAACAGAAACATCCACACGTATTCCACATATGGTATATCTGCCACGCCTATTATTAGCAAACGCATGTGGTTCTCCTCTTCTAACACCTGCTACGTTTTTACGAATGTAAAACCTCATCATCGAATCAGACTCGCTCATCTTCTTATAGTTCTGCTGTATAAAATACTGACTCAATATGTTTTTTAAACTATCAAGCTCAATATCGAAGGTTGCGTTGTACAATTCAGCATTCCGGAATCGATCTATCTGTTTTATAATTGCTCTTCGATGCTGCGCGAAAGTGTTCACGCTAAGGTAGAGAGCTAGAATGATAGTTAGGGCAATTTTCATCTTTAGAATAAGATGTTGCAATTAACATGCCCAGTTAAATAATCACCAATCTATAATCACTCAATCTATAATCAAAGGTCCCACATTCCGGTCATCACGATCTCAGCGAGATTATTGTCAGGATCTCTGAAGTAGAAGGAAAGCAGATCATTGCCCCAGGATTGTTCATGCTCTATTTCAATGCCCGCTTCCTCAATTTTCTGCTTCCAATCTTCATACTGATCTTTATCGACCTGGAATGCAAAATGAATGGGGCCAGCTGAATAATGGAAGGGTAGCTCCTGTTTTGCTTTTGAGTATTCGGGAATAAAGCAAAGCAAGACCGAAGTCCCAGCTCTGAAAAACACATGGTGATCTTCTTCCAAAACCATGAGCTCCAATCCCAATTTGTTGTGATAAAACTCTTTTGTCTTCTCCAAATCTGAAACGTAGAGGCAAGTCTCTTTAATCTGATTTATTTTCATTGTGTTGATAACTAATTTGGTGAATTATTTCGGTTGTGCATACCTTTGTGCCTGCGCACCCTAGTGCTTTGGCACACAGGTGTGACTAGACAATATAGAGTGAAATTATGGAAAAAAGATGGGTCATAAAAGAGGATGCTGATCAAGAATCGCAAGTTGCACTGGCGGAAGAACTAAAGATCTCCAAACTATTGTCCGGCTTGCTGGTAAATCGCGGAATAGATGGTTTTGAAAAGGCCCGGGAATTCTTCAGGCCGGAGTTGAGCATGCTTCACGATCCGTTTTTAATGCAGGACATGGACAGTGCCATCGAACGGATAGAAATAGCGCTGGAAAGTGATGAACGCATTTTGATCTACGGAGATTACGACGTCGATGGTACTACCAGCGTGGCACTTGTGTACTCTTTCTTTCATGAATTTTATGATAACATCGAATATTATATCCCTGACAGATACAAGGAAGGCTATGGTGTATCTACACAGGGAATTGACTACGCAGCAGAAAATGGCATTGGGCTTATTATCTGTCTTGATTGCGGAATAAAAGCAAACGAAAAAATTCAATATGCCAAGGATAAGGGTGTGGATTTTATTGTATGTGATCATCACCTTCCCGGGTCAGAATTGCCTCCCGCTGTTGCTGTCCTCGATCCAAAACGAGATGATTGCAGCTATCCATTCGACGAATTATCGGGCTGCGGAATAGGATTCAAATTGGTCCAGGCTTATTCGCAGAAAAACAACATTCCATTTGAAGAATTGGAACAATACCTCGATCTGACGGCTATTAGCATCGCTTCTGACATTGTTCCAATTACAGGAGAAAACAGGGTATTGGCTCATTTTGGATTGCAAAGACTCAATACACAACCGCGAGCAGGGATCAAAGCGCTACTCGATCTCAACAACATTCACAAGACGCTTTATGTAAGTAACCTTGTATTTATAATCGGTCCGCGCATTAATGCTGCAGGGAGGATAGAATCAGGTAGCAACGCGGTAAAATTGCTGATATCACAAGATCTGGAGGCTGCCATGGACACAAGCAAACGCATAAATCTCAACAATCAGGAAAGGCGAAATATTGATGTACAGATCACTTCAGAAGCGCTGCATATGATCGAAGACAGTGATCAATTGCAAAGTAAAAAAACAACCGTCCTATTCGATCCCAAATGGCACAAGGGAGTCATTGGTATTGTAGCTTCACGTCTCATTGAAAAGCATTATAAGCCAACCATTATTCTCACTGAATCAAACGGCATGGCCACCGGTTCCGCCAGATCGGTTCGGGGATACAATGTGTACAACGCGATCAACGCCTGTGAAGATCTACTCGAGCAGTTTGGGGGGCACAAATACGCTGCGGGGCTGACAATGAAAATTGAAAACATTCAGGCGTTCACAGACAAGTTTGAGCAATATGTAAATGAAACCATTGAGGAAAACCAGCTCGTGCCCGAAGTTGAAATCGACGCCGAAATTGACTTTGACCAGATAACCCCACAGTTTTTCAGGATCTTAAAACAATTTGAGCCCTTCGGCCCTCAAAATATGACCCCGATATTTCTCACGAGAGGTGTGAATGACAAGGGACAAGCCAAAATTGTTGGAGACAAGCACCTGAAGCTATTCCTTCATCACCAAGCCAACCCCAATACATATTTTTCCGCTATCGCTTTTAATCAAAGTGAATGGCTCAAGCCGATTGCCGACGGAGAAGCAGTTGACATCTGTTATACAATTGAAGAAAATGAATGGAATGGCAATGTATCTTTACAACTAAACATCAAAGACATTCGCCAGCATTCTTAGTAAGCTGTTTAATTGGGTGAGAGGACTCTTCCCAGGTATCGTGAAATGAGTTTTTTGGCTTCTTCAAGATTGTAATGCTCTTTGAGTAGCTCATCGCGCGTCTTCCCATCTTCCAAATCCTTAATCGCTTCACGCTTCTCCAACAACATCTGTTTAACCTTAGCCATTTTGAATGAATAAACAGTTCTTTCAACTGATTTTTTCAAGGTTTGCTCCTCAGAACTTACAAGTATATGATGGCGCTCCTCCCAATTGTCACTCAGCTCATGGGGTGAAAAAATAAGATCAACCGCCAGTCCGGCCACTTTCGGATCATCATGCTGAAGAAAGAAATCCTGTGCCGGAGTCTTATTTTTCAGAACCCGTTTTTCGTATTCTGAGAATATATTATTGTAAACAGGATGATCAAAGGTTAAGCCATCATTTGCGATCTCCTCCACTATAAACCTGGCCACTTCAATTTCGACTTCCTCTACTTTTTGCTCGCCTTTAGTATCATTATTCTCTTCATCTTCCTCAGTCTTTTCCTCAGGAAAGCTAATCTTCTCCAGGCCGTAGCTAAGCAAATATCTAATCACATCCCGCTCCTGTGGTTCTGCATTGCCCTCAATTGGCTCTTGCCTGGCCCCACCGATCTCGCTTGGATGGCCTTTTATATAATCGAGAGGTGCTACATCATCATATCCTGCGTCAGCATTTCTTTGCGCATTGGCTTTGCGCTTTCTAAGCTTGTTTAGTTCATTGATAAGTATTTGTTCTGATATACTTAGCAGATTTCCGCATTCCTGAATATAAACTGATCTGGAAATCGCATCTGGTATTACCGCAATGGATTGAACAATTTCTCTGACCAGAGCCGTTTTTTTCACAGGATCATTCTCTGCCTCATCCATCAACAATCCTGCTTTAAAAGAGATGAAATCCCTGGCGTTTTCTGTAATAAATTGTTTGAATTCGTCAACATCAACACTTCGCGCGTAGGAATCAGGATCCTGGCCATCCGGAAATAGCACAATCTTGACGTTCATGTCTTCTTCCAGGATCAGATCAACGCCTTTTAAAGAAGCTTTAATGCCCGCCGCATCCCCGTCAAAGAGAATAGTAACATTCTTGGTTATTCTCTTGACCAATCGAATCTGATCAACGGTTAGCGAAGTTCCTGATGAGGATACCACATTCTCAACACCAACCTGGTGTAATGAAATTACGTCCGTATAGCCTTCAACGATGTAACAGTTGTCTTCGAGAATAATCGCCTTTTTAGAAAAATAGATACCGTAAAGCACCTTGCGCTTCTCATAAATATCCGTTTCAGGCGAGTTGATGTATTTGGCAGCTTTGGCTTCATTTTTTAAGATTCTCCCACCAAAACCAAGGACCTTCCCCGAATAATTATGAATGGGGAAAATCATTCTTCCTTTGAATCGGTCAAAGGATTTTTTCTTATTGGTGATCGTGAGACCAGCTTTTTCCAGATAATCCAACTTATATCCTTTCTCCAACGCTGATTTGGTAAACGCATCCCATGTATCGAGGCTATATCCCAATTCAAACTTTTCGATCATTTCGTCACTCACTCCCCTTTCCTTGAAGTAACTCAGCCCAATGGCTTTCCCCTCCTCTGTTTCCAGCAGAGTTTTCATATAGTATTCCTTGGCGTAGTTCAGTACCAGGAATTGGCTCTCCCGTTCGCTTTGCTGCTGAACTTCTTCATCAGTCAGCTGGTCCTCTTCAATATCAATGTTGTACTTCTTTGCAACGTATCGCAAAGCCTCGGGATAGGAGTATTTTTCATGCTCCATCACAAAGTTGATGGCATTGCCACCTTGACCGCAGCCGAAGCACTTGTAAATTCCTTTTACAGGCGAAACGGTAAACGAGGGCGTTTTTTCATTGTGAAAAGGACACAAGCCAATCCTGTTCACTCCTCTCTGCTTCATAGCGACAAAATCACCGACTACCTCCTCTATGCGAGCAGTTTCAAATATTTGGTCTATGGTGGTTTTTTTGATCATTGGCAACGAAACACTGCTGTCTTACAAGCGGCGATAAATACTTAACCGCCAAGATCGCAATGATGGCGCAAAGGTCGCAATGCCTTGAATATTACTTCTTTGCGTCCTTAGCGAAAACTTCGCGAACCTTGCGGTTAAAAATAGAATCATCAGGCAGAAACAGTCACAACGAAATTAAACATTAATTAAAACGGAACTCTTTTAGACTCCAATAAATTTATCCAGCTTCTTTTTTTGACGTAAATGATGCTTAAAATGCATGGCATTAATTCTGTACCACTCCTTTGCATTTAAAAACCCGAAGGCCGGATGCTTTACCTTGATATTGGGATTATAGCCATCTATTCTGGCACCTACCCCCTTCACCTTTTCCAGCGATACTGTCAACTTATTCCGAACGTAATCAATACTTTCTGGTTGCCGAGGTTCCGCTTCGGATCCACCAGGCCGCTTAAAGTTCATGGGAGGAAATCCGTTGATAGCGAATAAGATTTTGCCCCATTTGTTTTTACCGCCTTTCATTGTTTCTCTTTCACCATTTAGACAGAGTTCGGCGTTTTTCATAAAGAAATGGTCGTTACCCAAAATAAGGTGCACATACACCTGGCCAATTGACCACGATTTCTCCTTTCGTCTCATTGCAAATTGCTCTTCAGAATATTTATCCAGCTCGCTTAGCCAGAGTCCAATGAGTTCATCTATGCTCATATTTCACCTGATAAAATGATCATATAAAAGTAAAACTTATCGCAACAATTCTGACTATAGGCCAGCTTTTATTTCCTGCTGTGAAGAACTACCTTTGCACCCATGGCAAATTCTGAAGGAAGAACTGAATTAGAAGAGCTGGGCGAGTTTGGGCTCATTCAACATCTCGCTAAGCATGTTGAGATCAAGAACAAGAGTACCGCTCTCGGAATAGGAGATGACGCCGCTTTGATTAATCCAGGTAAAAAGCAGTTGGTTCTAACCACCGATATGCTCGTAGAAGGTGTGCACTTTGACCTTACCTACACCCCACTGAAACATTTGGGATACAAAGCCGTGGTTGTTAATATTTCAGACGTATGTGCAATGAATGCAACAAGCTCACAAATCACGGTTTCTATTGCTTTATCAAATCGATTTTCATTAGAGGCCATTGAGGAACTTTACGCTGGAATCATGCTGGCCTGCAAGAACTACAATGTTGATCTGGTGGGCGGTGATACAACTTCTTCGCTCTCGGGCCTGATCATTAGTGTAACGGCAACAGGTTTTGCTGATAAAAAAGATATGGTCTTGCGGAGTACCGCAAAGGAGCACGATCTAATGTGTGTTACCGGTGATCTTGGAGGCGCTTACATGGGGTTACAGTTACTCGAACGAGAAAAAACCGTTTTTCAAGCAGATGAAAACATGCAGCCCGATCTGGAGGGAAATGACTACATATTGGAGCGACAGCTGAAACCAGAGGCCAGAACAGATATTATCAAGCTGTTCAAGGAGCTGAAGGTGAAACCCACATCCATGATTGATATCTCAGATGGCTTATCGTCTGAGGCGTTGCACATATGCCACAGCTCTGATGTTGGCTGCAATATATATGAAGAAAAAATACCGCTGGATCATCAAACTATACAAATGGCCCATGAATTCAAGATTGATCCGAGTATTTGTGCATTGAGCGGTGGTGAAGATTATGAGTTACTGTTTACGGTAAATCAAAAGGACCATGACAAGATAAAAGGCAATCCGAACATCACCATTATTGGCCATATTACTTCCAAGGCTGAAGGATGCCAGTTAATCGGAAAAGGGGATGTTGTACATGAGCTCACTGCACAGGGGTGGGATTCGCTTTTAAAGAAGAATTAATTTATTCGGGCACTTCGGCTCCGCTCAGTGTCCGAATATCAGCGCCCCCTGAGCGGAGCCGAAGGGAAGCGGATATTATTGAATGCCATTTCCGTTTTAATTTCCACCGTATTCTCATTATCACTTGGTTCACTTGAACATTATCAGGTATATTTACGTAACAGCGAATTGCCCATGATACGCAGACATATTCCAATATTACTCCTTGCTTTCATCTCTACATTGGGGCTGAGTAATGCGCAAAATAATCCGCCAGTTGCAGTGACCGACTACGATACAACTGATTCAGGGGGAGGTGCACTGGTATGGGTACTGACTAATGATACAGACCCCGACGGAAATATCCTCACCATAGACACAGCTTGGCATGATTCTACGCGAGGATCTTTTCAGGTTTTAGCGGGAATTGTTATCGATTACGACTATGATAATCTGTATTACGGTGTTGATACAATCTATTATGTTGTATGTGATGACACAATCCCCTCGCTGTGTGATACTGGCTTGTTAGTCGTAACAGTGAACTATAAAATGTACGAGGCTTATGAGTTCCTAGACCTCAACAACATAAGTGCCTTATTTAACGCCAGTACTGGTGGCGATTTCTGGAATATTGACTTGAACCAGTCGGGATTTGAAGTACCCAAAGGAAGTGGAAAGGGTACAATATTCACTGCAGGTCTTTGGATTGCCGGATTGAACGCTGATAATAGTCTTCATCTCGCGGCACAAACCTATAGAGATATTGGACAGAGTTTTTATTCAGGTCCAATTATGGATAGTTCTCAATATTCCTTTTCACAAGATTCACTGTGGAACCGGCTTTGGAAAATTAACAAAAGTGAAATAGACACCCATAGAGTAAGATGGGACGACCCAGGATATACTATGCCTGAAGTAATTCTAAATTGGCCAGCACATGGAGACGTGTCAATGGGACAAGCGAATGACCTTGCTCCATATTTTGATGTTGATGGGAACAACGTATATGATCCAATGAATGGTGATTATCCAAAAATCAAAGGAGATCAGGCTATTTATTTTATTAGAAATGATGACCGAAGCGTTTTTGGTAATTTGGGAGGGGTCAGAATGAAAATTGAAATACACGGAATGGCGTACGCATTTAACTGCTCGAACGATCTAGCACTCAACCATTGCATATTTGTCAACTATAAGATCGTAAACAAATCAACCAACAACTATGACAGCACTTACATTGGAATCAACTTTGATCCGGACATAGGTGATTTTACAGATGACTTTATCGAATGCGACGTGAAACGAGGAAGTGTTTTCGCTTTTAATGGCACGGCCATTGATGGCACTGGAGCACCAGAGCATTATGGCGCTTCACCACCAGCTCAATCACTGGTTTATTTGAAAGGCCCACTCATGGACGCTGATGGGTTTGATAATCCTGGCGGAGGCTGTGACGAAAGCATCAATGGAGTTGGGTTTGGGGATGGAATAGTGGACAATGAGCACCTGGGTATGAGTAATTTTACAGCTTATTGTAACCCTGGGCCTGGGTGTAATAGTGGAACCCAAGGAGATCCTGACACTAGTTATCACTACTATAATTTTCTTAGAGGATCTTGGAAGGATGGAACCAGGATGAAGTATGGAGGCAACGGCCACGTAAACAATTGCACCTCTTGTGAATACGCAAATTTCATGTATCCAAATACGTCAGATTCTTGTAACTGGGGAGTGTGTAGCGACCCAGACAATCAAAATTGCGGAGTTACTCCTTCAGACTCAATGCCCTGGAATGAGGAAAACGCCCTCAATTTTGCTTGGGATAGAAGAGGTATTAGTTCAATTGGGCCATTTACATTCAATGCCGGTGATACTATTGAAATGGATATTGCTTATGTGTATGGGAGGGATATGACCTCAAGCGATCCATACTCAAGTGTAATCGTCATGAAAGAAAATATTGATTCTGTACGATCATACTTTAACAGGAACTTAACTCCCTGTGGAAGTGTATTCACTTCCATTGAACCTCAGCCTGCTAATTCCCTCAGCAGTTCAGATATTACAGTTTACCCCAACCCAGCAACAGGATTTTTGAATGTGCTGCTGCCGCAACAATCCAGTGAATACAACTACATAATTACAGATCTGGCAGGTAGAAATGTTCAATCAGGATTATTGAGAAATGTAAATAATATTGACATCCGTACACTTGGCCATGGAATTTTCATCCTTCGTATACGGGATGAAGATCGTTCTTATCATGGGAAGTTTGTGAAGATGTGATAGCGGACGAATAGTTCATCCGGTCCGTCATTACGAACCTGCCTCTGGCAGGTGTGGCAATCTCCCCTTCGTGAATTGTAAACACAAGGGGGAGATTGCTTCTTCGTCCCGATAGATATCGGGACTCATCGCAATGACGAGTTACCAAAGGTATTTATGAGTTCATCAACTCCTCGATCTCCCCAGCTTCGATGGGTATGTTGCCCATGAGGTCAATCACGCCATTTTCGGTAATGAGCAAGTCGTTTTCCAGGCGTATTCCCAGGTTTTCCTCACGAATATAAATACCTGGCTCGCAGGTAAATACATTTCCAGCTTGAATGGGCCAATCGAAATTCCCCACATCATGCACGTCCAAACCAAGGAAATGTGAGGTACCGTGCATGAAATACTTTTTGTAAAGCGGATTCTCTTTGTCCTGCTTCTTTACTTCATCAGCATTTAGCAAACCAAGACCAATTAGTTCCTCCTCCATCAACAAACCCACTTCAGCGTGATAATCTTTGATCAGTTTTCCAATAGTTAGTAGTGGATAAGCCCCCCGCATCACGCGGAGTACAGCATTGTAAACATCCCGTTGTCGCTGAGTGAACTTGCCACTTACCGGTACGCTTCGGGTCATATCAGAAGCGTAATTGGCATATTCGGCACCAAAATCCATGAGAATTACCTCCCCATCTTTACACTCTTTGTTATTGTCTACATAATGAAGCACACAGGCATCAAAGCCAGATGCAATAATGGAACTATAAGCGAATCCCGTGGCTCTATTGCGCAAGAATTCATGACTCAATTCAGCTTCAATTTCATACTCCATTACGCCTGGCTTAATGAACTTGAGAATTCGTCTGAAACCCTTCTCGGTAATATCACATGCAGTTTGCATTTGCGCAATCTCAATATCAGATTTAACCGCCCTTAGCTTGTGCATTATCTCTGCAGCATTCTCAATCGCAATTCCAGGATTCTTTTCTTTGAATTCTTTCGCAAAACGATCATCGCGGGTTTCGACGTCCATTGTTGCCCTGGAATGGATATTTTTATTCAGGTAAACAGTATCACATTCCTTAACCAAAGCCTTAAGGTGAGCGTCAGAGTCCGAGACCCAATGCACCGCTTTTATACCAGATACACCAAATGCCTGTTCATGGGTGAGCTTTGCACCCTCCCATATAGCGATCTCATCACTGGTTTCCTTAACAAACAACATCTCCCGGTGATTTTCATCTTTTGCATCCGGATAAATAACCAGCACGGTTTCTTCCTGGTCAACCCCGCACAAATAAAACAGGTCGTTATTTTGCCTGAATGGCATAACACCATCCGCATTGGTAGGCATGATGTCGTTGGAATTGAAGATAGCCAATGAGTTGGGCTTCAACTCCTTTACAAAACGCTCTCTGTTATCAATGAATAACTGAGAATCAATGGGTAGGTACTTCATAATTAAATCAACGAATTGCGAATATATGCGAATTTACGAATGGCTGCTATAATTCACATTGGAATTCAGAACGATTATTTGAGTTATTACTCTCTCTCGTTTATTTCAATAGTATTCGTGAATTCCTGTTCGCTCGATTTCGTAATTCGTACCATTCGTAATTCGTAGATCAGCCTAACTTCCCAGGGCTGAACTCAGCAAACTTTAATAAATATGACTTAATAGGAAGCTCTTAGGCCGTGTCCTTCTTTTTACCCATGATCTTTCGGGCCAGCATTGCAATAGGATCATAATAACGGTCAACTATGCGCTCCTTTAGTGGAATAATGCCGTTGTCAGTAATGTTAATATGCTCAGGACACACGTCCGTACAGCACTTTGTGATGTTGCACAATCCCGATCCATACTCGTTTTTAATTGCGGGAATCCTATCAACAGTATCCAGTGGATGCATGTCCAGACTGGCAAGCCTGATCATGTATCGCGGTCCAACAAACTTGTCTTTTTGATCGTGATCCCTGATGATATGACAAACATTTTGGCACAAAAAGCACTCAATACATTTCCTAAACTCTTGCACTCTGTCAACATCTTCTTGCATCATCCTATACCCTTTTGCATCTTTCTTGCTCTTATCCGGGGTAAAAGGTGTAATGCGTTTGTTTTGTTCGTAGTTGAACGACATATCCGGGACCAGATCTCTTATTGTGGGGAATGCTTTCACCGGAGTTATTGATATCAATTCATCATCTCCGTACTCGTTCATCCTGGTCATGCAAGACAACTTAGGTTTACCATTGATCTCAACACTGCATGATCCGCACTTTCCAGCCTTGCAGTTCCAACGTACCGCCAGATCATTGGCCTGATCAGCTTGAATACGGTGAATAACATCGAGCACAACCATTCCCTCTGTGACTTCACACTGGTAATCCACCATCTCACCCTTCTCGTTATCCCCTCTGTATATTTTGAAATTTCTAAGTGCCATATTATCTGATTATGCAAAAAATGGGATACGTTTATACATCTTTGAATCTGAATATTTATTACAATTCGAGTCCATCGCTGCTGGCTGCTGGCTGCTGGCTGCTGGCTGCTGGCTTCTGGCTGCTGGCTTATTACGCATTCTGTTTAGTTTCTGCAGCAACTTCAGCTTCCAGTGCTTCTAGTTCCGACTCTCCTATTCTTTTTAGTTCTGCATCTGGTTCAGGGCGCTCAACCTTATTGATTTCCATTTTACCATCAGCACCCTTTTTCGTTACAATGTTGTACTTAATCCACTCTTTGCTCTCACCCGGGAAATCCACTCGGGTATGTGCCCCCCTACTCTCCTCACGCATCAACGCTGCACGGGCCACAGCTTCCGAAGTGATCAAGAGATTTCTCAAACTCAGCGCTTCATGCCACCCAGGATTGTATTGACTGGCACCCGGTGCTTTGATGTCCTTGTATCTTTCTTTCAGTTTCTCCAGGCCCTCAATCCCTTTCTCCAAGTCCTCTTTTGTTCGTACAATACTCACATTCTCTTGCATATTCGCTTGAAGTTCTTCATGCAGCAAATAAGGGTTTTCCCCTGATTCACGGTTCAAAATGTCAGTAGCATTCTTAATTATCTTATTTACGTCTTCTTCGCTCACTTCGGGTTTAGAGGCCAAGCCCTTGGAATAATCTGCTGCCCCTTTTCCCGACAGGTTGCCAAAAACCAATAAATCGGAAAGCGAGTTTCCTCCCAATCTGTTAGCACCGTGCATTCCCGCCGCGCATTCACCACAGGCAAATAGTCCTTCTACATTTGACATAGTCGTGTCTGCATCTACCCTGATTCCCCCCATGAAATAATGACAGGTAGGACCAACTTCCATAGGTTCCTTGGTGATGTCCAGCTCAGCCAATACTTTAAACTGATGGTACATGGAAGGAAGCTTTTTCTTAATGTCTTCTGCTGATCTTTGATTTGCAATATCGAGGTATACGCCGCCATGCGTCGAGCCTCGGCCAGCTTTTACTTCGTCATTAATGGCCCTGGCGACTACGTCTCGCGTCAGGAGTTCCGGTGGCCTTCGTGCGCTGTCATCACCAGTCAACCATCGGGCAGCTTCTTCTTCTGTATCAGCTGTTTCTGAAGCAAATCGCTCTGGAATATAGTCGTACATAAAGCGTTTGCCTTCACTATTCCTGAGAACACCGCCTTCCCCGCGAACACCCTCAGTAACCAGAACTCCTTTTACTGACGGCGGCCACACCATTCCTGTTGGATGAAACTGATTGAATTCCAGATCCATCAATTCTGCCCCTGCTTCGTAAGCCATGGCATAGCCATCGCCCGTGTATTCCCATGAATTTGAAGTGATCTCCCATGCCTTGCCACCGCCACCGGTAGCGAAAATGATGGATTTTGCTTTAAACACCACAAATTTGCCAGTCTCTCTCCACAAACCAACCATTCCAGACACTCTTCCATCTTTGTCTTTTAGTATATCCAAGACCGCGCATTCCATATATATCTCAATACCCTGATGTATGCCATGATCTTGCAGTGTGCGAATCATCTCTAACCCTGTTCTGTCACCAACATGGGCTAATCTCGGGTATCTATGTCCACCAAAGTTACGCTGAGCGATAAGGCCATCTTTTGTCCGGTCAAAAACAGCTCCCCATTCTTCCAACTCCCGAACCCTGTCTGCAGCATGTCTGGCGTGTAATTCGGCCATACGCCATACGTTCAGAAATTTTCCTCCACGCATGGTATCCCTAAAGTGAATTTTCCAGTGATCACGAGCATCTACGTTGCCAAGAGCTGCGGCCATACCACCTTCTGCCATCACGGTATGTGCCTTTCCCAATAGAGATTTGCAAATCAAACCTGTACTCATTCCCTGTGCAGAGCTTTCAATGGCAGCACTCAACCCCGCTCCGCCGGCCCCAATGATCAGAACGTCATGCTCGTGAGTCTCTAACTCTGATAGTGGAATCATAATTTCTGCTATTAAAAAGCCCAGGTATTAAGGTCGGTGATGAGGCCCATGGATACGAGTCTAATGTAAATGTCTGCCCATCCAACCCAAATTAAACTTACCCATGCAAGCAACTGATGGTTTTCGTTGAGTTTTGTAATCCATTTCCAATTTCCATATGCCATTTTAGCACGAGTGTCGCAAGAAAAGCAATCACGATTTCCGCCCATTAAGTGACGAAAAGAATGGCAACCGAATGTATAAGAGCCCAATAAAATTGGGTTAATCAACAATACCATGCTTCCTACTCCGACACCGAAAACACCATTCCTAAAGAAGGAAAGAAATGCATCGTAGGAGAGAATAAAGATAAATATCACGGCAAAGTACATGGCATAGCGATGCAGGTTCTGAAAGAGCATCAATCCGGTCTCACCAGCATAGTTGGATTTTCGGGGTAAGGCACCTACAGCACAAGCCGGAGGTGTCCATGTAAAGGCCCTGTAATAAGCCTTTCTGTAATAATAACAAGTGAATCTAAAAGACAAGGGAAAAGCTACAATGAGGAACGCCGGAGAAGCTGGAATAAAGTCAGGCCACCATTCGGGCCAGGCACCGAAAATGGCATGGTGTAGCGGAGCACCGCCTAAAACGCCTTCTTGTATCCATATTAGGGGAGAGTACATCGGAGAAAGATATCCTCCAAAGCCTTCTGACATACCCACAGCATAATGAACTCCTTGAAATGCCGCCCACGTAGAATAAACGACAAAAGCGGTAAGACCACCCAATACGGCCATGGGCCCTATCCACCAATTATCCGTTCTTTCTGTAACTGCTAAGCCAGATGTATTTTTGATATTTGCGACTGCGCTGTCCATCACCATAAATTTACGAAATCTGAACTATTATCCCAGATTATTATCAGAACGCCAAAAATATATTTTTTACTTTAAAAGTTGCGATTTATTTGAGAATTCTCGACAAGCAAAGTATATTAAAGTAGATTTGTGTATGCCAATTTACAGCGGTAATATTCATTCCAAGCTTCCCAAAACAGGCACAACGATCTTCACGATCATGTCGAAAATGGCGAATGAACACAATGCCATTAATCTCTCGCAAGGATTCCCGGATTTTTCCTGTTCTAAAAAATTATTGTCACTTGTGTCAAAGCACATGAAAATGGGCCACAATCAATATTGCCAGTTGCAGGGTGTTCAGGAGTTGAGAGAAGCCATATCAGAGAAAATGGAGAAGATGTACTCCGCAAAATATGACCCAGATACTGAAATTAACATCACAGCAGGCGCCACACAGGCCATCTACACGGCAATCACGGCTTTGGTAAGAGAAGGTGATGAGGTAATTGTACTGGAGCCTGCTTATGATTGCTATGTTCCGGCAATTGAGCTCAATGGCGGGATACCAATATATGTGCAACTTAAAGGCACAGACTTTCATGTGGATTGGGATGAGGTGCAGAAAGTCATCTCACAGAAGACGAAGATGATTATTCTTTGTACACCTCACAACCCATCGGGAGGCATAATGAATGCAAGCGATATGCAAAAGTTGGAAAAACTCACGCGCGATACTGATATTATTGTCCTAAGTGATGAAGTGTATGAACACATCATCTTCGATGGCTATGAGCACCAAAGTGTTGCGCGCTTTCCACAACTCATGAATCGCAGTGTTATCGTGTATTCTTTTGGTAAAACCTTTCATGTTACCGGATGGAAAATAGGATATTGTGTAGCTCCAGAGATTATAATGAAGGAATTCAGAAAAGTGCATCAATGGGTTGTTTTTACCGTCAACACACCTATACAATACGCCATCGCTGAATTTCTTAAAGATGAGAACAGTTACTTAGGCCTCTACGATTTCTACCAGGACAAACGGGACTATTTTATCGAGCTCCTCAAAGGATCAAAGTTTAAAATCATTCCAGCATCTGGCTCCTATTTTCAGCTACTTGATTACAGCGAGATCACAGATGAGAAGGATACTGAATACGCTATACGGTTAACGAAAGAGCATGGCATCGCTTCAATACCTATGTCAGTTTTTTATCACAAACCCGTAGACAATAAACGGCTTCGGTTTTGTTTTGCCAAAGAGAAAAAGACATTGGAAAAAGCCGCAGAGAAATTATGTGTGATTTAAGGGTCGCCATCCTGCAATCCGAGTTGCACTGGGAAAATGTAGAGAAAAATCTCAAGCTGTTCTCTACCCAGATTTTGGCGATTGAGTCAGAAGTTGATCTCATTGTCTTACCAGAAATGTTCAACACAGGATTCACCATGAATTCTGAAGAATTGGCCGAACCAATGAACAGTGTTTCCATGCAGTGGATGTTGGAAATGGCCAAAACAAAAGAGGCCGTGATAACTGGAAGTATAATAATAGAAGAAGGAGATAAATACTTCAATCGCTTGATATGGATGCAGCCTGATGGAACCAATGAATATTATGACAAGAGACATCTCTTTAGAATGATGGATGAGAACAACCATTACGCTGGTGGCGACAAGAGATTGATTGTCGAGCTTAAAGGTTGGAAAATATGCACGATGATCTGTTATGATCTTCGTTTCCCGGTTTGGTCGCGGAACCGGAATGACTATGATTGTCTCTTATACATTGCCAATTGGCCAACAGCACGAAGAGAAGCCTGGACAACTCTACTTCGGGCAAGAGCGCACGAAAATCAGGCTTATGTAATTGGCGTCAATCGCATTGGGGAGGACGGAAATAGAATATCATTTTCCGGTGATTCGGTAATTATCGATCCAAAGGGTGCGACAATTTGTGAATGCGAAATGGAAAAAGAGGTAACTGAAACAGCGACCCTGTCTTTTTCTGATTTGAAGGATTTCAGAGAAAAATTTCCGATAAGCTTGGATGCAGACTCATTCGAGA
Organism: Bacteroidota bacterium; assembly: GCA_022572355.1. Lineage (GTDB taxonomy): Bacteria > Bacteroidota > Bacteroidia > NORP154 > NORP154 > NORP154. Next base: position 72,322 of record JACZWC010000001.1, on the reverse strand, counting down.
TTCAATAGGTTATGCTATTCTTTTAAATCCCACTCAAGCACAACATCCCAATTAGACCTGATGGTAATCGGATCAGGATAGTAGGTCACATTCTCGGGCTGAATGCCATTAATTAAATCTCCCGATGTCCACATACCATCGTTATTACTATCATAAATAACGCGTATACTATATTTTCCAGGATTCAGGTAATCATATTTAAGTTTCTTCAGTCCTTCCCTCATTTTATCCTTGGGCGTTACAATCGTCTCTGACACAACGCCTTTATTAGCATTTAATAATTGAATAATGTACTGATGCTTTACACTCGGAAAGACGAGGTCCAGTTTGGCGTTGCCATAGTACGTCTCTGCTCTGGTTTTGAACTCCAGCAAAATGCTGTCATTGGTGTTTCTATAAATATCCCTGAATGCTTTTTTATCTATTATCAATTTATAATTCACCTGCTGCTGCCAATTGTATCTGATTTCGATCTTGAGTAGTTCCGGATCTTCAAATATAATCTCAGGTGTCAAGGTGTCATAATTAACGGAATCCATCTTTTGTAGCAAAAAGATCTTATCAAAATTGTGTTGAACAATTGGTTGTGAAGCAGTTAATTCCAGGTTTTTATAATAATCAAAACTGTAATAGCCAGCCAGATTACTGCTGAAAGTGAGGGGCATCTCATCAGTTTTATTGTTGCATGCAACTTCGACTGTGTCATCAAAATCATAATAGCTATCTGTTATCCACAATTCAAGGGAATCAACTCCATAATTATTCCAATAGGTTGCTGAATCGCCATTTGCAGAAATAGTTACAACTTCCCATGCTTTTTTTGATGAAAAATTGAGCGGTTGAACCTTCAACTCTCTCACTGGCAAATTAAACACGAAATCTATTCTACCCGGCTTGTCTCCCCTGGCCCTAATTATTTTTAATTCCTTTTTCTCAGAAAACATTCTCATCTCGTAGCGAATAGAATCCCTGCCTTTGCCGAACGTAGTCAGGCTACGGTAGGCAGGTGCCGGATCTATCAATTCCGATATAAATCCAACTCTTTCATTGGGAAGGTCAAAGACAAAGTTCTGATTCTTATCAACCAGCGCTGTCATTTTATACCTGCCGTGCTTTATATTCTTAATCGTAAAGGTGCCAGTGGCGTCTGTTCTTGTAAAGTATCTTGGCTTTGAATTATAAGGAAGGGAATCGCAGTTTTCCAGTTCATCACATTTATACAGGATGACGATCACCTTATCTTCGGGCTTTCTCTCAAATGCATCTTCAACCTTCCCCGATACCTGGAGTGAGTCAATATAAGTCCCCGTTGAAAACACATATTGAAAATTTGGAATGGCATTGTTTTCTGTGATATCCACTATCGAATTACCTAAATTAAAATTGTAAGTGGTTGAGGGTAGTAGTTCTTCCTCCAATTTAATGATCAGTGATTTACCTTTTACCATGAACGTTGGTCTTTCTTCCAAAGGAGGCGAAATGATCAGGTTAACCCCAATCTTTTGGAGCTTTACGAATTCATCAAATGTGATTTCGATCTTTTTACTGGCGAAGTTTATGGAAAAGTTTTCGGGTGCACTTTCTACAACCTGCGGAGGCTGCACATCCTTTGGCCCTCCGGAAGGAGAGACCACCGTGGCACATGAGGCCAGTATCGACATTATTGGAATTCCGATCGATTTAAATAATCTGTTTATCTTCAAAGTAAAGCTGTAATTAATGAAGCTATTGACACAAGACCTGTCTTGTCCTCAGCATCAAAAGCTGCCAAATCAACGCTATCAATATCCAACACCATTTTTACATTATTATTTGAATCAAAAACGGGTACTACAATTTCTGATCTGGAATCTGCGCTGCAAGATATGTGATCTTCATACAGATCCACATCATCCACAACAATAGCCTCTTTCAACTCCCAACATTTTCCGCAAACTCCTCTTCCGTATTCAATTTTGGTACATGCTACGGGGCCTTGATAGGGCCCAACCACCAATTGATTCTCCTCCACCAGGTAGAATCCAACCCAAAGACAATCCAGCTCTTCTTTGAGCACCGCCGAGATGTTGGCAAGATTGGCGATAATATTGACGTTCACATCTATAAGAGCGCTAACTTTGGGTATTAGCTTGCTATACAGTTCTTTTTTAGAATTCACCTGACAATTATTGGACCAAACAAAGATGCGAAAAAACATATCATCAGGTACCCACTGGGAAGACCTTGTTGGCTATTCACGGGCTGTCCGGGTAGGTAATAGAGTTGAAGTGTCGGGCACGGTAGCCACCGAAAACGGCGAGGTTATTGGAAAAGGCAACGTTTATAAGCAAACTAAATACATTTTGAATAAAATTTCCGCTGTGCTGAAGGAGGCGGGTGCGAGCATGGAGGATGTTACGAGAACGAGAATATATGTAACCAAGATTTCCAAATGGAGAGAAATAGGAAGAGCTCACGGTGAGGCATTTGGGAAAATCAGGCCAGCAACGACAATGGTAGAGATCAAATCATTGATCCATGCTGATTATTTGGTGGAAATTGAAGCCACTGCAATAATTGAATAAATCAGGCAGCATAGGCCATAGTAACAATGCTCACTTTTGCTCCTGGAATACTGAGTAATGTCTGCGCACAAGCCTCCAAAGTTGAACCGGTTGTGACTACGTCATCCACTAATAAAATATGCTTGTCTTTCAGTGACTCTGTGTTTTTCAGATTAAAAATAGATTGAACATTTTTCCACCTGTCAAATCGTGATTTCTTTGTCTGGGTATCGGAATATTGCGATCTATAAAGAATTTTTGGTGAATAGATCGCGTTCATGCTCTTTGCCAAACCCTTTGCAAAAGAATCGCTTTGGTTGTATCCCCGTCTCCTTTGTTTTCTTGGATGTAGCGGAACCGGCAGTACAATATCGATATCAGCATAATCATCGGATCTCTTTAACTCACTACCGTAATACTTGCCCACAGTAACGCCAATTTCCTGCTGTCCTTTATATTTCAACTGGTGGATCAATTTCTGAACCTTACCTCCTTTATCAAATTGATAATAGGATGCGGCATTTTCCAAAGGGACTCTACCCCAAAACAATTTAGAAACAGGATTGTTCTTATCAAGATGAAACTTGGTTTTCGGCAATTTGTATTTACAACAGGTACAAATACAATGTTCATTTTTGAGAAGTGATTTCCCGCAGGCAAAACAGATATTCGGATAGATGAGCGAGATAAAGTCTTTTAGCAATGCTAGCATGTTGGTTCAGTTTTTGTTGTTCAATTAAATGTTTGAACAAAGATGCTGCTAGCGAAATCCGGTTTGAAACGGCTTGTTGCGAGGGGAGTTTTACATTTTGCGATTGGTAATAATTAACAACTCAATTGTAGATAACAATTGCATCTTTTGCAATTTTTGCCAAGACTTTACAGTTTATTTGTAGTGGTTGCAAAACAAAAGCTGGCCGCGAAAGGCTGCACGATATTTTACTAATTTTGGAACGCTTTCCCTGAAGCTGAAATATATATGGACGAAATACCGAAAGACAAAAACGAAAGGAAACCACAGAATAGAATATTCCAGGTAGTTGGGGTTGTCTTATTTCTGCTGGCTGTGGTGTTGGGATGGCAATTTTTGGAGCAGAAGTCCATTGCGGAAAGTGAAAAGAGCGAAAAAGAATCTGTAAAGGCAGAGCTAAGGGAGTTATTGGCTGAGTATAAAAAACTGGATAGCGACAATGCACAACTCAACAGTGAATTGCGGGGAAAACAAGCGCAAATCGCGGAGATGCTTCTCGAATTGGAAAAAATGGACAAGCAATCCAAAGAGCAAATTTGGATGTTGGCCAATTACAAGAGAGAATCCAAGACACTGCGCCGTTTGCTTAAGACTTATCTTCATGAGATCGACTCTTTGGGAAAGACCATAACAGTACTGGAAATTGAAAAATCCGCTGTAGAATCAAACCTGAATAGGGAGAAGGCCAGGACCCAGGAATTGTCCATAGAGAAAGATGACCTCTCTGAAAAAGTAGCAATGGGTGCAAAATTTAAGTTGTATGGTTTAACCACGGTCGGACTTCGTTTTAAAGGAGGCGGCAGAGAAAAGACGGAAACGCGGGCACGGAAAGTTGACAAGATAAAAACCTGCTTTACAATTAGTGCCAACGACCTGGCTAAGCCGGGCGAAAGAAATATTTACATTAGAGTGGCGGGGGAAAACGGGGATGTCTTCCCGAAAGATAGAGACAGTTCTAAAGTGTTCATATTTGAGGACAAAGAACTGGTTTACAGTGCTAGGCGGGTGTTAAATTATCAGAACCAGGAAGTAAATGTTTGCCTTTACTTCCAAAAGTTTCCATTTGAAGCACAGAGATACTCTATCGATATATTTGCAGATGGCGTTCAGATTGGAGAATCCACCATCAAACTCGAATAATCTGCTTAGAAAAATGCCCTCAGCTGAACCCCTCCCCTGTGCACTGCGGGCGTTTCCTCTGATTTTCTACCATCATATGTAAGGCTTAGCTGCATGTTCCTGGACAAGTTTCTTTGGTAACTGAGTGACCAGGTCACGTTTGATCCGGTTTTCAAACCTTCCAACATTTCAAACGCTATCGATGTATTTTCAGAGAGATTTTTATCATCTTTTCTAGCGTAAGTTATATTGATATAGTTAACATTTAAGGTGAGGCTACCCTTAGAAACGGCATTTTGCCGCACTTCCAATCCAAACTTATGGTGAATGGCTCTTTCATTGCCCGAGAAATGTAGTGTGTCAATCTCGTTTGAATCCAAATCTCTAATTATCAATTCGTTTTTCTTGTCCTTATAATTGTAAAGTATCGCTATTCTGAAGGCGGTGCCCGGTTGAAAGGTAATTTTTGGTTCTGTTTCCTGATAAACGATTCTGTAATCCCGCCAGTCTAAATAAGAGGCGTAACTTTTTTCTCCAGAAGTGAAAAATCCATTCAGTGTGAATTGGCGTGTAACATTCCAACGAATATGAGCACTGCTCAATAGTTGCACACGAGAATCCAATCCATTCACCAAAATGGTTTTACTCTTCGTAGCCTGATACTTTATATCTGCACCGAACACAGGGTTAGTTCGGTTGAAATATAAGATGCTCCTAAACGAAGAATTAAGCGTGACAAGATTGCTGTCCGAGGTCTCTGAATAAAAGGGATTTAACGATTTACCGATATCTGAATTTTGACTTTTCTGGGCAATTCGATATGCCGTCTGATTTGAAAATCTGGCAATAAGCTTCCTGATACCCTTTTTGTTTCTCCAAACCACAGCAGGCCTTATATTAATCGACTCATTGAACATGTTAGAATACGTTTTGATATACTCATTTGTGGGTATGTAAACCTTGATGTAATTAGCGTTGTATTGAAAAACAGCTTGCTCAAATTCATCTTTAGTTTCTATGTTGTTAGAATCCCTGTCAATCCACTCCCATATTCCTTGACCTTCAGACACCTTAATGAAAGTGAAGTCCTTCTTTGATTCCAACCCCGAACCGATTTCGTAGAAAGTGGCCGAAGTAATAGCACCTTTCCACAATTTGAATCTATATTCTATTCGGCCAATTAATGATTCATCTGGCTTCCTCGAGGACGAAACCGCATCATTTATGTGAAGACCGCGATAGGTAATACTGCCGTTAAACCTGCTGTTCGGATTTTTTTGCAATCCAAATGTAAAGTTCACATTATCGGCTGTCGTTGCTTTCTCAAAGTTTTCATTAACGGGTGTCAGATCAATACGCTGATTGTAGCTCAACGAAAATGTGTTTTTGGCTGTATCGCTGCTTTTGATGAATACCCCAATATCATAAAATTGATAGCTGGGTATTTGTAAGGTGTCCGAGGACGAATTTTTGAAAACGTTATTTTCAACGTCTTCTTTTATACCAATAACAAGCCAGTTAAATTGCTTTGAGAACATACCCTTCAATCGTATGAATTCGTTATTCTGACTCATGGTTTTGGATGTGAGATAACTGCCGTCGAAAATTAATTTGAAGCCATTGTTGTGAAAATTAATTTTGGCGTGATTTCTAAAACCCTGATAATCGGTATCCCGCAAATAGGACTTAAACTGATATTGGAAATAGCCCTCTTTCTTTTTTGACAATTTAAGTGCCAATCCAGGTATATATTGATTCGAATTGAACTGGATTGACTTTGTGTTCCAATCTCGTTCAAATTCCACAGATCTGAATCGTTCAATGGGTGTAAAGTGCCTGTCAATTTGCTCGTAGTTGAAATTGGTGCCGAATACCCACGGATCCTTCTTGCTTTTATTTAGTGGAAAATCGTTGTAAAAATTTATCTTGAATCCATAGCCGTCATCATTTGATTTGTCCAGTGACGAAATTGTATTTATGTCATTATTGCTCACGGCAAATTCAAAGGCGATCTTTGAAAATTTGTTTATTTGATAACTTCCGGAAAGGGCCGCCATCTGCCGTTTTTTTGGGGTTACAAGCAATACAATCGGCTCATAACTGCCTTGTGGAACTCCACTGATAGGCTCAACCCATTTAAATACACGTCCGTTAGCCACTGAATTGGCATCGAGAATATAGTTGCCATTTCCCTGTCCAACTAATGAAAAGCTAACACGAAAAACACCACTATCTCCGGAATATTCGTAAACAGTATAGCCTAAGCTGTCTTTCTTTATGTAGAGAACACCCGTCTCTGAGTATCCAACACTGTCTATTCTGGATGAAATGGCTGCTTCGATATTGTCTCCAACATCATTCATTAACTGCTTTTGCTCATCGGTTAAGTCCTGGTCAATTGGCTGGTTTTTAGAGTCCTGCTCCGAATAGATTCCAAGATGTAATTCAAGCTTATTCACACGAATGCCCACTCCTCCATAAATAAGAGACCGGGAATAATTCCGATCGGAATATTGAAACTCTACAATAATCCTTTTGTCTTTTGTGATCAGCAGCTTTGGAGTGAATGTGATTTCAGCAGTGTTATAATCAATCACGTAATCGTTGTCCTGCCCTCTTACTAGTTTTACCCCATCCACATATATTTTCTCCGTTCCTGAAATAACAATAATAAAAGTCTCATTATTATTACCCGTGAGTTTATATGGCCCCTGATTACCCTCCTGTTCTATATTGTTAAATTTAGTTCCATCCGACACATTACGGGCAAACTTACCCCGCGACAAAGCTGCACTCACAGTTAATGATATTTCATTGGGCCCTTCCTGCCCATCTACTTTTCTATCCAAAAGTGTTGAGAAACTTGCGCCTTGCGCTTTTTTATAAAATTTCATGAAATACCCTTTCGGGCTCGCCAATTCAAAATCTCCGGCAATGAGACTCGTATTATCATTGTGCAACTTGATAAATACCTTATCAAATTCCTGAATTTGCTGCGTGTTACCTTCCGGCTGTATAGGTATGTTATCGTCAGTGATAGCAGCAAGGATGCTTACATTCTCACTTATTCTTCCCGATAAACGTAAATCCAAACTAGAATTAACGATGACGTCCTGGCTGTTACCAAAAGTTATGCCTCTGGATATACTTCCTGATTTATTGATGCCCCCTAAGGCGAAAATATCGTCACCTGTTTTCTTATATGTATATACAAAAGGGTTTGACAAGCCGACTTTCTCTGATTTGACATATTGAAAGTCTTTGTGCATGAGAGGAGAAGTTAATGCGTATGGCAGCACCTTGTAGCTAATGGAAACTTGAAATCCCTTATCGAGGAAAGAATTCTTCCAAATAATTGTCGAGTTGGCATAGTCTATGTCATAATAGGAAGTGTCAATGTCCAAATTTCCCTTGCCTTTAATAATTTCGGAGAACGGTACGATACTCAAAGAATCCAACTTGAGTGTATCCGATAGTATGATAACATTCAAGCTCCGCTTGTTACTAATCTCTTGAGACCACACTTGTTCATTTGACAACAAAGCGCAGAGAATCATCATCAATATCATGGGACGATATTGACCAAAGGTTCTCGATAAAAGGAGTGAAAACCCTTTGCGTGGTCTTGATAAATCCTTACCGCTCAATCCAACAAGCATTTAATAACAATAATAACGTTTAATACGGATTATTGTTAAACGTAATTGGCCAAAACAAATACATTTGTATCCTTTATTAAATACGATGAAAGGTGGCTAAAATTGTATCATACAACGTAAATGGCATCAGAGCTGCGCTCAAAAAGGATTTTCTGGGTTGGCTTCAGCAGGTATCACCGGATGTCATTTGCCTTCAGGAGATCAAGGCACATCCTGAACAGCTCGATCTGGACATATTTGAAAAGGCAGGATACAAACACTATTGGCATCCCGCTGATAAGAAGGGTTACAGCGGAGTGGCTATCTTATCAAAGAAGGAGCCGAAACACGTGGAATACGGTTGCTCTATCAAGGACAACGATACAGAAGGTAGAGTCATTAGAGCAGATTATGAGAACTTCTCTGTAATTTCCGTATATGTTCCATCAGGTACGGCCGGAGATATAAGACAAGAATTCAAATACGAATGGTTGGATGAGTTTTATGAATACATCTCAGATCTGAGAAAGGTACATCCTAATCTAATTGTATCTGGCGACTACAACATCTGTCACAAACCAATTGATATACACAATCCGATCAGCAATGCAAAGAGTTCAGGGTTTTTGCCTGAGGAACGGGCATGGCTAAGCAAATTTATTGATTCAGGAATGATAGATACGTTTAGGCATCTTAATGAGGAACCACACAACTATACCTGGTGGAGCTACAGAAGCAATGCACGGGCCCGGAATCTGGGTTGGCGGTTGGACTATCACCTGGTTAGCGAACCAATGGTTGCGCGGATCAAAAGAAGCATCATACTCATAGAGGCTATTCACTCTGATCACTGCCCAATTTTAGTAGAGGTAGACCAATAAATTTTTTCTGAAATTTGATTAATATATTTTTATATTTGCAGCATCGACATTATCATCGGGAAGGACAACAATTTATAAGGATTAATAAATGAAAAGAGCAGTATTAATTTCAATCATCTTCACATTAATGTTTGGGTCATGTTCGGATGACTCTAGAAAGGTTGGTGACGGACCAAGAGAAGGGAAAGGCGGGGTATTTTTCGGTGGAGTATTTAAAATGAATGAGGTAGAAGATTTCCGAAATCTTTATCCTCTTAACATCACTGAAGTAGTAGGCCATCGTATTACAAACCAAATATATGAAGGGCTGGTTAAGCACTCTCAAAAAGATTTATCACTACTTCCTTCTCTTGCGGAGAGTTGGGATGTTAACGAGGACGCCACATCATTTACTTTTTATCTAAGGAATGGAGTTAAGTTTCATGATAATGAGTGTTTCCCAGGTGGAAAGGGCCGGGAGGTCACTGCTGAGGATTTTAAATACTGCTTCACAAAACTTTGTACAGTTGATCCTGACAATCAAGGATTTTGGGTATTCAAAGGAAGGGTTAAGGGTGCCGATGAGTATTTTCAATCAACCATTGATGGAAACCCGCTTCCCGAAGGTGTGACAGGCATTAAGGTTATCGACGATTATACGCTTCAAATTGATTTGAATTACAGCTTTTCTGGAATGTTACAGATACTAGGAACTCCTTTCTGCTGGGTATTCCCCAAGGAAGCAGTTGACAAATATGGCATAGACATGCGGATTAACTGTGTTGGAACAGGTCCATTTTATGCTAAAACCGTGAAATTAGGTGATGCGGTAATTCTCGCAAAGAATCAGGATTACTGGGATACTGACGAATACGGAAATGAAGTTCCCTATGTAGATGCTATCAAGTTCACTTTCCTGAAAGAGAAAAAATCAGAGTTGCTTGAATTTAAAAAAGGAAATCTCGATATGGTATTTGAGTTACCTATCGAAATGATAGACGAGATAATGGGCGAGCTGGCAGATGCTGGATCAGGAGCAAGTTTTGACGTACAGGTTACTCCGGCGTTGGCATTACACTATTACGGATTTCAGCACCAAAGCGAATTGTTTAGCAATAAGTTGGTTAGACAAGCATTTAATTACGCCATTGATAGGGAATCAATTGTGACTTACACGCTACAAGGAGAAGGACGCCCGGCTATTTATGGCATTGTCCCTCCAGCATTTAAGGACTATGATTTCGAAGGTGTTGAAGGATACAACTTCGACCCCACCAAAGCGATGCTAAAATTAACTGAGGCTGGTTACCCGAATGGTAAAGGATTTCCAACGTTAACTTTGCAACTGAATAGCGGCGGTTCCAGGAACGTTCAGATTGCTGAAGTTATTCAAAAACAACTTAAGGAACACCTCAATATAGATATTGAACTTAATGTAATGCCCTGGGGACAACATCTGGAGAATTTGGAAACAGGAAAAGCTCTGTTTTGGAGAACCGGTTGGATTGCTGACTATCCAGATCCTGAGAACTTCTTGAACCTGCTCTATAGCCCTCATATTCCACCAAATTTATCGGATAAGTCATATATCAATTCTGTTAGATATAAGAGCGAGGAATTTGACTCATTGTTTGCTGCATCATTGAGAGAAGTTGATGTTGTTAAAAGAAATGAATTGTATCGCCAGGCTGATCAGGTGGCTATGGATGATGCGGCTATTATGCCCATTTACTATTATGAACACTATCGGCTGCTTCAAAAAAATGTAGTTAATTTCGATATCAACCCAATGGAGTATAGAGACCTTTCCAGGGTTTACTTTATTCCTAAGGATATGGTCAAGCGAAAAGAAGCGAAGCAGAAGAAGAAAAGACCCGGTAAGAGATAAATATTTACTACTGCGTTTAGCGGTTTAGAACCCCCCACATGAACTATGTGCGGGGGTTTTTTATATCTCCAAAATGAGCATTTCCACCCTCATATTCACCAAGTTTTCTCTATTTGATAATGGGTGAGCAATGATCATATTTTCACCACCTCTGCCCTCAATTTCAATTCGGTCCTGATCAATCCCATGCTTTGAAAGATATTCACGAATTTCGGCGGCCCTGAGCTTTGACAGCTTTTTTGATGTTCCACGATAATTCCACTTGGGACCTAAATGTTTATACCTTTTTGAATTCTTTATGTGATAATCACCGCTGGTATATCCGATCAGTTTAATCTTCGCGGTTGTATTCATTTGCATGAAGTTCAACAGGCTTTCAACTTCAACATATGATTCGTCTCTGACCGCAAAAGTGTTGGGATGAAAATAAAGATCTTTGAGAACAAGATTGGTACCCGCTTTGACATGAGCCATTTTTATGTGTATATCCTTGCTATAATTCTGCGCAGCCTCTATTTCAATGGTTTGATTAATGTATCCAAGCGAAGAAAATACAACCTTGTAATTTCTCGTCCGGTCCAGCTGAATCCGTGTCTCGTCATCATCGGCATCAATTTGGTATCTAATTGTATGCCCGGTTTCTTGGTCAATAACCTTTATGTCGCTTCGGAGACCCTTGTTTGAATTCCCCTCTACTATCGAAAGTCTGACCTCCTTTATTTCGGATTTATGCAATGCTGGCTTAGCGGGTATCAAAAACTCCTGGACGTGAGTGATACTTGCTTCCATGACAGCAGGTTCATAGATTTCAATTTCTGCTTCATAGTCGAAAGTTTCGATCTCCAACACTGAAAGAGGTTCTGTAAATTGGAGGCTTTCCTCTGGATCTTCTGATGTTACTGGTGGTATAAAACAAGGTTTATGAGTAGCCACTATTTCCAAGTTTTTAGAACAAGCTGAAATATTTATACGGTGCCCGCAATCATCCCCCGCAGTATGGTACACGTTTAAATAATAGATATCTCCTGCCTCCGCGTCTACTATTTGATGATAAGATTGATTGTACAGCTGTTCACCCGTGCTTTTACCAGAAGCTGATTTTGAAGCATCCACATTCTTCTTCAAACCCGTGCCCGTGGTGTGAATTGCCCGTCTATATAGATTCGCGCGAATTGGAATAATGCTGCGATCAATAATCCCTTTGCAGAAGCTGCCCCCGGGATGTTTGTAGAGGAAAAAATTATAAATATCCGTAGGGCTGCTCGGGAAAATATTAAACGAAAAACTACATGATTCCTGGACGATGAACTTGTACCAAAAAGTATATTTATCGCTGGGTTTGTAAAATATTATTGGTTTATCCCCTGCTCCATAGCTTTCATATTCACCTGAAGAAACCAGACTTATACCTCCGCTATTAATAGCTATTTCAGTAGGCTCGGTACAGTCGCGCGATTCATCAAATTCTTGAGCCCAAAGACTTTGAGGCATAATTATCTGAATACACGCATTCAGTATAACCAACGAGAAATATAGCCGCATTCGGTGAATTTTTTCGAATTACGATATAAATGGCCCTCGTTTTGATGCTCCTTCAAGGAAGTTTTCAACTTGCAATGGTAAATAAATAGGATCTTGAAGAGGATAGAACCGAGATATGTAGTAGGCAACAACCCTACTCCACCTGTTAGAGATACCCTTTGAAATGGCTTTTTTTATATATATTTTTGTACTTGAATTTTCTTATTTAGAATGAATCTAAATAAGGATTAATACGTATAACTGCATAAAAGAGTAGAAATTATGATAACTGTATCTGAAACGGCGAAAAATCAACTTCTAAAGGAAATGGCAGAATTGGGTGCTGATAAGGCCAGTTTCGTACGTGTAGGAGTAGCCAGCGGTGGCTGTTCTGGTCTTTCTTATGAATTGGACTTCGATACCGAAATGAAAGAAGGAGATCAGGCATTTGAAGACAAAGGAGTGAAAATAGTGGTGGATAAGAAGAGCTTCCTCTATTTGGTAGGTACTGAGCTGGATTATGCTGGGGGATTAAACGGAAAGGGATTTAGTTTCAACAACCCTAACTCTTCAAGAACTTGTGGCTGCGGCGAAAGTTTCGCCGTTTAATTCCATCCATCAATTTTGCGTTATACAAAAAATGATCTGAAGTGAACGGACAGAATGAAATATTAAAGGAAGTAACCCAGCAAGACTACAAATATGGGTTCGTATCGAAATTCGATAGCGATAAAGCTCCTGTTGGACTTAATGAGGGTATCATAAGGTTAATTTCTTCGAAAAAGAAAGAGCCTAAATGGATGCTCGATATAAGATTAAAAGCTTTCAAGCATTGGTTGACCCTGGTGGATAAGGAACCAAATTGGGCACATATCAAATATCCCAAGATTAACTTTCAGGATATTATTTATTATTCCGCACCTAAAAAGAAGAAGAAACTCAAAAGCCTGGATGAAGTTGATCCGGAAATGTTAAAGACTTTTGAGAAGCTAGGCATATCTATTGATGAGCAGAAAAAGCTGACTGGAGTAGCTGTAGATATAGTAATTGACAGCGTGTCGGTCAAAACAACCTTCAAAGAGACCCTGGCCAAATTGGGAATCATTTTTTGCTCCTTCAGTGAGGCAGTTCATGAACATCCTGAACTAGTAAAGAAATATATGGGTTCCGTTGTTCCATACACTGATAATTTCTATGCAGCACTCAACTCTGCCGTGTTCACTGATGGATCTTTTTGTTATATACCAAAAGGTGTTCGATGCCCAATGGAACTCTCGACGTATTTCAGGATAAATGAAGCCAATACGGGGCAGTTTGAAAGAACTCTGTTAATTGCTGAAGAAGGTAGTTACGTGAGCTACCTGGAGGGATGTACAGCTCCTATGCGTGATGAAAATCAGCTTCACGCTGCTGTGGTTGAGCTTATTGCATATAAAGATGCTGAGATCAGGTATTCTACAGTTCAAAATTGGTACCCCGGAGACAAGAATGGGAAAGGTGGTATTTTCAATTTTGTCACGAAAAGAGGCATTTGCAAAGGTGAGCGATCTAAAATATCATGGACGCAAGTTGAAACCGGATCAGCAATCACCTGGAAATATCCCAGTGTCATCCTAAAAGGTGACTATTCAGTCGGTGAATTCTACTCCATTGCACTAACCAATAACTACCAGCAAGCAGATACAGGAACTAAGATGATACACATCGGGAAGAATACAACCAGTACCATTATCTCAAAGGGCGTTTCTGCAGGAAAAAGCAACAACAGCTATAGAGGATTGGTCAGAATTTCCAAAAGTGCTACCAACGCAAGAAATTTCTCGCAATGTGATTCATTGCTCTTAAGTGATGAGTGTGGAGCACATACCTTCCCGTACATCGAAATCAATAATAAATCTGCTATTGTTGAGCATGAAGCAACGACTTCCAAAGTAGGTGAGGATCAAATTTTTTATTGCAATCAACGGGGGCTCAGTACAGAACAGGCAATCAGTATGATCGTAAATGGTTATTGTAAAGAGGTACTCAAAAAACTACCCATGGAATTTGCTGTTGAAGCGCAGAAATTGCTTTCACTCAGTTTGGAAGGAAGTGTAGGTTAAAAATTATAGATACAAGAAGATATGTTAACAATCAATAATTTAAAAGCTTCCGTTGAGGATAAGGAAATTCTGAAGGGGATTAATCTGGAAGTTAAAAAAGGAGAGGTCCATGCCATCATGGGTCCGAATGGATCAGGAAAGAGCACATTGGCCGCCGTTCTAGCGGGCAGAAGTGATTACGAAGTAACAGATGGCACCGTTGACTATTTGGGACAAAACCTGCTTGAGATGGCGCCAGAGGATCGTGCAAAAGAGGGTATTTTTCTGGCTTTTCAATATCCAGTGGAGATTCCAGGTGTAAATACTGCTACTTTTCTCAGAACTTCTCTAAATGAGATCCGAGAGCATCGGGGCCTGGAACCACTCAATGGTGCCGACTTCCTCAAACTCATGAAATCTAAGATGGAAATAATTGATATAGATAAAAGTCTAATCAGCCGGTCACTAAACGAGGGGTTCTCAGGAGGAGAAAAGAAGAAAGCCGAAATCTTTCAAATGGCAATGCTCGAACCAACCCTTGCTATTCTGGATGAGACTGACTCAGGTCTCGATATCGACGCGCTTAAAGTCGTTGCTGCCGGTGTGAACAGAATGAAAACGGATGACAATGCCGTAATCGTAATTACGCATTACCAGCGATTGCTCGATTATATAATTCCGGATTTTGTCCACATTATTTATGATGGGCAAATCATCAAAACAGGTGGAAAGGAGTTGGCGATAACCCTTGAAGAAAAGGGTTATGATTGGATTACGAATGAGCATGCCGCTCTTTCAAATGCATAATAGCAACCCATGAAAGCATCCACAGGAAAGCTGAGCACAGCAGAGGACTTC
Source organism: Bacteroidota bacterium (assembly GCA_022572355.1). GTDB lineage: Bacteria > Bacteroidota > Bacteroidia > NORP154 > NORP154 > NORP154. Next base: position 57,063 of record JACZWC010000001.1, on the reverse strand, counting down.
ATCGCCAATTTTGATATTCACCAAGACGAAATATTCTTAAATAACAGCAATCAATACAAAGAGCTGCGTAAAAACGCTATTGCTGCTTTTGAATCACTGGGTATTCCTTCCAGGAGGAGCGAAGAATGGAAATATACGAATGTTGCAAAAGCCCTCAACAGAGATTGGGTACAATTTCCATCAGAAACTAAAAAAATTAGTCCGGACGACATTGATTCGTGTCTCATTCCGGGGTTAGACGCATACACACTGGTTTTTTATAACGGCAAGAGAATTCCATTTTCGGAATCTGATTCAGATAGTGCAGTGATCAAAGAATTTAGTGACCTTATTTCTTCAGATATCTCAAATGTAGTTTCATTGGATCTAGGTTCAGATGCCTTTGATACCCTAAACCTTGCATTTGCCATTGACGGGGCGATCATCAATGTTCCTGACAATTGTGTGTTAGATAAGCCACTGTACCTATTGTATATTTCCAGTCCTGACGATAACCTCTTTATTCAGAATAGAAACGTAATTGAGATCGGAAAGAACAGCGAGGCTACCATTATAGAGGCGAGAATTTCTTTATCTTCCAGTAATGACTTTCAGGTATTTTCAAACAACGTAACGGAAATTCATTGTGAGAACAACTCCAAATTAGATCATTACCAATTTCAAATAAAAGGACAGTCAGGAGCAGCTTCGATTAATAAGTATCTGGTAAAACAAGAAGCCAATTCAACTTACACCTCTACCAATATAAACCTGGGTGGCCAATTGGTTAGAAATAACCTGGAAGTAGTTCATGAAGGAGAGGGATGTGAAACAAATCTCTTCGGGCTGTATCATCTGATTGGAAACCAACATCTGGATAACCACACGCTCATCGATCACAAGATGCCCAATTGCAATAGTAATGAACTGTATATCGGTGTTCTGGATGACAAGAGTACAGGGGTTTTTAATGGAAAAGTATTGGTGAGAAAAGATGCGCAGAAAACAAATGCGTTTCAGTCAAACAAAAATATATTGCTCACGGATGACGCCAAGATGAATGCCAAACCGCAGCTGGAAATCTATGCAGATGATGTTAAGTGCAGCCACGGAGCAACTACAGGACAATTGAATCAGGAAGCGCTGTTTTATCTGAGATCCAGGGGTATATCAAAGAAATTAGCTCTGACCATGTTGATGGAAGCATTCATGAAAGAAGTATTGGACAAAATAAAAATTAAGGAATTGAAGAATTTTCTCACAGAAAAACTAGAATTACGGTTAAATGTTGGTGATCAAGGAAGATAGAACAGCTACAATGGAATTTGATATTGAAATTATTAGAAAGGACTTTCCTATTCTAAGTCAAAAAGTGAATGGACAACCGTTGGTATACCTGGACAATGCTGCTTCTTCACAGAAACCCTTGGCCGTTATCGATGCTATTTCAGACTATTATAAAACAACACACAGCAATGTGCACCGAGGTGTGCATTACCTGAGCCAGCGTGCTACAACGGCTTATGAGGATACGCGAGAAAAGGTAAGAGCCTTGATCAATGCTAAATTGGATCACGAGATCATCTTCACAAGAGGAACCACAGAGTCAATCAACTTGCTAGCCTCTTCATTGGGCAAACATCAGATTCAAAAGGGCGATGAAATTGTGATCTCTGAAATGGAGCATCACTCAAATATAGTACCCTGGCAACTGCTATGTGAGGAGACCGGAGCAATTTTAAAAGTGATTCCGGTAAATGACCAGGGAGAGATAACAGAAGAGTCCTATCACAATGTAATCAATGAAAAGACCAAAATAGTTGCCATATGCCATGTGTCGAACACACTTGGAACGATTAACTCAATTGCGTCAATAATAGAGTATGCTCACCAATTTGGGGCGCTCACCGTTATTGATGGAGCTCAGGCGTTACCTCACATGACGGTAGATGTTCAGCAACTTAATTGTGATTTCTATTGCTTCTCAGGCCATAAGATGTTTGGACCAACAGGCATAGGCATTCTATACGGTAAAGAGGCACTTTTGGATGCGTTACCTCCATACCACGGTGGTGGGAATATGATTGAGAACGTAACATTTGAAAAAACGACCTACAACAAGTTGCCTCATAAATTCGAAGCTGGTACGCCAAATATCGCCGGAGGAATAGGATTAGGTGCCGCTATTGACTACATAATGAAAATTGGGTATGAAGAAATTGGGAAGTATGAAGATGAATTGGCAAAATATGGGCACGAACAGTTATCGGCTATCAAGAACCTGAGATTCATCGGAGATGCAACGGAAAAATCTGCAGTTTTCTCCTTCGTGATTGAAGGCATTCATCCTTCCGACCTGGGAACGATTTTGGACCAGCAGGGAATTGCCGTAAGAACTGGTCACCACTGTACCCAACCTCTGATGGACAAATTTGGGATTTCGGGTACTGTACGGGCCTCTTTCGCGTTTTACAATACAATAGATGAAGTGGACCGATTGGTCAATGGAATCAACAAGGCCGTGGCTATGTTAAGCTAGTAAACGATTGAAAAACAGATGCTTTCAATTGACGAAAAACAAAATGACATAATAGAGGACTTCAGCATATTTGATGACTGGGTGGGAAAATATGAGTACTTGATAGATTTTGGCAAATCACTACCTATGATCGATGAGAAATATAAATTGGATGAAAACCTGATCAAAGGGTGCCAATCGAAGGTCTGGTTGAATACAGAGATGAAAGAAGATATAGTAATTTATTCTGCGGATAGCGATGCGGTCATAACGAAAGGACTGGTGGGCCTGATGGTGCATGTATTATCGAATCAAACTCCTGAGGCTATCGTGAATTCTGATTTATATTTTATCGATAAGATAGGTTTGAAAGATCACCTGTCGCCGAATCGTTCGAATGGGTTGCTGAGTATGATCAAACAGATGAAAATGTATGCGTTAGGATACACCGTGAAAAATTAATTATTGATTATGGATAAGAAGGTGCTAGAAAATATAATAATAGATGTTATAAAGACATGCTATGATCCGGAAATACCTACGGACATATACTCATTGGGACTTATTTATGAGGTTAAGTTGGATGATGATTTCAACGCTGACATACTCATGACGTTGACCTCTCCGAATTGTCCTGTTGCTGAATCATTGCCGATGGAGGTAGAAGATAAAATAAGAGGCATAAAAGACGTTAAATCGGCCAAGGTGACTATCACTTTTGAACCACCCTGGGAAATGAGCATGATCACAGAAGAAGCAAGATTGGAAATGGGAATGATGTAGAATCAACGAATTACGAATTGATACGAATGTACGAATGTGTTCAACAAGAGTTAATGGTATATAGTCGCAATAGAAACCATTCGTGAATCTGTTTGCCGGCCAGACTGGTTTGTATTAATTCGTTGTTATTCGCAGATAGTATTATGGAAGAGGAAATTCAAAATAAAGTAGAAGAAAGTGGATTGATCAACATCGACCTGGAGGACTATTATACAAAGGGCGAACGGGTGTTGATTGACCTGAAAGAGTATCTGTTTCAGGAATTGATCTTAAAAGAAAAGGATTTCCGCCAAGCTGTAAATGATCATGATTGGAGTTCATACCAGGATAAACTGGTAGCTGTACATTGTTCAGCCGATGTAATTGTACCATCCTGGGCATATATGCTTATTGCTGTTAACCTGGAATCCTATGCCAAAAAGGTAATATTCGGCAATTTGGACACATTGGAAACGACTCTATTTCATCAAAACCTACAGTCTCTGGATATGGACAAGTACAAAGATGAACGCGTGATCATCAAAGGCTGTGGAAATGTTCCAATCCATGATTCAGCTTACGTTGAGATCTCAATGCTGCTCAAGCCCATCGTCAAGTCTATGATGTTTGGTGAAGCCTGTTCTACTGTGCCGCTTTACAAAAGGCCCTCCAACTGATTGGGAGCACCACATATTTCCCTTTTACAGTTTAAATCAGATTCAAAAAATGCCACACCTGTGTGCGAAGCACTATGATGCGCAGGCACAATGGCACAAAAACACTAAGAAATCACAAAGGAAAAAATCGTAGTGGAACTTGGTGCCTTAGCGCCTTCGTGGCCTGAGGGAAATTTATCGCAAGCACAACTGATTTCTCTCATCAATTAATTGCTATATTTGAGTAACTAATAATCGATTAATAATTCCTTGTTTTAAGGAGAAAAATCTAACATTATGTCATTTGAATTACCTGCTTTGCCATACGCTCACGATGCACTTGAACCGCATATCGACGCGAAAACAATGGAAATCCACCATGGTAAACACCATAACGCCTATACTACCAACTTAAATAATGCAATTGAAGGTACCGACCTTGCTGATAAGTCTATTGAGGATATCCTTGGTTCTATTTCATCACAATCAGCAGCTGTAAGAAATAATGGTGGCGGATTTTACAACCACAGCTTGTTCTGGGAAGTTATGAGCCCTGATGGCGGGGGAGAACCTTCTGGTGATCTTGGGGATGCAATCAATAATGCATTTGGCTCTTTTGATGAATTTAAAGACCAGTTCGCTACTGCCAGCGCTACAAGATTTGGATCCGGGTGGGCCTGGCTGGTAGTGAGCAATGGTGAGCTGGTCGTAAGCTCTAGTCCAAATCAAGACAATCCATTGATGGACGATGCAGAAACAAAGGGAACACCTATTTTAGGGCTTGATGTTTGGGAGCACGCGTATTACCTTAACTATCAGAACAGAAGGCCAGATTATATCAGTGCTTTTTGGAATGTAGTTAACTGGGACGCAGTTGCAAAAAGATACGCTGACGCGCTCTAGAGAAATACTCAGATTTTAATTTATGTGGTTATGTTACAACCTGTTGTGGTCGCTGATAAAGGTCAGTTTTGACGCTGATAAACGCTGATTTTTTATGATTTTACGCTGTGAAAAACATAATTAATCATATAGTATCAGCGCAAACCAGCGTCTTTATAAAATCCACAATTCATCCACATTATTCTGTAACAGAACTATTTATGTTAAGGCTTGCATTTATCCTCGTTATTGGACTTTTATTCAGTAACGGTGTATCTGCAAGCCTTTCTACTGTTTCGGTGCAATTACCAGGTTTGGAGGAGTTTAAAACACTATACCCCGAACACCGGGTAAAGCAACAGGGTTTCATTCTTCCAACAAATGATGAGGAATACGGAATATCACAGATAGATTCGACGAGCAAGCGCCTGGGCGCGGCACTGATAGCCATACCACTCGGCATGTTGGGGATGCACAGAGTATTTTTGGGTACCAAACCTATTGTACCTATCTTCTATATCCTGACTTTCGGCGGTGTCTTCGGTATTTTACCCTTCATCGACTTCGTTGTCCTCATCATGGCCGATGATGTAAAGCCATATATCGACAATCCCAGAATATTTATGTGGAGTAATCAGTAGTTCAGGTGTTACTGTTCAAATCCAGCAACTACCTGTGGATATTGGACAACTTGTGCTATTTAACACCCAATCCCTGCAGGATCAACTGAATAACTACCATCTCCACTGAAGTTGGTAACGGTAATGGTAATTGACCACGTACCTGCTGTACCTGCCGCAGTGCAACCTGATGCAGAATCATCCCCTACCCCCTTCGTCAAGGTTTTATTCAATACAGTTGAACCAGCGGCATCTTTAATAGTCAAGTTCATACTCCCTCCACTGCCTGCTGTTATATCCATGGCATACTCAGCTTGCGTATTTGAATTACTCCATGTAGTAGTGCCCGTAGCAGTACCCCCCGAGCCCGTAACATCACCGTCACCGGTAGCCGAATTAAGATTTATAGTCGGATAAGTACAGGACCCGTCATCTTTTTTTGCCTTATCGTTATAATTATTCGCATTAGTGTCCATGCAGCCCTTCTTTTTGCATGCAGTAAACGTCATACTCGTTACTCCCAGAAATAATATTGCTGCGATAAATGCTGTTTTTTTCATGATTGTATAGTTTTAAATGATTAATGAATTATTTAAAAATGATTTTTTCGGTATATGCACGATCCACGTTATTGCTTATCTTAAGCAGGTACATCCCAGGCGGTACATTGACCTCTATAAAATATCTGCTCTCTTTTATCCGATTTTTTTCTGCAACCAATCTCCCTATCACATCATAAAGAACAAAACTCCAATCTTTGCCATAGTTTCCAACATTTATGCTCAACTGTCCTTTTGTAGGATTTGGATAAATGTTAATATTTTCCTTCCAATCATTAACTTCATTGATTGCGGCTGGGCTCATCCCATAAAACCTTATCTCACCGCCATCACCGCAAAACCATCCCAAAGTGCTGTTCTTCATGGTGATGGAGCTGATATCTGTATTGGTATTGCTCAGTTCAAGTGCCCAGTTAGCTCCGCCGTCGGTAGTTTTTAAAACTGTTCCGCCGCCGCCAACCACCCAGCCATTGTTAGCATCTAAAAAATATACGTCAAACAAGTCATTCACTGCATTGCTTGTTTGCGCTGTCCAGGTGGTTCCGCTATCTGTGGTTGCGATAATATGACCTCCCGCACCTACTGCCCATCCTGTTGAACTGTTCACAAAGAAAACCGAAAACAATTGAGATGGCACTCCACTAGCCTGTGATGTCCAATTTGTACCGGCATTGGTTGTGTGGAGAATTACTGCCTTTATATCAACAGTGCCAACAGCCCAGCCCTCATTGGCATTTATAAAATGGATTGAAAAAATATCTTCTCCCGTGCCAGTAGTCAGTTGCGTCCAGTTTGTTCCGCCATCAGTAGTTCTTGCAATATAGCCGTTCTCGCCCGAGATCCATCCATCCGTTGAGTTGGCAAAGTACACGTCAAACAGGTCTTCCGGCAGGGTCGTATCTGCAGACCAGCTCGCGCCCCCATTCACAGTTTTCATCACAAGCCCTTTGCCGTTCAATACATCGTGAACACCCACGGCAACAATACTTCCTGAACTTAAAAAGGCGCCCGACCGCAAACTGCCTCGTGTAAAAACCGGGCTTAATGCCGTCCAAGATGAACCCTGATTTGTGGTCTTCACAATTGTGCTTAACGTATCGCCAAAAGCATAGCCCGTATTATTGTCAAAAAAGGCAATGTTTTGTAAATTCTCTATGGTATTGGAGTTTTGCGCCCACCAGGTTTGTGCAAATGTTTCTTTTGTGGAGTACAGGCAAAACAACAAAAACGAAATCAATGTAATTTTTATCGTTTTTATATTAAAAATCATAGTTAGTTATAACTTCAAAATCGGTAACCTACGCAGATCATCAAAACCCCCATTTTAAAATCATTCAACTGGTACGCCCGTCAGCTTGGATGTCCATTTTTTCTAATTCTTCCTGAGTAATATATTCACCCGCCTCGTATTGTTTTCTGGCTTCATTAATTTCCATCCTCATATTGTTTTTGGGAAAGCGCCTTACCTTGAACCGTATAGATAGCTGTTCCCTTCTCATCCTCTTTCATCATACCGTAAACGAGATGGATAAAGCGAGCATCTGCTTTGTTAATGTACTTATGTAATTTTTCTCTGATTTGCGCGGTGCTCATAACTTTATTTTTTGGTTTCTGCAAAATTAAGAATTGAGAAGGCGGTAACACCAATATCCTCAAAATTACTCTACCGTAACAGACTTTGCCAGGTTTCTCGGTTGATCTACGTTACAACCTCTCATTACCGCGATGTGGTAGGACAAAAGTTGTAACGGAATAACAGAAACCAAAGGAACCAAAGGTTCCATCACCTCCGGAATTTCAATGGTGTGATCTGCTAATTCCTTAACGGTCGTATCCCCTTCGCTAACGATTGCAATAATCTTTCCTTTTCGTGCTTTAACCTCCTGAATATTGCTCACAACCTTGTCATAAGAGCCCTTTCGTGTTGCTATAAATATGACTGGCATCTCCTCATCAATCAGTGCAATAGGGCCGTGTTTCATTTCAGCTGCCGGATAACCCTCGGCATGTATGTACGATATCTCTTTAAGCTTCAGCGCTCCCTCCAAGGCCACGGGGAAATTATATCCCCTACCTAGGTACAGCATGTTTTGAACATCCTTATAAATGCCGGCTATGTACTTTATTTGCTCATCTGCTTCCAGCGCCTTCTGTACTTTTCCGGGAATCAACGTGAGTTCATTCAATATCTGCCTGAAATAAGATTCCTTCAAATTCCCTTTTTTCTGAGCAACAGAGAGCGCCATTAAAGTGAGCAGCGTAATTTGTGCGGTAAAAGCTTTCGTTGACGCAACTCCAACTTCCGGGCCAGCATGGGTATAAGAGCCGGCATCTGTTGCTCTTGCAATAGAAGAACCCACCACATTACAAATACCAAGTATGGTAGCTCCTTTGGATTTTGCGAGTTCTATGGCAGCCAGTGTATCAGCAGTTTCCCCAGATTGAGAAATCGCGATTACCACATCATTTTCATTAATTATCGGATCCCTGTACCTAAATTCAGATGCATACTCCACCTCAACAGGTATTCTTGCCAATTCTTCAAATAAATACTCTCCAACCAAACCCGCATGCCACGAGGTTCCACATGCGATTATTATGATCCTATCCGCATTTGCTAACTTTTTCTCATAATCCTTTATCCCACCGAGCGCGACTATTCCTTTTTTCAAATTCAGCCTTCCACGCATACTGTCCTTAATAGATCGGGGCTGCTCATAGATCTCCTTTAACATAAAGTGATCATAACCTCCCTTTTCCAAGGCCTCCAAATTCATTTCCAATTCTTCGATATATGGAGTCTTGTTCTTGTTTTTTATCGTCTTAATCTTCAGCTTTTCGTTCTTGTTGATAATGGCAATTTCATTATCATTTAAGTAAACTACATTCTTGGTGTGTTCAACAATCGGTGTTGCATCTGAAGCAACAAAGAATTCATTGTCGCCTACACCAATTACCAACGGACTTCCCTTTTTGGCCGCAATAAGCTGATCGGGACAATCTTTCGAAAGAATGACGATGGCGTAGGCACCAATTACTTGGTTTAATGCGATCCTAACCGCTTCTACCAAGTCAACATCCTCTTTAACCTGAATGTCTTCAATAAGATGTATAAGCACTTCTGTGTCGGTTTCACTATTGAACTTGTATCCTCTTGTGATCAATTCCTTTTTAAGGATGGCATAGTTCTCTATAATTCCATTGTGAATTATCACATGCCTTTTAGTGCTTGAATAATGTGGATGGGCATTCTCATTGTTGGGCTCACCATGTGTAGCCCACCGCGTATGTCCAATACCAATAGTTCCTTTGAGGTCTTTGTCTTTTACATATTTCTCGAGATCAGCTACTTTTCCCTTTTGCTTATAGAGATTGAGCGTGCCGTTTAACAAAGCTACACCGGCACTATCATAACCGCGATATTCCAATCGCCGCAGTCCCTTTATAAGCAATGGATATGCTTGTCTTTCTCCGATATATGCTACTATCCCGCACATTATAAAACCGTATAGGTTAAGTTCAATTTCATTCTTATACTGCTATTGCCGCCTCCGCCAATGACCGCCCTATTAGCACTTGATACGCTTCCCGATGTCAGAAAGTTATTCGGAACCATTAAGAACATTCCATCATTGGGCAATCCTTGATAGAGCACCTGATGCACATGCCTAGCAATATTGAATTTGTACTGCTTTGAAGCTATATCATATGTACCTCCAAAATATGAAGCACCTTCGAGTTGATCCGCGATCGTAACGTTAGCTCCTGCACCCAATAAGAACAAGGCATCCGGAGATGGATACTTGGTTAAGATACCGCCGTCCAGAACAGTAATTACCAGCTCAGCTTTATTGACAGCTATTTTTTGGCTCTTAACCCACTCGCTTAAATAAGGAAATTTGATTTTCGCCTTGACTCCGGACAGGGCCTGAACATATACCAGCGAATCACCTGTGGTGGAATCATTGAGCTGACTTTCTACCACAGTCCCTGTGTAACTATGATAAAAGTGGTTTACGGTAGCGCTGGATGAATTAATGATAAAATCGAAACTAAGAGAGTCATTGTAATACAACGTCAGCTTTGTGTACGTCGACAAAAAATCGAGGTAAAAGATGCCTCCTAAGTCGGTTGTATCCGTAGTAATATAAAAACCACGAATAAATGATTGAAATGCACTATTATCCGCAAAGAGTGAATCTTCCGAACTGAAGAGAACGTCATCAAAATTGATAACTATAGCTGTATCATTATCCCCAGGAGTTACGGACACACTAGCAATGAGTTTATCAGGGTCAAGATCAAAATCACCCTCAATATCTTCCATCTGAGGATACCCCAGCTTAAATTTCTTATTGGAATAATAAACTGATGTGGAATAGAAGGTTTCTCCTACGAGGTATACTTTTATCGTTTGCGCCGTAAGAGGGTCACCCCCATATTTACCGGCATATCCAATCGTCATGACCAAAGCGTTAGGTGTAAAACCGGATCCAAAATTAACGTCATTGGAAAGCAAAGAAAACTGCGTGTATATGGAGGCTCCTACATATCCAAATTCATCATCAATATAAGACCCCAAAGGACTTCTCACCCCTAAGCTGGAAAGCAAAGAATCTTCCCTCACTGTAAACGCTACAATTGTTGTAGTGTCGCTAAATCTCAGATCAAATACTTCTCCTTCCGGTTGTACCTCAAGACCAATTCCTCCCGGTTCACTACAGCCAGCAGCGATTAGAAGATATAGGGTAATGAGCCACAACGAAAAATGGGAACTTTTCCGATAAGTATTCAATAGTTGCTGCAATTCCATCTTTGAAAAACGAATCAACCAACTATTTATTATGAGATAATAATAAATTGAACTGTACCTGTACTAGCCAACCAAAACGGGCTCTCGTAGTAGAAGCTCATCATAGAATTCCGAGTATGCATCAGCATAATCTTCATCACCTTGAAAATCAAGCTTCATTTTATCCGTTTTTGCGATGTGTTTTTTAAGCTCACTATTGATCTTATCACTACCGACAATAACTGCATCTGCTGTGTCTATCGCAAATTTGTTGATTTCGTTATAGCCCGCATCATTCAATTCAGTAACTGGCTCCTCACGATTTGCGTCAATAATCATCTTCTCTCCAAAATTTTCGCCCAAACTCTCCTTAAATTCTTCATCATACACAGAGTAGACCACCCTGGAATTGCTAAAAACCGGATCGTCGTTGTATACATTCTTAAGGTAGTAAGGTACAAGGCTTGACATCCACCCATGGCAATGCACTATGTCGGGCGCCCATCCCAATTTCCTAACCGTTTCAATGACGCCTCTTGCGAAAAAGATCATACGCTCATCATTATCCTGATGGAACTTTCCCTTATCATCTACGAAGACATTTTTTCTTTTAAAGTACTCTTCATTATCAATAAAATATACCTGCATTCTTGCTGCTTGTATCGAAGCAACTTTGATAATAAGAGGATGATCAGTATCGTCGATGATCAAGTTCATGCCAGAAAGGCGAATCACCTCATGCAACTGATACCTTCTTTCGTTGATGCAGCCAAACCTCGGCATAAATGTTCGAATCTCTTTCCCCCTCTCCTGAATATTTTGAGGTAAAAACCTTGCGATCTTGGACATTTGTCCATCTTCAATATAAGGTTCAATTTTGTGAGATACGTATAGAATTTTGGCTTTTGACATAGTATAGTGTATTAATTATTGGGCTGCAAAGATAGGAAAAATATATGGATTTTCAACTTATAAAGCTAGTTTTGCTTCGTGACTATTTTGAAAAATATCGGAGAGTACAGCACTTATTTCGACAGAGTGAAAGCTGATAAAAAAAGTATTGGATTTGTTCCTACAATGGGCGCACTACACGACGGTCACCTATCTCTAATCCATAGCTCAAAAGCCAATAATGATATCACTGTAAGCAGCATTTTTGTAAATCCGACTCAGTTTAATGAGAACAGCGATTACCTGAGGTACCCAAGAGATCTGGATAGAGATATTGAAATCCTGGAATCGGCAGGTTGTGACGCACTATTTTCTCCTTCAGAATCAGAGATGTATCCAAAAGAAGACAACGACGCTTATTTGTATTGGAAGGGTAATATCAGAGAGGTTAATCTCACACCTTTGGATACTGTAATGGAAGGTAAATATCGGCCGGGGCATTTTGATGGGGTAATTGCCATAGTTCAGAAGCTGTTTTACATTGTCAGGCCAGATACAGCCTATTTTGGTGAAAAAGACCATCAACAACTTGCAATCATTCGACGAATGACTGAGGAACTAGACTTGGGAATCGACATTGTTGGATGTCCAATAATCAGGGAGAGCGACGGTTTGGCCATGAGTTCAAGGAATGCCTTGTTATCTAAAGAACAAAGAGCAGCTGCAATAATCATCTATAACACTTTGAAGCAAGCCCAAACCCAACTTCATAGTAAGTCTGTTCGGGAATTATGTAATTGGATTTCTGATGAAATAAACGCCCAGCCACTCTGTGAGGTACAATATGTGGAAATCGCAGATCCTGACAGCCTGGTTCCAATATTGGAATGTGAGAATACCAGGAAGGCCATTTGTTGCGTTGCGGTTTATCTGGATTCGGTTCGGCTCATAGACAATATTTCATTATTTCCTTAGTTTTGTTCCGGTGCCAACCTTCCATTTCTGATTTTTTAACTTGAATTAATTACGAAGCTACCCAGGTCAATTGAAGAATATTGCATTAAATATAATTAAGGTGGTGTTGCCCCTTGCTTTTGGTCTATTTCTCGTTTGGTATGTATATGATTTACTAGATGAAAAAGAGAAAGAAGACCTGTTTCTTTCATTGAAACAAGCCAACTATTGGTGGATTATAGCCTCTGTTTTATTCGGAATTCTTAGCCATTTGAGCCGCGCATACCGGTGGAAGTATCTGCTCGACCCACTTGGGCTCAAACCTAAATTTCTCAATAGCTTTTTCTCCGTTATGATAGGTTATACAATAAATTTATTGCTTCCCAGGGTTGGAGAAGTTTCAAGGTGTGGAATATTGAGCAAATACGAGAAAATGCCATTTACTAAACTCTTTGGAACCGTAATAGCAGAGCGAATTGCTGATGTAACAATTCTGGCAACACTCACTTTCTTCGTAATTTTTTCTCAATTTGATAAACTCGGTGATATGTTGAAATCCTGGATTTCATATGATAAGGAAAACTCTTCTTTGGGGATGTATTCTGCACTTGTTGTAATTACCGGTATCATTATTTTCATCGGATTTCTATATCTTCTCAAAACTTCATCCAATAAGTATCTCCTGAAAATTAAATCAATCTTGACAGGATTTTGGGAAGGTGCTAAGTCAATTATTTATATGAAGAGTTCACTCATGTTTATTCTGCACACCCTTTTTATCTGGATAATGTACGTATCGATGTTTTACATGTGCTTTTTTAGCCTTGAAGATACCTCAAATGTTCCATTGATGGGAATGCTCGCCGCTTTCGTCATGGGTGGTATATCTATCATTTTTATTCAGGGAGGAATTGGTGTTTACCCTGCGGCAGTCATGCAAATATTGTTTTTGTACGGTGTGTCAAGATCTTCAGGGCTTGCATTGGGTTGGATAATCTGGACATCTCAGACGGTGATGATATTGGTTTTGGGAATCCTGTCAATGCTTATAATTCCGAAGTACAACAGGTACCTCAACCAACTAAAGAATGAAAGGCATGAATAATAAAATCATAGAGAGAGCCAATCTGGCGACATCGATAGCTGATTGGAAAAAGGATCGTGCAAAAATCGTATTTACCAATGGTTGCTTCGATATTCTTCATCTGGGGCATATTGATTATTTGTCGAAGGCTGCTTCTTTCGGAGATGTTCTGATAATTGGATTAAACACAGATGAATCTGTTAAAAAGTTAAAAGGCAATGGAAGGCCTATAAACGACGAGAATTCAAGAGCACAAATATTAGGAGCATTGGAATTTGTAGATGGCGTTGTCCTTTTCAATGAAGAAACTCCTATCAGTTTAATAGAGGCAATAACTCCGGATATCTTAACTAAAGGTGGTGATTATGATGCTGAGGATGTTGTTGGTTATGATCATGTAATAACTTCAGGAGGAGAAGTGCGTATAATAAAATTCCTGCCAGGTTATTCAACAAGTTCAATAATTCAAAAAATATTGAACCTCAATGAATAATTCCGTAACATCAATTATTTTATGAATCTATGCGCGAATTGCTTCAACTATTAATTGTATAACTTTGTTTCTATCTATTAATATCGATGCAAGGGTGAATTATAATAGCAAAATATATCTTATTCTGATATTGTTTCTTTGTTTTACCGTCTGTGGCTGTAAAAAATCGAAAGAAAAAAAGATTACGGGCACATGGGAAATGATTAACGTAATGACTCAAACACCCAACTTTGTGGAGTACTGGAAATTTGAGTCAGACAAAACAATTTACAGGTATCAATACTTTGGAGGAGATAGCCTTATTGAAGTTGACCGCGGTACCTGGTCAATTCAACAAAAAATTGACAAAGCGTTCGTTACCATGCAATTTGAGGGAGGGGCTTCTGCGCAAGCAGACCTCAATAAGGCCTGGCGGATTCGAAAGCTAAATAAGAAGGTAATGATACTGCTGCTCATTGAAGATGGCATCAATACCAAAGAATTCAAGATTTCCTCCCTTCTCTAATCAATAATAGCTCCTTTCTGCTCTCACGATGGCAAAACTCAAGACCACATTTTTTTGCCAAAATTGCGGCGCTCAATCACCGAAATGGATAGGAAAATGCAATTCGTGTAACGAGTGGAACACTTTTGTGGAAGAAGTAGTTCAAAAGGGTGATAAGCAGAAAGGCTGGGACAGCAACGGTTCTCAATCCCGCGTTGCTAAACCCACACCTATCTCAAAGATCTCTGCATCTGAACGCCCCAGAATCAGCTCAAACAGCGATGAGTTAAATCGACTATTGGGAGGGGGAATAGTACCCGGATCTCTGGTGCTTTTAGGTGGAGAGCCAGGAATTGGAAAATCTACCTTGATGCTGCAAATTGCCCTGAATCTCAACGAGCATACTGTTTTATATATCTCTGGTGAGGAGAGCGAACAGCAGTTGAAAATGCGCGCTGAAAGGGTGTACGAAGGAGAATCCAATTGCCTCATATTGACGGAGACCTCCATGCAGAATATATTTCAGCAAATACAGAGTTTCAAGCCCGGCATCGTCATTATCGATTCTATTCAGACTCTGCATACTGATAGAATAGAATCATCTGCGGGCAGCGTATCGCAAATCAGAGAATGTGCTGCTGAACTGCAGCGATTCGCCAAAATGACGGGTACGGCGGTTTTTTTGATTGGCCATATTACCAAGGAAGGAACGCTTGCCGGGCCTAAGATCCTGGAGCATATGGTGGATACAGTACTGCAATTCGAAGGAAATTCAAACCATCTTTATCGCATCCTAAGATGTATGAAAAACAGATTTGGAAGCACTTCAGAAATTGGTATTTATGAAATGCGTGGTTCTGGATTGATTGAAGTATCCAATCCATCTGAAGTTTTTATCTCACAAGGGGATAAGCCCCTCAGCGGGACAGCTATCACCGCTACCATTGAAGGAATGCGGCCCCTCCTGATAGAATCACAAGCACTGGTCAGTACGGCGGTTTACGGCACGCCTCAACGTTCTTCAACTGGATTTGATTTGAGGAGATTAAATATGCTGCTGGCCGTACTCGAAAAGAAATGTGGCTTTTTGCTGGCCACTAAAGATATATTTCTAAACATTGCGGGTGGCATCAAAGTCGACGATCCTGGTATTGACCTTGGAGTTATCTGTTCTATCCTGTCTTCAAATGAAGAAATACCTCTGCCGGGAAAGACGTGTTTTGCCGGGGAAATTGGCCTTACAGGAGAAATCAGGCCAGTAATCAGAACAGAACAAAGAATTACTGAAGCCGCGAAACTGGGTTTTCAGACAATCTACATCTCAGAATTCAGTCAGAAGGACCTTACCGATGCCAAAGGCAACATTGAAATAAAAAGGGTTGGAAAGGTAGAAGAGGTTTTCTCTTCGCTCTTCTGATCTTTATGAGAGCTCATTTTCGGGGTTTTGTTTCGATAAAGACACGGACTATATGTCTGATTTACAAGACTTTATACTACTTCTGAAAGTGCCTTAAGACTACCTGGCCAAAAACCACAATACACTGTAACAAATCCTTAATTACTTGCTTTTCAGCAAATTCTGCTCTTCAGACTTCTTCTGATATTCCCTCTGCAATTCCAGCTGAGGATTGGAAGCGTTTTTATCTGGTAAGTGCAGATACATCTCATTCGAAACATCTTCAAAGCTCCAATTGATGATCTCGTTGATATTATCCGTTTTTTGCGTCAATCTTTTTATGGCTAAATCTCCATATAGCTGCTTTCCATTGGCATCAAACACGGTATAGTGCACTTTAACTTCCCGGTAGTAATTTTGATAAGCAACATCGGATCCCAACGCAAAAGCCTTCTTTACCTCAAATTGATTGACAAATACAAACACATCGGCATTGTATTTACTGACCAGATATGGTATCAGGGTAGTGTCATATACCGATACATTCAAGTATTCCCCTTCATGATTTGCAGAAATGCTGCGTGTAGTACCGCGAAGTTGTCCGTCATTTACCGGCTCCTCATTGGGCGATTGTTTTTTGGCCGGTTTGATCATGTTCACAAGTTTTTCAGGCAGGCCTTTTGCATCTTCATCCACTGGTTGTATTTCGTATTTGTAACCAATAGAAGCGTATATCCTATCTAAATCTCTCGCAACATCTTCAGACATGTCGACCAACATCGATTGTACATTGTATGCATCCTTGAACTTCTTCGTCAGGCTCATGTCCAGAGTGAGCCTGCAATATTTTTGAAGATCACTCAGGCTCTTTTCCGATTTCATAACCAATTGCACGTCACCCGCCGGATCAGGAAGGTGCATAACCGGTTTGTAGGGAATTAGAAGTAAGTTCCTGGAGCGCTCGTTGCCTTCATTGTAAACTTCAAGATCACTTTTCCCTTTCTTATTGGGGTCGTATGTGAAATCCTGCGCTTTAAGAGAAAACCCAATGAGTAGAAAGGCAATGGGAAGCAGATTCTTAATCATGAAGAATATTAAAAGTAGCCGCGAATTATATTCCAAATATCATTCCCAATAACAAAAGTCATCAATGCGAATAATAAGACCATTCCAACTACTTGAGATTTCTCCATAAAACTATCGCTTAAGGTCTTTCCCGATAATGCCTCCAAGGTCAAAAAGATTACGTGTCCTCCGTCCAGTGCCGGGATTGGCAACATATTCATAAAGGCGAGTATCATCGATAACACACCTGTTATCAGCCAGAATTTTTTCCAGTCCCAGATACCACCATATATTTTGGCTATTCCGATAGGCCCTGCAATAGAATCCTGGAATGAAATATCGCCACTGAATATCTTTCCAAACCCTTTGATATTCAATATTAACATGTTCCACGCATTCGCACTTCCTTTAACAAACGATTCGCCCAGTCCAAACTCTTTGTTTACATATGTGAAGTCGTTGGTGCCATATTCAAATCCGAGCCATCCCTTTTCATCAACTTCTGCACTCAGGTCTACCATCTGGCTTTTTCTCAAGACTTTTAACTCTACAGTCTCTCCTTTATGATCATACAGCATTTCTTTGAACTCATCAAAAAATTCAAATTTGGTACCGTTCAGCTCCTTGATAACATCATCAGCGGCTAAGCCAGCTCTTTCGGCACCCGTATTGGGCATTATTCTCTTCACAAAGAATGATTGTCTTTTGTCAACAAATCCCGCTTTAGCTCTTGATAACCTAACCAAAAAATCGGGCGGTATAGGTAATGAAATGCGTTTCCCATCTCTATTGATCTCAAATTCTACATCGGTACCCAAATAAGCTTCAGAACTCAGTAAATCAGAGAACTTTTTAAATTCATGTCCACCTATTGATAATATTTTATCGCCGGTTTGAAGGCCAATCTCCTTGCCAAGTTCAAGGGCTACGATACCATTTTTCAATTCGCTTGCAGGCAGGTACTTTTCACCATACCCAAACAGCATCATTGAGAATATTAACATCCCTAACAATACATTGACAGTAACTCCTCCCAACATGACTATGAGACGTTGCCAAGCCGGTTTCGAACGAAACTCCCAATGCTCGGGAGGCCTCGCCATGGCTTCCTTGTCCAGCGACTCATCTATCATACCAGCGATTTTCACATAACCACCCAATGGAAGCCAACCCACTCCATATTCTGTATCACCGATCTTCATACTGAACAACTTTACATTCCATGCATCAAAAAAGAGATAAAACTTCTCGACTCTCATACCAAAAGCCCGGGCAGCAATAAAGTGTCCGAACTCATGTAGTATAACCAAAATCGACAGGCCAAGTAACAATTGGGCTGCCATTATCCATCCTTCCATAAAAATTATTATTTGTTAAATCTTAAAAATTTCAAACGAACATTATTTACACAAATTGCTTCATCAAATTCCCTGCCAACTCCCTGGCTTCGCCATCAGAGGCAATATAATCCTCATAGGTCGGATTCTTAATAAACGTCGCTTCATCCATAACCCTTTCAATCATATCAGGTATTGCTAAAAATCCAATTTGGTCTTTTAAAAATGCTTCAACGGCAACCTCATTGGCTGCGTTGAGTATGCATGACAAATTGCCACCTTTTTCGAGAGATTTGTAAGCGAGTGCAAGATTACGAAAAGTTTTAGTATCAGGCTTTTCGAATGTTAATTCAGCATAATCAGAAAAATTAAACCTCTTGTAATCTGATTTAACTCGGGTCGGATATCCCATTGCATATTGAATAGGGAGTTTCATATCCGGCAGGCCCATTTGAGCTTTCATAGACCCATCCTCAAATTGAACAATCGAATGAATGATGGACTGCGGGTGTACAATTACATCAATTTGCTCCGGCTTAAGGTGAAAGAGCCAGCGCGCTTCAATAACTTCGAGGCCTTTGTTCATCAAGGTGGCAGAATCTATAGTTATCTTATCTCCCATATCCCAATTGGGATGTTTCAATGCCTCCTCTTTTTTAACAGACTCCAGATAATTCAGGTCTTTACCTCTGAATGGCCCACCTGATGCGGTTAGATATATTTTCTCAATTGGATTTTCATGCTCACCGACTAAGCATTGAAAAATTGCCGAGTGCTCCGAATCGACCGGATATATGTTTACCCCTTTCTCTCGCGCTAAAGAGGTAATGATATCTCCTGCTACAACCAATGTTTCTTTGTTGGCAAGGGCTATTTGTTTGTTGGCATTGATGGCGGCCAAAGTTGATTTAAGCCCTGCATATCCTACGATTGCGGCGAGAACGAGATCTATTTCTTCCATCTCAACAATTTGAGATATGGCCTCCTCACCAGCATACACCTTAATCCCATGTGAATCCAGAGCCTCGAATAGCCCCTTGTACTTTTTATCCTGCCCAATTACCACTGCATTGGGTTTAAATTCCAGTGCTTGCTTAATTAGTAGATCGGAATTGCTATTAGCCGTGAGCACTTCTACAGAAAATAACTCGGGGTTATCCCGAATTACCTCCAAGGCTTGGGTACCAATAGACCCGGTACTGCCCAGAATTGCTATTTGTTTTTTGGTTTCCAAAATATTCTTAAAAGGGAAGTTGACGTTATGATCGTAATGAAAACCTGTAGCAGGCTCACATGAAATGCAAAATTAAGGAATGTAGCTAGTAAACCAAAAAGCCTATACCGAGCGTTACGCTAATGATATTATGATTGAGAAGAGCGTTCTTGGTGACATTCTGGATATAGTTAAATTTATCTGTGCCAGTATTAAAAAGTTCTTCGAAAAAATCTACTTCAAAGTCCGCAAAAAAGTCGTTTGTAATTCCAATTCTAGTTTGCTTCATCCCTCCAAAAACATAGCCGGACTTTACTGCAAAACGAACTAGCAGCTTATCAAACAAAACCCTTTGAGTTCCAATGGAATAGCTAACCATTATAGAATAGTATTTATCATCAGAAGACAGGTTCGGAATATACATATTAGAATCTTGAGAAGTCTGTACATTGTTAAGCGCAACGTTGCTAATTATTTGATCAACTCCGAAGCGGGAAAAAGTGCCCAGAGGAGCTATGTTGCTATGGAATGTCCTGTAAAAAATTCCTATGTACATGGACTTATTCTCTAAAGTTGTTGAAGGGCCTACCGGACTCTGATTTTTAGGGAACGTATTATTCTTTCCAAATTCATCAAAGGAATAATCTCTGAGCACAGTTTCAAAATTGTGATACGAAAACGAAACTCCCAATGCCTTTTTTCTTTGCGTGATGTACTCCAATTCAATGGTGTGCTTGTACCTGAATTCCAACTCCTGGTCGAACAACAAAGGATAAAAACGTGGAAACGAGACGAAATTGTAGCTCAAAATCATTCTCTTTCCGAGGTATCCGGAAGGTGTTTGCGCTATCAATGTTGAGCAGCAGAGAAAGGAGATTCCTATGGCAATGATCACTTTTCTACTCATTCCTTCTCTTTTTTCTCTGCCTTAATTTGATGAAATGAATCATACAAATTTGAATTTATAATATCCCGGGCATCCTTGGCATCCATGTACTTCTGCTGGACAAACTCTGCTTTGCCCGTTTCAATGTCAAATAAGACCATATAGTAAAAGGAGTCATAATCGGGGGTAAACAATTTGTAAAGTGCATATGGAAATAAATAAATGCTACCTACGCCACCAACCAGGAGCCAGAACATTTCAGGACCCTTGGATCTTCGAATGGAAATTACACCGGTCCATGCAAAATACTTTGTATTGTATTTTTTCGTCAAATATTGGACATACTCCTGATTTCCAACAGTTAGTTCCATATCATCTCCATCGTGATCAAGCAGTTCACTCAGCCATTCATTTAGAATAGCGTGATCATTAAACTTCTCAATATCTGTCACCTTTAACTTCTTCGTGTTGAGAATACTTATTTGCAGCCCGGCCTCATCTGCATTTCGTCCTAACTGCTCTATATAATTCATCTGGCTAATCTCTGACGCCAGATAGCTAACCTTTGTGTTCCTTCTTTGATCAATTACCCGATACATAGGATCTACCAGCACTATCTTATCAATACCCAGGGCCTTGCCTTTTCTGCGAATTATTCTGCGCTCTTTTCGCTTCTTTCTGCGCTGCGCTCTTATGGCGTCGTAATCTTCTGCATTTTCTACCTGGTATTTTTCATAATCATCCAATTGCTTATCAAACGCATCGATAAAATCATTATCACTCATCTGATCGACAAATGCATATTTCAAAAAGTGTTCTTCTCCCTTAATTTCTTTTACCACTTTTTTTCTCCTTATTTTCTCATACTTGCTCAATCCCTCCAAGCTCTCCTCCGTATCAACAAGCGTGTCAATCTTCTCTTCCGCCATCAATTGTTGCTTGGATTTATCAAAGAAGTAATCAGGAGTCAACTTCTGTTCAAACACCATCTCTTTAAACAACTCGTTGGCATGCTTTTTAATAGATTTATCTTCCGGATGCTTCTGCATTGCCAGCCATGCATATCTGAGCGCTACAACATTCAACTCTTTAGCCCTCAACTTTTTTATAAAATGGTATAATTGCTGAGAGTTTCCCTCTATATCTTTATACGATTCATGAACTGTTCCCAATATTCCGCTATTTCTGTATTTCACCAATCCATATAAAGCCTTAACAATCATTTTGTCCAGGTATCGATTATCCGGATATTTTTGCAAGAGCATGTAGGAGTTATAAATGCTCAAAGCATATTCCCTGTTCAATAAATACAGGTTGCTCAATTCAAACCTGGCCATATCACGAATCTTAATAAACTCCTTCTCTGACACAATGAACTTCACCTTGCCCGTGTTGTCCAACTTGTCAATTCTTCGGCTCATGTTTTGTCTTCGCTTTCTAATATTCGGATGGGTGGATTTTGAGTCGTCATAATCATCGCCTCCTTTTATGGCAGCAACCTCTTCCAGATAGTACGTTTCCGGAAAAATCATGTCTTCAGTTTCAAAGAATGAACGTTTGAATTCAAGGTCATCAAATGGCAGGTAGGAGTATTGAAGTACGTCGCAAACCCCATCGAGTACTTTGATGCTATAGTTTGACTTGAGATACAGATCGAGTCCCTTCTTATCAGCTTCCAATTCCATTTCCTTCGAGTAATGATTCTTGGCTATAATCTTTTCTTCCATAGAAGTTCTTCCGTATGTCCCTTTCCCTTTTTCGATACGAGTTTGTTCCACAAATATGTCTACTGAGTGTTTCCTCTTGAAGTGAATTCCCTCGTGGGCGAGGATAAAGGCAAGTTGCGCCTCATTTTCCAATTGCGCCAGCAAGCCCATGGTTACCAGAATGATACCATCATCGGTAGCAAATGCATTTACACTTGGTGATTTGATAGTGTATATCTTTAATTTACCCTTGAGTGAATCATCCTTCGCGAACAGCACATCTGCTACCTTGTTAATATACTTACTCAGAGGATCATTGAAAATAACCTTTCCGCTCAAGAGGAACTCATCCATCAAAAATGTGCTCTCCATATAAAACCGATCTTCAGCCTTGTAGTCGCTCAACTTTTGATTTCGATCAATCTTCCTTTTTGCTTCCCGATATTTATCAGAAGCCAAGCGGGTAATGTGTTGGGGAATATTGCCTGAAGATCTCAGTGGAGCATAATTTTCAAGGTCTTGCCCGACAAGGGACGAGCCTGCAAAGCATATAACAACAATAGAAATATTGATAACCCTCCCCATAATCATAAAAAATTATTGATCGCTCTCTAGCGAATATAAGAATCTAACTTGTAAAATCTAAGAATTACCGGTAAACGCGACCAATTCATTGGCTAACACACGGTCATTGGATAACCTGGGAACTTTATTCTGCCCACCGAGCTTGCCCTGTGATTTCATATACCTGATAAACCCGTTTTGGTCAACTTGAACAATCTTTAGTATCTGCAGAATATTGCCCTTTATCAGATCTTTATAATAGATGTTTTTTTTCTGCATGAGCTGGTCTAATTCACTGGCAAAGTCTTTCAAAGAATCGGGTTGCTTGGAAAACTCTATAAACCACTCATGATAAGGGAGCCCCTCTTGAGGTTGCACCTCAGGCGCCACATGAAATTCTACGATTTCTACGCCGTGAATTCCAGCTGCTTCTTCCAAGGCTCCATCAACCTCTTCCGAAATTACATGCTCACCAAATGCAGAAATATAATGCTCAATTCTTCCGGTGACCACGATGCGATATGGGCTGGTAGAAACAAATCGAACGGTATCACCTATTGAATAACCCCACAGCCCGGCATTTGTGTTTAAAATGATTGCGTAATTCACTCCTACTTTTACATCCACCAAGGATATCCGTTTCTGATTATCCTCACCATATTGATCCGCAGGAATAAATTCATAAAAAATACCTGAGTTTAATATCAGCAGGAGCCCCTCTTCTTTCAAAGAATCCTGAAATGCTATGAATCCTTCCGATGCCGGATATGTTTCAATGGTATCCACCTTTTTACCAATTGTTTTAATAAAATTATTCCGGTAAGGCTCAAAATTTACTCCTCCGTGTACAAACAGTGAGAAATTGGGAAATATCTCTTCAATGGTATTCTTACCTGTCTTTTCCAACAGCTTCTCAAAATACATTTGAACCCACGACGGTATACCGCTTATCAGGGTCATATTCTCATTCATAGTTTCATCTACAATCGCATCTACCTTGGCCTCCCAATCTTCGACCATATTTGTCTCATATGAGGGCATACGGTTTTTCAACAGGTATCTTGGAACATGATTGGCCACTATACCAGATAACCTGCCAACTGGAATGTTACCGCTTCTGTCCAGCTCGGGGCTTCCCTGAAGAAAGATCATCTTGCCATTGATAAAGCCAGCATTCCCAGATTCTGCTATGTAGCACAGAAGCGCATTCCTTGCCGAATCAATGTGATTTGACATTGATTCTTTTGTGATCGGTATATATTTGGTTCCTGATGTAGTACCAGAAGTTTTGCATAGATAAATGGGTTTTCCCCTCCAAAGCACATCTTTCTCTCCTGCAATTATTTTTTCTATGTATCCGCTCAGACCTTCATAGTCCCGAATTGGAATCGCCTTCTTGAAATCATCGTAGTCAGAAATCTTATCAAAGCCATGGTCCCTGCCAAAAAGAGTGTTGGCTCCGCCAGATAAAAGTTTCTGAAAAACAGTCTCTTGAGCTTGCAAGGGTGAGTTTGCCCAACGCTGTACTTTTCGATAAGCCAATTTTGCAAACGGTTTGCTCAATGCTGCTTTTAACCCCATCTATTTAAAATACCATATAGTTAGCAGGGTTTAGCGGGTTGCCATTTGACCATAACTCAAAATGCAGATGAGGTCCCGTAGATAGGTCACCTGAGCTTCCAACCACTGCTACTACTTCACCAGCTTTAACTTTATTACCCACTTCTTTCAGTAATATTGAATTGTGCTTGTAAATAGACATCAGGTTATTGTTGTGCTGTATGCCAATAATAAATCCCGTTTCACTCGTCCAGTTAGCAAAAATTACCGTGCCATCAAGCGTTGCTTTTATGGCTTCATTTTCAGGAGCAGCGATATCAACACCATAATGCTTCGTTATGAAATTAAAGGTATCTGTCACAAATCCCTTCAATGGGATGAAAAACAAGGTGCTGCTTACGTTCACTGGAACTGTATTGCCTGTTTCATTTTTGGAAAAATTTAAATTGTATTTTTCCCCGGATTCAATTTCAATTCGAAGCAAAGAATCTTCCTCACTGCGGCTTATTTGTATATTTTGGTATCTCTCGATGTTGGCCTGCTCCATTGAAACTCGAGTTGTACTCAATTTGTCCACACCCTCCCCTATTACATCCGCATTCCCAATCGTACCTTTAAGAATCTTCTTGATATTGTCTAAATACACAGACTTCAGTTTGAGCTCTTTTGCCAAAGAATCCGCAACAAAGTTGGCTTCTACTGCTTGTCTCGACAAGCTGACATATCTATATCCCAGCAACTTTTCCCGAAGAGGTGTATATACAATGAGCAAGAGCATTATGGAAACGATTGCAATTGTTGCTGTTCCCAATAAGGTAAGCACGTTCAATCGTGATAATCTAAGATCCAGTTTTTTCTCGAAAGTATCTTCATCACGAATCTCGAGGATATACTTATGAACCAGCTTTTTAGCCGGTTTTTTGCTTTGATTCTTTTCTCTTGCCATGAATATTTATTGAGTTGTTCATACTTTGTCTATTGGCAAAGATAGGTAAGAAGCCGAAAAACTGGCTTTCCAGATCAGTTCCTCCTGTGGCATCAAAAGTATTGCATAGACGTGCCGATGATCAATATAAATACAATATTTTTGCATCAGATGAGTTAATCTGATAATACCAACGCAAACTGACCGCTTTTTAATAATTCCGCCATGAAGTGGAATAATCCCTTTCGATATACCGTACCTCTTCTTCTGATAGCATTGTGTTTTACGCAGTGTTCGACAAAGAAAGATGCCTTTATGAATCGAGCCTATCATAACATGACAGCTCGGTACAATGCCTACTTTAACGGTAACGAGAGCTTTAAAGAGGGAAAGGCCAAACTGGAGCAGAATTACAAGGATGACTATACAAAGATTCTCACGGTATTTCGGTTCGGTGACGAACAAATTTCAAAGACAATATATCCGGAAATGGACAGGGCCATTTTAAAGGCTTCCAAGGTTATTCAACGGCATGAAATTGTGCCCAAAAGTTCGAAAAAGAAGAAGAAAAAGAAAAGGAAAAAGAGAAAAAGATACAAAAAGAAAAAGAAAAAGAAAGGGGCTAAGGATAAAGAGGACATACACAAGAACTGGATCGACGACAGCTATCTTCTTATTGGGAAGTCACACTTCTATAAATATGATTTCCCTGAGGCAATGGAATCATTTGAATATGTAGCAATACACTACAAAAAATACCGCATCAAATATTATGCTCTCATCTGGATGATGAGAATTTATAATCGAACCGGTGAATTTGGATCCACACAATCCATAAGAGATAGGATTTATGATAAAAAGAATATAAACGATCTTGAAAAACAGCCAAAAAAGCTTTTAGCTGAACTTGCTGCAACTGAGGCAGATTATTTTATTCAGCAAAAAATGTATGGACATGCTATTGAGCCATTGGAAAAGGCCATAGATCTCACGAAGAAGAGAAAAATAAGGGTTCGATATGTTTACATATTGGCTCAACTATATCAGAAAAAACGAGAATTTATAAAGGCTTCTCAATACTATGTTCAAGTGTTGAAAATGAACCCCTCCTATGAAATGGCCTTTAATGCACAAATAAACCGCGCAAAAGGATTATCCGGTAAGGGCAGTCAGGATATAAGAAAAGAACTTGAAAAAATGCTTTCTGATGAAAAGAACTCAGAGTACTTCGATCAAATCTATTATGCACTGGCTGGGTTGGCCCAAAGGGATGGAGAGAAAAAAGCAGTAATTGAATACTTAAAGTTGTGTATCGCCTACAGCGTCAACAACGATGTGCAGAAAGGAATGGCATACGAGCGCCTGGCCAACATCTACTTTGACAAACCCAATTATCCGGTTGCCAAAGCGTACTACGACAGCGCTTCTACCACCTTGCCAGATTCTTATGAAAATTATCGTGACGTTGTAAACAAAAAGAATTCACTGAAAGACATTGTAAAATACCTGAATATCATTACCTACGAAGACAGCCTGCAACAGTTAGCTGGAATGACCGAAAAGGAAAGAAAGAAAGTGATAGATGATATAATCCAAAAAGTTATTGATGATGAATTGAAGGAAAGGGAATTAGAGAACAAACCAAGATTTGATCCAACCCCTAAGGATGACATGCCAAGAACCGGATCCATGTGGTATTTCTATAATTCTGCGGCAATGAGCTTTGGCTACAAAGAATTTGTACGAAAATGGGGAGACAGAAAACTTGCTGACAATTGGAGGCGAAAAAACAAAAACTCCATCGATCCAAATATGATGGATGAAGATCTTGCCGAAAACGAGGAAGACGAAGATCTTCTCTACGAGATTAAAGGAGACCCTAAACAGAGAGAATCGTATCTGAAAAATATCCCCACCAACCGAACGGAGATGAAGGCATCCAATGAAAGAATGATGGATGCCTACTACAGTCTCGGAATTGTATACAAGGAACTGCTACTCGATGATGATCAGGCCATCAAGACTTTTGAGCGTTTGCTAGAGCGTTTTCCAACGACTGAATATCGGCTGTCTACATGTTATCAGCTATACCGGCTTCATTTAGGCCAAAGCAGAATTGCAAAAGCAAATAAATACCGTGACATAATCTTGAATGAATATGCGGATAGCGACTATGCTAAAATCATTCAGAACCCCGAATATATTAAGACGCTGCAAGCAGAGAAAAACAAAATTGAACGGTATTATGACCAAACATATCGCGCCTACGAACACAATCAATATGAATTAGTAATTAGCAGATGCGCGGTTTCAGACTCCTTATTTCCTAAAAACAAGTTCCAGGCTAAATTTGATTATCTGGAAGCATTATCAATCGGAAAAAGCCAGAATATTCTTGAATTTGAAAAGGCTCTTAAACAAGTGGTTGAAAAGCACCCAAATGACGAAGTTAAACCCCGGGCAGAAGCAACGCTGGCACTGATTGCCAAAATAAAAATGACCCTAAAAGATACGGGCATAGTTGTTGTATCCGATACGTCGAGAAGTGAGATATATTCATATAACAGTAAGATGGCCCACTACTACATTATCGTGATTCCCGATTCAGCCATTACATTGAACAAGCTAACAACTGGTTTTTCAAATTACAATACCAAGTTTTTTTCCCTGAGTAACCTCAAAACAAAAAGTATGCTGCTCGACGATGATACTCACCTGATAATTATCCAGAAATTCAGTAATAGCAGTAAAGCGATCAAATACTACGATTCCATTAAAGAGAATAGAAAAGAAATTGATGCGCTCCCTCCTGGCGACTTCCCTCAATTTATTATTTCCTCAGCGAATTTTCCGCTTTTTTATAAGGAGAAGAAAATTGAGAATTATTCGGCATTCTTTCAGGATAACTACCTGAGTAACTAATGAAAATAATTTATGAAAAGAATAAATATTCTGTATCTGGTAAACTCACTTCCTAAATCAGGTGTGCAAGTCAGGAAATAATTTGATATTTTTGCACATTAATTTTAAGCGATGTTCACAAAAACTAATGTTATGGCAAAGAACAATGATACTGATTCCCCGTCGGTAAATCTTATAGGTGCTGGAACGGTAATAAAAGGAAACATTAAATCTGAAGGTGATATTAGAATCGATGGTTCTTTAAAAGGTACGATCATTTCTAAGGGAAAAGTTGTGATCGGCTCAACCGGGGTGGTTGAAGGAGAAATCATTTGTGAATATGCCGACATATCTGGAACGGTAAAAATCAAGATAACTGTTTCAGAAGTACTTTTGCTAAAGCCAACTGCCAAGCTAACTGGCGATATAATAACCAACAAGCTGGCTATAGAGGCTGGAGCAACGTTCTCAGGCACTTGCAGCATGGGCGCCATTGTCAAGGATATATCTAAAAGCAGTTCTGAACTTTCTGAGTCATCTGAAAATGGTGAAACTGTAAAGGAGCTTGTAGAAAAATCTGCTTAATAGTTAGGCCAGATATCCGCTCCACGCTTTATGGCCGCTATTATCTTCTCTTAGTCTTCTAAGTGGAATAAATAAACTGAAGGAATTTCTCGAACCGGAAAAATTAATTTTTCCGGCTCTTTACATTATCGGGATTAGGATTTACCCTTTATGTAATGTTCAAACAAATCCTTAAGAAAGAGAAGAAAACTAGCTCACCATTAAACCCTTCTTGGCGCGTAACAACTTAACTACCTCTTCCGCAATTCCTTCGGGGTGATAACCACACTCCGTATGCAGCTCTAGTTGTGATCCATGGTCAATGGTACGATCTGGCATTCCCATTCGCTTTACTTGCGCTACATAATCATGATCTGCCATAAACTCCAGGACAGCACTGCCCATACCCCCAATTATACAACCATCCTCTACGGTAATTATCTTGTTAAATTTGCTAAATATTTCACGAAGCAATTTTTTGTCCAACGGTTTCGCAAATCGCATGTCATAGTGAGCTGGAAACAATCCTTCCTTTTTGAGTAACTGGCACGCTTCAACTGCATAATTACCAATATGACCGATGGTCAATATTGCCAATTCCTCACCATCACATATTTTTCTACCAGTTCCTACTTCAATTGCTTTCATGGGAGTTCTCCAATCTGTAAGAACTCCAGCTCCTCTCGGATATCGAATTGTGAATGGCCCCATATTATCCTGTTGAGCAGTAAACATTAGGTTTCGAAGCTCTGATTCGTTCATCGGTGCCGATACGATCATATTAGGTACACATCGCATGTATGCCAGGTCAAACGCGCCGTGATGCGTAGTTCCATCCGAGCCCGCAATACCACCTCTGTCCAAACAAAATACAACGTTCAAATTTTGTATTGCCACATCATGCACAACCTGATCATAAGCCCGCTGCATGAAGGTTGAGTAAATATTACAGAAGGGTATCATTCCCTGCGTTGCCAAACCTGCAGAAAAAGTAACGGCATGTTGCTCCGCTATTCCAACGTCAAAGGCCCTGTCTGGCATGGCCTTCATCATAATATTCATAGAGCTTCCAGAAGGCATAGCAGGTGTTACTCCCATTATCTTCTCGTTCTTCTCAGCTAGCTCTACCACCGTATGCCCAAAAACATCTTGATATTTTGGTGGCTGCGGTTCTTTAGAAATCGATTTTAGTATCTCACCCGTATCTTTGTTGAACAGCCCTGGGGCATGCCACTTAGTTTGGTCCTTTTCAGCGGGCTTGTAGCCTTTTCCTTTCACCGTTACGCAGTGAAGCAATTTGGGTCCGGGAATATCCTTGAGGTCACTTAGAATCTTGGCCAAGTGGATCACATCATGTCCATCCACAGGCCCAAAATATCTGAAATTTAATGACTCAAATAAGTTGCTTTGTTTGAGCAGTGTTGATTTAATACCATTCTCAATTTTAGAAACAATTTCCTGAGCATTCTTTCCAAACTTGCTCAGTTTACCAAGCAGATTCCAAACGTCGTCCTTCACCTTGTTGTAGGTGTGAGAAGTTGTTATATCGGTAAGGTATTGCTTTAACGCGCCTACATTCGGGTCGATACTCATGCAATTATCATTGAGTATTACCAGTAAATTCTTATTTACATATCCGGCGTGGTTTAAACCTTCAAATGCCAGGCCCGCTGTCATGGCGCCATCTCCAATAATTGCAATATGCTGTTTTCCTTTAAGTCCCTTAAAATCAGATGCCACGGCCATGCCTATCGCCGCTGAAATAGATGTGGAAGAATGTCCTACACCGAATGTGTCATATTCGCTTTCAGTTCTGTTTGGGAAACCACTAATTCCCTTATAAAGCCTGTTTGTGTGAAAAATATCTCTTCTACCAGTCAGTATCTTATGGCCATAAGCCTGATGGCCCACATCCCAAACCAATTGGTCATAAGGCGTATTGTATATGTAATGTAAAGCTACTGTTAGCTCTACCACACCTAAACTTGCACCAAAATGTCCACCCTTGACGGAAACAATGTCAATAATGTACTGCCTGAGCTCATCGCAAATCTGGGGAAGATCTTCTTCCTTAAATTTTTTTAAGTCTCGGGGGTATCGTATTTGATCGAGGAGTTTTCCTGCTTTGATATCCATTCGTACCGGATTAAAACCCAGGGATTTTTTGTATCGATTGCCTGCCCGAATAGTGCAGGTGGGCAAAGGTACTAATTTCACAACTATTTACGAACAGCGAATTAATATGAATGTACGAACTACGAAAGTGTGCGTTTCTCACTAGTAATTTGAACGAACGCCAGCTTGCCAATTCCAATCTTACAATTTGCCAATGCTCCGTATTTCATTTGTACATTCGCGCAATATTCGCGATTCGCTGATAAATACATAATTTCTATTTTTGTCCCCTATTTAACAGAGAATTCTTCAAAATATTATGATATGGAAGCAACGGCAGTAACAGATCAATCTCAAATTCAGGATGTACTGAAGGAATTAGGCGTACTGGAAGTGAACAAAGGAGCTTGTACCGGAACCCAATGGCTGGATACCAACGGGGAGTTCATAGAGTCGTACTCGCCCGGAGACGGAACTCTTATTGGAAAGATACAACAAGGTACATGGGATGATTATGAAAAGGTGATCTCAACGGCTACCGAGGCATTTAAAATATGGAGAACAATACCGGCCCCTAAACGAGGAGAAGTTGTAAGACAAATCGGTAACGCATTGAGAGAACAAAAGGAGCCCTTAGGTAAACTGGTATCCTATGAAATGGGTAAAATTTATCAGGAAGGGCTGGGCGAGGTTCAGGAAATGATTGACATATGCGATTTTGCAGTTGGCCTTTCGCGCCAGCTTCACGGATTTACGATGCACTCGGAAAGGCCGAGCCACCGAATGTATGATCAGTATCATCCGCTCGGCGTAGTGGGGGTAATTTCCGCCTTCAATTTTCCAGTGGCTGTTTGGGCGTGGAATGCCATGATTGCCATGGTGTGTGGAGATACTATTATTTGGAAACCGTCTTCCAAAGTAATGCTCTGTGCTATAGCCGTTTCTAACATTGTCGCTAAGGTGCTGAAGGACAATGATGTTCCTGAAGGAGTTCTCAACTTGATCGCATCGAGCTCAAAATATGTGGGAGACGACTTTTTGGCCGACAAGAGAGTGGCATTAATTTCTTGCACAGGATCTACAAGAGTAGGGATAAGGGTTGCGAAAATAGTTGGTGAACGATTGGGTAAAACAATCCTCGAGCTTGGAGGCAATAATGCAATTATTATCTCCGATAAAGCGGATTTGGATCTGGTGTTACGAGCGACGATATTCGGCGCGGTGGGCACCACAGGCCAACGATGCACATCTACACGCCGGCTAATCATACAAGAATCAATCTATGATACTGTGAAAGAGAAATTGTTAGCCTCGTATTCGCAACTTAACATCGGACATCCTTTGAATGAAGAAACTCATGTGGGCCCGCTAATTGACACCGGTGCTGTGAAGGACTTTCAGGATGCAATTGAAAAGGTAAAAGCTCAAGGTGGCACCATATTGTGCGGTGGAGAAGTGGTTGAAGGCGAGGGATATTCTTCGGGTTGCTATGTTTATCCGTGCATTGCAGAGGTAGAAAACAGTTACGAAATTGTACAGGATGAAACGTTTTCCCCGTTGTTGTACATGATAAAGTACAGAGATCTGGATGAAGCATTTAACTATCACAACGATGTACCACAGGGATTATCTTCGGCTATTTTCACGAAAGACTTGTTAGAAGCTGAAGCGTTTTTGTCACACGCCGGTTCTGACTGTGGTATTGCCAACGTAAACATCGGAACATCAGGAGCTGAGATCGGTGGTGCATTCGGTGGAGAAAAAGAAACAGGCGGAGGCAGAGAATCGGGATCAGATGCCTGGAAAGCCTATATGCGCCGACAGACGAACACGATTAACTACGGCACAGAGTTACCGCTGGCACAGGGAATTAAATTCGACGTGTAAAGGCCAACTCCGGCAGAGTGGTCAAATGTTATATCCATATATTTTTATCTTTGCTTATTACTAAATAAAAACCAATACCATACTCTTATGAAAAAGCTATTTATACTATTTTTTATTCCTGTAATTTTTCTATTCGTGAAATGTGACTCCGGAAATGGAGGAGCAGATGGCGACGATGGAGAATCAACTGAAGAGGCAGTTAACCTAGGCAACACCATTGACCTGGATTTAACCGAGTATGGTTATCACCTAACGATACAAGTTCCAGCGCCTGGAGAAACTGTTCCTGAAGCCATTGTAGATGTGCTTGACTGGGGAGGGCTTGAGATAAGAGTTGGAACCGGATTTCAAATACAAGTTGCAGGTGGCGAAGGTGACATAGCTCAGCGAAAAGCTGACATTAATCTGGATGACGTTTACGAGGCTACTTTCACAGTGGATGATGAGTTGGGACTGTTCTACAGTCAAAAATTTAAAGGAACGGATATGGAAGGTGACTTCCATTTCTTTGTGGTCATAAAAGACGGTGACGTTTCCTATGAAATTGAAGATATCAAAGGTGAATCTTTTGGTGAAGGCCAGGCGAGGAGAATGTTCGAAATTGCCAGAGCTATCAAAGTAAACTCACCGAGTTAATCCGGCGCTCCTCTAAAACCTAAATCTCAATACCCCTACGCTGGCAGAAAGTGTTGGGCCACTCTTCGAGAAGAAGGTGATTATATCTCTTGAAGCAACTCCTATTTCCCAGGTATTTTCTGCCAGGGAAAACACCAGGCCAAGGGGAAGGTTAAATCCATAATTTCCTCCAGCGGCAAATTATTTTACTGATGCCCGTGGATCGGTTGTAAAAATTAGGCACATGACGATCAGTGAAACCACCTTATTTAATCCTTATCGCCTTCTTCACCCATTCCATGCCGTCAACCATCAATGAATAATAGTACACGCCCGCCGCTATATCAGCCGTGTGCCAGTCAATTGTATAGCTCCCCTTATCCTGCTGTTGGCTTACAAGGGTGGTGATGTACTGTCCTGTATAGCTGTGTATTATAAGCTCAACGTGACTCACTTTACCAATGGAGTAGTTAAACACAGTCCTTTCCCTAAAAGGGTTGGGATAAACCTTTAATCGAATATTGTCTGTTGTATGTTGATTAAGGCGTGTTGATTGTACGTTTATCGTTTGGATAGTGGAAGTGCTGCCGCAGCCGTTGCTTACTGTGAGGGTTACTGTGTATAAACCGTCTGCTGAATAAGTGTGTGTGGGGTTTTGCGCAGTGTTCGTGGCGCCGTCACCAAAATCCCAGTAATATGAGGTTGCATTGATTGACGTATTTATAAAGCTAATAATTAACATCGAGTCGGAAGCACTAAAATCTGCTGTAATGCTGCAAGTCATAGAATCAACATTGCCAACGGTGTTGAACACCGTGTTGGTGATGACAGGAGTGTTGAAATCAAAAATAATTCCTGCGCTGTTCTCAATGACCGTGCCTAAAGCGTTCCCCGGCTTCTGGTCTATTTTATACTTCATAAAACCGTGGCTTTCGGGCTCGTTCACGTTGCTGTCAGGCAACAAAATATTGTCAAACGTCCACTGTAAAATATTATTTCCTAAAATATCCAATGTATAAGGATGGCTGCCGGCCCCGGGCTGGATGGTGGTGATGTCCAGGTAAGGCGACAGCGTGTCGCGTATCACCACCTTAAAAGCGGTATCAGTGCCGGTGTTTTGAAAATGAACTACATACTCTAATACGACATTAGAATCAATATAGTGGTCCGTATTTGTCAGTCCTTCAGGATTTACTTGTTTATCATTCGGGTCATAAGAAGCCGTTACCATCCGGCAATATGTTTCAACAAAATCATCTTCATCATCTTCCGGAACAGTTGTTATTTGTCCGGTAATAAAAAGAGAGTCTCCACATAACTCAACATTATCCTGTGGGTGGCTGTTGCCGGGATGTCCGGGCCTCTGATCTGCTTCCAAACGAATGGTATTGCCATTGGCAGGCCAGCAAACTATTATACTATCCCCACCCGATAAGCTGGAATGTGCTTGCATTAACCAATAAGTTATTTTCATAAATCCTGTATTCAGAAATCCCTACCATATCACCATTTCCGGGATCACCCGTGTTATAAATAGTGAAGCAGGCTAAACTGTCGTTTATACAAGCACCTTCTACAGCAACACTTGATTTATCCCAAGCAGAATCTGGAGGGAAACAACTGCTGTCCGGGTAGATATGGGCTTCTACACATATGGTGCTGCCCATAAGTGAATTATTGCAGGTCACATCGGCATTAAAGTTAAAATAACCACACTGCATAGGATTTAAAGTGCCTGTATCAAATGTGAATACATTTCCATTTTGAGATATTAAATTGCCGGAGCCCCCTGAATAAGACATATTGCTATCCAATTCAACCTCAATTGTCACACTGGTTGCTGCAAGGGTACCATAATTACAATAGCTGACTGAATATATTGAAGTTCTACAAGGCCTGATTCCCCATGTGCTAATATCAACACTCAGATTAGGGCAGTAAACATTTGCCTGAACACTAAAATCAATATTGCTGATCGTATCAGGTATGGTATCTAAGCTAAGCGTATAAAAGGAGGGAGATGAAGGGCAAACCTGATCCCGAAGCGGATCATTATTTATCAAGCTAACGATATAATTACCACTGTCTAAATACAGTTTATAATTTCCAAGATAATCGGTATAACCATAGATCGGTCCCGGGTCCACTTTGATCATCCAACCAGGCAATCTGTAATCAGAACTATCAATGAAGCAATTTGCATTTTCATCGTCAAAAACTGTTCCGGTTATCAAATTTAGACCGGTTATAATTAGCTCAATATCATCGATTGCAATTGAAGGATCAACCCCAATTCCATCATCGTTGTTTGTCCAATTAAATCCGATTTTGACATTAGGATTGTTATCAGCGCTACTGGGAAGAATAATTGAAAACGCTGTCCACAGCCCTTGTGGAGCACAAGTTCCCAAAGGTGGTTTTGCAAGACTATCCAATAATGACCACGTAACTCCATCAAAATACCACAAAGTTGCGTCATCAGTTGAGCTTTGTCCGCCTTCTATATAATTAAAACTAAGTGAGATGTTATCCCTTCCTGAACAGTCTATTGTTGGAGATTCTGCCCTTAGGTTGGTAACAACAAACCAGAATCCCCCCCCTCCATTCATATAAGCAGCACCTATGTCACCTAGAGAAGTTACATTGAATCCAACGTGCAGTGACCCATCCTTAGGTGGTGGTGAACATCCTGTGCCACATGAACCAACGGGCTCTCCGCTTTCTGAACAACTCACGTACCACATGTTATTATCCGCATCATTTGTGCCCGAACTTGTTACTACCCATGTACCATTTACTCCAGTATAACCATCGGCAGAACAATCAGAAACACATCCATTTTCAAAATCTTCAAACCAAAAAACCTGGGAAAAACAAAATATAGGTGACAAGAAAATACCAACACACACAAGTACTATGAATTTGAGCAAATGGAATGAGGAGATAATCATAATATCGGCAATCTTTTTGAATTCTTATGAGAGCTGCATGAATTTGCTACATAATGTACGAAGGCGGTAATAAGTTTGTTACATGAAAGAGTCCGTTATCAAAATAGATCGCATAATCTTTAGGTATAAGTATTATGAATAGCATCCCGAATAATCCTTATCATGGCATTATATATACACTAATATCAACCCTAGATAGGGCTAATTGAATAACTTTTTCGAATCTTTTTCAGCAGATTCTGCTTATCTATTGTAGCAGGAAATTTATCCGCGTCTAGATATCCCAGATTACCTGGCGATTATGTCTGATAAAAGAGGCGTGACAATACCGAAGCACTCTACAGCATAATAATGTATGGGTAATCTCGCAAAGTCAATTCTATACCATTTTGATACTTAAGTTCGTATAGCGATAGCTAACAACAGTGGGGCGGCGGCACCTTTATACGCCCAGTTAACCTCCTCTAAAACCTAAATCTCAACACCCCTACGCTGGCAGAAAGTGTTGGGCCACTCTTCGAGAAGAAGGTGATTATATCTCTTGAAGCAACTCCTATTTCCCAGGTATTTTCTGCCAGGGAAAACACCAGGCCAAGGGGAAGGTTAAATCCGTAATTTCCTCCAGCGGCAAAACCTGTGCTCACTCTAAACCAGGGAATTGGAGTGAATTCCAACCCAAATGCAAATAAGACTTTTTGGTAATTTCCGGCAACCTTGTTCATAGGCATGACAAGGTCAAATCCCACCTCAAACTTCTCGTTGGGCATATAGCTGGCACCTACCCGGATGTTGGTCGGCAATTTCACGGTCTTCGGAGCCCTTCCACCCCATTGGAAAATACCGCTGTCGCCCATGAGGCCTTCCGCTTCCTTAACAATGTTATAACTGGCAAATCCAGCGGATGTCATATCTACCAACAGATCATCCTTGGCTTCATAAACATTTCCATCCCACTTGATAGAGCCTATATCGTTAACGGCAACGCCCACCTTGAGTTTCTCCGCAAATATCGCACTGATTCCTATGTCAAATCCAAATCCCTTACCAACGGCCTTTGGCAGAAATCCTCCCCTCTTGACAGTTGTTGGATTGTCATTTGCCACAGAGTCCCCATAGTTAATACCAAATGCCGGAGATACGGCAGAAAATGCCTCTAAATCTCCGCTAGTTGCTGTAATGTCCAGCATTGCAAATCCGGTTAAGTACTTCAATCCTATTCCGCCATAGAGAGAAAATTTATCGCTTTCGATGATCACTCTTCCATAACTTAAATTGTATTCTCTATACCATGACATTGATATTCGTGAATCAGCAATTATATCTGAGAACTTTTTGGGTAAATCGTTATATCCCTTGATGATCTTAGCGATAGTTGTATCCGGTAGATTAGCAAGGTTATCAATGGTATCGCCATTGTTTAATATAAGTTTGGTAAAGTAGTCCGCCTGATAACCCAAAAACAAAATCTGGGACAACGTTTCACCGAAGTTCGAAAACCACTGAAATCTCTCCTTCACTCCAAATGCGAATCCACCTGATTTCTCATTAGGTTGTACTGCAAGAGCAATCCACTGCAAATCAAAGTTCATGGAAAGGTCGGTTTCTGTAAATTCTTGTGCAGCTTTAATTTTTTCTGCCGTGGTGAACTCGGTACTGCCGGTTTTAAGACTCGCTACCAAATCCGATTTCGCCAATGCTTCCGAATATATGGAGAAGCCACCTTCCAGCAGGCCGAATGAGATCATTTTCTCATTTTTCGGCTTCCACCCCAGGTTGGAAGGATTAATACCCATCGCCTGGTAATCAGTTACAAATGTGGTAGCTGCACCTGCTCTTCCGGTAGCCGTGAAGGCGCTCATCTCCGCCTGTCCATAACATAAGATGCCGCTGAGCGTTAATACTGCTGCTAAAACTGTGGGAAACAGCACAGCCATCTTTTCCTTTAATTCGGCTAACTTTGTCATCATGGTAGTAATGGTTGATTTAAGCACTAATCTATGAAGAAATATTTGATTCTTATTTTGGTGATTCTGTGCGTGTCTTGTTCAGACGAGGAAGTAGTAGAAACGATGCCTGATGACGTGCTTTCACAACAAGAAATGGTTGAGTTACTGGTAGACATCCAGCTTATTGAGGGCGGAATAATAATACGCAAGTTGGATGAAAATAAATTTGGAGAAGAAATAAACGCCTATTACCAAAATACTTTTAAGAAACATGGGCTTAGTAAAAAAACATTTGAATACAACATGAAATATTATTCAGATCATCTGGAGAAATTGGAGATCATTTACGAAGAGGTAATTAATGAACTCAGCAGGCTGCAAGCGGAATCTGAAACGCAGCAGCCCATTAAAAAATAGATGGCCTCACGATACTTGCTGCTAAAACTACAAATTGAACCGGTGAACACTTGAATAATAGAAATCAGAAATTTATTTTTTATAACTTATAATACTTCGCTATTCTCAGTTCGATTGTTCTTCTGTTCGAATAAAATTGGCAGCGGATACCGAAAATTTTAGAAAATATATCTAGCGTTTTTTTACCTGTGATAAAAATATCTTGCCGGTATCTTCTATAGATTTCTTTATCGGAATAAACTCTAAGCCTATTTCCCGCTTTATCTTCTCACTAGAATAAGTATGTACCTTGCTCGACTCACGTGCTATCTCTCTGGTAATTGATCGTTTCGACCCTGTCAATATAGATTTCAGCCTGTCTAACCTCCAAAATATCTCTGATTTGAACTTGGTCACTTTAACTGCAGGCCTTTTCACACCCAATGAATCTGCTATCCAATCAAAGACATCTTTGAAATATAAGTTCTCAGCGTTCAGCAGAAATCTTTCAGACTTGATGTCGCTGTCCGTTAGCATGATCATGGCTTTTGAGACGTCTCTGATATCTACAAACCCATTTTCCCCGGTAGTATAATATTTCAATCCTCTCCAAACATTCAAAAACATCCGAGGGCTACTTTTTTTCCAGTTTCCAGGACCAATAATAATTGTCGGATTTACTATCACCACATCGAGCCCTTCTTCAGATCCGCGCCAAACTTCCTGCTCGGAGGCGTATTTGCTAATTGAGTAGTTGGAATTCTCCGCATTTGATTTCCATGGGGTTTTTTCTGTGGTTGGATCTCCATTATCATTGCGCCCAAGTGAGGCAACGGAGCTTGCAAAACACAGCTTCTTCACTGAATTATCAATACAAGCGTTAACTACATTGGCTGTTCCCTGTATGTTTACATGCATCATCCTATCCCTGGCCTTAGGATGAAAAGAGACCATGGCAGCGCAGTGATAAACCTTCTCCACCCCCTCCATGGCGGTGTTTAATGATGTGATGTCGGTTATATCGCCTTCGACCCAATTTATGGAGCTATAATTATTTTGACCGGATTCGCTTTCATAATATCCGAATGTTGCTTCGATTATTGAGAGGTCGCTGGAATCTCTTTTTAAAGCACGTACCTGAACACCCGAATTGACCAGGTCAAATATTATTCGAGCTCCCAATAATCCGGTTCCACCTGTTACCAATACCATGGAATAAAAATACCTTATTTAATTATCTTTGAGGCCAATACATCTCTTATGAATTTTGTCGAAGAATTGAAATGGAGGGGAATGTTGCAAGACATTATTCCCGGAACTGAGGAACAGTTGAATGCAGCTTCGACTACAGGGTACATCGGTTTCGACCCTACTGCCCCATCGCTTACTGTTGGCAACCTGGTTCCGATTATGCTCCTTGTGCATTTTCAGCGTGCAGGCCATAAGCCCATAGTCTTGGTTGGCGGCGCTACCGGTATGATTGGAGATCCTTCGGGAAAAGACAAGGAACGGCAATTGCTCGACGAAGAAACCCTGAATGAAAATGTAAAGCGAATCAAGGATCAGTTGGGTAAATTTCTCAATTTTGAATCAGGGGACAATAAAGCTGAATTGGTCAACAACTATGATTTTTACAAAGGCATGGATATTTTTGCGTTTTTCAGGGAAATCGGAAAGCACCTGACTGTCAGCTACATGATTTCAAAAGACTCTGTTAAAAATCGTTTAGAAGGAGGGATGTCCTTCACTGAATTCTCCTACCAGTTGTTTCAAGGCTATGACTTTTTATGGTTATATAAGAATATGAATTGCCCGTTTCAAATGGGGGGGTCAGATCAATGGGGAAATATTACTTCCGGCACTGAGCTCATTAGAAGAAAAGAAGGAGGCAAGGCATTTGCACTTACTTGTCCACTACTCACAAAAAGTGATGGAACAAAATTTGGCAAGAGTGAGGACGATAACATCTGGCTCGACCCAAAGAAAACATCACCTTACAAATTTTACCAGTTTTGGCTTAACAGTACTGATGACGATGCAGTTAAATACTCCAAGATTTTTTCCACCAGGTCTCAGAAAGAGTTGAAGGAATTAGGGGAGAAACACCTGAAAGCACCTCATGAGCGATTGATACAAAAAGAGTTGGCTAAAGAGATTACCATTCGGGTACACTCGGAAAAAGACTACCAAGCGGCGATTAAAGCCTCTGAAATACTTTTTGGAAAAGGAACAACTGAAGCACTGAAAGAACTCAGTGAAGAGATCTTACTCGACATTTTCGACGGAGTTCCGCAATCGGTCATTTCAAAGGCAGACATCCAAAACGGTTTGGGAATTATTGAATTTCTAACTGACAAGACGGACGTATCAGCATCTAAAAGCGAGGCCAGAAGAAGCATTAGCGGTGGCGGAATCAGTATCAACAAAACAAAGATTGAAAGTGAAGATTACTTAATAGATTCCAGCAATCTGTTGAGCGATAAATACATTTTGGTACAGAAAGGAAAGAAGAACTACCATCTGGTAACCGTAAGCTAATTTATACCGACTCCAATAACAGATTACAACCTCTCAAATCACTGTTGTCGAACCTACCGAGTACTTCAAAAGAACCATTCGAATAGGCTACCCCAAGATCTGCCGTTGCTATGAAAGAGCATGAATATATATTGGCAAGATCTATAATATTGATTCCGCCTCTTTTGCCATGTTCCACATAGCTCAATGGATCGTTGATATCTCGAATTAGCACCTTTTTCCACGGAGGACTGTAAAATACACCCTGCCCCTTGGAGTATGATTGAGAGAGCAACTCTGTCATACCATATTCAGAATGAATGTTGTCTACCGCACATACTTCTTTTAGCTGATTGTGCAGGTCTTCCCGGATGATTTCTTTTCTTTTGCCCTTCATCCCCCCTGTTTCCATCACGATGATATTGCTCCAATTAATGCTCGTATTATTTACTTGATTCATAAGATCAAGAAGCGCAAAGGATACACCAAATAACAAGATGTATTCACCTTTGTTTGAAAGCGCACCCAGCTTTTCAACCAATTCCTGCATGTTATCAAGAAAGAAACCACTTTCAGGATTTGAACCTTTACGAATTAAATGGTTAACCATATAGATTAGTGATGATTCAGAGTTTTCAAGGTAGCTTGGCAGCAGTGCCAGAATGCAGAAATTGGATATTTTACCATAGAATAGTTCGAAACAGGTAGTAAAACTATTTTCATAAATGGACAAGTCAACTATCTCATGCCTGGAAACCGTGCCACCTGTTGTGCCGCTACTTACGAATATTGCTTCCGGTTCGCGTGTAGATGAAACTACCCGGTGCGCTTTAAAAACTTCCACCGGCAAAAACGGAATGTCCCTGATCGATGATACATCGTGATCTTTTATGCCGAGATTATCCACAAAATCCTGATATACCGGGTTATTTTTATACTGGAATTTGAACACTTCCAGAGATAATGCCTCTAGTTGCTCATGACTCTTTATTGAGAAAATATTTCTTGTTAAACGCTTAATCATTCGGCATTATACCAAAAACGACCGGTAATCGTTTGATATTTGGTAACTTTATTGATTGAAAGTTGATATTGATGACATTTTTATCAAAAATAGGGATTAAGGGTTTACTGGTAGTTGTTGTTACCACCACCATTATTTCGTCATGCATCCAAGGCCAGAAGTACCCAGATGAACCTCAAATTGAATTTGTATCATATACTTTTGAAGATGGTATGGATATTTTGGGGAATATTAACGTTCATTTAGGATTGTTAACCATAAGTTTTACTGATGGTGATGGTGATGTAGGGCATTTTCAATCAGAAACAGAAGCAACTGATATTTTTATTTACAGAATCGGAATCTTAAATGGGTCGCCGGTACTTACGGATATGGATACACTTAAATTTAAAATTCCTTATCTAACTCCTGAAGGACAAAACAAAACGCTGAGAGGTGAAATTGATATAGAGATCAATTTACAAAAGGATCAGATCCCAAAATATCCTTACGACACGATGTATTATGAGATGTACATCAAAGATCGGGCGCTCAATGTGAGCAACATCATTACCACTCCCGAGATTGTCTTGTAAGTTATTTTAACCCAACGATCGCCTCGTTGATGTTAAAAATGTGATCCCCTATTTTCTCGCAAGACATAAACAGGTCGCTGTAAAATAATCCGCTTTCGAAAGAATGTTCTGATTTGGATACACGAATTAAATGCTCCGTTCTCAGCTTGTCCCGGGTTTCATTGATGTTCACTTCATGCAGTTCTGCAGGACGAATATTCACCTGGCCGAATCCTTCATTTATATTGCTCGTCATTGTCTCGAATGCATCGTTCACCACTTTCATCATTCTATTCATTCCCTCATCCTGCTCCGCAGAGAATTCCGCATTTTGATCATTTTTCCTCTCGATGCTCTTTGACATTTGATAACATATGTCTCCGATTCTCTCCATATCATTGATCATACTTATCATGCTCCGAATCCTAACCGACAACTCCTCGCTTAGTTCACCCTGTGCGACCCTTGTCAGATATTCTGCTATTTCGATCTCCATTTTATCGGTGATATCCTCGTACTTCTGAATTCTCCGCATGGCCTCCTCAAAGGTCTTTTTGTCCTTATTTTCAAGTAACTCTCCAACAAAACCAAACATGCGGTCTGCAATCTTTCCAAATTTCTTAATTTCTTTCTTGGCTTCTAAGATGGAGAGTTCCGGAGTTACCAATATGCCCCCACCTATATATTCAAGTTTTGTCTCCTCGTCAACATCACCACGGGAAGGAACCATCCGCTCTGCAAGTTTTGCTATAATCGGGGTAAAGCCGATCAGCAACAACACGTTGATGATATTAAAAGCGGTATGGAACAAGGAAAGTGCAATAGGAATTGATGTATAGTCTTCTCTATTCAAAGGTGAAACACCATAATTACTCATCATAAAACTATCTATTCCACTCAAGAAAAACCTGAAAATGAAGAACATCCAAATTACCCCAAAAACGTTGAAAATAAAGTGTGCCCTGGCAGATCTTTTTGCATGAACATTCCCGATCATTGCCGCTAAATTGGCGGTAATTGTTGTGCCTATGTTCTCACCCAATACCATTGCTGCAGCCATTTCAAATGGTATCCAGCCCTCGTTACACATCACCAGTGTTAAGGCCATGGCCGCACTGGACGACTGAACTACCAGTGTCAGCATGGTTCCCACCAAAATGAATGTTAGAATGGACAACATACCCATGTCAGCGTATCCGGATAAGAACTCGAGTATCTCCGGATTTTCTCTTAAGTCAGGCACAGATTCCTTTAATGCGTTTAATCCTAAAAAGAGTAGGGCAAAGCCTATTATTACTTCGGCCCAGGATTTAAAGTTTCCCCGATTCACGAACATCATTGGAAATCCAATTGCGATGATCGGCAAAGCAACCGAGGCTATCTTCACCTTAAAACCAAATATTGAAATGAGCCATGCGGTAATGGTAGTACCAATATTGGCGCCCATAATTACCCCAACCGACTCCACCAAGGTTAAGAGGCCCGCATTCACAAAGCTCACGATCATCACCGTTGTTGCAGAAGAAGATTGCAATAAACTCGTGATCATAAGACCAGTAAAAACACCTAAAAACCTGTTAGACGTCATCACACTGAGAATCTCACGCATTTTGCTTCCGGCTACTTTTTGAATACCCTCGCTCATTACTTTCATTCCGTAAATAAAAAAGCCCAGGGCACCTAACAACTCCAAAAAATTCAATAGGGAAAAATTCATTTCAGTCCATTTAAAATTTACTTTAACGAAAATATGAATCCCACTTAAACCTGGCTCAATTTGAATATTAAG
Source organism: Bacteroidota bacterium (assembly GCA_022572355.1). Lineage (GTDB taxonomy): Bacteria > Bacteroidota > Bacteroidia > NORP154 > NORP154 > NORP154. The sequence goes on along the minus strand of JACZWC010000001.1, from coordinate 12,477 downwards.
AAATTGTTAAATCTGCAAGCCCATGGTTTTACCGAAAGAATTATGTTTCATATTTGTCCGCAGAAATGACAGATAACCAATGAATACATTACATTATTTTCTGTTCTTCGTATTTTGCATTTTGTGCAGTTCTTCAGTGCTATCCCAGAGTACAATTGACAATGTTTTTGGAAAAGGTATTCAGGGTATGGCCAAAGATTCTTCATTTAGTATTAAATTCAGTATGCGTTTCCAAACTCAATTCGAGGGTATAAACACGATTGCGAACGATACAGCATTTACAGGAGAAATTTATGAGGACCAGTTCTATTTGAGGAGGGCGCGATTAAAACTGGATGGGTATGTATTCTCACCGAAAGTGATATACAAATTTGAATATGATTTGCCCAACGCCCAAATTTTAGATGCTGTAATCAAATGGAATTTTGCGGGAAACTTTTGGCTCTGGGCTGGACAGACGAAATTACCGGGCAACCGAGAACGGGTTATTTCATCTCAAAAACTGCAGTTTGTTGACCGCTCATTATTAAATTCCAAATACACGCTGGATAGGGATAAGGGACTCCAGCTTCGACATCATTTCAAATTAGGAACAATGGTTATCAGAGAAATGATCTCCGTCTCCATAGGCGAAGGGAAAAATTACAAAGGATTAAGCGGTCGTTCTGGGTATGATTATACGGAGAGAATTGAAATTTTACCATTCGGGAAATTCTCTAAAAAAGGAGATTATATAGGTGGTGATCTGGTACGAGAGGAAAAGGTGAAGTTGGCGCTCGGATTTACCTTCGATTACAATGATAATGCAATTCAGGAAAGGGGACAGAAAGGTGACGAGTTGAGCGAAATGCGTGATATCATCACATTTTTTGGTGATTTGATGTTCAAATACAAAGGCATATCTGTGATGGCTGAATACGCCAATAGGAGTACAACCAAATCTCCAGAAATTCTCGATTCTAGTTTGACACAAATAGAGTCTTTTTACACAGGCAATGGATTGAATGCTCAAATTGGGTATGTTCTCAAGAGCAATTGGGAATTTGCCGTTCGGTATACTTCAATTATCCCTGAAAAGATAACGGGGAACAAGGAGCTCACCATGATGACATTGGCGATTTCTAAGTATATAGTCGGGCACAATTTGAAAGTACAGGGAGATATCTCCTTTTACCAACAAGAGAATTCTGATGATCAGCTCATATTTCGCCTTCAATTGGAAGTAGCGCTTTAAATCATTACTCCCAGCCTCTTCTCGTTTGATTCTAAAGTAAAAATAGTTCTACCTTAGTCATCTAATTTTACTTCCAATGACCGCCAGGATCCTGTTGGTTGACGATGAACCTGATATTTTAGACTTTCTGAGCTATAACCTGTTAAAAGAAGGCTATGAAGTTCAAACTGCGTGCAATGGAAAGGAAGGTATCGAAACTGCGATTAAGACCATTCCGGATTTGATTCTCCTTGATTTGATGATGCCGGAGTTGGATGGAATAGAGACTTGCATTCAAATACGAAAAATTGAAACCCTAAGCTCCACAATTATTGCATTCCTAACAGCGCGGGGTGAAGACTTCTCTCAGATCAATGGCCTGGAAGCGGGAGCAGATGATTACATAACCAAACCGATAAAACCCAAGGTGCTTGTGAGCAAAATCAAGGCACTGTTGAGAAGGGATAAGTCTGGAAAATCGACTATAGACATTACCAAAACTGCTTCGGTGCTTATCGATAGGGAGAGATTCGTTGCTGTCGTGGATGGAAAAGACATAATCTTGCCAAAAAAGGAGTTTGCACTATTGGAACTTTTATGTACAAAACCTGGAAACGTTTTTGATCGAAATACCATTTTGGAAGAAGTTTGGGGTACTGAGGTGATTGTTGGAGATCGGACAATAGATGTACACATCAGGAAACTGAGAGAAAAAATTGGCGATCACCGGATACAAACTGTAAAAGGAGTGGGGTATAAACTTATAGCCACATGAAGAACCTAACTCCAAACCAAATTGCAATGAGTGCCAGCGCCATCATATCGGTGCTCGTGCTTTTTGTTTTACTGGTGCTCAAAAATTATTTTGTTGAAAATCTTCCCTGGTATATCTTATTGGCGCCACCATTGGCTGCATTGATATTTGGATATGCTATCGTGTACTATCTGTTGGAGAAATTCATCTATCGAAAGATCAAACTCATTTATAAGCATATTCATTATTTAAAATCCGCTAAAGGCAGCATATCAAAAAACATTGATCTGAATAAGAATTTAATAGATAGTGTTGAAAAAGAGGTAACGGAGTGGGAAGAAGATCGTGCATTGGAAATTGAGCAGCTAAAAAAACTGGAAGAGTTCAGGAAGGAATTTTTAGGAAATGTGTCCCATGAGCTGAAAACGCCCATTTTTAATTTGCAGGGTTATATTGAAACGCTGATAGATGGTGGATTGAAAGATGAAAAGATCAACCTGGACTATCTCAACAAAGCATCAAAAAACATAGACCGCATGAACGCAGTGATCAACGATCTTGACAAAATATCCAAAATTGAGCATGAGCAAATGGACCTGGAACTCGTGAAATTTGATGTGCATGAACTCACATCCGAGGTATTCAATTCTCTTGAGATGCGCGCCGATTTGAAAGAACTGACATTCTCGTTCAAGGAAGACTGCGATAAACCCTTTATGGTCAGAGGTGACAGAAGTCGAATTCGAGAGGTCTTGGTCAATCTGATAACAAACTCTATTATTTATGGTAAAGAAGGTGGGAAGACACTGGTTGGGTATTATGATATGAATGATAATATATTGATAGAAGTAACAGATAATGGAATAGGCATAGAGGAGAAACACCTGTCTCGTTTGTTCGAGAGGTTCTACCGGGTTGACAAAAGCCGCTCAAGAGAACAAGGCGGAACCGGACTCGGGCTCTCAATAGTAAAGCACATCATTGAAGCACATACACAAACCATTACGGTGAGAAGCACTCCGGAGGTAGGATCTACGTTCGGGTTCACCTTGGAGAAAGCATAGTTTTTATAATTTTGAATCGGGGGATTCACATAGAATAATGAGTATATCCCAGAAAATATTTCTATCAATTGTCAGCGGCCTCCTGTTCGTCCTCTCATGGCCCGGAAACGGCGGATTCGCACCCCTCCTGTTTTTGGTTTTTGTTCCGTTACTTTTTGTAGAAGATGCCATCTTTCGATCTCAAAGAGGCAACATCTTCAGAATATCCTATCCGTCCTTCGTTTTATTTAATTCGCTTTCAGCGTATTGGCTGTACATGGTATCTGAAGGGCTGGAGACTAAATTATCAGTATATCTATTTGTGGTAATCGTCAACTCCGCCCTGATGGCCTTGGTTTTCCATTTATTTCATTTTACGCGCAGAAAAATCGGGTCAAAGGAAGGGTATATTGGCCTCGTATTATACTGGATAGGCTATGAGTACTTTCATTACCATTGGGAACTCTCCTGGCCGTGGCTGAACTTAGGTAATGGCTTTGCCAATAGCGTACATTGGGTGCAATGGTATGAATATACCGGAGTATGGGGGGGAACAATATGGATATTTGTGGTCAATATCTTGATCTTCAAAATATTGGATAAGGCCATCACTTACCGGGCGACAATAAAACAAAATCGATTGAACATTGTCCTGTTTATCCTCATACTTCTGCTCCCGATAATTTTCTCTATGTACATTTATTCTAGTTACCAGGAGAAGGAAAACCCCGTGACCATAACCGTTCTGCAACCCAACGTCGATCCGTATTCAGAAAAGTACGTCCTGGGTTTTGAGGAACAACTGAATTCTATGCTCAGTTTGGTTTCCGCAGACCAATTGAACAGCTCTGACTACTTGATTGCCCCTGAGACGGCGCTAATCGAGGATATTTGGGTAAATGACTTAAAAAGATCTGTCAGTATTCCTATCATCAAGAAATTTATAGCCGACTACCCCCAACTCAATTTTGTTTCTGGATTGACATCTTATTACATATTTGCGGAAAATGAACAACTTTCTTCCACAGTCAGAAAATTAGGCAAGAGCGACCGATGGTATGACGCGTATAATTCTGCAATACAGATCAACAGTACAGACAACATAGAATTTTATCATAAGTCCAAGTTGGTACCGGGAGTAGAAAAAATGCCCTTTACTTCATTTCTTAAACCATTGGAAGGACTGGCATTAGATTTAGGAGGTACTATCGGAAGCCTGGGAACTCAGGAGGAGGCAGAAGTATTCATATCACATGATGGAAAGGTTAAAATTGCCCCGGTTATATGTTATGAATCCATTTATGGCGAATATGTGGGGGAATATGTAAAGGCAGGGGCTAACTTGATTTTTATTATCACCAACGACGGTTGGTGGGGTGACAGCCCGGGTTATGTTCAGCACCTGGCCTACGGACGCCTCAGAGCCATAGAAACAAGAAGAAGTATCGCCAGATCGGCCAACACCGGAATATCCTGTTTTATTAATCAAAGAGGAGATGTCCTTCAACCCTCGGCCTGGTGGACCCCCGAGGTACTCCACGGCCATTTAAATTCAAATGATACGATCACATTTTATACTCAGTATGGGGATTACCTGGGGCGGATCGGTTCGTTTACGGCTATTATTCTGCTTCTCTACTCCCTGGCAAAATCGATCTACGACCGAAAGAAAATAGCCTGATCAGTCCATCTAGATATCTCTGAAATATTATTGATATTTGCGTCACCTGTGCGAGAGGTGTTCTTCGTGTAATTCAAAATTCCAGCAAATGAGCAAGTACGATATTACGGTGATTGGTTCAGGACCGGGTGGCTATGTAGCTGCTATTCGCTGTGCGCAGCTCGGTTTAAAAACGGCTATCATCGAGAAATATCCTACTCTGGGCGGAACCTGCTTAAATGTAGGATGTATTCCATCAAAAGCCCTGTTAGACTCATCTGAACATTACCACAATGCAGCTTCAAAATTCAGTGCTCATGGAATAAAGCTGAAGGATCTTAAGATGGATCTGAAGCAAATGATAAAGCGTAAGAACGAGGTGGTTAAACAAACCTGTGACGGAATTGCCTACCTGATGAAGAAGAACAAAATAGATGTTATTCACGGCACCGGTACTTTTATCGATAAGAATACAATAGAAGTTTCCCCAGAAAAAGGTAAAAAGCTTAAGATAGAGACTGATAAAACCATTATTGCCACAGGTTCTAAGCCCAGTTCGCTACCCGGAATTGAAATTGACAAGAAGAGAATAATAACCTCAACGGAAGCGCTAAACCTTACTGAAGTCCCAAAACACTTGATACTTATAGGAGGCGGAATCATCGGCCTGGAGATGGGATCGGTGTTTGCCAGGCTCGGTGCCAAGGTTTCGGTACTCGAATTTATGGATGGTATTATTACGACAATGGACAAATCCCTTGGCAAGGAGCTACAAAAAACGCTCAAAAATATCGGAATGGAGTTTTACATGAAGCATAGGGTAACGAGTGCGACAGTCAAGGGTAAATCAGTAGCGGTCACAGCAGAAGACAAATCCGGAAAGGTTGTTTCATTAAAGGGGGATTACTGCATAATGGCTGTGGGTAGAAGCCCCTATACTAAAGGCTTGGGATTGGATAATGCTGGGGTTAAACTGGATGACCGTGGCAGGATTGACGTTAATGATGATCTCGAAACAAATGTAAAGGGAATTTATGCAATTGGAGATGTAGTAAAAGGTGCCATGTTGGCGCACAAGGCGGAAGATGAGGGCGTATTTCTTGCGGAGAAGATAGTAGGCCAGAAGCCTCATATCAATTACAATCTCATTCCCAGCGTTGTTTATACCTGGCCCGAAGTTGCAGGAGTAGGATATACCGAAGAACAGCTAAAAGCTGACGGTGTTAAATATAAAGTTGGATCATTCCCCTTTAAAGCGAGTGGAAGAGCGAGAGCGAGTATGGATTTGGAGGGTTTTGTTAAAATATTGGCAGATTCTGATACCGACGAGATTTTAGGCGTTCACATGATCGGCCCTCGCGCCGCAGACATGATCGCAGAAGCTGTTGTGGCAATGGAATTCAGGGCTTCTGCTGAAGATATCGCCCGAATCTGCCATGCGCATCCATCTTTTACAGAAGCTTTTAAAGAGGCTGCAATGGATGCAACTGAGAAGCGGGCTATCCATATTTAAAGGAGATTAGCACTTCACCACTAAGACACTAAGAACACGCAGAAACACTAAGAAAAGCGAATGCAAATCACTCAAAAATATGTAAATGACATTGCATACCAAATCGTAGGTTGTGCTATAGAGGTACACAAGCATTTGGGGCCAGGATTACTAGAGTATGTATACGAAGTTTGTTTAATAGATGAATTGGTGGAATCAGGATTATCAGTTCGATCTCAGGTGGCTGTTCCTATAAACTATAAGGAAAAGGAGCTTGGTGAAGCGCTCAAGCTAGATTTATTGGTAAACGAAATAATAATTGTAGAGTTAAAGGCAGTGGAAATAATTCTGCCTGTTTTTAAGGCTCAGTTACTCTCATGTTTAAAACTAACTGACAAGCCAAAGGGGTTACTGATTAATTTCTGTTCTGAAAACATCACCAAGAGTCTTATTCCTTTAGTAACGGAGAACTTTGCAATCTTACCAAAATCCTAATCTTAGTGAAACTTAGTGTGCTAAGTGCCTTAGTGGTAAAAACTATCAAAGAATGAAAACAGGAGTTTTACTGGTTAACCTGGGCACTCCAAATAGCCCCTCTACATCAGACGTTCGAACTTATCTCACGGAATTTTTGAACGACCCTTTCGTAATAGACTTTTCAGTTTTAAAACGATTCTTTCTTGTCAATTTTCTCATTGTACCCTTTCGTTCGCCTAAAACCGCCTCTCTTTACAAAGAAATTTGGACCGATAAAGGCTCGCCTCTTAAGTTCAACAGTTATGAAACCTGTTATAAATTACAAGAAGCATTAGGCGATGACTATTGTGTTGAACTGGCCATGCGCTATCAGCAACCGAGCGTACAATCTGCGCTTGAGAAATTGATTCACAGGAATGTTGACCGAATAATATGTATACCGCTTTATCCCCAGTACACAACTTCGGCTACTGAGTCTTCCTTGCAAAAAGTGCAATCTGAATATGATAAGCTAAATAACCCACCACCTATTCAATACATCAAGCAGTTCTACCAGCATCCAGATTTTATTGGAAGCTGGGTAGAAAGAGCGAAGGAGGCAAACATAGATGATTATGAGCACGTGCTCTTTAGCTATCACGGCCTTCCGGAAAGACACCTGGAGAAACAGCATGGCGGGAGAAATTGCATTGAGTTCAATTGTAAGGAAGAAATCAGTGAATCCAATAACCACTGTTACAGGGCGACTTGCTATGATACAACCAGGAAAATAGCTGGTAAACTGAATCTTTCGGAAGATTCGTACACGATTTCATTTCAGTCCAGGTTGGGTAAAGACCCCTGGCTAAAACCATATACTGACCATGAACTTATCAAGTTGGCTGAAAACGGAGTGAAAAAAATATTGGTATTCTCTCCTTCCTTCGTTGCTGACTGCCTGGAAACTCTTTACGAAATATCAATTGAGTACAACGCCTTATTCCAAGAACATGGGGGAGAAAAAGTTCAATTGATAGAGAGCTTAAATGGCCACCCTCGCTGGATCGCTACCTTGAAAGATATAGTTGAACAGAACGTGAAAGGTTAAAGAAAGTTCACGATCGGCTTGAACGAATAGTTCTTCTCAGCATAATATTCCAATACACGGGGAAGTGCATAAATCAGTCTGTCATAGGCTTTGATGCTATCATGAAACAGTATGATTGACCCAGGCTTTGTGTTCGAGATCACATTATCCACGCACTTTTCACCCGACAGCCTTTTGTCGAAGTCACCGCACAGCACATTCCACATCACCACGGAATAATCGTTTTTGATCATCTTGTAATGCACCGGCCGCAGACGCCCGTAAGGCGGACGGAAGAGCCTTGAGTTGACCCATTCAGAACATTTGTTGATATTCTCCACATACTTCGTTTTGCTAATTCTCCACCCGTCCACATGATTATAGGTATGATTTCCTACAGAGTGCCCTTCAGTTAAAATGCGCTGGTATATTGCTGGATTCTTCTCAACGTTTTTCCCCAGGCAAAAGAAGGTGGCCTTTGCATCGTATTTCTTTAGAGTATCCAAAACCCACGGGGTAACTTCGGGGATGGGGCCGTCATCAAAAGTGATGAAAATTGAATTGTTATCAGTGGGGATGCTCCATACCAGACCTTTAAAGATCTTCTCCATTACATTATAAGTCCTTTCAGAATACATGCTGGAACCTTTGAGATTGATCGCGACAAAGGTAAAAGTAATTTCTGTTCTGTTACAATGACTTGTAGTTTCCGCTAAGGAATTACCTACAAAGTGCTTGCATAAGTCGACTTGGACGCTGATAAACGCTGATACATTATGATTAATTATGTTTTCGCAGCGTGCAATCATAAGAGATCAGCGTTTATCAGCGTCTTTTTAAAACTTACAACTCATCCACATTGTTCTATAACACAACGGTAATTTCCGATCCTCGATTTTCTCTGAGTAATCTCCCGTTCCATACGGCATTTATTTTTAATTTCGTTCACGCTAATCCATAGCCATGTTAAGAGAACACACTTGCGGAGAATTGACCATTGAAAACGTTGGCACCGAAACCACAATTTGCGGATGGGTGCAGAAATCCAGGGACCTCGGAGGCATGACTTTTATCGATGTGAGGGACCACTATGGTATTATTCAGATTGTCTTCAACATGGATATTGATGTGGATTTATGCAAGGAGGCCCGCAAACTGGGAAGAGAATTTGTAATCAAAGTATCTGGGAAGGTTGTAGAGAGAAGCAACAAGAATCCGGATATGGCCACTGGAGATATAGAGATTATAACAAAGAGTTTGGAGGTGCTGAGCCAATCCAAAACACCTCCCTTCTTAATAGAAGATGAAACTGACGGTGGTGAGGAATTGCGTATGCAATATCGTTACCTCGATCTTCGAAGAGGCCCACTGCAAAGAAATATGAAGCTCAGACATAGAGTCTTAAAGGTCACGAGAGATCTTTTAGATGCAATGGATTTTCTGGAAATTGAAACTCCTTATCTCATTAAGTCTACACCCGAAGGTGCCCGGGATTTTGTCGTTCCGTCTCGAATGAACCAGGGTCAGTTCTACGCTTTGCCACAATCGCCTCAAACTTTTAAGCAACTGTTTATGGTGGGAGGGTTTGACAAATATTTTCAAATTGTCAGGTGTTTCCGGGATGAAGATCTGCGGGCGGACAGGCAGCCTGAATTCACGCAAATAGATTGTGAAATGTCTTTTGTTGAGCAGGAAGATGTGCTCGTCACCTTTGAATCATTCATGAAATCGCTCTTCAAGAATATTCTCGATGTTGACTTACCAGATTTTCAAAGAATCGGGTATGATGAAGCCATGAGCATATATGGTTCTGACAAGCCGGATATCAGATTTGAAATGAAGATTGTGGATCTTACTAAAGTGGCACAAGGAAAGGGATTTAATGTATTTGATAATTCTGAAATAGTTGTTGCAATTAATGCAAAGGGCTGTGCTGGCTATAGTCGTAAGCAGCTTGATGCCCTCACCGATTTTGTGCGAACACCTCAAATTGGCGCCAAGGGAATGGTTTATGTAAAATACAACGATGACGGAACGGTCAAGTCTTCCGTTGACAAATTCTACAGCAAAGAAGATTTAAAGCAATGGGCCGAAGAATGCGGGGCTAAAGCAGGCGATTTATTGCTGCTTTTATCAGGACCGAGACAAAGTACGCTCACGGCCATGGGTGAGCTGAGACTTAAAATCGGAGACGAACTGGGCTTGAGAGAAAGCGGCACTTTTGCTCCGGTGTGGGTGCTCGATTTTCCATTGCTGGAAAAAGATGAAGAGACCAATCAATGGCACGCCATGCACCACCCATTTACTTCACCCAAAAAAGAGGATGTGGAATTAATGGAATCAGATCCTGGAAAAGTCCGGGCGAATGCCTACGATCTCGTTATTAACGGCATTGAATTAGGGGGAGGATCCATAAGAATCCACGAAAGAGAATTACAAGATCAAATGTTCAAGTTGCTGGGATTTACAAAAGAAGAAGCGCAAGAGCAATTTGGGTTTTTGTTGAATGCCTTTGAATACGGCGCTCCACCTCATGGAGGAATCGCGTTTGGATTCGATAGATTAGTAGCCTTATTGGGAGGCAGTGAGTCTATTCGTGAGTATATCGCATTTCCAAAGAACAACGCAGGGCGTGATGTAATGTTAGACGCGCCATCTGCCATCTCTGTAGAACAACGTAAGGAATTGGGGCTGTGACCTTCCAGACTACGGGTACGACCGACTGTTTGTATTAATATCATTAACTTTATTTCCTTAAAGCTGATCTTTAATCCATCTTCACACTATGAAAAACTTATTTCTTTTTATCGTTTTAATTGGATTGTTGAGCTGTCAACAGAAGATTGTTAAAGAGGTCCTTATTACGGAGGTTATTATTACCGGCTCAATCTCCAACCCCACATCAGATATTGCGATTGTGAGAATTTCCGGCACTACGAGTCTTATTATGGCCGATACTTGTAAATTGGATTCAGGAGGAAATTTCGCTACTATTTTTAACATAAACGGACCTATGTTTGGCTCTTTCAAACACGGGAAGGAAAGAACGGGTATGTTCTTCACGCCCGGGGATAGCATTCACATCGAGCTGGATACCGAAGAATTTGATGAAACCGTCACCTACTCAGGAGTTGGTAATGAAGTCAACAATTTTCTTGCAGCCAAGTTTTTGATAAAAGAGGGCTTCCCATCTCAGGGAAGAGATATGTATATGCTAGACCTGGACACATTTACTTCCAGAACTGATTCAATCAAAATGGTGCTGTTAACCAATCTTAATAACTTTCAAGCTACGGCTACAGGCATATCACAAACGTTCTTTGACTTGGAGAATGCGGCGGTGGAATTCACTTGGGCATTGCAGCGCATGAACTACCCAGGATATTACGCTTACTATACAAAGAATGATTCGATTGACATACCCAAAGAATATGACAATTATTTAGGCGGATTGAACCTTGATGATAGCACCCTGTTAGCCTGCAGTGAGTACAGGAAGTTTATGACAAAGTATACAACTAAACAAGCGGAAAAAATGAGAAATGCCGATACCACAACTTGGGATATCCCTCATGCTGGTACGGCCAGTCGCTTGAAAACTTGTAAGGACATCTTTACCTCGGGACCTCTTAGAGACTACTTGCTATTTAAAATAATGGATGAGCAAATCAAATACAGGAGTATAAATGATATTTCAGCATTATTATCTGATTTTGAAAAATCTTGTAAGAATGAAGAATTCAAAGCACAAATTAAAGGTGCATATGCGGAATGGCAAAAACTGGCAGCTGGAGCAGTAGCTCCGGATTTTACATACCCTAATATTGAGGGAGATACAATTTCGCTTAGCGACTTCAGAGGTAAGTACGTGTATATAGATGTTTGGGCGACATGGTGTGGGCCTTGTAAGAAAGAAATTCCATTCCTAGCCAAGCTTGAAGAAGAATATGCAGATAAGAATATCGTCTTTATAAGTGTTTCAATTGATAATACAAGAGCCCCCTGGAAAAAGATGGTACACGAAAAAGAAATGAAAGGGGTTCAGCTTTTTGCTGAGGGTGCAGGGAGGTCTACCATAGCAAAAGATTACATTATCCAGTCCATACCCCGCTTCATTTTAATTGACCGGGAAGGGAAGATCATAGACATAAAGGCGCCTCGACCTTCGGGAAAAATAAAAGAAGTGCTGGAAGAACTTGAGGGTATCGAGGCCTAACTTCCTCATAATTAAACGTAATGGATATATCTGAAATACAAACCATCGAACACGATGTGATAGTGATAGGAGCCGGTGGTGCCGGCTTACGAGCTGCTATTGAATGCTCCCAGCAAGGTTTGAGCACGGGTTTGGTTTGTAAATCATTATTGGGGAAAGCGCACACTGTCATGGCAGAAGGAGGCGTTGCAGCAGCGCTGGGCAATGTCGATAAGCGGGACCATTGGAAGATACATTTCAGGGATACGATGCGAGGCGGAAAATTCTTGAACGTTTGGCGAATGGCAGAACTGCACGCCCAACAAGCACCTGATAGAGTTCGCGAATTAGAAGAGTGGGGAGCCGTATTTGATCGCACCAAAGACGGATTGATCAGTCAGCGGAATTTTGGCGGACACCGCTATCCCCGCCTGGCAGATGTTGGTGATAGAACCGGCCTGAAAATGATCAGGACATTACAAGATCATGGAATACATCAGGGAATCGAAGTATATATGGAATGCACTGCATTGGATTTGCTGAAGGATGGTGATAAAATTGCAGGGCTGGTTGCCAT
>JACZWC010000028.1 GCA_022572355.1 Bacteroidota bacterium | reverse complement strand
CAGCAACTGCCCGCACATAAGAAGGTAGCTGTAGCAGTGGTTTGTACAGGTGTTGTGCACCAGAAATAGCTATAAGGACCTGTGCCCCCCGTTACAGTAACTGTTGCAGTACCGTCGCATAAGCCATTGCAGCTTACATTTGAAAAGCCGGTTATTGCCGCTGCTAATAGTGTTGGTTCCGTTATGACAACAGTTGTTGAATCGATACAGCCAAAGGAATCAGTTATCAGCACCTCGAATGTGCCTGCACAGAGGCTGTCTGCCGTTGCACTGGTTTGCGCAGCTGGATCATCCCATAAATAGGTAAAGGGAGTTGTGCCTCCGGTCATGCCTGCAACTGCATCACCATCGCAAGCCCCATTGCAAGTGACGTTATTAGGGGAGGGTATAAACGCAATACCACCCGGTAGGTCCGCCACCACCACCGTAGAGCTGTCGACACAACTGTTTGAATCGGTGGAAATTATCGTAATGGTGCCGTCACACAAGCCAGTTGCCGTTGCCGACGTCTGCAGTCCCGGGTCATCCCATACGTACGTATAGGCACCCGTTCCACCTGATACAACCACAGTGGCCGAGCCGTCACATAAACCACAGTGGGCGTCTACCGTCGTTATTGTAGATGAGAGAATAGCGGGTTCAGTAATGGTAACCAAAGCATTGGCCACACAACCATTGGAATCCGTGACGGTTGCGATGTAGGTATTGGCAACAAGGCCAGTGGCAATTGCCGTACTCTGGGTTCCCGGATCATTCCACAGGAACGTGTAAGGCAATACTCCTCCTGTGGGAGAAACAGTGGCCTGTCCATCGTTTCCGCCAAAACAGCTCACATTAAAACTGCTGTCTATGGATGCAAATGGAGCCCCCACATCACTCACTGCAACCGATCCGCTATCTGTGCAGCCGCTGGCATCTGTGATCAGAACCGTGTACACTCCAGCTGGGAGGCCGGCAGCAGTATCGGTGGTTTGAGTACCAAGATCATCCCATAAATAAGTATAAGGGCCATTGCCTCCTGATACGGAAACATTGGCTTCACCATCGCTGTTGCCGCATGTGGCATCCACGCTATCGAGAATCAGAACAAGAGGTAAGGGCTGATCAATAGTAACATTGACCGTATCCACACAATTATTGTTATCTGTTACGATTACTTCATAAGGCCCTGCACATAGGCCTGTTGCAATGGCATTGGTCTGTGTTCCAGGGTCGTCCCAGGAGTACGTATAAGTTGTGGTTCCGCCAGTTGCGCTGGCCGTAGCCGAACCATCACATTGGCCGATACAAGAAACATCCGTGGAATCGCTTATGCTTAGAACCAATACTGGCGGTTCAGTGATCAGAACACTATCCGTTGCAGTGCATCCGTTTGCATCAATGAGTGTGAGGCTGACTGTTCCTGCAGCCAGTCCCGTTGCCGTTGAATTCGTTTGAGTGCCGGGATCGTTCCAAAGAAAGGTATAGGGTGTGGTTCCTCCACCAGCTGTCCCCGTAGCGGCTCCATCAGACAATCCATTACAAGTCACCATGTTGTCTGGGCTGACAGAGAGCGATACGCCACCCGGCTCCGTTACCTCCACACTATCTACGTAGCTGCAGCCGTTTGCATCTGATACGGTTACAAAATACCATCCCACAGGCAGGCCGGTTATGGTTGAATCGGTCCCTCCGCCAGGTGACCAGAGATATGTGTAGGGGCCCACACTTCCCGAAGCTGACACATTTGCAGTGCCGATGGAATCTCCGCAAGCAGACTGGGTAGATGTGGTATTCAGTGTTACAGCGGATAGAATCGTTATAGTTGTCGTGTCAGAAGCCGCACAGCCATTGCTGTCAACAATCGTAACACTGTAGTTGCCAGATGTATTCACCGTGATGGTCTGGGTAGTATCGCCACCCGGAGTCCATGTATAGGAGGAGCCCGGATTACCAGCATCCAACACCGTGCTGTCTCCGGGACAAAGCGTATCTGCCGGACTTAAGTTTACCACCGGTATTGGATTGATACTTACCAGAATCGAAAGGGTGTCGGACACTGCAACGGAACAGCTTGCCGTATCACCGACGACCAAAGAAATATTGTAAGTTCCGGTATCGCTGTAACTGTGATTTGGGTTTTGAACGGTATCCGTATTCCCATCGCCAAAATCCCAATACCAAGAACTTGGGCTGGTACAGGAGCTGTCTAAAAATACGACGGGTTCTGCCACACATGTTGCGCTGAAGTCAATGCTGAAATTAGCTTGCAGCAGCAGGCACTCATTTAGAGCGGGCAGGCCCAAGGTGGATTGTGCGCCTTGTAGATAAAGTCCATCGCTTGCGAATCCAACTTCATTTAATCCAGTCTCCAGCATATTGGGATAAATAATTACTGCCAGGGAGTCAAATCCGGATGGAACCGGAATTGGAGGTGCGGGGAGAGGAGGCGTTACCATTGGAGACTGAGCTATGTAAATTATTCCATCACAACCCAGTTGAAGAGCCCCGAATCCGTTAACAGGATGCATAGCAACAAACTGCAGGGAACTGGTAAGTATATCATATTGATAAATCGATTGTGAAAGCATGGCTGATACGTAGAGTTTGCTATTGTCAGGTGAGAATTCTGCACCATAAGGCCCTTCACTAATTGGAAATCCGAGGTCAACAGGGTTACTTATCGCTCCGGTAGTATTGTTGAAATCCAATATCTCCACCGTACCGCAGCTAGTGGGGCTCCACTTAACACAGGCAATTTTGGCATCATCATGGGAAGAGACTATGTAACCAACTGATTCAGGTTCCCAGGGAGGTGTGCAGTCCAGATGAGCATTTCCAATGCCATAGAGAGTCGGAGCTCCCAGACCTGCAGCTGTTAATGGCCAAACGTAAAAATTATTGGAACCCAATTCATGGCCAATGATCCAATAGTCCACACAATTGGAATGTCTAACAGCCAATAACTTTTCACAGGAAACAGCCATACCCCCGGGCATAGGCGTATTTTTTAAAGTGTCAGTGCCATTGTCAAACACGTCTCCATTGGCTGGCAGTGTCATATCTACAATACTGTAAAACAATCCAATATTGGGTGCATTTATATAGGCACCCGCATCCACTGTAAGCACAAAATAATGATTCGGGTCGGCAGGGCTTTGCACAATAATAGCCGACATGGTGCTGGAGGGGTCGCCATTTAATCCGGTTCCGTTGGGCATAATTGTATTCGTGTTGTCCCATACATTGGAGCCGTCTGTATAGAATAATAAATTGCCATATGAATCAGAAACTGATGCACTGCCTTCCTCGGTGCTCATGGCACTAGTAGTTAATACATTGACGCCATCACAATCAAATTGTATAGCTGCATTCATTCCGAAATACCAGTTTACCCCCTCTCCCTGCTGGCTGTAACCAGCTACGGTTAAGAGAAGAAAGACCAGGATTGAGAGAAAAGAGCGAATGAGCATGTTAAAATTGTTGAGAACAGACATGGTTTATGGCCGAAAAAATTTCCCCGTGGCAATTTGTCCACCTAATTCTTGCGTTCTATATATGTACATGCCCTTACTCAGTGAGCTTACATCGATCCACACTTCTGATTCATGGATATTGGTTACCCGTGTCACCAAGGCACCGGCAATGCTGTAAATTTCAATGTTGTCAAAACGCTGCATTGACCCTTCCAATCCAAAAATCAGGATGGAACTCGCGAAGTCCACAAACACCTGAACATTGTTAACATTGCTCAATGTTTCAAAAACAGAATTAAAACCTTCCTCCTGAATGAGCATGGAGTGTGTGTAGATAACGTCTCCTGAAGATGTAGAATCACCATTCGTGGCATTCGCTGCGGCATAAAATGTAACCGGGCCAAGGCCTGTTGGTGGAGCTGTCCAGCTATATGTCCAGGATCTGGAATCTATTCCTGAAGTTCCGGATGCCGTGTGGGTAATGTATTTTCCGCTCATTAGCAGTTGCGTTTCTGCTGGATTATCGAGAATTACTGTTCCGATCAAGTCTCCATTGCCATCCTGGGGGGAGGACTGAAAACCAAACTTGCTCACTCCCAGCTGATTGACCGTAATGCTAATACTATAGGTACTGTCAGGTACATAACCATTGGGGTCAATATTGGTTGAGATCAATGGTTGAGAGTTAGCGGTTCCACCATGACAGGGAGAGGTGAATGCGCAAGACCTGCCACTATTCTCGACGGTTGATCCCGTATATCCCGCAGCAGCGCCAACAGCGTTGGTATACGATATATTGATCGAACTATCGATAATGGTTATGATCACCATTGTGATGATCGAGGTAAGAATAATTTTTCTTTGATTCATCGTAGGAGGACTATCCTTTTATCGGTTACTTTTTCATTCGTTCGAATGTGAACGATATAAATACCATTTGCTTGATCCGATAGATCCATTGAGTAGCTCCCTGAAGAAACATGATCAAAGTTAAATACAGACATAACTTCACCCAACAGATTTGTTATCGTAACTCCCACATTCACTGTCTCTTCTAAAGTAAAATCAAGGTTAAATATTCCAGCCGTCGGATTCGGGTATACTTTAATGGAATTGATCAGACTCAATTCTTCCATGACAGTACTTTGCAACACAGTTATTGTGAGCGTGTCCCCGGATGAACAACTGCCATTGAAAACCGATACCACAACCATGTAGGTTCCCGGAGTTGTATAACTATGTGTGGGATTGGGATCCGTATCGAGCGCCGTACCGTCACCGAAATCCCATGAATAGGATATTGCGTCAGGTGAACTCGAGCTAAATACAACAGTGCCCCCTTGTGAAATGTAGGTGGTGTCAACATCTGAACTAGCGCTAACACTGCCTGCATTATTTACGGTCACATTGGAAAGAGAGCTGTCTGGACAACTTCCCGTTGTAAGATATTGAACTGTATAGGTAAGTCCGGATGAGCTGGCCAACAGGTCTATTTCACCTGTGGTGGAACTGATGAAGACCAATCCAACAGGTGTGGCGGTAAATGTTCCGCCAGGTAATCCAGTAATTGTCGGAGTTGGGTTGGGATCAGATGGACAGTAGTTGGAAGATGAATAGCTAAAGGAAGCATCATCCTGTGTAGCTATTGCTAGTGATACCGTGGCGTTAGCCGAACATGAGCCGGTGGTGGCATATTGTACACTGTAAGTCAATCCAGACGTACTGGCCCCCAGGTCTATTTCACCGGTGCTAGTACTGATAAATACCAGTCCTGCAGGAGTTGCACTGAATGAACCTCCTGCCGTTCCGGTAATTGTAGGCGTTGGATTCGCATCTGTAAGACAGTAGCTGGCGGCAGAATAATTGAAGGAAGGATCATCTTGTACATTGATGGTCACAGAGACGATAGAACTATCAGCACAAGCGCCAGGAGTCAAATATTCGATTGTATAGGTCGTGCCGGCAGTGCTGGCGGCTAAGTTAATTTGACCCGTAGATGAACTAATAAATACCAAGCCCGCAGGTGTGGCAGAAAATGTACCGCCCGACGTGCCCGTTATCGTTGGTGTAGGATCAGAATCTCCAGCGCAATAATTGGTAGAGGCATAGCTGAAGGCCGGATCATCCTGCGCAGCAATATTTACACTGACTGCAGAACTATCGGCACAAACTCCGGCAGTGGTGTAGGTCACTGTATAGGTAGTGCCAGCAGTACTCGCCGACAAGTCAATTTGTCCCGTAGAGGTGCTCACAAACACCAGTCCGGCTGGTACGGAACTAAACACACCTCCAGGTGTACCCGCAATGGTTGGCAGTGGATCTGAATCAGAAAAACAGTAAGCTCCCATCGAATAGCTAAAAGTCGGATCATCTTGAGCGTTGATCGTTACCGACACGTTGGAGCTATCTGAGCAGCTGCTCGAGGTGACGTATTTTATATTGTAGGTTACTCCAGCCGTACTAGCGCCAAGGTTTATTTGCCCTGTCGATGTACTGATGAACACGAGTCCTGCAGGCGTTGCGCTGAAGACACCTCCCGGAGTTCCTGAAATAGTTGGTGTTGGGTCGGCATCGGCAGAACAGAAAGTAGCAGAGGAATAACTAAATGCCGGGTCATCCTGTAAAGTAATGGCCACAGAAGAGGTAGCGCTATCGGCGCAAGTTCCGGGCGTCAAATACTGGATGGTATAAGTCCCGATGGTACTTGCTGACAAATCTATTTGCCCGGTAAAGGCGCTAACAAATACAATTCCCGCAGGAGAGGCGCTGAATGTGCCTCCGGGTGTGCCGGATACTGTAGGTGTGGGATCTGCATCCGCCAGACAATAGCTTGCAGAGGAATATGCAAAGGCGGGATCGTCCTGAGTGTTGATTGTCACAAAGGTGATAGAACTATCAGCACATGAACCTGGAGTAGCATATTGAATGTTATAGGTTGCGCCAGAAGTACTCGCCGAAAGGTCTATCTCACCTGTAGCGGTGCTGATAAAAACCAATCCCGCTGGGGTAGCACTAAATGTACCGCCTCCTGTGCCCGTGATCGTTGGCGTAGGGTCCGCATCGGCTGGACAATAACTTGTGGAAGCATAGCTAAAAGTGGGATCATCCTGAACAAAAATTTCTATGTCAAATGAATCTACTGCTGCTACACATCCACCAGAGGAAGGGATGTCGTTGTAAACCCTGTAAGCTCCAGGAGTGCTGGTAACCAAATCAATTTCTCCGGTATTAACATTGACAAATATCAATCCCCCTGGTGTGGCAGTGTACGTACCGGGACTTCCTGTGGTAAATGTTGGGCTTGGGTTGGGTGCCCCCTGACAAAAGGGAGTTCCTGGATAGGTGAATTCAGCATCGAGTGATAATGTAATTGTAATGAAGACGGTAGAACTATCGGGGCAAGCACCAGCGGTGACATATTTCACACCATATGGGCCACCGATAGTACTCGCAGACAAATCAATTTCTCCTGTGCTCGTACTGATGAATACAATATCTCCGGATCCTTCACTAAATATTCCTCCAGGCGTTCCTGTTATGGTAGCCACAGGATCTGTACCCGTTTGACAGAAAGTGGCGGAAGTATAACTAAATGCCGGGTCATCCTGTGCAACGATGGTCACACTGACTGTTGAGCTGTCCGGACAAGTCCCAGCGGTAGTATATTGAATCGTGTAAGTCGTGCCAGCGCTACTCGCCGACAAGTCGATTTCCCCGGTAAACGGGCTAACAAATACAATTCCAGCAGGAGAAGCGCTGAACATTCCTCCCGGTGTTCCGGAGATAGTTGGTGTTGGATCTGTATCTGCAGAACAGTAGCTCGATGCTGCATAGCTAAAAGCGGGGTCATCCTGGAATGTTATAGTAACAGCAACGGTTGAACTATCAGGACATATGTCGGCTGTCAAATATTTGATCGTATAAGTTGTGCCCGACGTGCTTGCGGACAAGTCGATTTCTCCTGTAGATGTACTGACAAATACCAGGCCTCCAGGTGTTGCGCTAAATGTACCGCCTGGTGTTCCGCTTATTGTTGGAGTTGGATCCGCATCAACTGGACAATAACTTGCGGAGGCATAGCTGAAGGCTGGATCATCCTGTACATCGATGGTAACAGAAACGGTAGAACTAGCAGGGCAAGTTCCTGCAGTGACATATTGAATTGAATAAGTTGCACCGGAAGTACTGGCCGACAAGTCTATTTGCCCCGTCGACGTGCTGACAAATACCAGTCCCGCTGGAGAAGCGCTAAATCCACCGCCAGGAGTTCCTGAAATTGTAGGAGTTGGATCTGCATCGGACAGACAATAATTTGATGCTGAAAAGTTGAAGGCAGGATCATCAGTTGTGGTAATGGTGAGTGCGGCGGTTGAGCTGTCGGGGCAAGTACCAGCTGTGACATATTCTATTGTATACGTTGTGCCGGAGGAGCTCGCAGACAAGTCTATTTCTCCCGTCGATGTGCTGATAAAGACCAGTCCTGCAGGTGTAGCGCTAAAAGTACCGCCGGGTGTTCCTGTTATTGTTGGTGTTGGGTCCACATCAGCGGGACAATAACTCGCAGAAGCATAACTGAAAGCAGGATCATCCAAGGGCTCAATCGTCACAGAAACGGTAGAGCTGTCAGGGCAACTTCCCGCTGTTAGATATTGTATTGAATATGTTGCGCCGGCAGTACTGGATGACAAATTGATCTGGCCGGTAGATGTACTTATAAAGACTAAACCAGCAGGGCTTGCACTAAAAGAGCCTCCCGGATCCCCAGTTATTGTGGGAATAGGATTGGATCCAAAAGCACAATATGTACTCGATGCATAATTGAATGAAGGATCTTCCGGTGTAGGTTCTCCAACGCCTACAGAACCAGTGGTTGTGCACCCATTGTTGTCCATCACGGTTACAGAATATGTGGCCATTGCCAATCCCGTGGCTGTAGCTGTTGTCTGGCTGCCAGCGCTTACACTCCACACATAGGTATAGGCTCCGGTGCCACCTGAGGGTGTAGCCGTGCCCGTTCCATCAGATGATCCTGCACAGGAGGCATCCGTCGAGTCCATTGACAAACTCAGCACTGTTGGTTCCGTTATTACGACATTATCTATTTGTACACAGGAGTTGCCATCCGTAATTGTTACAGAATAAGAACCGGCAGATAATACCAGGGCTGTAGAATCCGTCGAACCACCGGGAGACCACAAATAGGTATAAGGACCTACTCCGCTGGTCGGGGTAACCGTTGCTGAGCCATTACTTCCTCCGGTACAGCTGACATTCACGCTGCTCATACTCGAAGAGAGCACACAACAGGCAATGGGACGTTTAGTAGTGTATTGCACAAACATTACCATCATTTCACAATCCGAGGTCAGTCCCCACTGTACGCAAGAACCCGGATTCACATAGGTAGCATGTTCGACAAAACCCTCTGCTCTCTCTAGTGCTAGCAATGTATCAAAATACCTAATTGGAGGATGTTGCCAATCAAAGGGTTCTGGAACCCCTCCAGGGATTCCGTCTATTCGGTCACCTTCATATAGAAGCGTTTGTGGTATGTCATCTCTGTGAATATCATAATTGGTTCCGTTATCGTGGGTGTGTGAATTTAACATGAACACATAAGCGGTATCAAATCCGCCTGGAATGGTAAAATCCCTATCAAAGACCGTTGTTCCTGGCGGCACTCCAGCAGGGGCAAGACATGAACCAGCACAGGGGTAGGTCATTGGGAAATTAATATTCCATTCAGAGAACATCTCCGCGTCTGCTGTGCTCTTTGGCTGCGTATATATATTTACATACACTTCACATTTCAGGATGTTTCCTGCTGCTGGATTGATATAATGGGTATTTAAGTCCAGGTAGGCATCATCCCGCCATTTGAAGGCTGTTTCACAGGGTAATTCCAAAGTGTCTTGTGGATACTGCGATGTATATACGATCTGTGTACTTCCGTGGTCACACCAGTTCCTTAATCCATCCGGACTGCCAGGAGGAATGCTTCCATCATCATATTTAAATAGAATGAAATGATGAGATTCCGTACCCATGGTTAGTTCGATCTTTGTTATTTCCAGCGTATCTACGAATTCAAGTGCATATTTCAAACAGTATTCCATCTCAACCCCATTATCCAGAAAAAAGGGGCCTAGATGTATTTGAAAACCATCTGCCGGATTGGGCGCTTCTGGTGGCGTAGCCACGCTTTCAACTCCAGGCAATCCTCCGGGGTTATAAAAATCAGCGATCAATGCCGTATCAGCTACATTGCCCGTCTGCGGCGCTCCAAAGTTGATCCATTGCCTGATAATTTCAATATCTGGTTGGCTCAGAGGCCCACCTGATTGCGGACATGGAGCTCCTTCCCCGGCAGCAAGACCGATATCAGTGTCCAAACTGTCATTTATTTTTCTAAACAAAAAGCTGCGGTGAGGATATCCCGGATCGATGAGTTCATCCCATGGCTTGGTCTGGGCGGTGTCGTTTTGAGGAAGAACTCCAACGATGTTGTTGTATACCTGAGAAGAGGTTTGAGATAGGTTGGGGGATTCGCTACCATTGTGACAAGAGGTGCAGCTCGCCTGGAAGATATCATATACCACATCCCATGTATCCTGGGCAAGGGTTGGTGTTGAAATAAACAGAATACACAGCAGAAATGGAAGGATCACACGTTTTAGCACGAATGCCTTTACCAAAGCAAGGTTGAAGCTGGAAAAGTTGTTAGTTGATTTATTCATCGTAATTGAAATATTATTGATGTCCTTCATGGTTGTTAATTCTGTTGTTTCCTGTAGCATACTCAAATATATTGCGCCTATATTGAATGCTCAAGTCATTATTGTCAACATTGTACATTTCGAAAGGCGATTTTCTCACATTAAATGTGTTTAAATGATATTGATTGTCTAACTTTCTATACGACATTAGCTTCGAATTTAGCGCTATAGCCATTCTCAGCGGTTAGTCTTGCTCTCTCATCATAAATCCCCGGTTCCTCCCATTCAAGGGTCCCCAATCCATCCACATATTTATTGTACATACAAAAAGCTGCAGCTATGAGCACTGTATCATGAATCTCCATGTCAGTTGCACCCTGATTCCTCGCCGCTTCGATATCTTTTGGCAGTACTTTTCGTGCATCTTCCTGCACCTTGGAGGCAATGGTCAAAAGTGCCTTCAGCTTTTCGCTAATAGGTGCAGAGAGATAATCACGCATCACGGCTTCAATAATACTTTTGTCATCTTTCAGCCTTGTATCATCTGTTAAATCACTTACAATCCAATGCCTGGCCATAGCGCTGTGTGTATTGTAACAAAAGGTGCATTCGTTAAGATGTGAGACGTACGCAGCGATCAACTCACGCTCCCACTTTAACAGGCTTGACGCCTGTCGCAATAGGATCTCCGCCAATTGATTCATGGGTTCAGCAGTCTCTGGCCTGAAGGCGAACAGGCCTATTATTCCTGGAATGTCATTGGGTGTTTTGATATGTTGCATAATGTTATGGCAATATAAATATTTGCTTCACTTAAACTTTAAATCTTCTCTAATGCCTGGTATGGATTCGCTTCCTCCAATTCCAACCCAAGTATGGTCACAAACCAATTGTAACCCATAAATTGTTGAATGACTGCGGCAATTTCTACGATCTCACCATCGCTATAGTACTTTTGAAGCTCGGTAATATCTGCTTGCGTGATCGATTTTGCATCCTGCGTTGCTTTTTTGGCATATTCGAATGCTGCCCGTTCTTTTTCATCAAATTCACTGAAGTTCAGCAATCGGCAGGCAGCTCCTTCGCTTTCATCTCCACCTGCGAGCTCGTAAGCCAGTGCATGACTGCTCGCACAATAGTTGCAATCGTTGGTGGCGCTAACAACAGTTGCGATGGCCTCTTTTAGCTTTCTTGGAAGAAAGCCATTGTGCATTACTCCTTTGCTCCAGACATCTTCCGCTTTCATCACTTCGGGGGCCATGGCATAGGAGCGTACAATATTGGGAACATATTTCCATCGCCTTTCGCAATCTTCCCACATGTGACGTACCTCATCACTAATGGTATTTGAATCTGGTAAGGTGATATAACTCATAGTTTCTGTTTTTATATTTATTGATAAGCCGGATTGTATTAAGCCGGGTTTTTACAAAATGTCAATCTTAAGCTCGAGGTTGAAATACATTAGATCATTGTTAATTTTTTCTAGGTTGTATGAAAGATGGTTGGCTGATTTCAAGGCCATGGTCATTAACCCCATCCCGGCAGTTCCATATCTCGATACATACCCATTAGCAAGCGTATTTAAGTATAGTTTATTCAGAGAATTATAACCCAGCCCTTCTATTTGGCCGAGCCTTTCAGCAAGTGATCTAGCATTTCCCTTATCTACCAAGTTAGCAGTATTAATAACATAATTGTTTTTGTTTCGACCAATAATGATGAAGCCGATTTGCCTTTTCTGAGCATCTCTGGCACCATGATAGCGAATGTTTTGCAATCCTTCGATCAGAATGTGATATACCTTGCTAATCAGGCTTCTTCTCTCTTTGGAAATGATCAATTTCTGTTCTGTGCGGTACAAGATGGAAAACATGAATTCCTTGCTGAATTCACCAAATTCAGCTATGATCGGTTCATGGCCTGGCTGGTCCTGGTAGCTTTTAAGGATCGCCTTGTATTTTGAGTGACAATGCCCGCGAACAGTTTCTTTATCTGAACTTGGCTCGATTCCAATTTGAGTTGTGTTATCTGAATATTCTATTAGTGATACCATAGTTTCGATTGTTTCTGAGGGTGAAATTAGGCCAGCATTACCCCCCTGGCAACACATTCTTTTGAGAATTGTACATTTGAAAAGGGTATAAATTGGTATATTTATAGCTAATTGTGAGTATTTCTTGCGATTATTCCAATATTTCTGTACAGTTCTATGAGAAAATCTGAAAACATATTTCAGCTCATACAATCCCTCAGCAGATCCGAGAAAGGATATTTTAAAAAATTCTCCTCCACCCACATTAAAGGGGAACAAAACAACTACATCCTATTGTTCGATGCTATTGAAAAGCAAAAGATCTACGATGATGAAGCGCTCTTGAAACAGTTTAAAGAGGAGACATTCGCGAAGCAGCTGCACAGGGTTAAAAATTATCTGTACAATCAGATACTCAAATCTCTGCGTGCCTACCATTCCCAAATTTCTACAGATGGGCGATTGAAAGAGATGTTGCGAAATATCGAGATTCTCTATGCAAAAGGGCTCTATAAACAGTGTGAAAGTATCCTGGAGAAGGCGAGACAAATTGCCTACAAATATGAAAAGCTGGTAAGGATTCTCGAGCTGATAGATTGGGAGAGAAAGCTCATACCAAAAGAAGCCGACTCAGAGAAATATTCAAGGCAATTGATGGAGATCTTTTATGAACGGGAGATAATTCTCGAAAAACAGAAAAACCTCTATGAATATGAGCTCTATTACGACCGAATCTACTCTTTGATCAAGGCGAATAACAGGGCGCGCGCCGAATGGGAGGTGGAAACCTTTGAAAAGATCCTGAAATCAGATGTATTCAAAGAAGAGAAAAAAGCGCTCTCCTTTAATGCCAACATATTGTACTGGTTTTGTCACTCTGCCTATTATTTTGCCATGGGAGAATTGGAGAAGTCATATGAGCTGGTAAAGAAGCGGAGAGTGCTCATAGAATCCAGGCCGGAGTTTATCTATGATTCTCCTACCCAATACATCAATGTGCTCAGTAACCTACTCACCGTTCAAAACAGTCTCTTTTTAAGGCATTCCAACCTGGTGAGTAAAGCGGGATTTTTTGCGGATCTCCAGGATTTGAGAAGTATTTCATCTGATTCTATTGAAATTAATGCGCGGATATTCGTCAACTCCTACCTGCACGAGCTGGGGTACTATAACAATACCGGCAATTTTGACGCCGCTATCAAGTTGATTCCGAAAATTGAAAAGGGCCTGCAGACCTATGGAGAGAAGGTGAATAGGGTAAACCAAATGGTCTTTTATTATTACACCAGCTATGCTTATTTTGGAGGGGAAAAATATCAGCTGGCGCTGAGGTGGTTGAACAAACTGCTGAATGATACTTCCGTGAAGCTGCGGGAAGACATACTCTGTTTTGCCAGGATCCTAAACCAGATGATCCATTTTGAGCTGGGCAATATAGAGCTGTTGGAATACGCTACGCGGTCCACTTATAGATTCCTCTATAAAAAGAAAAAGCTGTATTACCATGAGAGACTCATCATTGACTTTATCAGAAAAAATGATTTCAATGCGTTAACTGAGTCTAAAGAGCAGGTGGCTGCATTTAGTAATCTGAAAGAGGCGTTATTGTCAGGAGCCGAGGATTCCATTGAAGTTAACTTTGACGAGCGACATCACTTCGTTCATTGGCTGGAAGGTAAGATTGAAAATCCACAGGGTTTGAAGCGCATTTTCCGGAAAACGTTGAAAAAGCAGGAATAACTTACCTTGCAATGCTAATTGCTGTGCAAAACAAAGGATAAAAAAATGGAAGTATTAAACATGGAGGGATCGGAAGATACCCCGACAGTCATATTGGATAAGGATCAAGGGCAGTTTGAATTGGCCGGGAGGTCATTTCCTGAGTTTCCCATAGAGTATTATGCTTTGATCATTGACTGGATGGAGGAATATTCAAAAGATCCAAATCCTAAAACGGAGTTCACTATTGATCTCGAGTACTTCAATTCTGCTTCAGCCAAGCAAATCTATAAATTGTTGGCCGTGCTGGAAAACTTATCAAAAAAGAGTGATGTGTTGCTCTTGTGGAAATATGCCAAAGAGGACACAGATATGTTATCATCTGGCGAGCGCTATGCGAAATTGGTAAATGTTCAGTTTGAATTCGTTGCCTATTAAAACCTTATTCCTATCATTAATACGTCATCGATCTGATCGCCCTCTCCCTTCCAGTCATCAAAAGCAGCAATTAATTTCTCTTTTTGTTCCTGCATGTCAGAATTCTGAATTTTCAGGAGCAGATCCTCAAGTCTTGTAGCTAAAAATTTACTTTTATTCTCGCCACCAAACTGGTCCTTGTACCCATCGGAGAACAGGTAAATACTGAGTCCGGGGCTGATCTCAATATCGTGATTGGAAAAATTTCGTCTCTCCTTCTTGTACATGCCTCCTATTGAAAATATATTTCCTTTTATTTTCTCAAGTTTTGAATTTTGTATCAGGTACATGGAGTGGTTGGCGGCGGCAAACTGTATATTATTGTTCACATTATCGATAACACAAATTGAAATGTCCATTCCATCATCCTGAGATTTTTTACTCTCATCGTCTTGATTGAGGGATTTTATCACACCATCGTCCAGCTGCATCAGGATTTCCGCGGCGTCATACATCTCATTTTGATTGACGATTTCGTTCAACAACGTGTTTCCTATCATAGACATAAACGCCCCAGGTACACCATGGCCAGTACAGTCCACTGCGGCAATAATGCTTATTGGGTTACCATCCCTGGTTGCTTCTGTATACCAATAAAAATCTCCACTAACTATGTCCTTCGGTTTGAGGAGTATAAAAGACTGTGGAAACTGCTTTTTTATTGAATCTAGGGGAGGCAACATGGCCATTTGAATCATTTCTGCGTAAGATATGCTATCTGCAATCTGTTGGTTTTTCTTTGCCAGCTGATCTCTCTGCTCTACTATTTGTTTTTCCGCCTCTCTCTTTTCAGTGATGTCACTACCAATTGCAAAATATTTGTGCAGCTCACCATTTTTATCCAGAATTGGGGTGATATGAATGGATGCCCAGAACACTTCGCCGTTCTTGTGATAATTGGCTATCTCTCCACTGTGTGTCTTGTGGTGTTTGAGAACGTCCTCGTCAATCTTTTTTATGACTTCCTCGGTCATGAGCGGCCCACCTAACACGGCACTGGGTACTTTTCCTACCGCTTCATCAAAAGTATAGCCCGTCAGCCGGGTGAAACCCTCATTCACCCATTCTATTAAATCGTCTTTGCCAATAATGATCACGTAGTTGTCGGTTTTTTCAGCAACCAGCGATAGCTTTTCCAGCATAATATTCTTTTCCTCAATGATCTTGTTTTTTTCATCTACCTCTTTTTTTGCACGATAAATATTAAATGAGGCGCGGGTCAATAGTAAAGATAATAAAGAGCTCAGAGTTAATACAAAAACAAATATTGCTAATGCAAAATGGGCCTGATGTTGATCTTCAATAATGTTGATGTTCAATATGCCAGATTGCTGCAATAGATAAATGGTTAAAGCTGACAAGAACATAAAGGCAACTACATATGTTCCAAGTTTCTTGCTGGACATAAAAGCGCCAATACAGAATACAACAAATACAAAAAGAAATGGGCTTAGAATTCCTCCTGTTAAGCAGATAATTGCAGTTACTACCACATAAGACAAGATCATGAAGATCTTGAACGTGAGGTATAAATCACCGTGTTTTTCGTATAGCAAAATGTTGATAATAATTCCAACTGCCGTCGGTAGCATAATGTACGGTAGATACTCCCTTTCATCAAAAATAAAATAAGTAATAAGAAAGATGATGAGAACTAATAATGCGTCGACATAGCTAACCACCTTCATTATTCTACTCTGCTGGGCCAGCAATTCCTTGTTTATCTTTCTTTTCATCAATTGATTTGCTAAATCTTCCCTCTTAGCTCGTAAATTCCCGCCAAATAAGTATCCCTAAGTTACACAATCCCCTGTTAAGTATATATTATTGTTGGTGTACGTTCTCATAATATATTCTGGCAAGGATATACTTGTTAACCCAGAGATAAAATGAAGAAAAAAGGTTTAATCTCTATTTTGGATACTTAAGGTTGGTAGCCTTCAACGGGCTACAATAGAAGCCAATCACGAAAGTGATTGGCTTTTTTTATTGTATCAAAGCTATGCTTGTATTCTGCTGAAGAAACAATAAAAAGACACAAGCGCGAAGCGCTTGGCTGAACTTGTGAGATCATGCCCCGTTAGGCGAAGGCTGTGCCTTCGTCTTAAATAAAAGTGGCCTTACTACTGTTGTACCGGTTACGGCTGCCACATTTTGTCCTGTTAATATACGAATTAGCAGTTGAAGCTTCCAAAGCATTCTCTAATTTAGATGTCCCTAACCATTATTCAATTTCCAATAAAATACTATCTTTGCACCCCCCTTTACAAAGGGTTAAAATCTAACAGATCAACAGTTAAGAAGAGAAAATGGCAAATCATAAATCGTCAATTAAGAGAATCAGGTCTAACGACGTCAAGCGCATAAAGAATAAATATCAGGCCAAAACAACCAGGAATGCAGTGCGTGACCTTCGTGCTATTACCTCTAAAAAAGATGCACAGGAGCAACTTGTTGTCGTAAGTTCAATGGTAGACAAGCTGGCCAAGCGCAAGGTTATTCACAAGAACAAAGCAGCAAATCTCAAGTCGAAGCTGACCAGGCATGTTCAGGGCCTGAAATAGTTTTTGTTTTTACAAATAGTACTAAAGGTCTTTCCTAATATGGGAAAGACTTTTTTTGTACCCAATATTTTATAATTTCAAGCATGTCAAATTACGATAAGAAACTGAGCATCAAACTTTGGGCGGAGGAGGATCGCCCAAGGGAGAAGTTGATGTTGAAGGGGCGTGCAGCCCTCAGCGATTCAGAATTGGTCGCTTTGCTCATCAGCTCAGGCAATTCCAGGATGTCAGCGGTAGAGCTGTCGCAAGTTATTCTGCAAAGTGTCGACAATAATTTAAATAATTTGGCCAGGTTAACCGTTAATGACCTGATGAAATTTGAAGGTATCGGAGAAGCGAAGGCAATTAGTATCGCGGCAGCATTGGAATTGGGCAGGAGAAGGGGTAGCGAAGAAGTATTGAAAAAGAAGAAAATTGCTTCGAGCAGTGATGCATTTAATGTGATGTCAGTTCATTTACAGGACTTGCCCCACGAAGAATTTTGGGTGCTGTTGCTGAATAGGGCGAATTATGTGATCAAAAAAGCAGAAATTAGTAAGGGCGGCGTCAGTGGAACAATAGCCGACACAAAAATAATTTTTAAACTGGCTATTGAGAATTTGGCTTCGGCTATCATACTTTGTCACAATCACCCTTCGGGAAATTTGGACCCAAGCGAAGCTGACATTAAACTAACTGAAAAAGTAAAAAAGGCAGGTGAGACCATGGAAATACCTGTGTTGGATCACATCATAATCTCAGATCAGGGCTATTATAGCTTTGCGGACGAAGGGATGATTTAAAACAGAAGTAATGATTAAGCTACTCACAGTTATTGGAGCAAGACCGCAAATTATCAAGGCGGCAGCATTGAGTAGGGCTGTTGAGTTGGTATATAGCGCTGCCATAACGGAGAAGATTGTTCACACCGGGCAGCATTACGATGATAATATGTCAAAGGTGTTTTTTGCCGAGATGAACATTCCCAAACCGGATTACAATCTCAAAGTTGGCTCTGGTTCCCATGGAAAGCAAACTGCCGCTATGATCAAAGGACTGGAAGAGGTGATCATGAAGGAATCACCAGATGCAATTGTAGTGTATGGTGATACAAATTCAACCCTGGCCGCTGCCATTGCGGGCTCCAAACTACATGTGCCCATTATGCATGTGGAAGCCGGGTTGAGATCGTTCAACAAATCCATGCCTGAAGAGATCAACAGGATTATATGTGATCATGTATCGACGCTCCTGTTTACACCAACAGAAGCCGGCTACTTTAATTTGATAAGCGAGGGGTTTAAAGAAGGCAATGATGGCCCTTACACCGTGGACAACCCGAAGATACACCACTGTGGTGACGTGATGTATGATAACATACGTCATTTTTTAGAGCAGGCGACAGGTTCTTGCCAGCTGTTTGAAGAATTTGATATCCGCAAAGGAGAATATCTGCTCGCCACGATACACAGAGACAACAACACAGATGATCCGAAACGCCTGACCTCTATATTTACCGGATTGAATAGAATATCACAGGAAATGGACGTCCAGATCGTCTTGCCCCTGCATCCCAGGACTTCCAAGTTGATAAAGAAGAATTTGGATCCTGAAATCTACAAGCAGATAAAGGCCAATGAGAAAATTATCATGATGCCAGCTGTTTCTTATCTGGATATGCTCGCCCTTGAGGAGAGTAGTGTGATGATTGTAACGGATTCAGGAGGTGTCCAGAAGGAAGCTTACCTGCTCAAAAAGCCTTGCATCACTTTGAGGGCACAAACGGAGTGGGTTGAATTAGTTGATAATGGCAATGCAGTACTTACGGATTCCGATGAGAATCGAATTGTGGAAGCGTACACTACATTGCTTAATAAAACCAACTATTCATATCCGGATATCTTCGGTGATGGCAAGGCAGCCATATTTATCTGTAAGGAAATAGTGAGTACGTTAAGCGCAGATAAACAATGACCATCACCACATTTAAACGATGACCATTACAATGACTATGACAAGTAAAGAAAGAGACTATTTTGTCCATAGTCAAGGTCATAGTTATAGTCATCGTCATCGTGTACAGTCACAGTTATAGTCATTGTGATGCTCACCATCTTTGTTCCTGAAATAACTCCTAGAATTGAATATTCATTCAATCTGATTTTTCATGAAATTCTTAAAATGGATATCCGGTTTGAAAGCAATCTGGAGGCTTTCAAAAGCGGTAGCGGAGCAAAAATCAGCTACTGTGCAGAATTGGTAGAGGGGGCTTTGAACTTTATTCCTTCGGGACTGCTCAATCAATCTGATATCAGAGACATAGAAATTGAATTTGAAGAACACAATGGAATTCAATGCCCTTTCCGGGTAGATAAGGGTGGAATGCTTCCTTTCGATCCATTTGCGGCGGCGTTTTACCTTGTAACGAGGTATGAAGAATATGGAACCCTTCACACGGACCAGTTGGGCAGGTTTAAGGCGGATGAGTCAATCGCCTTTAAAAAAGGGTTTTTGGAAAAGCCAATTGTTAATGTGTGGGCTCTGGAAATAGCCGGACTTCTTAAAGATCAGTATCCCGATATAGAAATTCCGATGAGAGAATTCCATTATATCTCAACAATTGACATAGACAATGCCTTTGCATATGTCAATAAGGGTGTACTTAGAACTCTTGGAGGTTTCGCGAAAAGCATACTCTACCTCGACTTTTATAGATTTTTTGAAAGAATTGGCGTTCTTATGGGTTCACGGAAAGATCCTTACGACAGCTTTGATTATATAACTCAGTCGTTGAAAAAATTCAAGACAGAGTTTAAATCCTTCTTTTTGCTTGGAGATTATGGAGCATTGGATAAGAATGTTCCTCATACCAGTAAATTACTGCAGGATAGAATTGCCCTGTTACATGAATTTGGGGAGGTTGGAATTCATCCATCAGTTAACGCTGCCAAATCAGGTGAGGGATTGGAGAAGGAGAAGAACAGGCTGGAATCCATCCTTGGGAATCCTGTTAAAACAAGTAGACAGCATTATTTGATGCTCGCGTTTCCCGACACCTATAAAAAATTGATAGCTGTGGGAATAAAAAGCGATTATAGCATGGGATACCCGACACGTGTTGGTTTCAGGGCGAGCATATGCACTCCATTTTCATTTTTTGATCTAACCAGTAACAGCCTTTCTGAACTTGTGGTTTTTCCATTTGCAGTAATGGACGTGACGTTAAAAAACAACTTGAATCAAGTTCCGATTCAAGGAATTAAGACCATCATTCAATTAATAGAAGAGGTAAAGTCAGTAGGAGGTACGTTCATTAGTATATGGCACAATGAATCTTTGTCTGAAAATCTGGAGTGGAGGGGATGGGCAGAGGTGTACGAGAAAATGCACGCTTTTGCAAGCAGGGCCGTCAATTAGTAAAAAGTAGAAAGTATAAGGTACAGCATCCTTCTACTTTATACTTTCTACCTCGTATTTAAAATTTCAAGCCTCACACTCAACGTATTCACCTTAATAGGTCAATCAAAGGCAAAAGGCATAACAGACACTAAACCTCTTCGTCTTTGTTCTTCTCAGCCTGTTCTGAGCTAGCGCCAGAATCGATCTTGTTGAGCAAGTCCTCTGAGGAGCTGGCAATTTTTTTATAGTAATCATCCAGCACTTTTCTGTGTTCGCCTTCGTGTTGTTCCTCAAGATTTGGCTTAGCTGCGTCTTCCTTTATGTTTTGTTCTTTGGAATCTAGTTTCTCAGGTTCTACAACGGGCTTGTCATCCGTCGTGTCTGACGAAGCTTCAGCGGAGGATAGCTCTTTCTCAGTTTTATACTGTTTGATCTTGTTTCCGATAGGAATAACCAACATTTCATACTCCTCATCGTTAAGTTTAATACCAAAATCAACGGAGATCTCACTATTACTGACTCTTAAAACCCCCTTGTTTTGCATCTTGTTCCAATTCCAGGTATCAACTTTATTGGTGAAAAGGTCAGTCGATTCATCCAGCTCAATAATATTTTTTTTCGTTTTGTAGATCGTATAGTTTCTGGAAACGGATAGTTGATTTCCGTTGAATTCAATATTCTCTTCACCGAAATTGTGCCAGAACCAGGCCCTTGCCAGGCCGAATGACACTACCAACGAAATCAGTGCGATACTCGAGGTAACTATTCCAAAGGTGACCATGCCTACACCAACCAAATAGGCTAAAAGTACATTGCCAATGATTACGCTCGAAAGAGCAAGTGTCAGAATATTATTGCCGAGGGGAAAGTTCTCTGCTTTAACAACGATTTTTAGTTTTCCAGGATTGGTTGAAATGCTAACTCTGTTCGCAAAGGATTGATTGGCCCATTGCTGCTTATTCTCTTTCTGCATATTTTATCCGGTGACTCCCTTTCAATTTTCAAATTTATTGGAAAACAAATTTATCAAATCCAGCTTTCTGTTACACGCTGTTCACCCATAAAGTTATTAACATCACAAAGTTTATTGAAGTTCTGCCTGCTGAAAGCCCTATCTTTTAAGGTGTCTTCATTGAAAATGCAGCCATCATTTTGTTAAAAATCGCTGTGTTGTGGTACACTCCCGCAAAGGCTTCAGCACCTGGGCCATATGCAAATACAGGTACCATAACAGCCGTATGGTAGTCGGTGGTAAACGCGCCTTCAATGTTCCCGTCTTCGTCGGCTGCATTGATAGCATATCCTCCGGTTTCATGATCGGCAGTTATGATTACCAATGTATTTCCATCTTTCTCTGCAAAGTCCAGGACCTTTCCAACTGCATTGTCAAAATCAAGCATTTCATCTACGATGTACTCTGAGTCATTGGCGTGGCCTCCCCAATCGATTTGTGATCCTTCAATCATTAAGAAGAACCCTTTATCGTTTAGGTTCAATAGCTCAATTGCTTTTAATGAAGAAAAAGAAAGCAGATCTCCTCTGCCATCAGATATTTTAGCAGGATGCTCATCAGCAATAAAACCTGCAAGTTTTCCGGATTTTACCATATCGATCTCCTCTGCACCGTCTGCCACAGTATATCCATTTTCTTGCAGTAGCTCAAGTAAATTTTCTCCATCTGATCGAAATTCGAAGAACTTTTTACCACCTCCTATAAATACATCTATGTCTGTTTTTAAGAAATCAGCTGCTATTGCCTCATCTAATAATCTGCTGGGCTGGTGTGCTATGAATGAGGCAGGTGTAGCATGTGTTATGGAGCAGGTTGCCACCAGCCCGGTGGCAATTCCGTTTTTTTCAGCAATTTCCAGAATGGTTGTCAGTGCGGCCTTGTCGGGATCGACGCCAATGGCTCCATTGTATGTCTTTTTTCCAGTAGCAAATGCCGTAGCTCCTGCAGCAGAATCAGTGATGAAGTTGTCTGAAGAATTGGTTTTCATCAATCCAATAACCGGGCAGCGTTCCAGGTTCAAAGCATCTCCTTTGGCAATCCATCCGGCAGTGATCTGGGTTAATCCCATGCCATCTCCAATCATAAGAATTACATTAATGAATTTGCTCGTATCCTTCACAATATCGACTGACGCTGTTGCCCCAGAAGCTTGCTCTCCATTTGAAATATTGGTGCATGACCATTGCGTTAGCAGAACGCATATAACGATTACCGGCCTGAGTATTCTCATGTTATACATTGATTTTGGTGATAAAATAGATAATTCCAATACAGGTCAGTAAACTAACCAAAATATTACTAACGGCATATAAATGATTCCCCTGTTCAAGGAGCTGTACCGTTTCCAATGCAAAAGTAGAAAATGTGCTGAAGCCGCCACAGAAACCTATCATGATAAATACCCTGAACACGCTGCCTGAAGCATAATTCTCTCCTAAAAACACAACAAAAACAACCAGTATCAAACAGGCAAGAATATTGGAAAACAAGGTGGCTGGTGGAAAAACATTTGGATAATTTATTGCCACGAATTTACCAATGCCATAGCGGGCAACACTTCCCAATCCACCACCAATAAATATCGCGAGCACCGTATTCATAACCTGAGCAATGATTTTATTCTTCCGCTTTGACCTGAATATAAACGATGCGTGAAGTATCCAATAAAGGCACCGAGCAGAGCACCCATAATTATGTCTAATGGATAATGGACGCCCAGGTAAATCCGGCTGTAGCTTACCACGAAGGCCCAAATCACAAGAATTAGCACCACATGTTTATAAAATGGTTTTAATAATAATCCAACAAAGATGGCAAGGCCAAATGTGTTTGCTGCATGTGACGATACAAAACCAAATTGACCGCCACAATGTTCATTCACCGTGTGTACCTGGTCCATTATTGTCGGGTCGTGACAGGGCCGTAAGCGCTCTGCCAGATTTTTAATCATTACAGAAGTTTGATCTGTGAATATGATCAGAATTATCACAAAGGGAAGTACTACGATCAAATTTTTCCAACCAATTTTAATTCCGATCAGTAACAACAATAGGACATACAATGGAATCCATTCATATTTTCCGGATATAAACACCATAAGCTGATCCGTAAGCTCACTGTGCATTCCATTGAGAAACATAAAAAGCGCTGTATCAGTTGCTTCTATAAAGTCGAGCATATCATTTTACTTCGGTTAAGTTACTCCAGAGCATATCCTTTAATTGAGTGATTCCTATGTTGGCAACTGATGAAATAAATAGATGCGGAATATCAGGTAAATCACTTTCAATTTCCTGAGTTAATTCTTCATCCAGCAGATCACACTTTGAAATTGCAAGGATCCTCGACTTGTCCAGCAGCTCAGGATTGTAAAGACGGAGCTCATCCACCAATATGTTGTATTCCTTTTTGATATCATCTGAATCACAGGGTACCATAAAAAGCAACATGGAGTTTCTTTCAATATGTCTTAAGAACCGTACGCCGAGTCCTTTGCCCTCATGCGCACCTTCTATTATTCCGGGAATATCGGCCATTACAAATGATTGATCATCACGGTACGAGACAATTCCAAGATTGGGCACCAAGGTGGTAAAGGGATAGTCGGCAATTTCTGGCTTAGCCGCTGAAACAGTAGATAACAGGGTCGACTTACCGGCATTTGGAAAACCCACCAGGCCTACGTCTGCTAAAAGCTTTAGTTCCAAAATCTTCCAGGACTCCACCAAGGGTTCACCGGGCTGAGCGTATTTGGGGGACCGGTTTGTAGGTGATTTGAAATGATCATTGCCCAACCCACCACGGCCACCATTAATTAATATTTTTTGTTCACCATGTTCAGTAATTTTCAACTCTATTTCATTGGATTCCGAGTCTCGGGCAATGGTTCCCAGCGGAACTTCAATGATTGCGTCCGCGCCATTTGCGCCATGTTTTCTTGATTTACCTCCGGCGCCCCCGTGTTTGGCATAAATGTGCTTGCGGAATTTTAAGTGAAGCAACGTCCAAAGCTGTTTGTTCCCCCGCAGGATTACATCGCCTCCCTTTCCTCCATCACCTCCGTCAGGACCTCCTTTTGCGTTCAATTTATCGCGAAAGAAATGTGTGGACCCCGCACCTCCGTTGCCCGATCTGCAGCAAATCTTTACATAATCTACAAAATTGGAGGAGGACATTTCTTATTGAATTGAGTTCTTGTGTTAATAACCTGGTGTCTCGTCGATTTGGAAATCTTAATTTACTTTATTCTTTTCTGGCTTCTGGCTTCTGGCTTCATGCCTTAATTGATCTCAATTTGCTACCCACAAGTACCAACAAGTAGCCAGGGGCCAGTAGCAATAATTTGTACCAATCTATTTTTCAAATACTTCTGGTCTATTATTGGCACGAATAAAGTAGATCTACGAAGTTAGGACATCTATTGATTCGCAAAGACGATTAAATATATCGTCAACACTACCCGTACCTACAACATCCTTGAATTTACCCTGCTCTTTGTAGTAGCCTATCAGCGGAGAAGTTTTATTTTCGTATTCTGCGATTCTGTTGTGTATGATGCTTTCATCCGCATCATCTGCCCGCCCGGAATCCTTACCTCGATTCAAGAGCCGTTTGATCAATTCTTCTTCTTCAACTACCAAAGCCAGTAACACGGTTATAGAGGTTCCCAGTTCATTCAATAAAGTATCCAGCGCCTCCGCTTGCGCAACAGTCCTCGGAAAGCCATCGAAGATGAAACCGTTTGCATCGAGGCTGGCTTCTACTTTGGATCGTATCATTCCAATAACTATCTCATCTGGTACCAGGTCGCCGCGGTCCATCAATTCTTTGGCCTTCAAGCCAAGCTCCGTCTGCGCAGCAACTTCACTTCGCAGAATATCTCCCGTAGATAGGTGGATCAAATTGTATTGATCTATTAGTTTCTCTGATTGAGTCCCTTTCCCTGCCCCGGGAGGTCCGAATAAAATTAAATTGAACATGGAATATATTATGAACTTACTAGTGTATAAATGTGCTCGTGGTTTCTTCCCAAACCGTCATAATCCAGGCCATATCCAACCAAAAAATCATTCGGAACTTCAAGTGCCTTGTAGTCTATAATTATGTCTTTGTCGTAAGCGTCTGGTTTAAAAAGCAGTGTTGCTATTTTGATCTGCTTCGGCCCTAATGCTTTTAGTTGTTCTACCAGATTGACTATAGTATTTCCCGTGTCTACAATATCCTCCACTATAATTACCGATCGATCCCTTATATCTTCATCGAGGCCCACTAAGGTCCTCACATCTCCTGTACTCGATGTTCCCTGATAAGAAGCCATTTTTATAAATGAAATGCCACAATCAATTGTGATTTTCTTTAATAAATCCGCTGCGAAAATGAAAGATCCGTTTAACACGCTGATGAATAGTGGGTTTTCTCCTTTCAGATCTTCGTTGATCTTTTCAGCGAGCTTGACTACAGCTTCCTGAATCTTGTCTGAAGTGATATAAATCTCGAATTCTTTGTCCTTTACTGTAATATTTTCCATTTCCATTTTTGCGCTTATATCTTTCATAATCATGGGTGACGAATGTAAGAATTTTGCGGCCAAATTAGAATACAATTAAGAAGCGGATGAATTGGTTTGGAGTAGCGGATATATACTTATTTAGCATATTTTTGCGGCTCAACTAAAATACGGTAGTAAACATGGAACCAAAAGTGAGTATTATAATGGGAAGTACTTCAGATATGCCGGTGATGCAGGAAGCGGCGAAAGTACTTGATGAACTGGAAATTCCATTTGAAATAAATGCTCTATCAGCACACAGAACTCCTGAATTGGTGGCTGAGTATGCTGGTAGCGCGTATGACAGAGGTATACGAGTGGTGATCGCAGGAGCGGGAGGCGCAGCACATTTGCCAGGTGTTATGGCAGCATTTTTCTCCTTGCCGGTCATAGGTGTTCCATGCAGATCATCTATTTCATTGGACGGCTGGGACTCGGTTCTATCTATTCTACAAATGCCTCCGGGCATACCCGTAGCGACTGTAGGTTTAGACGGGGCTAGGAATGCAGGTATTCTTGCCGCTCAGATGTTGGCTATTGGAGATGAAGAAATACACGGCAGAGTAAAGGGATTTAAAGACAACTTGAAGTCCAAGATTACAAAGGCCAATGAAGACCTGAAAAAATTTGAATTCAAATTCCGGGTTTGAAAACAAGTTAATAAGATAAGCAACCAATACATAAGGGTTGCGTCTTTATTATTCCTCGGAAAAATCTCAAAAAAATGACATATATTCATACTGGTAATCACTCAATCACTATTCATAAAATTCATATTATGCAAAAATTCATATTAAGTTTTGCGATCCTCTTTTCATTCTCAACCAGCATTTGGGCACAGTTGGCCGGCACCTACACAATTGGTTCTGGTGGTAATTTTATTACTTGGACGGAAGCCGTCGACTCATTGGTTTCACAGGGCGTGTCAGCGCCTGTAATAATGAATGTTTTTGACGGTACCTACAATGAGCAAATCGCCATTCCCGCTATAACCGGCGCAAGTGCAACGAATACGATTACCTTTCAATCGGGTTCACAAGACTCCTCTGCCGTAATATTATTTTTTGTCTCTACTGGAGCATCTGATAACTACGTAATAAAACTCGATGGTGCTGATTACATCAAAATAAATAAAGTTACGATTGCAAATGCTGGAGCCAGCTTTTCCCATTGCATATATTTTCTTGGTGCTGCAAGTAACAATTCAATTTCTAACTGCATATTATCCGGGCCAAATGGCACTGCTACCAGTACCAACAACGCAATCATCTATAGCTATGGTACGCAGGACGAGAATAATGTAATTCAGAACAATGTACTGGTAAACGGGAGCTATGGTATCCATCTAAGAGGTACTAGCACTTCAGTATTAGCTGCAGGTATCGTCATTCAAAATAATCAGTTTGTGGATAATTATTTCTATGGAATTGCTTTACGACATGTGAACGCACCTGTAATTTCCGGCAATAATATCATAATGGGCGCGTCTAGCGGATCTGGCAGTGCTATCTATACTAACTATTCTGATAACGCCATGGTTATTGAGGGAAACACCATCAATAGAACCAATGGAGGATACGGTATATACCTGAATAACAGTGATGGTAATTTTGTTCAAAAAGCAAACATTTCGAACAACATGATTTATGTAGGTGGAACAGCTACTGCCTATGGAATATATTGCAATAATAGTACATACCAGAATATATTCCATAACAGCACCAACGTCTTGGGAAGTTCCTTTAGCGGCAGGGCTTTTTCCGCAGCGAATGGAAGTAACTTAGATGTGAGAAACAACTGTTTTAGAAATTCCAATTGGGGTTATGCT
Organism: Bacteroidota bacterium; assembly: GCA_022572355.1. Classification (GTDB taxonomy): domain Bacteria; phylum Bacteroidota; class Bacteroidia; order NORP154; family NORP154; genus NORP154. The sequence goes on along the minus strand of JACZWC010000028.1, from coordinate 31,348 downwards.
TATTATACCAATAGCACGACAAACATTGCGGCCTCAAACTATAATAACCTATACGGCACAGGGAACTATCTTGCCTACTGGAATGCAAACTATGAAGATTTGCCGGCACTACAGGCTGGAAGCGGAAAAGATGCTAATTCCATTTCCGTAAACCCCAGTTATATCTCTGCAATAGATTTGCATACGAACATCTTTACACTTGAAAGCATGGGAGATGGAACAGTTGGAATAGCTACTGACATTGACGGGGATACGAGGTCTGGAACGCCAGATATAGGGGCAGATGAATTCACAGGAGTGGGAACACCTTTGGCAGGTACCTACACAATTGGCGGAACAACACCCAACTTTGTAACTATAACAGCTGCAGTAGACTCATTGAATATTGTGGGTATTTCTGCATCGGTAATTTTTGATATTCGCGACGGTAACTATAATGAGCAGTTTCAGGTAATGCCAATTACTGGCTCCAGCATGAGCAGCACCGTTACCTTCCAGTCCGAGAATAGAGATTCTTCTTTGGTAAATATTGCTTTCTCTGCCAGTTCAGGTTCTTATGTATTCAGGCTTAGAGCTGCAGACTATGTTACGATTCGTGACTTAACTATTTCGGCTACCGGATCCAACAATGCTGTTGCGATCAGGCTATCAGGTAATCCAAAGTGGGATAGTATTTACAGTTGTGAGATTGTTGGAAATACAAATGTTACAAGTGATGGTTCTATACATGCGAATGAGTCGTTGTTCAATAATATCGTTATCCAAAATTGTAATTTCTCCAGTGGTTATTACGGCATTAGATTGGATGGTTCAAACGCTATCTATGCAGTAGGAATTAATGTTAGTGGTAATATTTTTTCCGGACAGAGTGCATACGCAATTTACTTAGAGGATATGGATGCAGCAATAGTCATGAATAATAATGTTGATGTAATTGGCGATGCGGGATTCACCGGCATTTATTTAAATGATGTTAACAACGATTTTGTCCTCACCGGAAATATTGTAATGAGTTCTACAGGTACAGATGGTGGATTAAAAATTGAGAATTGCACCGGTATTAGCTCTAAGCGGGGCCTGGTAGCGAATAATGTTGTCATTGCCGGTGGAATCAGCACTGCTTATGGTATTTACACCAGGAATAGTGATTACGTAAATGTTTATTACAACTCAACAAGAATTTCCAGCTCAAACTTAACCGGAGGGAGGGGTTATTATAATTTTGGTGGAAATAATGTGGATGTGCGAAATAATGTATTCACCAACTTCGGCGGAGGATATACCTATTACGCAAATAATTCTACAGCAATTACGAATTCTAATTACAACAACCTTTATACAACTGGCAACTTCATTGGTCATTGGAACGGAGCGGCCAGAACTGATCTTGCAAATTTTCAAAGCGCCAATAGCATGGATGCCAACTCGATTTCAGTGAACCCGGTTTTTGTTTCGAGTTCCGATCTTCATGCTACCAGCACCTTTTTGAATAATTTGGGTACACCAATTGCTTTGGTCCCAATTGATTTTGATGGTGAAACAAGAGATTTAGTCAATCCTGATATGGGAGCAGATGAATTTGCTCCGGATACTTCAATGAACCCGCTCATTGGAATATACACTATTGGGGGAACAACACCGGATTACGTGAATTTCACCTCCGCCGTTGATGATCTCAATACGAGAGGAATTGCCGGTGTTGTAACATTTAACGTTAGGCCTGGAACCTATTCTGAACAAGTAGTGGTATTGCCTATATCTGGATCAAGCGCTACAGATACGGTGGTGTTTCAGTCGGAAAGTTTGGATTCAACCTCAGTTACAATGACTTATAACTCATTGCTATCTACAGATAATTATATTTTCAAATTGGCTGGGGCAAGTTACGTTACCATCCAGCATATGACTTTTTCGGCTACCGGCAGTAGCTATTGCAGGGTAATAAATTTCAATGGAGCTGTTAATAATGTCAACATACGGAACAATATTATTTCCGGAACACCTAATGCAGCCTCTGCGCTAATCGGTAGCAGTGAAGATATACTAAGCGATATTAGAATTATGAATAATTTCCTTAGTGATGGGGAATGGGGTGTTTTGATAAATGGAGATAATAATCAGCATGCTACAGGAATAGTAGTCAATAACAACATTATTGCAAGTTCTAAAACCAATGCCATACGGTTGCAGGATTGTAGCGCTCCCATAATTATTGGCAATGATTGCAGCAATAGCGGAAACAATTATAGTGGCATTCGGCTTTCGTTCTGTGACGGTAAATTCAAAGTAGTTGGAAATAAAGTGGTAAACACTGACTATTATTCTGGTATTTATATCTATTCGTGTAATGGCTCTGCACCTTTCAGAGGATTGGTTGCCAACAACTTCTGTTCCGTCGGGGGAGCAAGCTCTTCATATGGCATTAGAATATATAATTCCACCTTTGTTAATGTATGGCATAACAATGTAAACGTTACATCAACTGGTATAAATGCTAGGGCTTTTTATCTTTCAAATGGTGGAACTGATGTCAGTATAAAAAACAACAACTTTATTAATACGGGTGCTGGTTATGCTTATTATGTTTCTACCACTACAGCCATAACCACATCTGATTATAATAACATCTTCGGCGGTGGCGCTAACATAGCATATTGGGGAGCCAATACCGCTACATTCGCCGATTTACAAACGGCAAGCGGGATGGAAGTCAATTCAATTACCGTTAATCCTATGTATAATTCCACAACGGACCTTCATGTAGGTGCATTGGCGCTTATGGGAGCAGCTGACCCGGTGGGTATATTAGATGATATAGATGGTCAGGCAAGAGACCTTGTTAATCCTGATATAGGGGCTGATGAGTTTTTCTGTCAAACACCCACATTTAATGTTGCGATTTCAGATCCTTGTTTAGGTGACAGTACCTTATATACTGATTTGTCCACCAACATAGAATCAGGGTCTACCTGGGATTGGGACTTTGACGGGGATTTAAGCACCGATTATACCTCCAACAATGGCGGTGAAACTGTCAGCTATTTATTCTTGACGGCTGGAGCACATAACGGAACTTTAATTATAACGCAAATTGCAGGTTGCGTGGACACGTTCATGCTGAGCGCCACGGTCAACACCTTTCCTACTCTGCTCATAACTGCTACCGGAGTTTATTGTGACTCTTCCAATGGAACGGCGTCTGTTGTTGTCACGAGCGGAACAGCTCCTTATACGTATACCTGGTCTTCTGGATCAACAACCACCGAGGCCACCAACCTTGATTTGGGTTTATATACTGTTGCTGTTACGGATGTGAATAATTGTACTACACTGGACACTGTGTCAATCGTAGAATCTTTTCAAGTTTCGATTGTAGAAATTAGTCCGTCTACCTGTGGAAATGCAGATGGAATTGCAACTGTAAGCAGCGTATCGGGAGGTTTCCCTCCTTATGCCTACTCGTGGTCTAGCGGGGATACAGCAGTTACTGACTCAGGCCTTACATCAGGAGTGCAATACATAACTGTGATTGATGTGAATGGATGTGTTGCCTATGCAACAATAGAAATTACAGATAGTGATACCGGGCCAAGCATAGGGCTTACTTCTCAAACCAATAATCTATGTTCCGGTGAACAAAATGGAGCAATAGATATATTGGTAGTTGGTGGTACGACTCCCTATACTGTGATCTGGTCGAATGGAGAAACAACCCAGGATATCGACAGTTTGGGCGAGGGAATATATGAACTGACAGTAACAGATGCACTTGGTTGTGTCGCTGCAGCCAGCTATGCTATTACATCACCCTATCCAATGGCAAGTACTTCTGTGGTGTCTGACGCCACTTGTGGGGTATCTGATGGAAGTGCCGTAGTTGTGGTAAGCGGGGGAACATTGCCCTATACTTATAACTGGCAAGGTGGAGGGACCGACCAGATCAAATCTGGATTAACGGCAGGCATCTATTCGGTTACTGTAACTGACAACAATGGCTGTGTTATTGTGGCTCCAATTATTGTTAACAATGTAGGCGGGCCGACAGTTGTACTTCTTTCTACTACATCTACGGATTGCAATAACCTAACTGTAGGCGCAATAGATATTATCGCAAGTGGTGGAACCTCACCCTACACCTACCTGTGGTCGAACACTGATACTACTGAGGATATTAGCGGATTGACAATTGGTCAGTACACAGTAACCATTACGGATGCTGCTGGCTGTGTGGCGGCCTTGGTTGCTGATATTGAAGATTCAAGGCCAACGGTTCAGGATATTTGCGTGGTTACCGTGGATAGTATTTCAGGAAGAAATCTTGTTGTTTGGGAAAAAACTGCAGGACTGGGCATTGACTATTTTAACATCTACAAGGAAGGAACACAAAGTGGTATTTATCAACTCATTGGAAGCAGGCCATTTGATTCGTTGAGCGAATACCATGATTCACTTTCTAACCCGGCACTGAGGTCATGGAGGTACAGAATCTCCGCTGTGGACTCTTGCGGACAAGAATCGGATTTGAGCAGTATTCACAAGACCTTGCATTTGACAATCAATCTGGCGTTGGGTGGTGGTAATAACCTGATCTGGGATGGGTATAGCGGACTGCCGATTAGCTCATATGTAATATATAGTGGGCCGGCTCCCGATACGTTAACGGCAATAACCGTTGTATCAGGAAGCATTTTCACTTATACACATGGTTCGCCGCCAGCAGGAACGTTGCATTACGTAGTTGCTGCACAGCACCCTTTTGGTGGATGTACGGCGGACAAGGCAAAAAACTACAATTCATCGAAATCTAATTCAACGTCGATTGCATCTGGCGTAGTCACTCCTCCGGCGTTGGCAATATCATCAAGTTCAACTAATGCGAGTGTAGATACTTGTGATGGAACTGCAACAGCGTCAGTTACCGGCGGTACATTACCATATACCTATGTATGGAATACATCACCGGTTCAAACTGATTCCGTGGCTACGGGCTTGTGTGCTAACAGTTTCAATGTAACAGTGTTTGATAACAATGGAGACAGCATTGTTACTACAGTTATTGTTGGGCAGAATGTAGGCCTTCAGGATATTGATCTTGGCGGGTTGATTGAATTGTATCCCAATCCAAATCGGGGAACGTTCTTCCTGCATGTTGACCAGTGGATTGAATCGGACATTGAAATATCGATCTATAATATCAAAGGAGAATTGATCTACGAAGAATTCTTAAATAGCAATTCGGGTGGCTTAACGCACCTTATTAATATTGCTAAAAATAGCGCAGGTATCTATTATCTTCGGATAGCGTTGGAGCACGGTATCGTTCATAAGAAGGTTATTATAGAGTAGTATTGCACTAACTTCTCGAGTTAGCTTGCAGACTGCGATTGCAGAGTAGGACATAGTTGGGGTAAGAAGGGAGTTTTTGTTAATTTTGCGTCCCTGATATATTCAATGAAATCCATCAAGATTTGCAGTACTTCAAAAACACTTTCTCGATTTTGAATTTTAGGCCTCAGTTATTCATTGTGTTCTTCACTGTGATATCGGTTCTGTGGTTGGCAAATTCAGTCACATACGCCGAGTTCAAATCAACTGGAAAGGTTGAAACGAGGTTGAAGCAAATTGAAATGGAGAAGGGCTACCTTCCCGTAACCAATTATACACCACTTGAGTACGGTGCCATGCCCCAAAACTGGTCTATTGTTCAAGATCACAGGGGAGTAATGTATTTCGCCAATAATGAAGGGATCCTGGAATATGATGGCAAAAAATGGAGAGAAATTGGGTTGCCCGATGATCCGAATATTCGCTCTCTGTCGATAGATGCTGAAGGTACGATCTATGTCGGTGCACAGGGTGATTTTGGTTATTTAGTCCCGGATTCAACAGGTGAGCTCGTTTACATTTCACTTCTTAAATACTTAACCAAAAAGGATCAGGACTTTTTTGATGTGTGGACCAATTATGTTACAGCGGATGGAGTCTATTTTCAAACTCTTGATAAAATATTCTTGTGGACCGGGGACACCATTAAAGTTTGGAATAGCAAATCAGGCCCAAATGTGAGATTTCACAAGATGTTTTATGTAGACAGTACTATCTACGTGCAGCAGGATGGGGTAGGATTGATGAAAATAGTGGATGATCAGCTGGTGCTAATACAAGGTGGAGAATTGTTCAAGGAGCAGAAGGTTTACTTTATGATCGAATATGATAGTGATCATATCCTTTTGAGCACAAGGCTCCACGGGCTCTACCTCATGAAGCCTACGGATCGCGATTATTTTCCAAAAGATAGAAAGAATCCTGGCCAGCTCAACGAAATAAAGCTGTTCCATACGCAGATAGACGAATTTTTCCTCAAAAACTTTGTCTATAACGGTATAAAGTTGAGCAACAACCGTTTTGCAATTGGCACGCAAGGTGGTGGAGTGATAATAATTGATAAGGCAGGCAGGCTTGTGCACATTTTAAATAAAAACAGCGGACTCTCAGGTGGAACTATATCCAATCAATACCTGGATAATAGCGGTAATTTATGGTTGGCTCTGGGCAATGGTCTTTCTAAGGTTGAGATCAATTCTCCTATGGCTTTATTCGATGATAAAACCGGCTTGGAGGGAACAGTTCAGTCGATTACCAGGCACAATGGAGTGCTTTATGTCGCGACGTTATTGGGTGTTTATTACTTGCCTAATCTGACCGAAAATCTCAGGAAGGATCAACTGGACCTGAGCAAGCTGTCTCATTATGAGCATTCAGAATTTAAAGAGGTTTCTGGAATAAAGGATCAGTGTTGGGCTTTGCTTTCGTGTAAGATAGACGGTGTCAGCCATCTGCTGGTAGCTTGTAATGCGGGAATTTTCTGGATCGATGCCCAGCACAATGCCCATTTTATCACCAGGTATGATCCATGGTGCATGTACCAATATAGGGCCGATCCCAATCGGGTTTTTATTGGATGTACAGATGGTTTGGCTTCTCTATACATGAAGAATGGCAAATGGATAGATGCTGGGAAAGTGGAGGGACATGATGGAGATGTAGTAACGATGATGGAAGATAATGATAACAACATGTGGTTAAGCCCTGGAGAAGGTTTAATAAAGATGAATATACTCTCAACTATATCGACAGGCGAGATAGATGAGGCTTCTTTTGAACCATATGACACGAGTAATGGTTTAGGAGCTGGTCTGTACTATATAAATAAAGCGATGAACAGAGTTGTTTATGCTGTGCAATCTGGACAAAATGGGCTATACAAATTTGATGGCACAGGTTTTTCAAGCGATCTAACCTTTGGAGAGGAATTTGTCAGCGGACACCTGTACGTTCACCGGATAGCTCAGCAACAAAATGGAAATGTGTGGATGGAAACTATTTCGTCAGGGGGTGAATTGGAACTGGGTTACGCGAATAGCAATGCTGACAATAGCTATACGTGGATCAGCAAACCGTTTAAATCTATTTCAGAGGAAATCGTCCATGCGATATATCATGACAAGGATGGCATTACCTGGTTAGGAGGCCCTGGCGGAATTTATCGGTATGACAGCAACGTTCATAAAGATTATGAAAAGGATTTTCCTGCAATGGTGAGGAAAGTTATTCTTGGTGAGGATTCCGTATTGTTTGGAGGAGCATATTTTGATGAAAATCTTCAGGTTTCATTGGATCAGCCGTTGAGATTGACTCCGGTGCTTGCCTATGAATTTAATTCGCTCACTTTTGTTTATGCAGCTCCAAATTTTGACAATGAATCGGCGATTCGGTACAGCCATTACTTGGAGGGATTTGATAAAGACTGGCATGTGTGGAAAGAGGAGGCGAAAGCCAATTATACCAACTTACCTGAGGGGAAATATAAATTCAGGGTAAGGGCAATCAATGTTTATCAGCATGAAAGTATTGAAGGAGTTTACAGCTTTACCATACTTCCTCCCTGGCACCGGACTATTTGGGCATATATTGCCTATGTGCTTTCGTTTATTGGATTTGTTTACGCGGCGATAACAGTATCAACTCGCGGACTACAGAAAATCATCAGGCAAAAAACCGCTGCTATAGTATTACAGAAAGAGGAAATTGAGGAAAAAAATAAAGATATAACCGACAGTATTAATTACGCTCAGAAAATACAAGAGGCTATATTACCGAGTGACAAGGATATTCAAAAGCATCTGCCTGAGAGTTTTGTACTGTTCAAGCCAAAGGATATAGTGAGCGGAGACTTCTACTGGTTTTCCGAAAATGAAGGCAAGGCCATGATCATTGCCGCTGACTGTACAGGTCATGGTGTACCCGGTGCTTTCATGAGCATGATCGGTAACTCATTATTGAACGAAATTGTGAATGAAAAGGGTATTACACAACCTGCAGAGGTGTTACAGCAACTAAAACTCGCTGTAATCAAGTCGTTGAAGCAAACAGGCGAAGCCGGAACACAGAAAGACGGTATGGATATCGCGCTTTGCGAGTTTGACCTGGCACAGATGAAAGTTGAGTTTTCAGGTGCATACAATCCTTTATACAGGATTCGCGATAATGAGTTAGACGAAACACGTTCGGATAGAATGCCTATTGGTGTATATAGCGACGATGGGGGTAGGGTATTTACAAATCACACATTGGATATGCTGAAGGATGATGTGTATTACATATTTACCGATGGATTTGTTGATCAGTTTGGTGGCCCTAAAGGCAAGAAGTTCATGGGTAAGCGCTTTAAGCAACTGATGTTGGACATACACAATAAACCCATGAAGGAGCAGAGGGTAATATTAGATGAAACAATAGAGGATTGGAAAGCGTATTTGCCAAAGGATGGTGAACCGGCTTATGAGCAGATGGATGATATCCTGATAATTGGAATTAGGGTGTAGTGCAGGCTGGAATTTTTATATGAAACAATTGCAAAATATTGCATTTCGGTTTACTTTCGCACCCCTGTTAGATTGATGATTGTCGGGTTAGAGATTATGGATTGCGTGCATGCGGGCATAAATACGAATCAACAATCTTAAATGCATCAATTGTTAATTAAAACATTCCTCCTTAGCTCACCCCGATAACTATCGGGGGGTTAGAGCGAAAGATAGGAAAGACATATGAGTAGAATAATGTAAATACTCCTCCTTAGCTCAGTTGGTTAGAGCATCTGACTGTTAATCAGAGGGTCCTTGGTTCGAGTCCAAGAGGGGGAGCGCAGCGACACCGAAAAGCCAGGCACGAAAGTGTGTGGCTTTTGTTTTTTGTAAAAAAAACGCTTGGGCGAGAAGTTTATCCTGAGCGTAGCCGAAGGGAGTCCAAGAGGGGGAGCATTTTTAGAGAGAGCCACTCAAATCGAGTGGCTTTTTTTATAGGTAGTGGGGTTGGGGGATATCCCCTTTAAATTTGGCGTAGGATATTGCTACAGTTCAAACTCCCTAAGGACTTCACTGGATTCAGTAATATACTCCCGTGTCCAGTCTAATCCCTCTAGCAATCCTCTGAAGTTTACTCGTTCCTTGCGCTCTTGAGCAGTGAGTCAAGCAAATTCAGAGTGATCTTGAGTCAACCTAATATCATCAGTGTGTGCTACTTCTGCAGCAAACACTGGTTATGATTTCCAATGCCTTCCGCCTGCGGTTATATACTGTATATGTATGTTCAACTGTCCAAACACATTTGGCCTCTATGTCAAAGCCTACCTTTAAATAATCATCAATACGCTCCCTCATATCTTGCGTCTCTTCCACAGATGCACACGTAAATTACCAGTATTGTTTTGAAAACCTTATGCCAAAGGATTAATTTACAAGTTTTTCATCCCTATATTTGGATAGCCACTCAGGGCCTTTTATTAAAGACGTTATGAATAAAATTGTTACTTCCTTACTACTGGCAATTTGTATTACCCAGGGCTGTTCTAAATTATACGGTCAGGTGGGTATTGAGAATCTTTTCTTTAACAGTTATGATACGATAATCATGCTTGATTTTTCCACAGGGTCCCCTAATGTAGTAAGTACAGGAATCTTAGCAGGCTTTGAAGGAATAGCACATGTTGAGGATGGTTTTGGAAATATTCTCTTTTGGGTAAATGCCAATGGAGTATATGATGGGAATGGGGTACTGATGCCTGGTTCAATTGGACTATTGGCCACTCCTTCTTCCAGCGAGATAAATGTATGCCCCTTTCCCAATGACACAACCAAATATTATATTTTTTACAATGCTGAAACATGTTCTCCCCTTTATTATAGTGTAGTAGATATGACTATGCGCTCTGGTGATGGAGATATAAGCCAGTTAAATGTTTTACTTGATGCAGGAAATCATGCTGAAGGAATGGAAGTGATAAGAATACCGTGCACCAATAATTTTTGGTACGTTACTTATGAGTGCTTCACTGGATTTAAAAGATTTTTAGTTGATAGCTCAGGTATAGGTGCCGGTGTCCTAATTCATAATTACATACAACCTTTGGGGTATGATGGCAGAGGAGAGCTGGATTATCATAATAATAAAATAGGATTGGCCTTCGCTTATGCTAATCACATATTTACTGCAAGTTTTGATCCGATAGCAGGACTGATATCCAATGCATTGGATATAGCCGTACCAAACGTCAGTCTTTTTGGGCCTTATGGACTTGAATTCTCCCCAGATGCTTCAAAAGTATATTTTGATTTATGGTACGATCCGCTAAATAACAATGTCTTTCAATATGATTTCAATACACAAAATATCAACGGCTATAATATTAGCACATCAGGTTGGGGCCTTGGCCAGATTGAATTAGGGCCTGATGAAAGATTGTATCTCATACATGATGGCAGCTATCAAATAACAACAATTGACAATCCCAATAGTCTAAACCCTGTGTTTGGTTTGATCAATGTTAATTCTGAGTTGGCATTGGGTATTTCGGATCATATTCAGTCAGATGTACTGGATAATGAATCAGATTTCAACTACAGTTTAACTTGTGATGATTACTCTGTCCAGTTTAACGCGTACAATTCCGGAACCTCCTGTGCGAACACCTGGCTATGGTATTTTGGAGATGGAGACTCTTCAAGCTTGCAATCCCCTCTTCATTCTTACGATTCTTCAGGAAATTATACGGTGACGTTATTGGCTTTTCACAGCACTGGGACCGATACCATAATTAAAGTTATTAACGTTGGTTCTATACGCGTACCGGATTTTACTTATGTCACCATTTGCCAGGGTACAGTAACTGTGTTCACTGATATTACACCCTGTAATCCCGTAAGCTGGCAATGGAACTTTGGAGATGGTTCACCTATTGATACTTCTGCATCCCCTTCGCATTTATATAATTCAGCAGGTGACTATATTGTCACTTTGATTGCCACCTGGGGTGATGGTTATCAAGATAGCATTATTAAAACGGTTACCATCTTAGCTGATACGGGGAATGCCAATTTTAACTTCGATGCACTTTGCCCTGACTGGGTTCAGTTTATTGATTCTTCATTGGGTGGGCCGACAAGTTGGTTCTGGGATTTTGGTGATAGCCTGGGAACGGATACTGTTCAACATCCGAGCTATTGGTTCGCTTACAATGACACGTTCAATGTAACGTTAATTGTAACTTACGATAATGGCTGCCCTCCTGATACCATTTTGAAACCGGTAATAATTGCTCCCAATCTGAATGTGTCTTTTCCTACTTACATTTGTGTAGGAGATACGGTCAATGTATCAATTACTATTGCCGGGAATACGACTGGAGTTAACTATACTTATTTAGATTTCGGTGATGGGTATTGGATAGATAGCCTCGGATTTATTCAAAATGCCGCACATGTTTATGATTCTGCCGGTACGTATCCGGTATGGTTCGAAATCTATTATGGTGGGTGGTGGTGCTACGAATACGTTGAGGACAGCATAACGGTTTATCCGTCAATCACGGCAAATTTCCTATCAACGGTAGATTCAATATGCAATGGTGATTCTGTGCTGTTTACGGATATATCAGTGGGAAACATTACGAATTGGTCATGGGATTTTGGAGACGGTTCACCATTGGACAGCAGCCAAAATGCTGCTCATTTTTACAATTCCAGTGGTATTTATGAAGTAAGCTTATGGATCACGAACAGTGCTGGCTGTTCTGATACCATCACGAAATTTATCAGTGTTTTTCCTGGAATGGCTTTATCTGTCGATAATCCTGATTTCACCTGTAATGGTCCCTGTGGCTGGTCGGTAACAGCAACGCCTAATGGAGGTGCTGCACCTTACTCTTACTTCTGGAACAACGGTCAAACCACTCAAACAGCAATTGGTTTGTGTGCAGGTGTTTATACTATCACTGTTATAGATTCAAACGGCTGCCAGGAGATGAATAGTGTCACAATAGACAGCCTATCCTCGCTTACATCTGATACTGTAAATGTTACGGATGTTCTCTGTAAAGGGTATTGTGATGGTGTTGCAATAGCGACAATTGAGGGTGGCTCCCCACCTTATACATACTTATGGGATGGTGGTACAACCCCAACTGATTCATCAGCAACCGGGTTGTGTGCAGGGGTGTTATACACATTGCTTGTTACAGATGCAATAGGATGCGATACGGTGACCACAAGTATAATGCTCTCAGAACCTGATTCATTGAATTTGAGCATTACAAGCAATAATAATGTACCCTGTATAAATTCATGTGACGGAGAGTTAACAGTAACTCCGGTTGGAGGCATTCTCCCTTATACATACGTGTGGGACCCTGTTTCACCAGGGCAAAATGACTCAATTGGAACCAGTTTGTGTATGGGGACTTATACGATAACGGTAAGCGATGCCAACGGGTGTGTAGATACCATTTCACATACCTTGGTAATGAACTCCTCATTACCGAGCGCCGAATTTATCATTACTCCCCAACAAACGACGCTTTTGAATTCCATTTCGTTTACCAATCTTTCATTTCCTGATGTAGATAGTTTAGCACATTATTGGGACTTTGGCGATGGTATTACCGATACCGTTGTAAACCCTGTACATTCCTATTCAAATAGCGGGACCTATTCTGTAATGTTAATTGTCAGCGATAGTAACGGATGTGCAGATACGGTTTTTTATACTGTAACAGTTGAGGGTGGTTATATTTTATTCGCTCCAAATACATTTACTCCCAACGGAGACGGCCATAACGAAGTATTTATCCCTATAGGTGTTGGACTTGATGAAAACAACTTTGAGATGTACATATTCAATCGATGGGGCGATCTTATTTATGAAACCACTGACGTAAATTATCCGTGGGATGGGAGAGCAAACAACGGGAAAGAGATCGCACAGGAAGGCGTTTATATTTGGTTGGTTTATTTAAAAGATGTCATGGGTGAGGAACATCAATACGTTGGGCATATTACCCTGTTATTTTGATGTGATCCATGCTTTTCAGGATAAGTTTAAATATATCGAAGTGGAAGCTTTGTGATAATCCATGATCCAGTGATTAGTGATTTTCAAAGATTATTTTTATTGCAACCGTGGTTACGGCAGTAGTAGGTTTAACGTGCTGAATTAGATGACCCCATTTTTAGTAGTTGTGCACAAAGATTAGCCAATTTCAGAAAGGAGAAAGTCCATTTAAGAGGACGATTGTTATATCCTGGGAATTAGGCGCTAAAGAATATCTTAAACAAGCCCTATCAACATTGGACGACACAACTGGCAGGACTGCAATACTCCCCTTCCGCCACACAACATTCCACCTGAATAAAAGGTTAAACCCAGTGCGCATAGCTGAAGGACTGATATTTTTCTCCTTTCTTTTCTTCTTTGAGTTTATCCTTGTATTGGCAGGCCCGTACATCGATAAATGGTCAGGAGGAGTTCCAGGCTTCAAACTACTATTTAACGCAGCTATAGCTGCTTTGCTCTTCCCTGCTCATGCTTTCTTTGAGAGTAGGCTCAAGAAGCGGCTGGTAAGACGAGATACGAAACCGAGAAACGAGGTTCATGAGCACCGATAAAAATAAATATGGGGAATAAATAAGGGCAATCAAGGTTTGCCCTTCGACTACGCTCAGGACAAGGGTGTGGGATATCCCCTCTCAGTTTGTTACCTCTACATAACTGTCTGCACGCCTTTAGTTTTTTTGCATAGCCTCCTGAGCATCAAGCTCCTTTAATTTTCTTAGGAAGGTAAATAATAATCGAGCATTAAGCTTGGTTCTACCCCACTGGTAATTTCTCATTAAAACAACTCCATATTGATACTCCTTTTCAAATAGGAAAAAAGAGGTGTACCCATAAATCTTACCGCCATGGCCGACTGTAGAAAATGAGCTGTCCTGAAACATCATTATTCCAAGCCCATAAGTGCCCCACTTTCCTTTCCCAGATATTGGTATGCTTTGCATTAAGTCTAGAGAATGGGTACTTAGAGATTCGGTATAGCCCATATTAGCTATCATGAATTTGGCTAAATTATCCGGAGTTGTATATAAATTTCCACTAGGCACTCCATCTCCACGGCCAGCATGCTCTTTTTCTGGAAGTTGGGTATTGACGTATCCTGATGTACCGCGTTCCATTCCCCTCGACAGATTTGATAATTTGTCCTCTGGGACGAAATAAAAGCTATTGTTCATATTCAATGGGATGAATATTTTGTCCTTTACCAAATCAATAAAAGATTTATTAGCCGCGCGTGAGAGTGCTAGTCCAAGAATACCATAACCTATTCTAGAGTAATGAAAGCGCTCTCCTGGCGCATAAAGGAACGATGTCTTTGGAATAGAAAGTAAAACTGTATTTTCCCACTCCGCATCAGGGCCAAAGGCTGCACCCTCCAAGACGGTGTACTTCGCCAAGCCAGATGTATGACTAGCCAATTGCTGGAAAGTAATTTTTGTAGAGTCTGAATACCCATCTAGATTAATTATTTCCGGTAAGTATTTTTCTATCGGTTCATTCAGATTAATAATACCGTCTTCTACTAATTGCATCATCAAAAATGCAGTGATGGTCTTTGAAATGGAACCGGCACGATAAATTGTGGACCTGTTAGCGGCCATTCCATTCTTATTATCGATAGTGCCATAAGCCTCTGACCAGATAATTTCATTTCCTTTGACTACGGCCATGGAAATACTTCCGTTTATACCGTCATCTTCTACTCCTTGTTTAAGTTGCTTCCCAAAGTCACTAATAAGTGTTCTTATATCATCTCCTAAGTCCTTCTTGAGTTGCCCTTCAGGTTCGCTGGTAATTACTGCTCCAACATCTTCTTTACCTGATTGCTTTTCTGTATTGACATCACACCCAATGGAGCTAATTATCAATATTGCCAATAGAGCATTTTTCATATTAAATGTATTACTAGATTCTCAAGATACGAAATAAGAGTAATCAAGGTTTAGGTGGTCCGTGAATTTAGCTGAATAGTAAGTTTTAGATTAAATAACTCCTTTAAATCCTGATAAAAAGGGTTCGAACTCTGCCCAGTGAGGGAAGCATTTTTAGAGAGAGCCACTCAATTTGAGTGGCTTTTTTTATGTGGGGAAGGGTTGGTGGATATCCCCTCTTGATTACTTCAGTAATTTACTTTAAGCCAAGCACGGTATAGTTCTTACCCTCTCTGAACAATTGGTGATTCTACACATGCAAAACCGTATCTTGTAAATTCATCATGAACATTCTCAAATATAGTCTTGCAGTAGCTGCCCTCATTGGATTGATGGAAGGGTTTATCCGCTTACTGACTTTCGCGGTGCTTCAGTTGTCAGATGAGGCATACAATGCATCCATTGACCATATCTTGGGGATATCGGAGATCCTATTTCATGTTCTGGTTTACACGGGGTTCATTTATTTCATAGGTAGAGATGTCAAGAGAGGTAGTAGTGGGGCAACTGATCGGATATCGTCGATAGGAATTACTCCTGTTCTATTGCTCATGGCGCTTGCGCTAGGGATTCATCTGATTGACATTCCTCTATTTGAGTTCAAGGAGCTATCAAATATATTCTTCGGAACAGATTTTAAAATAGCGCCTTCAAAAGAGAGTGCCTGGGAAATTACCTACGTATATACGGTGGTTTCAGTGGTTCTTGTCGCTCCGATATTTGAGGAGCTGCTTTTCAGGCATTGTATTTTTCGAGGGTTGCTCCTGAAGAATGGACTTCTGACTTCATTATTGGTCTCGGGTATATTGTTTTCCGCGATTCATTATGCCAGCATTCGCAATTTGCTTCCCACATTTATATTTGGAGTGTTTAGTGCATATGTCTACTATAAATCGGGTAATCTGTTTTATAGCATTCTCCTCCATGCGATGATCAACGTGCTCTGGTTGGTTTCTTCGTACAACTCGTTTCTTTATGATACCCTTCTAAATGAATACCGAAATGGATTTCTGTATTGGAGCTTGTTTATTCTTGGTGTACTGCTAAGTTATATTGCGGTAAGACAGTTCTCAAAAAGTACTGAACAGTTGGCCAGTTCTCAGTTATAATAAAATCCAATACCTTCACATGGAAACCTGAATAAGGAGCATTTATAAAGAAGCCTTGCTAGAAATAGCGAGGCTTCTTTTACCTGCCTGCCGGTTTACCTGCCGAAGCATTGCGTAGGCATGGCAGGCATCCGATGCAGCTAAACAGGGGGGCTATGATCTTATTTATTCCCGTCATTGCCTCTTTTAAATCCAATCCGTTTGCGCTCGCTTTGTTCTTTTAGCTGTGTGTCTTTTTGCATCAGGTAGTTTATGGCTTCGTACACGTCTTTAAATTGCTTGTTGTATTTTGTTTCGAGCTTCTTTAACTTGTCGGTTAGATCTTTGTGAGTTAAGGCATATTGCCTCATAAATACAAAGGCTCGCATAATGTCAATATTTACCTGTATGGCTTTATCTGAATTTAAAATACCGCTCAACATGGCTAAACCTTGCTCAGTAAATGCGGAGGGTAATTTTTGAGTGCCTCCGCGTTTTTCAGTTTTTGATATCACAATTTGTGATTTCAAAGTTTCCCATTCAGTTTTATTAACCTGAAACATAAAATCATCAGGGAAACGCTTCACATTTCTTTTAACGGATTGGTTTAAAATCCTTGTTTCTACTTCATAAAGTTCGGCAAGGTCAAAATCCATCATTACCTTTTGCCCTCTTATTTCATAAATCTTCTTTTGAATTACTTGTAATTGCATAAGATACTTGATTACCTAGGTGTAAAACTAAGTAAATGCTCCTATACAACCCTTCGTACAAAGTAATGATCAAAAACGTAACATTCAGAATGCACCATTTGCTATGGTTTAAATGATAATTACTTTGGTTCAAGAACATTGGGGGAGGCTGTCAGTCTGGATGGCGTTTTTAAGTTCTCTTCTGTAAGGACCTCTTTTAGGATTGAAGTGTACCACTTTGAGTAACGGTTCAAGTTCGTATAACTTCTTCATATCCTCTACCAAAGTGTTCGTTAAACGAATAGGAGGGGGAGCATTATTAGAGAGAACCACTCATCCGCACATAATTTATGTGCTGATTCAAGTGGCTTTTTTTATGTGGGGTGTGGTTGGGGATATATCCCCCGTAGGATTAGATTGGCGTGCATTGAAATGGCAACTCTAACGCTTTACTGGCCTGTCCCATTTGTAGAGTATGTTACTTTTAAGGTGGCCATTTTTATACCATTCTTTCCATTCTCCGTGAGCCATACCCTCTTCATATTGCTTTTCCTCCCAGAGCTGTCCGGTTTCTCTCCATGTTCGTGCGTATCCATGTAACTTACACTTTATATAACTTGCTTCGGCGCTCTTTTGTCCATTCTCATACCATCCGGTGACTGAAAAAGAGGAGTACAAACATTTCTCAGTTGGAGTATTGGATATCTTATACACTTGCTCTTCACTTTTACGACCACTTTCGTACCACAGAGTGTAGGTATTAATTAATTTATCTTGCTTCCAGGTGGCCAAGCTTTTCATTCGACCGTTTTCATACCACTCAGTCCATTGTCCATCTTTTTTGCCCTCTTTTTTAGATCCTTCTGTCATCTTTTTTCCGCTTTCATACCATTCCTGCAACGGTCCGTCCCTATGACCTTCCCTCCACGTTTCCTCCAATTTCTTTTGTCCATTTTCATACCATTCCCTTTCCCTTTCGATATGCCCGTTATTCCATGTGAGTTCTCCTTGTGAGCTTCCATCAGAATACCAACTTTTTTGTAAACCATGGGGTTTCCCATTTTCGTAGGATAATTCACTGCGAAGCTGACCGTTGGGGTGCCAGGTAGTTCTTTTTGTAGTTTTACCTTGGTCATCAATTTCTACTAACTTCTCCATTTGATCATTGTCATGCCAACCGGTATCAGCCACAATTTTTTTGTCTTTGTATCTCTGTACTCTTTTTTTCATTCCATTTTGGTGCCATTCTGAAGAAGTTTTGTTTCCACGCACATTGTCAACATAGATTTCTTCCTTGTGGAGTTGGCCATTCTCATACCACTCTTTATATCCTCGAATACATTTTATTTTGCGGTTAGTGCATACATATCCCTCTTTGTGAATTTGCCCATTCGAGTACCAGAAAGTATACTTTCCAAGCCTTTTCCCATTTTCATAAGTACACTCAAGATGAACCGCCCCATTCTTAAAAAAGTCTTTTTGGACTCCGTTTTGCCTTCCATTTACACTAACATATGTCTCTCTTACTATATCTTTACTCCAATAAAAAGTCTGAAATACGGTGTCTCCAATCTGCGTTGTTTGATGATACAGCCAGTTATCTACCCATCTCCATATCTTACTAAATTTAAGTTGTTGACCATCTTCGTAACGAAGTTCTAGTATCTTTTGTCCGCTCTCATCATAATCGATCACTGTACCGGTAAAGGGTGTATTGTTATAATAGTGGAGGGAGTCTTTTTTAACTAAATCTTTGGAAGCTGGATAATCTTGTGCCCATCCGAATATCGGGAGGGAAAAAATTAGCAAAAGTGTATTAGTTGTTAGTTTGGTCACAAGCAGAATTTGAGGCCAAAGATAAAAATAGCTAAAACTATGCAACTGAGAGGGGAAGCATTTTAGTAAGTAAGATACCCTAAACACTTTACCGTGATTAGGGTTTTTTATTGAGAAGTGTATGGAGCGATATCTGTAGGGTTAATGCGGGCCTCCTCATCCTCATCTGACAACTGTCCCGGGCTAAATGACTATCTTCGTATAGTGATAACGCGCTACCTAATATCAGCTTGTGTGCTGGTTCTGTTGCTTTCTGCTCAGATTATAGCACAGCCTATTAAAAGCATGCCGCTGCAGGCTAAGGCAATGATCGATTCCCTGAAAAGTGCCAAACAGAATGCCTTTCGCCCCTTAAATTCCTGCGGTTCGAGCAGAATGCAGGATCAACTGTTTACTGTCAGCCCTGGGCTTAAAAAGAAGCAAGCTCTTATCGATCAGGATATTTATCAGTTGATGATTCAACAGGCACAAAAGGGTAAGATCAGCTCCTCAAGCGGTAACTTGAAGATGTCCACCTATAGCATTCCCATCGTCGTCCACATTATACACGATAACGGCCCAGAGAATATTTCGGATGCTACAGTATTGCAGGGTGTACAAGACCTCAATGACGCCTTCGAAAATGTTGGGTTTTATTTGCCTTCAACGGGTGTGGACGTCGACATCGAATTTTGCCTGGCCGTGCAAGATGAATTTGGAAATTTTACGTCAGGAATTAATCGGGTACAGTCGACGCTGACCAATTTAGACATGGATAATCAAGATATAGCATTAAAGAATTTAATCCGCTGGGATCCCACCAAATATTTGAATATATGGCTGGTTAAGGAAATCACCTCCACCTCCATGGGTTCTGGTGTTGCGGGGTACGCTTATTACCCTTCCTCTCATGGTAATCCGGAAGATGGAATAGTGAATGAGGCGCGATGGTTTGGCAGTAATACAGATGATTCTAAAATACATGTGCATGAAGTCGGCCATTATCTCGGCCTGAAGCACACTTTTGAGGGCGGATGCACAAATGATGATTGCCTGGCGGATGGGGATAATGTTTGCGACACTCCCCCCGACGCATCAACGGCACCTGTTAGTTGCAGCAGCACCATCAACACCTGTACCACAGACGAAGATGACATCTCCATAAACAACCCGTTCAGGCCCATCGCCAACGGAGGCTTGGGAGACCAGGATGACATGACCATTAATTACATGGACTATGGATTCCAAACTTGTCAATCTGCATTTACAGATGGGCAAAAGAACAGGATGATATTCATGCTTACCGGCGCACGAAATAGTCTGCTACAATCCATTGCCTGCCTGGACCTGTGTACCAACCTTATATCTTCCAGCTTTATAGCCAGCGATACCCTTTTGAACGTGGGAAACACGGTCACTTTTACGAATCAAAGCACTGGTGGAGTCAGCTATGAATGGTTAATTAACGGAACGCAGTTCTCCACAAATACAGATGAAACTTACACATTTAACACTGCAGGAACCTATACCATTACGTTAATTGCCTTAAACGGTGATCCTGCTTGTACAAATCAATATTCTATAGACATTGTCGTCACTTGTCCTGTGAGTAGTTCCTTCACTACAGACACCAACAAAGTAGCAGCTGGCGATTCAATCGCCTTTACAAATACCAGCACTGGGGCCACGAGTTATGAATGGTTTATAGACGGTGTGTCTGTTGGAACTAGCATTGACTTAACATATGGATTCACTACCATAGGCGGCTATATGGTTTATCTGGTGGCCTATGATGGGACGTGTTATGACACCTCTTCTTTCCAGTTTATTCAAGTAGGCAAGTGCAATACTAGGGAAGCAGATAAATGGCACTTTGGAGCAGGCTGTGGAATTGACTTTAGCAATGGAGCACCAGTATCAATCTTAGGAGCGATGCTTGATGCATATGAAGGGAGCGCTTCAGTGGCGCACAGAACAACAGGGGACTTATTGTTTTACACTGATGGTGAAACTGTTTGGGACAGTACGCACACTGCAATGGCAAATGGAACTGGCTTGTATTCAGACCCGTGGATGTCAAGTCAAGCCGCTCTTATTGTCCCCTGGCCCGGCGACACCTCTAAACACTTTATATTCACGGCCGCGCCGTATTGGATTGTTGGTCCGGGGGGTGGAATACACTATTCTGTAGTTGACATGACCCTGAATGCAGGACTCGGAGATGTGACGACTAAAAATCAGCCTATGCTGAACCCTGCAACGGAAAAACTTACCGGTGTCAGACATTGCAATGGCGTCGACTATTGGGTTCTCTCGCACGAATGGAATACAAATAACTTCTATGCCTGGCTCGTCACCAGTGCAGGAATCAGTGATACCGTAATATCAAGTGTTGGAAGAGTGCACTCGGGTGATGACTGGACGGCAATGGGAACCTTAAAGGCGTCACCCAATGGAAAGAAGCTGGCTATTGCAGTGATGGACTTCGACACTTTATACTCTACCGAATTGTTTGACTTTAACCCATCAACCGGTGTTGTATCGAATGCCGTTGAACTGCCTTCGTATCCCTGTCCATTTGGCCTGAGTTTTTCGCCAAACAGCTCCTTGCTCTATGTCGCGGGTTTTGAATGGTGTGTATCTGAAAAACTTATTCAGTTTGACATCTCCTCTGGAGACTCATTGATTATCGCACAATCAGAAACCGACCTATATACCTGGTCAGGGGCTTTGGGGAGTTTACAAATAGGACCAGATGGAAGGATTTATCTAGCGCATGATATAACTACTTATCTCGGAGTAATTAACAATCCCAATGCTGTAGGAACCGCATGTAATTTTGTCCTAAATGGCTTCTATCTAGGTGGAGAATACAGCACACATGGACTCCCTAACTTTATTGACAGTTACTTTGATACGGATGCGCCTGAAATTATAGGGCCTGTTCTAGTATGCCCTCTTGATACTTCAACTGTCTACTCTCTGGAGGGTGTAAATTGCTCGTCTGGAACGGTTGAGTGGGAAGTCATAGGTGGAGCAAATATTACCTCATTTACAGATAGCTCTGCAACCCTGAACTTTTCTGATTCAGGCCTGGCAAACTTGATAGTGAAGATGACAACTAGTTGTGCGGTAAGCTTTGATACAATCCTAATTATGGTGAATTCTCCACCGTCGGTTGATCTTGGAGCTGATACGGCCATCTGCACTGGAGACAGCGTTATTTTTAATGCTGGATTCGGATTTACAAATTATGAGTGGCAGGATGGCAGCACTAACATAGTATTAACAGCAAGCATGCTAGGTGAATATTGGGTGAAGGTTACTGATAGTGTAGGTTGTGTGGCGAGGGATACCGTTTTCTTGACAGTGGCAGATTCCGCGATTACAGTCAATCTGGGAAATGATACGGTAGTTTGTGACGGCCATATTGTGACCTTAGATGCCGGAGGTGGCTTTGATCAATATGTGTGGCAGGATAATTCTACGAATCAATCGTTCACAACCTGGTTCCCAGGTACCTACTGGGTAACGATCACAAATTCCTGTGGAACAACAGCTACGGACACCATCGAAATTGTAGCAGCGTCAAATGCGGCAGTGGATTTGGGAAATGATACCAGCATTTGTCCCGGGGCTAGTTTCACGCTGAGTGCGGGGAGTGGATTTACCAGTTATGAATGGCAGGATGCTTCTTCAAATCAGGATCTCCTTGCTGCAACAAGCGGTGAATTTTGGGTAGTGGCTACGGACAGTGTAGGATGTTACGCAACGGATACTGTAGTCATAACTGTCTTTAATTCTGTAGAGGTTAATCTTGGTAACGATACCACTGCCTGCGCAGGTGTTAACATTATATTTGATGCGGGTCCGGGGTATGTAAGCTATTTGTGGCAAGATGCGTCGTCTGCCCAAACGTTCACATCCACATTAGCGGGCGCGTATTGGGTTCAAGTTACGGACAGTATGGGTTGTACTTCGACTGATTCGGTTTTGCTGAGCATTATTGATACATCCGTAGCTGTAGATTTGGGCAACGACACCGTTATCTGTTCAGGAGACGTTATTGTACTTAACGCGGGTGACAACAGTAACACTTTTGTCTGGCTGGGAGGCTCAACAGACTCTGTCTATTTTGTGGGTGCTCCCGGCATCTACTGGGTGCTGGCAACGAATAGCTGTGGGAATTCTGCCTCTGATACCATTATTGTAATAGGGGTGGGAAGCAGCATTGTAGATCTGGGTACTGATATCATTTTATGTGAAGAGGCCAATACTACTTTTGATGCAGGTGGCGGTTTTAGCAGCTATTTGTGGCAGGATGGATCATCGGGACAAACATTTACCGGAAGTTCTCAGGGATCGTATTGGGTCATTGCAATGGATTCTAATGGTTGTAATCATTCTGACACGGTGAATATTACAATCTCGTCTGATGTTTGTTCATATTCATTATTTATTCCTGATATTTTCTCACCAAACGGCGATGGTGAAAACGATCGCTTCTTTATTCAGGGGAAAGGCATTGAGAGTTTGAGCCTTGTAATTTATAATCGTTGGGGTAACAAGGTTTTTGAGAATAATAGGTTTTCGGCTAACGACCCTCAGGCCGGTTGGGATGGGAAATATAAGGGGAAAGCACTAAATTCAGCGGTATTTGTGTATTTGCTCACTGGTAGCCACACTGATGATACTCCGATCAAAGAACATGGGGACTTCACCTTGGTCCGCTAATTTATATGGTTAAAGGCATTTCTCAAATCCTTCCTCAAACTAAACCTGGTCTAATCACTGTGGATTTCCTTTTACCATCCGATAGCTTTCGGATTTCCCTTTTAGCTTGCCTTTAAAGAAACTATGTAATGGAAAAATCAATGCCGAAATATCAGCATTAAAAAGAAGCCTAAACCCTGGTTCCCCTCCAGACCATTCATTAATAAAAGGTAGAATAGATTCAGGAACCGAAAAGGAGTGAATTTGATAATCAAGGTTAATTATCTTCGTTGAATAAATCCAAATTCTATTCTACCTTTCATCTCTCAATTGACCAATGGAATCCAGAACTCGCATAACAGCCCTCTTTATTCAGCTATTAGGAGTTGTCCATGTATTCAACTTCTACAATCTCTTTGAGCAGAGTAGCAGATTATTGGGAGTGGATGGATTGATTCCCGTAGTGGAATTCATCCAGCAATTCAATGCACCTGATATAGGCCTTTTGGATAAATTGCAAAGCTGTCCTAGTTTCTTGCTTTGGTTCAACAGTGATTTCTCCATTTTGGCCGGGACGATTTTTGGGCTCGTTCTTTCCTTTTTTGTAGTTGCCGGATTCCAGTCGCGTAAATCACTTATCCTGATTTTTCCCTTGTACCTGAGCTATACAGCGGTGGGGCAGGAGCTGTTTTCCTTTCAATGGGACTCACTTATTTTGGAAACCACCTTTTTGGCGGTCCTTTTACCATCGAGCGGATGGTTCTTCAAGAACTTTAAAGCTGGTGCAGACAAGATTGCCACCTTTCTGTTCCTGTGGCTGCTCTTTCGCATATACATTGAATCAGGCGTAGCGAAATTGTTCTGGGGCCCGGGTTCCTGGTCCAGCCTAACCGCTATGAGTCATTACTATGAAACCGCCCCCATACCAACCTTTTTGGGCTGGAAATTTCATTTTATGTCCGACAGTTGGCATCAATTTGAAACGGGCATGACCATGATCGTCGAGATCCTCGTTTCTGCCTTTATTTTTGCGGGGAAATGGCCGAGAAGAGTGGCATTCGTAGTCTTTACTGTCTTTCAAGTCCTCATTCTGTTAACAGCCAACTACGGCATATTCAACTTCACCACGCTGTGTATTCAACTGTTCTTATTGACCGATGAAGACCTTCGGCTCATACCGGTTTTAGGCAGGAGAATACAGGGTCGTTTGGCAAGCGTGGCCATCCCCGTGCCAAAATGGTGGATTTATCCATGGGCCTGTGTAATCTTTTGTTTTTCAATAATAGAGTTTATGATGTTTGCCGGGGGCAGAGGTGTCTATGAAACGAGATTGGCCGAGGTTCAGAAGTTTACTCAGTCCTTTCATATAGCGAGCCGCTATCATCTTTTTGGGCCAATTGATCCCATAAGATATGAAATGGAAGTGGAATGTAAATATGATTCTACAGGATGGAAAACACTTGAATTTCCATACAATGCTGGCTCGGTAAATCGGGCTCCTAAAATGGTAGCTCCTTATCATCCACGGTTGGATTTCAGGCTTTGGTTCGATCGCTATCCCGTTCGGTGGGAAGAGAACCAGGTACCATTTCCTGAATGTAGGGTGACACCGGAAATATTACCATCCTATATGAGTAGGCTGGTCATTCAATTGCAGGACAATGCACTATTGGCCAACAGGCATTTTTTACCTCACTCTTTTGATACTGTCATTGCAGATTCAGTCAGATTGAAGTACTATCATTATGGCATGATCGATACCCTGGATGCTGATAGCAATCAATTGTACTGGGAGAGGGTCCTGGTGGGTATTGTTTATATAGACACGGCTATGATTGGTAAAACGCCTCGGGTGGAATTCTTTGTACAGGAACAGATGGAGCTGACACCTGTAGAAGCTGCCGAGAGACAAGCTGAAAATCAACCAACTCCAAATAATTACATTGACTTAGGCGTGACTTATTACCGGGCAGGTAATTTTGAAGGGTGCATCTGGGCTTGTTTCAAAGCGATAGAGTTAGATCCAAATAATAGCATGGCTTACAACAACATCTGCACTGCTTATAACAGACTCGGTAATTTCAAAGAAGCGCTAAAAGCATGTAATGCTGCTCTGAATATCAATCCCGATTTTGAATTGGCAAGAAACAACCGTCAGGTAGCAGCGAACCGATTGGGAATCAAGTGATTACGCTACTAAACGATTAGCGGCATTGTTTGAAGAAAATCAAGCTCTTTTATTTATGAAAAAAGCAACCGTGATCTCATATTGGGGGATAGGGGATAAGCTCGCTGAAATTGTCTATTAAATAAGGAGCTGGTTCTTTTGATTAAGCATTGGTTTCCTTATCTTTGAGAAAAGCCCAATTCTTTGGACAAATTTACCATGGCATGATAACTTTCTCACACAAAGGCCTTAAGCACTTCACAATACTGCTGTTTACATCTTGCTGCTATATTTCTGCTTATGCTCAGGATCCAGAGTCAATAACAATTGAAAAAGATTTAGGAATTGTTATTACCCAGCAGGGAAACGTATCTAACCTTCAGCCTTATCTGGTTGCATTTAAGAAAGCCAATATGGGCTCGTATAGATTTCTCGATGCTAGGCGAACCTTAAAGTTTGATACGGGATTGGAAATTGAATTATTGTCTGCACAGGAATTAAATCTCAAATACGGTACTCCAATTAAATCCGGCTTGGTGAAATCTGAAGATTTTACCGAAAATATGAACGTTGTTTTTATCCTACACAGCAGTGGCAATATTTTGGAAAAGCATAAACCTGTGAAAATCAAATAATGAAACACAGTATTCTTTCCATATTATTTTTTATGCTCATTGGTACGCTTGGGCTGGCCCAGAATTTCAATATGGGTAATAATGGAACAATTACAGGCTGCACGGGGAATTTTTTCGATAGTCAGGGGCAATGTGGAGGGCCTTCATGTGATTATACAAATGGAGAGAATTATGAAATGACATTTTGTGCCGATCCAGGACAAGAGATCACGATAAATTTTACCTCCTGGCAAGTTGAAAGCGGATTTGATTTCCTTACAATATATGACGGGTCCACTACATCAGATCCATTGATCGGAACATTTTCCGGGACTTCTCCCGGTAGTGTATCTTCTACAAATGGGTGCTTGACATTCGTTTTTACCTCAGATGGATCGGGAACTTTTGACGGTTGGGAAGCGATCATATCATGTTCTCCTGCTGGAACAGGTGATTGTGCATCGACTGGAGGAACGCCTTTTTGCTCACCCCTTCCTGATGACTGTGCCAATGCTTGTGATTTAGGGACCTTGCCAACACCAAATGGCTGCCAGGGAGGTGGCGATGGATTGGGCACACCTATTACTTATTGCCTGACAAATACTGGAGCAACACCAGAAAATCCTTACATCTATCAAACTGGTTGTTCACCTTCAGGAGACCTGCCAACTTTTTCTGCCGACATCTGGGTACAATTTACCGCAACCGGTAATTCGATTGATATAAGCATCAGTGGCCTGGGATTTCCGAGTGTCGGTGTATATACTGGTTCTAACTGTAACAGTTTAGCTGGCATAGGATGTCTGAATGGATCAGGCGGAACTGTTAGTGGAACCATCGAACCGATCACGGTTGGAGAGACGTATTGGCTACAAATAAGTGGAGCAACAGATACAGATGTCGGTGACTTTGATCTCACCCTGCAAAATAATAATAACTGTGGCATCTGTAATTCAAGCTCCTCTTTAACAGCTTCCGCACCACCCGTAAATGGCACGTATCAGGCGGGGCAAACAGTTACATTCTGCTATACCATACTTACTTTTGACCAGCAATCCGCCAATTGGCTGCATGGGGTGGTACCAAGCTTTGGCCCAGGATGGGACCTGAGTACATTGACACCGAGCAGTGCACCTGCCGGATGTGATGGAAATGGAACGTGGAGCTGGTATTCAAGTGTAACCAGTGACGCTACGGGAGCTACCTTTGGCCCCGGATTCTTCTATGAATCAAGTTCCTCTGGGCCTGGGTCAAATAGTCCAAATGATCCTGGAGATAATTATGGAGATAATTGTACAGGTCCATGGACATTTTGCTGGGACATAACCACCAATCCACCAAACCTATGTATTGAAGGTGATGATCTGACCATGACAATTAATTCTTTAGCAGATGGGGAATCCGGAGATTGGACCAGTATTGCCTGCGAAAACGATCCCGATTATGTATTTAATGCAGTTCTTACGTGTTGTCCAGCTCCGGATACACTTCTTACAATGGTCACTTGTTTTGGTGGTAACAATGGGTCCATCACAGCCACAGGAAATGGTGCTTCACCTTGGGACTACAATTGGGAAGATTCCGGGGGAAACGTTTTGCAGAATGTTAGTAATGTGATGGGTTCAAATACCTTGTCGGGACTAACTGCCGGAACTTATTCGCTCACGGTAACTGATAACAATGGTTGTCCTGCAACCATGGATATTGTTATTACAGAACCTCCACAGATAACTATTGTAATGACCCAAAATGATGTCTTGTGTAATGGTGCATCTACTGGAAATGCTACTGCAACACCTAGTAATGGTGTGTTGCCTTACACTTATGCATGGTCTGTTGGAGGTCAGACAGGAGCCACTGCAACGGGTCTTTCTATTGGCACCTATACGGTTACAGTTTCGGATGTAAATGGATGCAGCAACACGGCGCAGGTTACAATTATTGAACCTCCGCTTTTAACTTCGGGAGTTATCGGTGTGGATGAGTCATGTGCCGGGGCATGTGATGGTTCTGCAGATCTTACACCTGCTGGAGGAACAGGAACTTACACGTACTCATGGTCGCCGGGTGGTCAGGTGACACAAGATTTGTCGGGGCTTTGCAGCGGTACTTATAATGTCACAGTAGCAGATGCTAACGGTTGTACAAGTACAGCAAGCGTGGTGATTAACTCTGGCAGTGCAGTTCTTGCTGGATTCACTTATAATGGGAATCAATGCTTGACAGGCAATAGTTATGATTTTGTAAATACTGGAACTACAACAGCCGGTGGTGCGACTTTCGATTGGGATTTTGGAGACGCAATGGGTACTTCCACGGCAGAAAATCCTTCTTACACATACACAACTGCAGGCACTTACACAGTAACTCAAAATGTAATCTTATCAGGGTGTACTGCCACGGCGGTAATGATCATCGTTGTGAATCCAGATCCTGCTGTGGCTATTACCGGAATTGATGAATCGTGCCCGGGTGCATGTGATGGATCTGTAGACCTTACTCCGTCGGGGGGAACTTCACCGTACACCTATTCCTGGGGTGGTGGTCAAACTACTCAGGATCTTAATCCGGTATGCGCAGGTACATACGATGTTACGGTAACAGATATTAATGGCTGTCAGGCCACTACATCAATTGTGATAGGAGTTGGCCCGGGTGCTGTTGCGGGTTTTACACCCAGCCCTTTGTCAGCTTGCTTGACAGGTAACAGTTTTACATTTACCAATACAGGTACACCGGGGTCGAGTGGTGCAACTTTTAGCTGGGATTTTGGAGATGCTATGGGTACCTCTACTGTTGAAAATCCATCTTATTCTTACACAACAACGGGAACATTTACAGTGACTCAAACTGTCACCTTGGGGGCATGCTCAGCAGTTGCGTCAACGACAGTAACTGTTTTTACAGAACCAACTGTAACATTGGTCGGTACGAATCTGCTTTGTAATGGCATTTGCACAGGAAGTGTGAGCTCTTCTGTTTCAGGTGGAAGTCCAGCTTATAACTATGTATGGTCAACTGGGCCAACGACTTCAAGTATTAGTGGCCTGTGTATTGGAACATTTGCGGTGACGGTAACAGATGTTAACCTTTGTGTTGGAACGGCCAGTGTAGCACTTACTGAGCCACCGCTTCTAACAGCCAGCATCACGGTGAGCAACGATCCAACGTGCAATGGAGCAGCCGATGGAGATGCTACAGTTGCAGCAGGGGGAGGCACAGGAACACTGACCTATTCATGGGCACCAACTGGAGGAAGTACAGCAACAGGAACAGGACTTTCGGGAGGTATCTTATATACAGTAACGGTTACCGATGCCAATGGATGTATTGCAACAGCTACTATTACTTTGACCGACCCAGCATTGTTAACAGCGAGTATCACAGGCAGCACGGACCCACTGTGTAATGGAGGCACTGACGGAACAGCTACCGTAACTGCTGCAGGCGGAACAGGAACACTGACCTACTCGTGGTCACCGACGGGAGGAACAGGAACTACAGGAACAGGACTTTCAGGAGGCATCTTATACACAGTAACTGTCACCGATGCCAATGGATGTATCGCTACGGACAATATTACCTTAACCGACCCCGCACTGTTAACCGCGAGTATCACCGGCAGCACCGACCCGCTTTGTAATGGAGGCACTGACGGAACAGCCACGGTAACTGCTGGAGGTGGAACAGGCACATTGACCTACTCATGGTCACCAACGGGAGGAACGGGAACAACAGGAACAGGACTCTCTGCCGGTATCTTATATACAGTAACCGTTACCGATGCCAATGGATGTATCGCTACGGACAATATTACTTTAACTGACCCCGCACTTTTAACCGCGAGCATTACGGGCAGCACCGACCCAACATGTAACGGAGGCGCCAACGGAGATGCCACGGTCACAGCAGCAGGAGGCACAGGCACACTGACCTACTCATGGTCACCAACAGGGGGAACGGGAACAACAGGCACAGGACTCAGTGCTGGCGTATTGTATACAGTAACTGTCACCGATGCCAATGGATGTGTTACAACAGCCACTGTTACCTTAACAGAACCATTGCTGTTAACAGCCAGCATCACAGTGAGCAACGATCCGTCATGTAATGGAGTAGCCGATGGAGATGCTACAGTTGCAGCAGGAGGCGGAACGGGAATACTGACCTACTCATGGGCACCCACAGGAGGAACAACAGCAACCGGCACAGGATTGTCTGGAGGAATTCTTTATACAGTAACCGTTACCGATGCCAACGGATGTATTGCAACGGCTACTATTACTTTGACCGACCCAGCACTCTTAACCGCGAGCATCACCGGCAGCACGGACCCATTGTGTAATGGAGGCACCGATGGAACAGCTACAGTCACTGCCGCAGGCGGCACAGGAACCCTGACCTACTTATGGTCACCAACAGGGGGAACGGGAACAACAGGCACAGGACTATCAGGAGGAATATTGTATACGGTAACCGTCACCGATGCCAACGGATGTACAGAAACAGCCACTGTTACTCTAACCGATCCAGCATTGTTAACAGTATCAATCACCGGCAGCACGGACCCATTGTGTAATGGAGGCACCGACGGAACAGCCACAGTAACAGCCGCAGGAGGAACGGGAATACTTACCTATGCATGGTCACCAACAGGGGGAACGGGAACAACCGGCACAGGACTTAGTGCTGGCGTATTGTATACAGTAACTGTCACCGATGCCAATGGCTGTACAGCAACAGCTACTGTTACGCTAACCGAACCAGCATTATTAACAGCGAGCATTACAGGAACTACCGAGCCACTGTGTAATGGAGGCACAGATGGAACAGCCACAGTAACCGCCGCAGGCGGCACAGGAACACTGACCTATGCATGGTC